>CAVKUV010000018.1:0-44517 GCA_963659505.1 Lachnospiraceae bacterium
AATGTTACCGCCTGCTTGCCAAACTCGTTCCGCACACTTGGCTTGTAAAAGTGGCTGGGCTGGACTGATTGTTTCTACAAATTAAGTATGTATCATGGCTACAGCAATCCTCATTTACCTCCTCGCCGTCAATGTCGTGACATTCATTGTCTATGGCATTGACAAGTACAAGGCGAAACATGCCAAGTGGCGCATCTCCGAGGCGACGCTGCTCCTGCTTGCCGTCAGTGGCGGAAGCATCGGGGCGTGGCTTGGCATGAAAGTGTGGCACCATAAGACGATGCACAAGAAGTTCAAGTATGGTGTGCCAGTGATATTCATTCTGCAAGTTGCCCTTGCCGTGTGGATATTCAACAAGTTGGCGCAAACTCCAATGCCAATATAATATGACGATAGAAAAGATAGAATATCCGACGGACTCTTTGAAGGATGAACTGATAGGTGTGTGGGACAAATCCGTAAGGAGTTCCCATCTGTTCCTCTCTGAAGAAGACTTGGCCTATTACCGTCCTCGCATAAGAGACATGTATTTCGATGTCGTCGATTTGTATGTCATCAGAAATCCCAATGTGGTCGCGTTTATGGGATTGAGCGAGTATATGGTGGAGATGCTCTTCGTTCTTCCGTCAGAGCAAGGCAAAGGCTACGGAACTGCCTTGCTCAACTTCGCCTTCGAGGAGAAGCACATTCGCAAGATAGACGTGAACGAGCAGAACGCGGAGGCATACCTATTCTACATCAACCGAGGCTATCATGCGATAGCGAGGGACGAAAAGGATGCCGACGGCAAGCCTTATCCGATTGTCCACTTGGAGAGATAAGTGACGAAAAAACGCCGCAACCAACGGCAAAGCACAATGGTTTTATGCTTTTGTCGTTGATTGCGGCGGCAAATTGTTGTTTGTTGCGTCGTCAGTGCGACAGAATTCAGTTATAGACCAGCCTCAGGCACTTCGTCTTCGCTCTTTGTCGTCTTGCGCACCACGCGCTTGCGCACTACCTTCTTCTTTTCCTCCACAACAGGCTCCTCAACCTTCACGTTGGCCAATTCAGGGTCGATGAGTATGCGTCCGCAATACTCACACACGATAACCTTCTTGTGCATCTTTATGTCGAGCTGTCGCTGTGGCGGTATCTTGTTGAAGCAGCCGCCACAAGCGTCGCGCTGCACATACACGATGCCGAGTCCGTTGCGTGCGCCCTTGCGTATGCGCATGAACGAGGCGAGCAGTCGTGGCTCTATCTTTTCCTCAAGGTCTTTCACCTCCACCTTCAGCTTCTCCTCTTCGGCGCGCGTCTCTTCCATTATCTCGTCGAGTTCGCTCTTCTTCTGCTCAAGGTCTCTTTTGCGCTCCTCTATCGTGGCCTCGTTCTCCTGCAGCTCTGCGCTCTTGGCCTCAACCTTGGCCTGTGCCTCCCTTATCTTCTTGTTGCACAGTTCTATTTCGAGCGACTGAAACTCTATCTCCTTGCTCAGCGTGTCATACTCGCGGTTGTTCTTCACGTCGTCAAGCTGCGCCTTGTAGCGCTCCACGCTTGCCTGCGCCTCGCTTATCTCGGCCTTCTTCTGGCTTATAGCCGTTTGGAACTCGTTTATGTCGCCGCTTATTTTCTCTATGCGGGTTGACAGTCCCATTATCTCGTCCTCAAGGTCTTGCACCTCAAGCGGCAGTTCTCCCCTCAGGGCGGTCTTCTCGTCGATGGCCGAAAGGGCGGTCTGAAGTTCGTAAAGCGTACTCAGTTTCTCCTCAACCGTCAGGTCAGTTGTCTCTCTCTTTATCATGCTTCTGTGTTACAAATAGATTATGGGGTTTGTGTCCGTCTCCGCCAGGAACGTAGGCAGCTCAGGACAGGCCTCCCCGATTATTGACTTGAATATTTCGTTGGTGTATTGCTCGCTCTGGTAGTGGCCTATCACGCATATCTGTATCTGCTGCTCATGGCCGAAATACACATGATAGTGCATCTCGCCCGTCACAAACGCGTCTGCGCCAACCGCTATGGCCTGGTCCAGCAGAAAGTCGCCGGCCCCGCCGCACAGTGCCACACGCCTTATGGGTCGGCGCAGCAGTTCGTTGCACATGGCGCACTCCACCCCAAACTGCCGCTTCACGGCGATCACGAAGTCGTCGGCGGCCAATGGCTCTGCCAGTTCGCCCACCACACCGCTACCGGCCTCGATGCCGTCAACGTTCTTTGTGGCGAAGAAGTCCACATTGCGCAGCCCCATCTTCTCGGCAATCTTGAAGTTCACCCCACCGCGAGCGTTGTCCATGTTGGTGTGCATCGACACCACCGCCACATGGTTTTCAATGGCCTTCACGACAGTGCGCTGCACGGTGTCGGCATCCGATATTGTCTTCAACCCACGAAACAGCAGTGGATGGTGCGAGACGATGAGGTTGCACCCCTTGGCGATGGCCTCGTCAACGATGCGCTCGTTGACGTCAAGACACAATAAAGCCCCTGATACTTCCGCCTCTGTCAGTCCTATTTGCAGGCCGGCATTGTCCCAGCCCTCCTGCAAAGGCAGAGGCGCGAATTGTTCAAGGGCGTTCAACACTTCCTTTATTTTCACGCTTCTTCAGCTTTGATGTGATTTTCCAATTTGCAAAGTTAGCGTTTTTAGCGACACCACGCCTACCATCCCACTCTTTTTTAATGTTTTTTAGACAGGGTGACATGCGTAACACCTCAACCTAGCCCCTCCGTCACAGTGGCAAAGTCTGTGCGACTCGCCCTATATTTCATCTCCGCAGGGCATGAAAGTCATGCTAAACGCTATGGTAAGTTGGCTCATATCGAACGATACGCGTGCTCATATCGTTCGATACGAACACTCACATCGTTCGATACGAGCACGCGCATCGTTCGATATGAGGTGACTTTGAGTGCCTCCCGGCATGACTTTGCGCACATTCCGGCATGACTTACCCCACCTCACACTATCCACACATCGCCCTCATGCGTTTGGCCTACATGAGACTCATCGTCCACTGCAACTAACCGTATATGTGGAATGGATTTCTTACACGCGTACATACTATATATATAACCACAAGTTGGCAAGGACACCACGCTTGCTTACCGCCAGAGCCAACAGGAAAGCACTTCAAGGATACGGCAAAAGGCCACACTGCCACAAAAAGCACAGTTTTATTTTGCCACAAGCGCAAAAAAGATTACTTTTGAGAGCTTCTTTTGCGGTGCCCACTTTTTCGAACTGCACGGTTCGGTATGCACTTCGTGTATAATGTGAATGTCTGCCGCATAGCTCATATAACAGTAGCACGACTGACTAACTAACAACAAAAATATCTATATGCTTAAAACAACTATTCTCACATCATTCGCCATTGCCTTCGGACTGAATGCCATGGCACAAAAAGTGACCACCTACACGACCACCGAAGACTCCCCATGGGTCGCCGGCAAAACGACGTTGGACTCAAAGCCACAAAGCGACGTAGTGGCTGAAGCCGACGCACAAAGCGACGGTACAAAGTTCGTGGCATTCGGAACCACATTCAACGAGTTGGATTGGGACGCGTTCAACATGCTGACAAGAAAGGAGCAGGACGAGCTGATGCACAACATCTTTTCGCCCGACGGCGACTTGAGGTTCACCTGCGGAAGAGTATCCATGAACGCCAACGACTACTCACGCGAGTGGTACAGCTGCAGCGAAGTTGACGGCGACTTCGCCCTCAAACACTTCAACATCGACCACGACAAGCGCAACATAATCCCCCTTATACGCGCCGCACAGAAATACTGCCCCGAACTGCCCATATTCATGAGTCCGTGGAGCCCTCCCGTGTGGATGAAGATAAACCACGACTACCCCGTTTCGCCCAACCAATACAACAAGATGGACCAACGGCAGAGCTATCTGCTGTATATGGACGACGGCAAGAAGGTGGACGCCAACGAGATGAAACTGCTTGGCGACCGCAAAGGAGTGTTTCCGCGCCGCCTCGCCACGCAGGACTTCTTCATTCAAGACCCGCGCTATCTGCAATGCTACGCCGACATGTTCTGCCGCTTCATCGAGCTTTACAGGGAAGAAGGCATCGCCATAACCAAGGTGATGTATCAAAACGAAGCCTACTCATACACCCCCTATCCCGGATGCGCATGGACAGCGGAAGGCACATTGCGCTTCAACAACGACTATCTCGCCCACACCCTCGCAAAGAAGTGCCCCGACGTGGAACTGTGGATAGGCACTTTCAACACCAACCGCCTCGACTACGTGGAAAAGATACTTGACGACAAGACGCTACAGGCCAACGTGAAGGGCATTGGCACGCAATGGGAGTGCCGCAACAACCTGCCCGAAATGCGCAAGCGCTACCCCAACCTCCGCTTCATGGTCAGCGAGAGCGAGTGTGGCAACGGCTCAATGAACTGGAAGGCCGGCGAGCACACATTCCTTCTTCTGTCGGACAATATAGGAAACGGCTGCGACGAATACTACAACTGGAACTTCATACTGAAAGACAACGGCATATCGCCATGGGGATGGACACAAAACGCCCTCGTGCAGGTTGACAGCAAAACGCGCAAGCCAAGATACACCGCCGAATACTACGCCTACAAGCACTTCAGCCACTTCGTGCAGCGCGGAACCGAGATGGTTGCCTACGCGGGGCGTGGACACAGCGACACGCCAGTGGTCGTGTTCAGGGACAAGGACAACAGATACATCATTACAGCCGGCAACTTCACCGACAAGGAAGCGCACCTTTCGGTGAAAATAGCCACGAAGTATCTGAACATAAAGGCCAAGCCACACTCGTTCAACACGTTTTTGACCACCGCCAAGTAATTGGCGGGGAAAAAGGCAAAACCGACGAACCACCGCGACACACATCTGCAAGCAACCCCAACTGAAACAAAGAAGAAAGCATGAACGCGACGAAAGACGGTTTCAACAATGCGACAAAAAGGCTACACTGCAAAAAAAGCACTGTTTTATTTTGCCACAAGCGCAAAAAAGGTTACTTTTGGGAAAAATTTGCGACGCACACCTCGTTTCGGCAGGCGTGTGGAACTTGCCTTAAAGAATAACTAACTTCTGGAAATTAAAAACCTTAATACGGAACTATGAGCTATATACGATTTGAAAGAACTGCAATAACCAACCTTGAGGAGTCGCTCAAGCGCGAATTGCTACGCACGAATCGCTCTGGCGCCTATGCCTGTTCGACCATCGTCGGCTGCAACACGCGCAAGTACCACGGCTTGCTGGTGGTGCCCGTGCCCGAACTCGACGACGACAACCACGTGTTGCTATCGTCGCTCGACGTGACCGTGATACAGCATGGAGCGGAGTTCAACCTCGGCCTGCACAAATACCAAGGCAACAACTACAGTCCCGCTGGCCACAAATACATACGCGAGTTCGACTGCGACAACGTTCCGACCACGGTCTACCGCGTTGGCGGCGTCATCCTGCAGCGCGAGGTGCTCTTCCAGCACTATGAGGACAGAATTCTCGTGCGCTACACGCTGCTCGATAGCCACTCGCCCACGACACTGCGCTTCAAGCCCTACCTCGCCTTCAGGAGCGTGCGCCAGTTCACCCACGAGAACTCCACGGCCAGCCGCGAATACTTCGAGGTGGACAACGGCATAAAGACGAAGATGTATGCCGGCTATCCCGACCTATACATGCAATTCAGCAAGAAGAACGAATTCATCTTCACCCCCGACTGGTATCGGGGCATCGAGTATCCCAAGGAGCAGGAGCGAGGCTACGCCTCAAACGAGGACCTGTATGTGCCGGGCTACTTCGAGATGCCCATACGCAAGGGCGAGAGCATCGTGTTCTCGGCGTCCACCTCGGCCATACACACAAGCAAGCTGAAGAGCCTGTTTGAAGAAGAGGCCTGCCAGCGCACGCCGCGCGACAACTTCTTCCACTGCCTCGTGAACGCCGCACACCAATTCCACCAGCACGAGAGCGACGACACGCGCTACATCATTGCCGGATACCCATGGTTCAAGTGCCGCGCACGCGACACGTTCATCGCCATACCCGGACTGTCGCTGTCAATCGACGAGCAGGACTACTTCGAACTCGTGATGAAGACCGCCGCCAAGGGGCTGCGCGAATTCATGCACGGCAAGCCGCTTACGGTGAAGATATACGAGATGGAGCAGCCCGACGTTCCGCTATGGGCCGTGTGGGCCATACAGCGATACTCGCTCTACACCAGCTGCGAACACTGCTGGGAGATGTATGGCAAACTGGTGAACGAGATTGTGGCCTATATAATAAAAGGTGGTCACCCCAACCTGCGGCTCGACGACAACGGACTGCTATACAGCAACGGACGCGACAAGGCCGTGACGTGGATGAACTCGACGGCCAACGGACACCCCGTGGTGCCGCGCACTGGCTACATCGTGGAGTTCAACGCCCTTTGGTACAATGCGTTGAAGTTCTGCGCCGCACTCAACGCCGAGTTTGGCGACGCCAAACTGGCCGAAGACCTTGAGCGGCGCGCCGAGCTGTGCGGCCAGTCGTTCGTAAGCACGTTCTACAACGAATATGGCTATCTGCACGATTTCGTCGATGGCGACAACAAGGACTGGAGCGTAAGGCCCAACATGGTGTTCACCCTCGCCTTCGAATATTCGCCACTGACACAGGAACAGAAGAAGACCGTGCTCGACATCTGCACGCGCGAGCTGCTTACGCCCAAGGGACTGCGCACGCTGTCGCCGAAAAGCTCGGGCTACAACCCCATGTACGTGGGTCCGCAGACGCAGCGCGACTACGCCTACCACCAAGGCACGGCATGGCCATGGCTGGGCGGCTTCTACATGGAGGCGTGCCTGAAGCTGTACAAGCGCACAAGGCTAAGCTTCATAGAGCGGCAGATGGTGGGCTACGAGGACGAGATGTATTGCCACGCCCTGGGCACGATATCCGAGCTGTTCGACGGGAACCCACCGTTCAACGGGCGCGGAGGCACCTCGTTTGCCGTCAACGTGGCCGAGATACTGCGCACACTGAAGATGCTTGAAAGTTACACTTACCAAAAATAACAGGAGGAGAATACTATGAAAATACTTATGTTCGGTTGGGAATATCCTCCTCACATCCTCGGCGGCCTTGGCACGGCAAGCTTCGGCATCACCGAGGGACTGCACGCACAAGGCGATGTGCAGATAACGTTCTGCCTGCCCAAGCCATGGGGCGACGAGGACAAGACCAACGCCAATGTCGTGGCGATGAACGCTGTGCCTATAGCATGGCGCGACGTTGACTACGACTATGTGAAGAGCCGTGTGGGCAATGTGATGAGTCCCGACTACTACTACCGTCTGCGCGACCACATATACGCCGACTTCAACTACATGAACGTGAACGACCTGGGGTGCATGGAGTTCTCAGGACGCTATCCCGACAACCTTCACGAAGAGATAAACAACTACTCCATAGTGGCCGGAGTGGTGGCCAGAACCGAGGAGTACGACATCATCCACGCCCACGACTGGCTGACCTACCCCGCCGGAATACACGCGAAGCAGGTGAGCGGAAAGCCACTGTGCATACACGTGCATGCCACCGACTTCGACCGCAGCCGAGGCAAGGTGAACCCAACGGTGTATGCCATGGAGAAGAACGGCATGGACTGGGCCGACTGCATCATGTGCGTGAGCGAGCTTACGCGCCAAACCGTGATAAACCAATACCACCAGGATCCGCGCAAGGTGTTCACCGTACACAACGCGGTGTATCCGCTGAAGCAGGAATACGCCGAGATACCGCGCCCCGACCACAAGGGCAAGGAGAAGGTGGTGACCTTCCTTGGCCGACTCACCATGCAGAAGGGTCCCGAATACTTCGTCGAGGCGGCCAACATGGTGCTCCACCGCACACGCAACGTGCGCTTCTGCATGGCCGGATCGGGCGACATGATGGATGCCATGATATACCTCGCCGCCGAAAGGGGCATAGCCGACAGGTTCCACTTCCCCGGCTTCATGCGCGGCAAGCAGGTGTACGAGTGCCTGAAGGACTCCGACGTGTATGTCATGCCGTCGGTGAGCGAGCCGTTTGGCATATCGCCGCTTGAGGCCATGCAGTGCGGCACACCGTCGATAATATCGAAGCAGAGCGGCTGCGCCGAGATTTTGCACAACTGCATCAAGGTGGACTACTGGGACATCCACGCCCTTGCCGACGCCATCTACTCGATATGCACCAACGAAAGCCTGTTCCACTTCCTGCAAGACGAAGGAAAGAAGGAGGTTGACCAGATTACTTGGGAGAAGGTGGGACTATGGATAAGGGAGCTTTACGAGCGCACGCTCGGACACAGGCAGTGACACCTATACCTACTAACAGATATAATCAATTAACCCGACCACAAATATGAAAACAATTTGCCTCTACTTTGAGATTCACCAGATAACGCATCTCAAAAGATACCGCTTCTTCGACATAGGCACCGACCACTACTACTACGACGACTACGAGAACGAGCGGAGCATAAACTATATAGCCGAAAACTCATATATGCCGACGCTGAACACACTGCTCGGCATGATTCGCGACAGCGACAAATACTTCAAGGTGGCGTTCTCGCTGTCGGGCGTGGGCATGGAGCAGCTGGAGATGCACGCTCCGCAGGTGCTCGAAAAGCTGCAGGAGCTGAACGAGACCGGATGCGTGGAGTTTCTCGCCGAGCCTTACTCCCATGGCCTTTCGTCGCTCGCCAACGACGAGACGTTTGCCGAAGACGTGAAGAAGCAGGCCATAAAGATTGCCGAATACTTTGGCAAGAAGCCAACGGTGCTGCGCAACTCGTCGCTGATATACAGCGATGACATTGGCCGCCAGGCTGCCGCCATGGGCTTCAAGGGCATGCTCACCGAGGGTGCAAAGCACGTGCTGGGATGGAAGTCGCCCCACTACGTCTACAACTGCAACCAAGCCCCCAACCTGAAACTGCTGCTGCGCGACATCGAACTGAGCGACGACGTGTCGCTGCGCTTCAACAACAGCCAATGGAGTGGCTACCCTCTGTTTGCCGACACATACATCAACCGCATCGCCGCACTGCCAGAGGGCGAGCAGGTGATAAACATCTTCATGGAGCTGTCGGCTCTTGGCATCGCCCAGCCGCTGTCGTCAAACATCCTTGAGTTCATCAAGGCTCTGCCGGCATGCGCCAAGGCCAAGGACATACAGTTTGCCACCCCGTCGGAAATAATAAAGGCCAACAAGAGCGTGGGCGCGCTCGACGTGCCCGACACGCTGTCGTGGGTTGACGAGGAGCGCGACGTCAGCTGCTGGCTCGGCAACGCCATGCAGCGCGAGGCGTTCAACAAGCTCTACAACATAGCCGACCGCGTGCGCATAGCCAACGACCCGCGCATCTGCCAAGACTGGGACTACCTGCAGGCAAGCAACAACTTCCGCTTCATGACCACCAAGGCTTCCAACGTGGGTCTCGACCGTGGCATATACAGCGACCCGTTCGACGCGTTCACCAACTATATGAACATTCTCGGCGACTTCATCAGCCGCGTCAACAGTCTGTATCCCGACGAGATTGACAACGAGGAACTCAGTGCCTTGCTCACCACCATAAAGAACCAAGGCGACGAAATCGAGATGAAGGACAAGGAGATTTTGCGCCTGAAGGCCAAGCTGGAGAAGATGCAAGCCACCGAAAACCGCATGAAGGCCAAGGCCGAAAAGGAGAAGGCCGCCGCCAAAAAGGCTGCGGCAAGCAAGAAGGCTGCGGCTGCAAAGGCGGCAGAAAGCGAAGTGAAAGAGCAATGAAAGAGCAACAATAAAGTCGAGAGGACTTTTTTTCATAATCTTTTTTAATAGACATTCGTTCAAACGGGCAAGGCACACACAGTGCCAAGCCCGTTTTTTGATGTCCTCGCCCGTGCTTTTCACCGTCAAAAACATCACGTTACACGTTTTTTGCTTACCTTTGCATAGTATAGGCTGCGTTCGGGAAAACAAGAGCAAGCTCTTTTTCCGCTCACTTGCACTATCCTTGCATAGTATAGGCTGCGTTCGGGAAACCAAGAGCAAGCTCTCATTCGTACGCCTAAAAAGAAAACGAAACATACCAAAAGCAACAATGAAGAAACTACTATCTACTATCGCAATCCTTGGGACATCCACACTTGCGGCCTTTGCCCAAGTGCCCAACCCAGTTGAAGATGTCAACAAGGTGGTTGACAACACCCCCGACAGCATAGCCAAGGCTCTGATGGCGCGCCCCGCGCCAGGATCAAGCCGCAAGGGCAACAACCCAGTGCTATTCCTCATCGGCAACTCCACCATGCGCAACGGCACACTCGGCAACGGCAACAACGGCCAGTGGGGATGGGGATACTTTGAGCACAAATACTTCAACGACGACAAAATAACCGTCGAGAACCAAGCCCTCGGTGGCATGAGCAGCCGCACATTCTACAACAAGCTGTGGCCCGACGTGCGCAAGGCTCTGAAACCGGGCGACTGGGTGATAGTGTCGATTGGCCACAACGACAACGGCCCATACGACAGCGGACGCGCACGCGCCACAATGCCTGGCTCCGGGCACGACTCAATCAATGTGACAATAAAGGAAACGGGCGAGAAGGAGACCGTCTACACCTATGGCGGATATATGCGCAAGTACATTGAGGACATACGAAAGGCCGGAGCCAACCCCATACTCATGTCGCTCACGCCACGCGACGCCTATGGCGACGACGGCAAGATTGTGCGCAAGCCACACAGCAAGTGGCTCGAAGAGGTGAGCAAGGAGACGGGCGTGCCATACATCGACCTCAACGAGATTTCGGGAAGCAAGCTCGACATGTTCGGAAAGTGGAAGGAAAGCTACCACTTCTATAAGGACCACATTCACACGAGCAAGTTCGGAGCCGAACTTAACGCACGCTCGGCCGCCGAGGGACTGGCCGCAAACACCGACCCGAAGCTCGCTCCGCTGCAGGCCATGATGAAGGACATGACCCTGCCCACAGTGAGCGTCAACCGCGAAAAGGGCAAGCCCGTGGTGTTCATCACCGGCGACTCCACAGTAAAGAACGAGGACAAGGACGAGAACGGCATGTGGGGCTGGGGTTCGCAAGCCTACACGGTGTTCAACGAGAAGAAGATCACGTGCGTAAACTGCGCCAAGGCCGGACGGTCAACCCGCACCTACCTCAACGAAGGCCGCTGGGACCAGGTGTACAACTCACTCCAGCCGGGCGACTTCGTGCTCATACAATTTGGCCACAACGACATCGGCCCCATCGACGACAACAAGATGCGCGGCACCATACCCGGCACGTCCGACTCTACCCACGTCTACAAGATGAAGTCGTCGGGCCGCTACGAACTGGTCTACACGTTCGGCTGGTACCTCAAGAAGTTCATCCAGGACGTCAAGGAAAAGGGAGCCACGCCAATACTCGTGTCGCTCACGCCACGCAACGAGTGGAAAGACGGCAAGATTGAGCGGCGCAACGACACCTACGGCAAGTGGTATCGCGAAGTGGCCGAGGCCACAGGCACCGAACTCGTGGACATGCACAACATAACCGCCGACTTCCTCGACAAGAAGTGCGGCAGCAAGGAAAAGGCCATGGCCTACTACAACCGCGACCACACGCACACATCGCTGCTCGGAGCGCGCAACAACGCCAAGAGCTTCGCCAAGGGATTGAAGAAGATAAAGAGTCCGTTGGCCAAATACCTGAAGTAGAGACAGCGCCAGGCAACGCCCTGGCAACAGATAGCTTGCGCAAGTTTGTGGCATAGAAGTTTGGACAACTTCATAGACACGCCCAACGTGTCGTATGCCGCAAACTTGGGCAACTTGTTTTTCTCACACCTTAATTTATAGAACCACCCCAAAAGGCATGATTGACAGAGCCACCGTCGACCGCATAATGGACGCGGCCAACATAGTCGATGTAGTCTCCGACTTCGTTCATCTCCGCAAGGCGGGGGTGAACTACAAGGGACTTTGCCCTTTCCACGACGACAAGACTCCGTCGTTCATCGTGTCGCCGGCCAAGGGCATATGCCACTGCTTCGCCTGCGGAAAGGGCGGCAACTCGGTGAAGTTCATCATGGAGCACGAGCAGATGACCTATCCCGAGGCTCTAAGGTGGCTCGCCAAGAAGTATAACATAGAGATCAAGGAGCGCGAGCTTTCCGACGAGGAGAAGCGGGAGGCCAGCGAGAGGGAGAGCATGTTCATCGTCAACGAGTGGGCGAAGGACTACTTCCGCGACACGCTCCGCAACAACGCCGACGGCCAGGCCATAGGCATGCAGTATCTGCGCAGCCGTGGCTTCCGCGACGACATTATAAACAAGTTCCAGCTTGGCTATGCCCTGCCCAACCGAAGCGCACTGTCTTCCACCGCCATAAGCAAGGGCTACAAGGAGGAATACCTCATCAAGACCGGTCTCTGCTACAAGAAGGACAACGGCGAACTCGTTGACCGCTATGCCGGAAGGGTGATATTCCCTTGGCTAAGCATCAGCGGAAAGGTGAACGCCTTTGGCGGACGACTGCTCGACTCGCGCACCAAGGGCGTGCAACAGAAGTATGTGAACTCGCCCGAGTCAGACATCTACCACAAAGACCACGAGCTTTACGGACTCTACCAGGCCAAGCGCGCCATCGTGAAGGAAGACAGTGTGTTCATGGTGGAGGGCTACACTGACGTCATCGCCATGCACCAGTGTGGCATAGAGAATGTCGTGGCCAACTCAGGCACGGCATTGAGCGTACACCAAATACACATTCTGCACCGCTTCACGTCGAACATCGTGCTGCTCTACGACGGCGACGAGGCTGGAATACACGCTGCCATGCGCGGCACCGACATGCTCCTGGCCGAGGGAATGAACATCAAGGTGCTTGTACTGCCCGACGGCGACGACCCCGACAGCTTCTCGAAGAAGCACAACGCAGAGAGCTTCCGCCAATACATTGCCGACCACCAAACCGACTTCATACGCTTCAAGACCGACCAGATGCTGCGCGGCGTAACCGACCCAATAAAACGGTCGGAGGCGATAAGCAGCATCGTGAAGAGCGTGTCGGTAATCCCCAACCAGATAACGCGCGACACATACCTCAGAGAATGTGCCGAAAGGCTGCAGATGAACGAGCAGACGCTCGTCAACACCACCAACCGCTTCATCAGAGGCGACAAGGAGGAGCAGGCCAAGGAGGCCGAAAGGGAGCAACGGCGACTGGAGCGCGACGGCGAACCGCCCATGCAACAGCAGCCGGCGATGCCCCTGATAGGGCTGCACACCGTGGCCGAGCGCACCAGCGACGTGGAGCGAATGATAACGCAGCTTGTGATACGCCACGGCGAGGAGGTGATATTCACAGGACTGGAGACCGAGGACGGACACACCATCGACCTCACCTTGGCACAATACATCGACTACGACCTGTCGCAAGACGGACTGCGCTTCGCGAGCGAACTGTACAACCGCGTGCTCGCCGAGGCGGTTGAGCACTGCGCCGACGAGGGCTTCAAGGCCGAAAGCTACTTCATGAGCCATCCCGACATCGAGATAAGCAACCTCGCAAGCCAGCTCGCCATCAACCACTACCAGCTCAGCCGCAGCCTTGAACCGCAGACAAAGCCTGAGACGCTGCGCCAACAGGCCATGCACCTTGTGCTCGACTTCCGCATGGACATCGTGAAGCAAAGGCTGAAAGACATACAAGCGCAGCTGAAGCAGGCAGGCAACGACATGGAAACCATAAGGAGCCTGATGCAAGACTACAAGGAGACGCAGCAACTGCGCGACATCCTCGCGCGCCAAATAGGCAGCGACATCATAGTCTGACCACGCCACTGGCGCGACAATCCAACACTCATACCACAAGCGCAAATGCACGAGTTGTACATCACATTGGCCATAATCTACGAGATTGTCGTGGTGCTCACGATAGTCCACGTGCTGATGGACAACCGCCAGCCAGCCAAGACCATGGCCTGGGCGCTCGTCATATACTTCGTTCCCGTGGCCGGAATGGTGCTCTACCTGTTCTTCGGCATCAACACCCGGCGCGAGCGCATGGTGAGCATGCGCAGCCTCAACCAACTGTCCAAGCGGTCGATGCTCGAGTTTGTGGAGCAACACGACCTGAAAGTGAGCGAGAAACACAAGCAGGTGGTTGACCTCTTCATCAACCAAAACTTCGCCATGCCCTTCAAGGACAACGCCATCGACATCTACACCGACGGCTACGGCTTCTTCACCGCCCTGCTCGCGGCCATCGGCAAGGCCAAAAGCCACATCCACCTCGACTTCTACATATTTGAGGACGACGCGCTTGGCGCGCTCATATCCGACGCACTGATAAGCAGGGCGCGCTGCGGTGTGGAGGTGCGCGTGATATACGACGACGTGGGGTGCTGGAACGTGAGCCACAAGTTCTTCGAGCGGATGCGCGAAGAGGGCATCGAGGTGTGCCCGTTCCTGCCGGTGCGCTTCCCCTCGTTCACAAGCAAGGTCAACTACCGCAACCATCGCAAGATTGTCGTCATCGACGGACAGGTGGGGTTTGTGGGAGGCATGAACATAGCCCAACGCTACGTGAAGGGCAAGGACGGACAGCCATGGCGCGACACGGCCATAAAGCTCACCGGAGGCGGTGTCTACGGACTGCAAAGGGCGTTCCTGATAGACTGGTACTTCGTTGACCGCACACTGATTTCCGACCGCAAATACTATCCGCAGCCACTCATCGACACGCCCAACGACTGCATAACGCAAACCGTGACGAGCAGTCCGATAACCGCCAACCCCGAGATTATGCAGGGCTACGTGAGGCTGATACTCTCCGCGCGCCGCTACATATACATCGAGTCGCCCTATTTCCTGCCCAACGAACCAGTGCTTTTCGCCCTGAAGACAGCCGCACTCGGCGGCATCGACATACGCGTAATAGTGCCGTGGCAGACCGACGCGCGCATTGCCGAATGGGGCGGACGGTCGTATCTGCGCGAGATGGTCGAGGCAGGCATTGACGTTTACCTATACCGTGGCGGCTTTCTCCACAGCAAACTGCTCATCTGCGACGACTCGCTGGCATCGTGCGGTTCGGCCAACTTCGACTTCCGCAGCTTCGAGAACAACTTTGAGGGCAACACCTTCATATATGACGAAGGCACGGCACTGCGCTTCAAGGACATATTCCTGCACGACCAGACACAGGCCGTGCCATTGGCCGACGTACACGAGCGGATGAAGCCGCGCTTCATGGCGCGACTGTGCGAGAGCGTGGCGCGCATGCTGTCGCCTTTGTTCTGAACAATCCGACAAGCGCAGTCGCCAAGCGACAAGAAAACATTACTTATGGCAGTTCTATAAATTACCGCCTTTAGAACGGCAAATGGCCTAAACCTTTATGAAGGCACGATTTGTGCCCTATCAGAAAGGTTTAGACCACTTCAAAACTAAGCTGTCCAATTTGCCATTCCCACTGTAGTGGGTGCGGTGTCCCACCACACAACCGTAGGCGGTAACTGTTGCGACGTGAGACACGTCGCCCACTACTTGCACACCCACCACAACAGGTACATCAAATTGGACAGCCTAATTCCAAACACGACGGAAACCGCCGCTAAAACTTGAACACCGAGAAGTTGACACTGCCATACTCGCGGTGCTCGGCGAAGTTTGGCAGAGAGCTGAAGTCGTTTTTGTGGCCATGCTCAAACACCAGCACCCCACCCTCTTTCACCAAGCCTTTCTCTATGATCAGCTCCGGTATGCGCGGCAGTTCGGGCAACGCGTATGGCGGATCGGCGAAGATGAAGTCGTAGCGCTCCTTGCACGCCTTGACAAAGCGCAGCGCGTCGGTGCGCAGCGGCACGCAACGGTTGTCGCCGAGCTTCTTCAGACACTGCACGATGAAGGCGTGGTGGTCCCTGTCCTGCTCCACACTGACCACACGGGCGCAGCCACGCGACAACAGCTCATACGATATGCTGCCAGTGCCTGAAAACAAGTCGAGCGCCGTAGTCCCCTCAAAGTCGATGTACGAACCGAGCACGTTGAATATGTTCTCCTTGGCGAAGTCGGTAGTTGGTCTCGCCTTGAATGTCCGCGGTATGTCAAACCGCCTTCCCTTGTATTGTCCTGTTATTATGCGCATCGCCTCACCTTCCTTTTATATAGTATGTCATCAAGTCGTATGGCATGCCCTTTATCTGCGTCACCGCCGCGCGGTTGAAGTCGCCAGCAGGGTTCACCACATACACCCTGCGCAAGTAGCTCTTCATCTCGCCGAGCAGCCACTCGCGTTCGGGCAAGTCGCCCACGACATACAGCTCGTCCGACTCATTGTCCATGCCAAGCTGCTTCCACACGCACAGCATGAAGTAGGCTGCATCGTGGCCGTTGTCAACGTTGAACGTGTTGCAAAACTTAAATCTGTTTTTGCCAAAGCGGAACAGCTCCAGCTTGCGGTCGTGGAAATAGCCATAGAGTTTGCCCCTGCCCCCCGTGAAACTGCGGCGGTACAGATATCGCCACACGGAACCCATGGCCGCCCCAAAGCCCACGTCGGCGAAGTGGTCGTCGAGCACGAGCTTCAAGTCCTTGTTCACCCCGAACACCGCCACGGCGTTGAGGTCGGGCAGAGCGTCGCCCATCACCACCATGCCCTTGCGGTTGGGAAAGGCGTGGTAGTACATTTCCTGCAAACAGTCCTCTCTGTAGAATTCAATAGGCACCATCAGCGTGGGCGCGTCGGCAAGCACAAGCGTCTTGCGGTATTGCGCGGCCAGAAGCCCGGCCTGCTTGAAAGCCTCGCGCAGATTGGCCGCGAGCGACACTCCGCTGCGCACCGTGTAAGGCTCGAACACCACCGTCGCCTCGGCCTCGGCCATGCGTATGGTGGCAAACGAGAGCGAGTTGTCGCCCACCCTTATTGTTAGTCGCTGCGCATTGGCATTGCCTGTGTTGCTGTCCATTTATATTGAAGTATAGTCTCTTTGTTTTGTCGTTTACGCCAAGGTGGCCGCCACATTTTCCGTGGCCTACAATCCGCCTTACGCAACTGCAAAGGTAGTGCAAAAAGGGCATAAAAGCAAGCGAAAGGGGCTAAACCATGGCTTTGGCCATAGCTTGCGCCGCTGCCAAGACATTGGAAAGGAACCGCCAAGACATTGAGAAAAAGCCGCCAACTCACTGGAAAGAAGCCGCCAAAGCCCCTACGGACGGCACAACACCGAGCACACCTTGTCCTGAAACGAGCGTGCGTTGGAGCCGTGCATCACGCCCTGGTTGAGCACCGCGAAACACAGTGCGTGGCCATTGGCCGCCGTGCAGTAGCCGGCAAGCGAATACACCCCGGTGAGCGTGCCTGTCTTCGCCCTCACGTTGCCCCCGGCGTGGCTGTCTCTCATGCGCTTGCGCAGTGTGCCGTCTTCGCCGGCTATGGGCAGCGACGGATACAGGTGCAGGTATATGTTGGAGTTGCGGTAGGCGTAGCGCAGCAGCTTCGTCTCCAGCTCGGCCGACACATAATTATATAATGAGAGTCCGCTGCCGTCGGCAATCTTACACATCGAGGGGTCGAGTCCGGCCTTGCCCAGCAGCTTCTTTATGATGGAGCGCGCGTGCGACGCCTTTGCCGGACGGTCGCCGGCGGCTGCGGCCACCTGATAGAACAGAGCCTCGGCATACAGGTTGTCGCTCTCCTTCATCATGCGCATCAGTATCTGGTCGATGGTGTGAGAGCGCGTACACACGGCATAGGCGTCTTGCGGAGCCTCGCCCTCGGTGTTGCTGGCCTCGACCACCACGCCCGACTCGCGCAGCTCGTCAACAAAACGCTCGACAAACCTGTCCTTGCGCGACACGAGCAGCGGCGACAGCACGGGGTTGTCGTCGTCCCAGCACCACCCCTCGCCAAACTGCTCAGGCTCCTTCATCGACTTGTCGGCCACGATGCGCCCCCTGATGGTGTCTACGCCCATGCTGCGCAGGCTCTCGACGAAGGCACTCATGTCGTCGGCGTTGAACCGTGGGTCGAAGCCGCCCACGCAATACACGTCGCCCGTGAGCGTGCGGTTCTCAATCTTGCCCGTGTAGCTGAGCGAGGTGCGCAGCTGGTAGGAGCCGCCAAGGCGGTCGATGGCCGCAATGGCGGTGAGCAGCTTCATCGTGGAAGCCGGGCGCATAAGCTGACGCTCGTTGCGCGCGAAGATGGTGCTGTCGGCTGTGAGGTCGTACACCATAAGCCCCACCTGCGAGGTGGCAAACATCTGACTGTCGAGCAGGTGGCCCAGTGCGGTGCTCACATTGCCCGGCCATGGCAGTGCGGAGTCGTCGGCCACAGTGTCGGTGGCCACGGTGTCGGCCAGCGAGGTGGCTTCGTCGTCAAACAAGTCGTCGGTCTGCGCCAACGCAATCGAGGGCGCGGCGACGGCAGACAGAAGCAAAAGCAAGAATTGTCTCATAATCTATAAGGATGGTGCGCCGGCAAGACACGGCGACGCCACAGTTTTGGCGGCAAAATTACGGAAAAACGGTATAAGGACAAAAATATAACATTACGAAATTGCACCTTACGGATTAAAATAGCTACTTTTGCACAACCCAAAAACACAGTTATGGTATTCAAATACGACTTTCTTATAATAGGTTCCGGCGTGGCTGGCATGAGCTACGCGCTGAAAATAGCGAGGGCGCACAAGGGAAAGGTGTGCCTCATCTGCAAGACTTCGCTCGACGAGGCCAACACCTCGTTTGCCCAGGGCGGCGTGGCGTCGGTGACCAACCTGGCGATTGACAACTTCGAGAAGCACATAGAGGACACTATGATAGCCGGCGACTACATAAGCGACCGCCGCGCCGTGGAGCAGGTGGTGCGCAACGCGCCTGAGCAGATAAAGGAGATGGTTGGCTGGGGCGTAAACTTCGACCGCAAGACCAACGGCGACTTCGACCTGCACCGCGAGGGCGGCCACTCGGAGTTCCGCATACTGCACCACGCCGACGACACCGGAGCCGAGATACAGCGCGGACTGATGGAGGCCGTGCGCAACAACCCCGACATCGAGGTGAAGGAGAACCACTTCGCCGTGGAGATAATAACGCAGCACCACCTTGGCGCGCGCGTCACCCGCCGCACACCTTATATATACTGCTACGGCGCATACGTGCTCAACCCCGACACGCAGAAGGTTGACACCTACTTGAGCAAGGTTACAGTGATGTGTACCGGCGGATGCGGAGCGGTATACCAGACAACCACCAACCCCGTGATAGCCACGGGCGACGGCGAGGCCATGGTCTACCGCGCAAAGGGCACGGTGGCCGACATGGAGTTTGTGCAGTTTCACCCCACGGCGCTCTACCACCCCGGCGAGACCCACCCGGCATTCCTCATCACCGAGGCCATGCGCGGCTACGGCGCCATACTGAAGCTGCCCAACGGCCAGACGTTCATGGAGAAGTATGACCCGCGGCTGTCGCTCGCGCCGCGCGACATTGTGGCGCGCGCCATCGACAAGGAGATGAAGATACACGGACTCGACCACGTGTGCCTCGACGTGACCCACAAGAACGCCGAGGAGACCAAGCACCACTTCCCCAACATCTACGCCAAGTGCAAGAGCATAGGCATCGACATCACCACCGACTACATACCAGTGCGCCCGGCGGCCCACTACATGTGCGGCGGCATAAAGGTTGACCTCAACGGACAGTCGAGCATTGAGCGGCTCTACGCCCTCGGCGAGTGCTCGTGTACCGGTCTGCATGGCGGCAACCGCTTGGCCAGCAACTCGCTCATCGAGGCCATCGTGTATGCCGACGCGGCAGCCAAGCACTCGCTCGCCCACATCGACGAGTACGACTTCAACGAGCAGGTGCCCGAATGGAACGACGAAGGCACCATGACCAACGAGGAGAAGGTGCTAATAACGCAGAGCGTGAAGGAGGTTGGCGAGATAATGAGCAACTACGTGGGCATCGTGCGCAGCGACCTGCGGCTCAAGCGCGCGTGGGACCGGCTCGACATGCTGTATGAGGAGACCGAAAACCTGTTTAAGCGCGTGAAGGCGAGCCGCGACATCTGCGAGCTGCGAAACATGATAAACGTGGGCTACCTCATAACGCGCTGGGCCATCGAGCGCAAGGAGTGCCGCGGCCTGCACTACACCATCGACTACCCACAGCACGCCTACGACAAGAAATAAGCTTGGGGCTAAACCCCTAAACACACGAATGCCCACCGCCTTGGCGGTGGGCATTCGTGTGTCACTATATCAAGCAAAACCATTTAGTTGCGGTAAAAAAAGACACCAATCACCATGAAAGAGTTATTCATTGTAGGTCTTGGCAGCTTCGTCGGCGGAGGCTTGCGCTACGCCGTGGCCAAGCTGGCCATGGCCATAGCCCCCACCCCATTTCCCTTAGGCACATTCCTGGTCAACGTCGTTGGTTGCCTCATAATAGGCTTCGTGTCGGCCTTGCCTTTGGGAGGCGGACTGACGTCACAGGCCAAACTGTTTCTCACCACAGGTCTATGCGGCGGCTTCACCACATTCTCCACCTTCATCAACGAGAGCTACGGCCTCGCCAAGGATGGCGACGGACTCGTGCTCAGTCTCTACATCATGGGGAGCCTTGCGCTGGGCATGGCCGCCGTGGCCGCCGGCCACTGGATAGGCAAGGCCGTGGCCTAAGCTTTGTCCACTGCAACCATCGTCGGTTGGCAAGGCGTGGCGTGGCCTAAGCTTTGCCAACAGTCGGGCCTGCGGTGTCAGAGTCCCTCGCGGTAGAAGTCGAGAGCCTCGCAAATCTCGTCGCGCGTGGCCGTGCGGTTTATGCGTATGTCGCCTATGCCGCCCAGCAGCGTGAAGTTTATATTGCCCGAGGTGTTCTTCTTGTCGTGCGTCATCAGCTCTATCAGCTGCGGATAGTCGTCGCACGATATGTCCATCTTGCCATAGTTGTCGTTGATGAACGCCACCGTCTGGCGCAGCACGTCGGCCGGGAAGCCCTCCTTGGCCGCGCTCAGGTAAAGCTCGCACACCAGTCCGTAGGCCACGGCATAGCCATGCAGCACGGGCTTGCGCTTCAGTGCCAGCGACTCGAAGGCGTGGCCCACGGTGTGGCCCAGGTTGAGGGCCTTGCGCAATCCCTGCTCCGTGGGGTCGCTCTCCACCACGCGCTCCTTCACCGCCACCGACTCGGCCACCATGCGGCGCAGCTGTGCGAGGTCGGGGTTGGCGATGTCAAACGCCAGCAGCTCCGCCCACATTTCTTTTGTGTTGAGCAGTCCGTGCTTCAGCATCTCGGCGTAGCCCGACAGCAGGTTCTCCGTGTCCATCGTGCGCAGAAACTCGGTATCGATAATCACGCAGTCGGCGTTGGAGAACACGCCCACCTCGTTTTTCAGTCCGTTCAGGTTTATGCCCGTCTTTCCGCCCACCGAGGCGTCAACCATGGCCAGCAGCGATGTCGGTATGTTGATGAAGCGTATGCCGCGCTTGAATGTCGATGCGGCGAAACCGCCAAGGTCGGTCACCATTCCACCACCTATATTAATAATGAGCGAATGGCGCGTGGCACCCATGCGCCCCAGCTCCGTCCACACGTGGGCCAGCGACTCAAGCGTCTTGCAGGTGTCGCCCGCCCCTATCACTATGCCTTGCGCCCCGTCCATGCCCACGGTTCCGTCGGCCAGTGGGCGGCACAGGCGGTCGGTGGTCTCGTCGGCAAGCGTGAAGAGCTTGTCGTGGGGACAGTCGGCGATGGCCTGGGCCAACGCCTCGCGCAAATTCTCCGATATCGTTATCTTCTGTTTTCCTGTCATATTGTTATTCATAAAGGTGGGTTCTATAAATTAGCTTTGCTGGATTTTGAGACTATTTTCGAGTGCATATCGTCAGCGAGTAAGGGAGTAATGCGGGCATTACGACCGAACGAGGAGGCGATATGGACCGAAAAGAGTCCAAAAGACGGCAAAACGTAACCCATATTGTTTTGTTGTTTGTTATGGTGGTAATTTATAGAATCCACCTTAAGTCTTTTCAATTACTCTTGGCTTCAACAGCCGAATAACTGATACGGAACGCTTTTGCCTGCCTGAGCGCCTGCTTGACATCATTGACAAGTCCTATAGGAGTATGCTTATCCGCCTTAATAGAAACCGTCATCTGTTGTTGGTCGGTGGGCGACATGTGGGCTTTCTCGGCACTTACATAGTCGGCCACCTCACTGGCAGAAGCAAATTTATCATTCAGTTGAATACGCATTTCCTGCCCTATCGCTTTCGAAATGCTGGCAGCTGGATGCCCGATATAGATATAAGTCACGGCCGACTTTTTGGTCAACCGCGTGAGTTCGGTACCCTGCGGCACTTGAAACTGCACCTTAATGGCCACTTTCTGCATATGTGTGACAATCATAAAAAAGAACAAAACAGAGAAAATCAAGTCGGGAAGCGATGCCGTGTTCAACCCCGGCACTTCAAATTTATGTTGTCTAATGATGCTCATTGCTACCTCCTTTTGCATTGCTTTGATGATTACCGGAGTTGGAAGTAGTTACGCTTTCAGGCGCATTAGGCACGTTGCCATAATCCTCTGTAATGCGCTGAGGGCACAATGCCTTCACATAGTCGCGTTGGTCGGCAGACAACTGTGCGTAGTTGAGTCCATAAGTTCTGACTGACAGCTCATTGCGCAGCTGCCGATAAGCGTTTACTAGCTGGTTCTGCAACTGAAAATAGCTGTCATAACTGGCCTCTGGATCTGCTTCAATTCTTATGAGGTGCTTTTTGCCTACCCTTCGCACGAAAGCCATGGTAAGCCCACACACCTTTTCTATCGGCGTAGGCTTGCCATCCACAAGCAACGAGTTATCCTTGTTAATAACCACGTTCATTACCGAACCTGGCACGACCTGCGTATACTGTTGCTCTTGTTTGGAAGGAGGTGGCAATTGTCTGGTCAATCCCTTGTCCACATCCATATTGGTTGTCACAAGGAAAAAGATGAGCAACATGAATGATATGTCAGCCGTGGAAGTGGTGTTCAGGCCAGGCACCTGATGTCTACGTTTGGCGAACATGTTTCTTCCTATTATATTTGGTGGCACCATAAATCATAGCACCGATGGCTACTGCTATTAACGTCAATGACGTTCCGATGAGCATATCAGCCATCTTGAGCCACAAAACGTCTGAATATTCCACGCCATTGATAAGCATAGGGGTCGAAGATCCCAAAGCAAATGTCAGGACGAGCAACAATACTGTTCCCCATGTAACGACATATCCTAATTTCTTTACTGGCACATTATTCTCACGTGCTTCGCTTTTGCCCCTTATTTTCAAAGCTCTGACAACTGAGCATACTGTGCAACAAATGGTTGCAAGAACTAACAGCTCCATGAAAACAATGACTGCATCCGTGAATAGAGGAGCCGTGAAATTGGGATCCTCCTCATAAGGTCGACCGAAACCTACGAACCAAAACAGGGCGAAGAACAGTGTGACCAGCCCTATCAGCAAGTAAAGCACTTTCGACGACAACTTCTCCGCAGACAACTGCCGCCAACGAGAAAAACACCAGTTCATTGTCGTGTCAGCTTATATTTCATCATCGTGTCGAGCAAAGTAATAGCCGACTCTTCCATTTGCGCAGTAAGATGGTCTATCTTCGATAGGATATAGTTGTAGAACACCTGCAATATCAATGCCACTATAATGCCAAAGATTGTCGTGATAAGTGCCACTTTCATACCTGCGGCCACGATGGTAGGACTGATATCGCCAGCAGTCTGTATTTGATCGAATGCCATGACCATACCTATAACGGTGCCCAGGAAACCGAGCGATGGAGCCATGGCTATAAACAGAGTTATCCACGAACATCCTTTCTCCAGATTGGCGCTTTGAACTGTTCCGTAGCTGACGATGCTCCTTTCCACATTGTCCATTGACTCGCCCATTCGCTCTAATCCCTGATAGCAGATACTTGCCACGGGGCCACGCGTGTCACGACACAATGCCTTTGCGCCTTCCACATCGTCCGCCATAATCTTCGCATCGAGATCCTTCATGAATTTCTTTGCATTGATTTCCGAAAGACTCAGATATACAATGCGCTCTATGCAGAACGCCAATCCCAGTACAAGAGCCAATGCCACAAGCGACATAAAGCCAGCATTGCCCTCTATGAACTTTGTTTTCAATGCTTGGTGAAAGCCCACTTCTTCGACAGGGACGAGCGAAGCGGTGTCAGAGCTCATGGCATCTTCGGTTAAAATTGCATGGTCGATACTATCTTGCAGATTCTCATCGACCATGCCACTATCTGCTTTCTCTTGCTGAGCAGACACTGACTGTGCCTTTGCCGGCAAGGACATGATGGTCAAAGCTACAAAAACAAAAACTAATGAAATGGAGAGATATGCAATTTTCTTTTTCATCTTTATATAGATTAAAGCAACAATCTTCAAACAATCTAAGCGGAAAGACGGGGATTCGAACCCCGGAACCGCTTTAGGCGGTTACACGCTTTCCAGGCGTGCCTCTTCAGCCACTCGAGCATCTTTCCTCTTGTGTTTGAACTTGCAAATCTCATTTGCAATGCAAAGGTAACCCTTTACGACTGAAAGAGAGAAGAATAATATGATTTTTAAGTTTCTTTAATGATTATTTTTCCGCGTTGCCGACCACGGCGCTCCCGAAGATACGGCTCACATTGTGGTTTGTGGAACAAGCAAATTCGTCGGCCGTCACCCCGTAGCTCTGAGCCAGCGTCAGCATTACGTCTTTTACGAATGCACTTTCGTTGCGTTGTCCGCGATGGGGTACAGGAGCCATATAAGGGCTATCGGTCTCGAGTACGATGCGGCTCAAGGGTACCACAGCTGGCAAATCCTCACGCAGATGGCTACTTTTGAAGGTAGACACACCCCCCACGCCCAAAACAAACTTTTCGAACGACAGCAGTTCTTCAGCCTCCCGACGGTTGCCCGTAAAGCAGTGGAACACTCCACCTGGCAGCTTTGCCTCATACTTGCGCAGCAGATGAACCATTTCGTTCTGTGCTTTGCGGCAATGAATCATCAATGGCAGCTGAGTCTCTACCGACCACTTGACTTGTTCCTCGAAAGCAGCCAGCTGTTCTTTCTCAAACTCCCTACTCCAATAATAGTCAAGACCGACCTCGCCTATGGCGATAAACTGCCGTCGGGGAGCAGTCCCGTCGGATGCGGCATACCTATCCGCAGAAAGCATCGTGTGCAATTCGGCCAGTTGTTCCTTCCAGTCGGCTTTCACCTCTTCGGGATGCAGCCCTATCATCGGATAGGCATAGTCAGGATAATCCATGCTGAGTGCAGCTACGGCACGAGCGGTATTCACGTTGATGGCAGGCAGAAAAACCTTGCAGACTCCTGCAGCCTTAGCGCGGTCGAACACCTGCGCCCGGTCTTCATCAAACTCTTCGGCGTCGAGGTGAGTGTGAGTATCTATTATATTTATTGTCATGCTGTGATGCAAAATATTTTTGCAAAGTTCGGTTGTCCCTACAGTCAATATTTCCGTTTCATCATCCGCAGGGCATATTGCCACAATTCTTCCTTGCGCTCGGGTGCCACTCCTACTGCGTCGAGATACTTTTTGCTCTGTTCGAAATAGTGGGATATGCGTTTCTGCGCCATCTTGTCTACGCCGATCTCGTTGTAGAGTCGTGTCACTGCCGCCACTTTTTCCTTTCGGTCGAAGGCAGTAGCTTCTATCCAATGTTTCAATTCGTTGCGTTGCTGACCATTGGCGTGATTAAAGGCATTGATGAGCATGAACGTCTTTTTGTTTGACGTAATGTCGCCACCTATTTCTTTTCCAAACACCTTGCTGTCGCCATAGACATCCAGATAGTCGTCCTGAAGCTGAAAAGCCAGTCCTATTTGTTCGCCGAACTTGTAGAGATTTTCGGCATCCTGCTCGGAAGCATCGGCCAGAATGGCTCCTATTTTTAAGGCGCAAGCCAAGAGCACACTGGTCTTAAGGCGTATCATTTCGATATATTCATGTTCCTGCACATCGTCGCGCGTTTCAAAATCCATATCGTACTGTTGTCCCTCGCCTATTTCCAAAGCCGTCACGGTGAAGATGTCGAGCACGGGCTTAAGCTTGTCGGTCAATCCGCTGGCCATGCGCTGGTACGACAATACCAGCATGGAGTCGCCCGAGAGTATGGCAGTGTTGGCATCCCACTGTTTGTGTACGGTCTTATGGCCGCGTCGCAGGTCGGCGTTGTCCATGAGGTCATCATGAAGCAGCGTGTAGTTATGGTAGGTTTCGAGTCCGATGGCCTGCATCAGTATGCGCTCGGGGTCGGCCTTGAACAGGTTGTAAGCCATGAGCATGAGAGTGGGTCTGATGCGTTTGCCACCCATGGAGAGTGCGTATTTCACTGGCTCGTAAAGCCTTTGCGGTTTGCGGTCGTAAGGCAGACTATCGAGAAAGGCATTGACCTTGCTCAAAATTTCATCGGCAGTAAACATTATGTTTTATTTTTTGCTTGTTGTATTTTTACAATTGGAAATTGACAGGCACGGCAATCATCGTGCGGCAGGGCTTCTCATCCATGATGCCCGGAGTCCACTTGGGCATCATGCGGATGACACGCAACGCCTCACGATCGAGATTGGGGTCGCACGATTTTTCTATTTTGGGGCTGGCAATGCTGCCATCCTTGTTGACGATGAACGACACCACGACCTTGCCTTGTATCTTTTGGGCATAGGCATAAGGCGGATATTTCAAGTTGCGAGTCAACCATTTCATGAATTCCACCATGCCTCCCGGAAATTCGGGCAACTGTTCTACGGTGCGGAGCACATCGCTTCGGTCGTCGACCGGAGTCTGCGGCAAGGCTTCGGTCACCGTGGCATCTTTCTGCACACCCTCACCATTGCCTATCACAAGGGGGCTTGTGACGGGAGCCAGCCGCTCGCTGTTGTCGGTGGCCTCTGCGCTCTCGGTCACCTTGGCGGTAACGGCTTTCGATGCGGGAGCAGCCACAGCCGATATCATGTCGTGCGTATCCATGGCCGGCATCAGCTCCACATCTTCGGCCATATCGTCGAGCATACTGTCGTCGCTACCAGTCACATCGGTGCGAACCGAATACTCCATAGCAACAAAAAACACCGATAGCGACACGACGAGGCCAAGCAGGAAAAAGCCTACCCGCCTCCGTTCCAAGTCTACACGGGCGTTTTTTTTGATTTCCATAACCAAACAATATTCTTTCGCGACGGGCGTTATTTTAACGATAACAATAATGCAAATTTACGGCAAATCTTGAAAAAAGCCGTATCTTTGCGGAATAATTAGAGAAAAATAAATGAAAAAAGCCGCTTTTGCCCTTCTGCTGGCATTGTTGCCTTTGTCTGGTATGGCTCAAGACGAAAGTCAAACAGGATACAATTTCCTCCGGCTGCCCGTCAGTGCCCACGCCGCTGCATTGGGAGGCGACAACATATCGCTCATCGAGGACGACGCGACCTTGATTTTCCACAACCCCGCCTTGCTCTCATCTGTTACCGACAAGACCATCAACCTCAACTACATGAACTACATGTCGGGAGTCAACACGGCCAGTGCCGCATTCAACCGCGTAGTTAAGGAACGGGCTTCATGGGCCGTTAGCGGTCAGTATATGGACTACGGCAAGATGAAAGAGGTGGACGAGAACAACGTCCAGACGGGCGAATTCGCAGCGCGCGACATATCGCTGGCCGGATATTTTGCCTACATGCTTACCGACCATCTTGCCGGCGGCATCACTGCGAAACTGATATCCTCGTTTATCGGCGACTACACGTCTGTGGGGTTCGGCGTTGATTTGGGTCTCAACTATTTTGACGACAAACACAACTGGTCGGTCTCCATGGTCGCCAAGAACCTCGGCGGACAGCTCAAGGCTTACAATGAGGAGTACGACCGGATGCCTCTCGACGTACAGATCGGCGTATCGAAATCGTTCGCCTCGCTGCCGTTGCGCCTGCACGCCACAATGGTCGACCTCAACCACCCCAAATACAAGTTCATCAATCACCTTGCAGTAGGTGCTGATTTTCTGCTTTCAGACCAGATATGGATCGGCGGTGGCTACAACTTCAGACGAGCCAACGAGATGAAGATACAATCGTCGGACAAAAAGAGCAGCCATGGTGCCGGACTTTCGTTGGGCGCCGGCCTCAACTTGAACCGTTTCAAACTTAACATAGCCTACGGCAAGTATCACGTGTCGAGCAGTTCGCTACTGATCAACGTAGCCTACACGCTATGATAACATAACCATCAAATCAACCATTATGAAAAAGATTACGATAGCCATTGATGAGCGTTTTCTAAACTCGTTGTTTTTGCTTGTACTTACTGATTGTCAGTCGCTTACATAACTCACTCGTTTCAACGAGTACACCGAAAACTATTGTCGGACGGTTGTCGGAAGCCCAAATACGAGCCGAATTGTTGTCGGAAAAACGCCATATAAAATATGAATTTACGGGTTGTCGTTTTGCCTGCTAAAGCATTGGCCGATGGGTCGCACAAGGTGCGCATCGCCATCTCCCACAAAGGACAGACACGTTACTTTGTGACGCGCTTTGTCGTGCCGTCTCCCAATAATATTGTTAATGGACAGGTGGTTGGCGTGAACAGCGCTTCCTACATCAACCAACAACTCCGCATTCGTATGAGCAAGATTTACACGCTCTGCGACCAAGCCGAGGACATCGAGTATTACTCCTGCTCGCAACTTGTGCAGTTCATTGAGAACGCCGAGGAAAATGCCGGGCCGAAAAGCATACATGAGATTGGGGAGAAATTCCTCACTATGAAGAACAATTCTTACAAGGAAGGGACGCTAAAACTCTATCGGGATGCTTTGGCATATTTTGAGATGTTCTTCGGTTCGGAGTTTCTCTTGCAGTTGCTCACTTCTGACGGACTCCACCGCTTTGAGAAGTTCTTAAAAGAGAAACGTGGCTTGTCACAAACCACCGTTTCGATAAAGATGCGGAACATCCACACCATTGTAAATTACGCCATACGGCAAAAATTCGTGGAGTATGATGTTAGTCCTTATACCGACTACGAGGCTCCGCAACCTGCAAGGCGGCAATGCGCTATTACTTTGGAACAATTGCGCAAGGTTCGGGATATTGACCTCTCGCATGAACGAGGCACACAGATCGGAACGGCTCGTGACATCTTCATGCTCTCGTTCTACCTCTGTGGAATGAACCTACAAGACATCATGTCGCAGGACTTCCGCAAGGATAATGTGAGATTTATGCGCATCAAGACAGAAACGAGAAAGAAAGTACCTAACTATACAGAGTTTGCCATACAACCCGAGGCAAGGGAAATCCTCAACCGTCTGACGAAGGGCGGCAAACTCTTCATCGGCCATAAACGTTCTTGCAATGCTATCCAACGCATCCTTCACTCCTGCCTCCCAAGGGTGGCCAAGTTGTGTGGAATAGAAACGGAATTTATCTACTACTCCGCTCGCAAGACCTTTGCCCAACTCGCTAACCAACTCTTCGTAAAGGATAGCATCATAGAATACTGCATCGGTGATACCGTAACGCAGTCTAAGAAAGTAATTGGGTATTACATCCAAATCACACCGCAGATGGCGAACCTTTGCGTTCGCCGCCTATTCGATGCGGTAGCAGGAAACAAGACCTTGGAAGAACTACAAGCCGAGGCTCTAAGCGTCCCCGGCTTGTAATGTATGGTTATTCCCCTGCTTCTTTTCTTGCTTCAAGAATGTTAGTCAAAGACTCTACTTTCTGTTGCAGTTCGTAGTTGTGCTTGTTGAGGCTATCTCTTTCTGCTCGTGCATCGCCTATACAGACAAACGAGGTGATGCACGTTGCAAAGAGGATGGCCAACAACCACGGATAAGGGTATCGGTGAACCGACTGGTCTATCAGATGTGCTGCCCCCTTGAATATGGTGACAAGTGCCCGACCGAGAAGGAACACCCCCTTCTTTAACTCCGCTTTCGGCGTAAACGTTATTGTTTCTGTTGTCATGGTTCTAATGTTATTGCGTTTATATCTTCTCCAATTCTGCATTAAGTCTCTCAACGTATTGCTCCCATGAAGCGATTTCCATCTTCACGATGTTTGCAATATCGTCAGAGCAGCCACTTGTATATACTACATCAATTCCTCTTTCGTCTCGCCCTTCAATGGTAACAGAATTTAGGACAGACAAATGATGCAGCGTTTCAATCTTGTGTTTGGCATTCTCAATAGTCCTAACCAACCTTTCGGCCTCCTTGTATTGTTCGTATGTCATACTCTCTTACCCTATTAATTCGTGAATATACGCCCATTGGTGGATAATGGTATCAACTGCACTTCTCGTAATATGCTCTTCCGACCAACCATATTCTCCCCAGTCTGATGTGATAAAATCCGTAATAGACTCGCTATCCTCAAAGTAGAATGTAACCTTTAAAAGGCAAGGAGCATTTAGTTTGGGCTCTTCTTCTCCTCCATGCCATAGTTGCGAAAGGTCTATATAGCGGCAACCTTCGATAACCGGGTTGGCAGGGCCACTCCATGCAGTCACGCCCCAGTACGCGTCCATTGGAACTTCATACATATCTATACCCGTTGTGTTCGGCTTCGAAAAGTCTCCGGGGTCAAAGAATAGTTCTTTAGGTGTTCTCATTGTTCCTCCTTCTTTTTCTCGGAATAGGGTTTATGGTATCGCACCATTGCTTCCCTTGCTGCAAGCATGGCTTCAATACCGCCAACGTCACCAACGGCATCGCACGTGTTCTCAAGGATTTCTTTTGTGTAGCGGATGAGTTTATCCGCTGGTAGGTTGTCTACGTCCAAAAGGTCAAACGCTATAATGGCGTTGGCTACGATACGTTTACAAACCTCGTTCTGTTTCTTCTTACTTAGTATCTTCATAAGTGCTTATCTATTTGCAATAAATTACTGGGTGTACGTTCAGTTCCCTACGTCCACAGGCTCCATGTGGCCTTGCCTTGTCTTTAACGTTCACAAAAACGCCTACGTTCTACGATGCGTGGCAAACGGCTTTTCGGTGTTGCTCCGGATTTTCAGTTGTTGTCTCAACCACTCCGCTTTCAGTCATTTTTATTTGTGTGAGATGGCTCAAAGGTAGATGTTACCGCAAATCTATACTCACTCGCGCGTGGGTGGTGTCAAATCAAATTGTAGTCTCAAAGGACGCACCACCCGATGTGTTTATGCCAAGGCGAACCGTCTAAGTTGATAGACCACCGTACTCAACGTGGTAGACATATAGTGGTTTCCCTCGATGTCTCTTATCTTTATCCCGAGGCTCTCGCAGAACGTTCTCTGTGTCTTGTTGAGGCACTTGGAGGCAGGCATACCTAATTTTTGAGTGTTGTCACGGAAACAGGCAATGACGTCCCACGCCTTGTCTTTCAAGGCAGACACTCTCGCTTTCTCCTTGGCCTCAGCAATGGCTTTCTCGACACGTTCTTTGTTCATACGAACCCATTCCTTGCAAAACGCATCCTTGTCAAGGGTGGAATTGTTATAGACCTCGTTGATGGACTGGTACTCCTTGCAGGACACCTGCATCTTTACTCTCGCTTCAAATTCTGATTGCAGCATAACGTTTAGAGTTTTAAGTGAATTATCTTATTTGCATTACAAAGATAATAAATAATTATCATATTTGCAAATGAAAAGCAAGAAAATTTTATCTCATTTGCAGTTGTTTTCTCCTTGCTTTTCAGTCACTTAGCAGGTGGTGCCGACCTCGGCTATACCATTATCCGCTTGTCTATCCAGTCGGTTGCTTCTCGGAGCATCTTCTGAAGGGCTTCTCTCTCCGCTCTGCTCATCCGTGTCCGTTCAATGGCAGCGGCCGAGTCACATTCCATGGCCATCATACTGAGTTTGTTTCTCATTCCTACAATCCATTCGGTTCTTTTCATAGTCGTATTTTTTAATCGTGGTTAATTTATTATTCGCATCCGTATATCAGTCCGTGGCATTGGAGTAAAATCTCTGTACTGATTGCAGCCGTGCCGACAAAGGCGTTAGCGCCGCCGGAAGCAGAACAACGTGCATCGTGCCACCCAAAAAGGAGGGCTTCGGGGCCGCCGAAGAACCCTTGTTTGATTTCAATGATTTCTCGCCACCCTCCGTCGAAGTAGAAACGTGGGGCTTGCGTGTCCGTGAACTTTATTCTCTGCTTCTTGGTGCCCTGCATCACAAGGCAGATGTCAGTAAGTATCTCTTTACGGATTGCTTGTACTCTTTCTTTGTAAATAGCGGTCTTTGCCATAATCTTATATTTGTTTTTTCGTTAGTCGAAAAGGGTTGTTAAAAGGCGGTCGGCAGATACTCGGAATGCCTACCGACCACAAAAGGGGTTAGAATTCCTCTACGCTCACAATTTGCGAGTCAAAACCACAAGAGTTGGCGTAGCCCCAAATCATCATCTCTGCTTCGTCAGCAAACTCGTCTTTGAAGCCGATTACGACTACATTTTTGTCGAAATCCTCGAAACAGGTGGTGTTCTTGTAGTCCTCGTCACCCTTGAAATTCAAGGCGAAGAATTTAGCGGTCTCCTCAGTCCGGAATGTAATCTCAAAGCGTGTCATTGTCGTTGTTTTTAAGTGATTTACTTGTTTATCTTATTTGCATTACAAAGATAGCAAAATATTATCATATATGCAAGTATGTTAGAGAAAAAATTTATCCTATTTGCAAATAAAAAGTGGGAGGTACAGAACTCCGCTGAGCCTTCCTCCCACAGATTTGCAAATAAGAACTCCTCTAAACACTGGAGCCTTGGGGTCTCCCCATTGGGGAGTGTTCTTGTCGCTTAGACATCAGCCGCAGGTGCAAGCGGCAAACGCCTTTACGGATGCCTTATCAATCTCGTTCATCAATGCTACATCATCTATTTTCTGCGAAATCATGGACGCGGCCTTCTTCACATCGAGCAGGGTGCTCTTGATGAACTGCGGTTCTGCTTTTAGGCTACTGAGCCATGATTTGAGGTAGCAGGCGCTATCTTCCTTGACGTGCTTGGTCATGCCGTAGCGTTGGGCGGTGAGGGCAGCGGTGAGTTCTGCAACCAACTCCTCACGGGCATAGTCTGCCGATCCAAAGGCAGATGGCTTGATACGTCCAAGTCGACTCTCATGCCCTGTGCTATGGGTCATCTCGTGAAACAGATTTGAGTAGAAAGACTCACCGTCTTTGAACTGCGCCTTTTCGGGTATGACAATCTCATCCTTTGATATGGAGAAATACGCCTCGTCACCATGTCTGGGATTGATAGTGCAATACCACAAATTGTCTTTTATCATACGGTCAATGGGGTCAAATGTAAACTCGTCCTCGGCATTGCTACGTTGTGGCGGTTCGCACTCGGCCTTCATCTTGGCGTATAGTTCCGGTCGTGCTTCCTCTATGTTGGTCTGCGCCACATTGAAAACGTGGAATACCTGCAATTTGGGATAGACGTTGTATTTCTGACGCTCTTCGTCGGTGAGTGATTTGTAATCGTCATATTTGATACGTTCTTTTGTCTCCTTGTGTACGCAGGTGTATGTGGTCAGCATCACCGGGAAACTCTTCTCTCCTTTTCGTATGCTCACTCGGGGCAAGGATTGCTCTCCCTTCTTGGTTGGCACGTTCAACCGTTGTACGCAGTCAAAGGTACAGAACCTTGGTATCTTGTAGCCGTATTTCTCGCAGAACATCATCAGTAGCAAGGCGTTCATGCCGTTGTAGCAACGCCCGTTCAAGTTCTTTGGCCATGTCAGCGATGCGTCTGTGAACCACGGCTTCTGCCAATCCTTGGTGATGGACTCTATTTTCTCAATCATTATGTCGGCAAAGATGCTGAGAGCCTTGTCCTCTGCACTCTGATGCCCTTCCGTTGTTGCTGCTTTCTTGTAACTCATAATATGTCAGATGTGATTTTGTAAAGGTGGAGGACAAGCCAACTGACCGCCCTATCCACCGATTGTGTTATATGCTTACTCGTTTGTTGTGTTTTCGCTCTGTTGAGGCTCTTCCTCTTTCTTCTTACCCATCAGTTCGGCAATGGTGTCCTTGTAGGCCTGGCGTTTCTTGTCATACTTGGCAGACACCTTGCTCTCCAACTCCTCAACGCCATTGAAGTTGTCTGCGAGCAGAACCGATAACAATCCTGCAAGGTCATGGGAATAGCACACCGACTTCTCCGACAGAGCAGCACGGATATATTCTCGTTTAATGGCATTGCGGTTCTCCTCAATGACCTTGGCGTTCTTCTTGTATGCACCCTCCGTGTTCTCCCACTCAATGCCGAGTGATTTCTTGAACTCATACGACAAGCGTTTGAGTAGCAGGGCATGGAACACTTTCTGCTCCTCGCCGTTCAATGGCGTGTTCATCGTGGAGTATTGCGAGGTGGCAAGCATCTTGCGCTTCTCTTCGATAAGTTCGTCATGCTCCTGCTCGTCACATTTCAGCATGGCCTCTTTGAGTTTCACGATTTGGTCTTTTTTCGTCTGCGCCTCCTGCGGTGTCTCATCCTCCTTTGGGGCAGAGAAAGTCCACTTGCGTTCTCCGCTTAGTTTGCCGTCAAAGCACACCTCGTAGACCTGTTCTACCAGCCCGTCGGCAACATTGCTATCGAAGATGGCCTTGGCATGGCGGTAGGCGGTCATGCGCTTTTCGTAGTATTCGGCGTTGTCGAATTTTGCCTTATCTGGCTCAACAGGCAGGAGTACGTACTTTCTGTCGCTTGCGCTGATGAGGTCAATGCCGGATGTCTTCGCTGCCTCTATCCATTTCTCGTTACCCTCTCCTTGATAGACAAGTGTCAACCCTGACTCTTTCGCCGTGCGGAATATCTGCTCCATGTTTTTCTGCGTGAAGCATCCTGGCTTCATACAACGTGGGCGGTTGGCATCGGTAAACGACTCCGGCTTGTTCTTGGTGTTGAACGGGCATCCCTCGCAGTCATGGCCACAACTATAAGAGCCGTCACGGATGTCAAACTTGGCCGTGTCGAGGAACTTCATCACATGCTCGTCTATCATCTCACGGAGCATATCAATGGTGAGGTATTTCTGCTTCCAACGAGCCATGCAAGCCTCGGAGAAACACTCGGCATACAAGGCTTTCTGCTGCTCCTGCGTCAACTTGCTAATCTCTATCAGATGCACGACATAGACTCTACCGTCGTGCAGCAATGGAACGAACTCGGGGATGATGTTGCTCAGTTGGATGCGCCCCGTCACATAACTATTCGACTTGCCGAGTAGTTTCGCAATCTCTGCCACCAACATAGTGTTGCCATTATTCCACAACTTGTTAATGGCTACGGCCTCCTCTATCGGGTCTACATCTTGACGCTGCAAGTTCTCTATAATCATGGCAGCGAAAGCGTGCTTGTCGTCAAGGTCTTTGATGATGCACTGGATTTCCGCATCACCATTGATGCAAACTGCACGGTAGCGACGTTCACCGCAGACAATCTCATACTTGGTCTCGCTGTCCTTCGGGCGCTTGCGGATAGTGATAGGCTGCACAAGGCCGTTCTCCTTGATGTTCTGTGCCAACTCCAGTAACGACTCTTGGTCAAATGTCTTGCGTGGGTTCAGTTCGCTCGGACAGATGTCCGACACTTGGATGTTTTTAACTTGGATGTTCTTACTTTGCATAATCTTATATTTTAGGTATGTGGGTATTCTGTTTGTTAGTCAAGCCATGCGAGAGCCTCTTCTTTCTTCGGTTTCTTCCAACTATTGAACACATAGTCGTTGATAAGGCTCTCATACGAATAGGTTTTCGTGTAGCCATACTCCTCACGTTCTGAGTCGATGTTGACCTCTTCGTACACCGAGGGCATAATCAAACCTTTCAGTTTGTGGCCGATGATGACGGTCGCCCGTACTGGGTCTCCATTGTAGAACTTGATGTCTCTCGGCTTCCCCTCTGCCAACATCATGTTGCACATACGCATCAGTATGCGGATATTGTACCCTACGCCATTGATAACCACGCAGTCGTTTTCGTTCGCTCCCTCTTGTCGTGTCTGCCATTGGCAGGCATTGCGTAGTTGCAGAACGTCAATGCCGTATTTCGTTCCGTATTCCTCTTTCTTAGGGAATACTCTATCAACGTTGGGGTATTTACCCTCAATGACTTTTCCGTCAGCAGATAGGGTCTTCCCTGCGAGTTCTGGCTTGCCCTCGTTATAAATGACAAGGACGTGACCGTCTGACGCATAACATCTCTCACTCTCGAAATGCACTCCGTTCATAATCGGTCGGAGTTCGCTCTTGTCTACGATATACGCATACAAGGCTTGAATGATTTTCTTTTCCATATTTGTCTCGTGAATAACTATCGGTACAACTCTCTTAGCATGGCTTGTTTCTCCTCCTGCTCGTAGCAGTATTTGTAGAAATCGTAGTGACTTACCATTTCTTCGGCATTTTCCAACGCCATGCTCAACTCTTCCAATTTGAAGTAAGCCTTGTCAAGGGCGGAAAACGTCAGCGAACAGGGGTTACCATTTGCTTTGTACTCGCACTCGGCAACTATTGCCTTTGCTTTCTCGACTTGCTTTTGTAAACGTGTGGCAAGTCTCTTGAATGTGGATAGACTTCTCATGCTTAGATACTTTTAAGTGATTATTATCTTATTTGCATTACAAAGGTATCGAAATATTATCATATACGCAAGTAATTTACAAGAAAAGTTTATCCCATTTGCAAATTTATTTCACTGATAACCAACGTATTGCGTATAGAAAGCCCCGTGTTCGTCTGCTGCGAGCACGGGGCTATATTACCATGGAAGATTGTAATGTTGATTATCCCTGCGGACGTGCCGCTCGGTATTTCGTGAACACCCAATAAGCGAGTACCGCCATTAGGATTACGAGAGCCGCACCTCCTAATAGGTATGCGTAGTATAGGGGCTGCTTGGTCTCAGCCTTGGCGCTTTCTCGCTTGTGTGACTTACTGTTGACTTGATTAGCAGACTCTTCCTTGGTGGCAGAGATATTTTCTTTCTTTGATGTATCTTCTTCCTTCTTCTTGCAGGCACGCTTTATGGTCAGCGTCCTTGTCGTTCGGAGCAATGGAGAAACGCCATTACTATCGGTCTTTGACGTGTCATATTCGGTAGTTATCGTCCACACGAACGTTTCACTACTATCAGTCTCAGCCGTATGGCTTTCTTCCGTTGAGGCTACATTGACAGACGCACTTGACGACTGCGACAACGAGTCGGTGGAAAAATCCTCGGAAACGTGCCGCGAAGAACGACACGCCCCGAGGAAAAAGACTAATACCAATAATAAAACTATGTAAAGAGTTCTTTTCATACGAGTATCTCCTTTTTGGCTCTCGCAAGATAGGTTTGCCGACTTTTCAACCCATTATATCCTCCGTTTACCCTTTTGGTCACTGAGCGTACATCATCCTTGTCGGCAAGGGCAAGGCATCCGCTCGTCTTGAAGAACCAACAAGCCGTCATAACGGCATAGCGTGGTTCTGCTACCTTTTCGGGGTTTTGCAGGACATCGGTTTCCTCTTTGAGTACATCGTGGAGGTAGAAGTTGAACTTTCGGTAATTCGTGGTTCCGGTCAGCTGGATGAGGCCACGACCTTTGTATTTCTGCCCATCACCATCTGCTGCCGGGGTGTTGCCAAGCGCAATCGCAAGTCGTCCCGTATCGTAAGCCTTGCCGCTCGCAATCTCCGTGTTATATCGAAGTTCTCCACTCTCATGCGCAACCTGCGCGAGAAAGTGAGCCTTCCTAAGTTGGGTCGTAATCCCGAACTTAGGCATCAGTTCGTTCAAGTACGGCAGATACTTGTTGATGTTCGATGATAAGGCGTTGGGCATTATTCTTTTCAATTGATCCCCAGTCATAGTGATGTGTGTGTTTGGTTAAACGTTCAGTTCTGCCTTAATGCTATCTACTGCATCAAGGCGTTCCCATGTGAAATGGGTTTCATCAGCGGTTCTACCGAAGTGGCCATACGCAGCAGTCGGCTCATACTTGACATTCTTCAAGTTGAGGCTCTTGATAATGGCATAAGGCCGCATATCGAATTTCTCGGCCACAAACGCAGCCAGTTCCGCATCGGTCTTGTCTGTATGATTCGTACCGTAAGTGTTCACGTTCACGCTCATAGGCTCTGCGACACCGATAGCGTAGGAGAGTTGAATGAGCATCTTGTCGGCAACACCTGCGGCCACCATATTCTTAGCAACGTAGCGAGCCATGTATGCAGCCGAGCGGTCAACCTTTGATGGGTCTTTGCCCGAGAAAGCACCACCGCCATGTGCGCCGTAGCCTCCGTAGGTGTCAACGATGATTTTGCGGCCAGTCAGACCCGTGTCACCATGAGGGCCACCAATGACGAACTTGCCTGTCGGATTGACAAGTACCTCTGTCTTTTCGTCAAACAAATCCACTATTTCATCATCGGCAATGTTATCGATGACACGCTGGAGAAGGTGATATTTCACGTCATAGGCTATGCGCTCGTGCATAGCATCATCTGCATCTTCCTGCGATACACCCTCGCCGCACACGACAAACTCGTCATGTTGGGTGCTGACAACAATCTTGTCAATGTGTATAGGCTTGCCGTCCTCGTCAAACTCTACGGTCACTTGGCTCTTGGCATCGGGACGCAGGTAGTACATCCGTGAACCGCTGTTCCGCTCCTTCCTTAACTCTACGAGAATGAGGTTGGCAAGGTAGAGGGGCAGGGGCATATAACTCTCTGTTTCGTTGGTGGCATAGCCGAACATCATGCCCTGATCACCTGCGCCTTGTTTCTCTTCCTCGGTACGTACTACACCACGATTAATATCTACGCTTTGTTCGTGCAGGAGATTGATGATGCCGCAGCAAGTGCCGTCAAACATATACTCCGGCTTATCATAGCCGATGCGCTTGATGGTTTGACGTACTACGCTTGGCACGTCTACGCCTGCAGTAGAGCGCACCTCGCCTGCAACTATCACTTGGCCAGTGGTAACTAATGTCTCGCAAGCCACCTTCGCATCGGGATCTTGGGCGAGATAGGCGTCAAGCACCGCATCAGAGATTTGGTCAGCAACTTTGTCGGGATGACCTTCTGATACGGCCTCCGACGTGAAATAGAAATGTTTGTCGTTCATAAATATTTATTTTGAGATTTTGTTCTTGCAGAACTCTACCATTGTCTCCCATAACGATTGGAGCGCATCGGTAAACTCCGTCTTAGGCTTGCCGTCAATAACGGCAAGGTTTTCCAAAATGGAGATAAGGTACTCTATTACGAAATAGATAAGGATGAAGAGCCGCACTATGTCGAAGAACGTTGCTCCTATGATGTCTATCCAAGCGTGGCGTTCTTCGCACTCTATCGCAAAAGAGTTGGCGATGAACACTAACACCATCCAAATAGCCACCTTCAAGATACAACGGCTAAATCGGAAACTCTCGAATTTCTTGCCCAGTTTCTTGCTTGCTCTAATGCCCGTGATGGTCTCTGTCAATACCGCCACAAGCATAGCAAGGATAATAATCGGACCGATACCGAGATATTTGCTTGAAAAAGCGAGGATGAGGCTTATTGCAGTAGTAGGCATTTGGAGGTTATATTTGAATGACGGACACAAGGAAAGAGCGAACTCTTTTATGCTCGCATAGTCGTAACTATTTAGGAATTTCGTTATGTATTGCAGGACTATGTTCATTTCACGCCATTTTTATACCAAAGGTAACTACAAACAGACGCTTCGGGCTAATAAAAAGAGGTGACATAGTGAACGCGCCCGTTCAGTCTGCCACCTCGTCTGACATATATTTCAGAAAGCAAATAAGTCGTTATACTCCAGTATGGCCAAAGCCACCACCACGGTCTTCACAAGACAACTCGTCTACAACCTTGAAACGTGGTCGCAGGGCACGGTAGAACGTGAGTTGAGCCAATCTTGTGCCTTCCGTCAAGATAAATCCTCTATCGTCATCATTCTTCACGATGACACCGATGTTCCCCTTATAGCCGGGGTCAATCTTCCCTGTAAGAACGTCTGCGTTGAAACGCATTGTCCCTACCTCTGTAAATCGCCATGGAATAATGCCAAAGACACGTCCCCAATGGTGGTGTACGCCATATCCCTCCATGCCTTTTGCAGAGAAACCACTACGTGGCTCTATCTTTGCTTCTACGCAATAGGGCAGGTTCAGGGAGATGTTTGTCGGCACAATAGTTCGTGAGTGGGGTTCTACAAACACGTTGTACGGAACGTAGAGGTCGTAACCAATGGCCGTCTTGTCGGCAGGTTGTGGATGTTGACACGTTCCCAACTCTTTCAACTCTATCGTCGGCATCCAGTTAAACGGATTGCGCCGCTTTACTTCTTGTCTTTGCTCTTCCATTTGGGACTTTCTTTATAATCGTTAGTTAATTGGTCGGCATTCTCTGCCATATATTCATCAAAATACTCTTTCAAATGCTTCACATATCTATTGCGCCGTTGACAGATGCAGAATGAGGCGTAATTACCCTTGGAACGCTCGTGACAGACACCTTCGCAAAAAGCCTTTGACGAAGCCTTTATTATAGCCTCCTTCTGTTGGTTAAGATGTATGCCGAATTGTCTTTCTCGTTCTTCCTCTCTCTCCTTGAAAAGGGAGTCCAATTCATTCATTCTGTCTACCGTTTTCAAACTATCCTCATGTTGTTTGCCACGATATGATGAGGCCAACCGATTGACAACGCCACTAAGCAGACGCAGGACTTTCGCCTTGCCCATGAATGGTAGCCAACGTCTGCGGTTCAGTTCCTCAGTAGCGGCCTCCAATTCCTTCTCAAACATTTCTCGAATGTTATTCATACGCATCATCGGTCAAAATTCAAGGTCGGCAAGGCCTTCAATATCTTCATCACTCAATCCACAAACATAGCGTGTAACGTACTTACCATTGTCTATAAAGACAACCGACTTACTCGCCGTAATGACGGCAAACGCCGCCTTAAACTTGTTAATAAATACTTTCATTTTCTCTTGGTTAAAAAGTTACTAAACAATCTATGTATGGCGTGTGTAGCCATATCAATAGTATAGAGCCAACCTACGCAGAAGGACAGAACAACCAATGTCTTTGTTTTGACTGGTTCGTGTTCGCTGATGTTCCATACAAATAATTCGCGGCACAATAAAATACAGAGAGTAACCAAACTCCCTGTAATATGTATAGCGAGTGCCGAAAGTAGGATGAGGCACACCATATTCCCGACATCTCCCATAGACTAATCCTTGTCTTTTTTGCTTTCGTGGTAAACTGCTGACACGAGGTTCCACCCCATCAAACAAAACAACAAGTCGATGAAGCAGGAAAATGCTCCTGCTTTGATGCAGATATGCCCGACGAGCATAGATATGGTTGCAACGAGTACCAATAATGCGATTGCGGCACTTGTGATGTCTGAACGGAAATACGTATTAAGTATCTGTTTCATGCTTAGTTCTTTTTAGTGAAAGTTGTTTTATCTTATTTGCTATATGCAAAGATAGCACGAAATTATCAAATACGCAAGTAATGCGGCATTAATATTTATCGTATTTGCAACATAGTGCAAAATGGCCGGGTAGCAGTGCTTATCTGCCGCCTGGCCATAGTACAGTTCTCACTGAACGTTACCCTTTCAGTTCCTTAATAAGACCTGAGAGCATGCTCTTTAAGTCCGTCATTGAGGTTTCAAGTTTGGCAAACCGCTCCTCGTTCTCCCGTTTCTCCTTGAACAATGGGTTCCATTCCGTGAGTATCTTCTCACATTTGGCTACCACCGCTCTACGGGCAGCGATCTTGGAAAGTTCATCCTCGTTATGAGACTTGATTGTTTCGATTTCTCGAAGTATGCCCTCACGCTCAGTTGCTATGACCAATTCGTTTCCTGCATACGTTACCGACAACGAATCTGGAGTGGTGTAGGTCTTGCTCGCTCCGTTTTCCTCAATGGTTACATCCACTACCATTTGCATGGCTTGGAAATTGCCTTGTGCCTGAGGAAAACGTGGTGGTGATACCGCAGTTACCTTGCCCACATCTACCCTTATATCCTCTCCCTTGTGGAGTATATATACTTGATACCCTGTTTTTAAATCCTTGAATAGCATACTCTCAGTCCTTTCTTGTTAAGCGATTGTGATACCTAATGTAGTGCTTACCTTTACACCTTTCGCCTTGCAGCAAGTGAGGTTGGTCGGTTCTACCAATGTTGTATCGCCCGGAGTGAGCGTTATGGTATTTGCCGTGGTTGCAGTGAAGCCTACATCGAAACTCTCAGTGATTACTTGTGTGCTTGCCCGTCCGCACTTATTGTTCTGAGAGGTGAAGATAGTTGTCGTTACCCTTATAGGCACAATAACATAAGTTCCCACCACCTTTGGAGTGCCGACTGCAAAACTCATCGTTGCTTCGGGAGTGACGCCAAGAGAACAATACGGTTTGCATACGTTCTCAATGGCTTCCACTACGAGCGTCTGTGAGGTGGCTGATGCCGTCCCGACAGGAATAACCGTTGTCGTAATCATAGCCTACCTCCTTTCTCAGACTGTGCAACCGCATCCGCTGCTGCGCAATTGGTTGATGATAGTCTGTGTCTGCAACTCTCTGTCCTTGTCAGCAATAGTGTCTCGCAGTATCTGCGTCTGATTAGCGCACATCTGGTCAAGTATGCGCTGAGTGCTTGCGGTTTGATTTTGGATGATTGCTTGCGTGTTCTGCTGCGCTGCATATCCCATTTGGGCAAAGCCTTGCGTGACACCATTAAGAAGTTGGTCAATCTTTGAGATTGTTGCACCATGATACTGGCAGTCTTGCAGCATATCGGCAGAGTGGTTTGCGGCTATTTGGGAAGCAAGCGTGTTGGTCTGACGCTCGGTAGCCAATTGGTTTTCGTAGCCCATCTTGACGATGTTCTGCTGGGTTTGGCAACAACAATTGCTGAGTTGCTGAACGATGTTTTGGTCTCCCAAGTTTACTGCGTTGATTACTCTCTCAGCCGAATAACCAATCTGACCGCCCACTTGCTCAATGGCACTCTTTACGCTACATACGGCTTGCGACATAGTGTTGAAATCCGTGTTCAAAGTCTGAGCAAGTTCGTGGATTGCCCCGGCATTGCCGTGTATGGCTTGCATCACAAGGTCGTTGTTGTGGTTGTTGTCTACGGTGCTTTGCAGTTGTGAGAGCGCACGGGAGTTGAAATTCAACCCCTCTGCATTGGCTTCATTGCCGTTGCCCCATCCGTTGCCGTTCATCCACCGCATCATCCACATCCAAACGAGATACATCATGGGATTGTTCCACATCTGATTGCCATTCAGACCGCCGTTCATCAATGCAGCCGTTTCAAGAGCCGTGTTGCCTTGCTGATAGCCACTGGGATGCCCATAGCAGTACACTTTCTCCGTGATTTTGTCTGTTCCGTCCATAGTTGTAAGGTTTAAAGGTTGTGTAGTCCACCATTGAACTACATTGCGAAGATAGGCATAAGCCATAATAAACGCAAAAAGCTGACAACTGGGTTTTAATCCAATTATCAGCTCGTTACTAACACCTAAAACTATGAGTAAAGTAAAGAATTTCTGTGCGGTTGTTTTCTTTCTATTTTCTCTATCAAACAAAGATAGGCTCAACATCTTTATTCAAAAGCGTAGCCTCCGAGGTGGCCAATCTAAACGCCCGTGACGTTTCGTAGTATTGGTAACTCATTTTGAGCAGATGGCGTGTGGCTTGTACCGTGCGGTTGAGTATCATGCCAATGGTTGTAATACTGAAACCTGCATGCGTCATTTGCTCCACCACCATGCAGCGTGTCATAACGATGTTTTCTGCACGCGACCTGCCCAGTACATCCTCACGGGTGATTGACGTGCTGCCGTCGGAACGTGTCACACAACAACATTTTATCACGTTGTCAATAATAGAGTAGATTAGTTCCTCTTTCTTGTTCATAAGATATAAGATTTATTATATCATCACTATCCCCCACGTCGCAAACACATCCACGAAGCACGCCACCTCGGCCCAGTACCACGGGTGCCACGGCGCACCTATCGAGGGCATCCAGTAGGGCATCTCGGCGGCCTTGCGCACGTTGTAGGCCGCGAGGTAGAGCAGATAGACGATGCCGAGCAGCAAGGTCGGGTAGATGCTCACCGACAAGCACCACGCCACGCAGCCCAAGGCCGAGAGAATGGCCGCGCCTTTGTGTATCTTGTATTCGTCTTGGTCGAGGTAGTTGGGGGCGAAGCCTACGAATATCAAGCCTGCCGTGCCGATGAAGGCGGCTGCTTGTAGGCCACGTCCGCTATCCAGTATGGCTATCATCATCATAAGGGCCGATGCGCTTAGCACGGCGGTGAATATCCAACCTTTCTTCGCTCCCAACT
>CAVKUV010000019.1:0-44167 GCA_963659505.1 Lachnospiraceae bacterium
CACAGTAACGCAACCGATAATTGCTAAACTGCTGATACTGCAATAAAAACAAGATCAAAGGGGCAAAGTTGGGTTAAGTGACATAGCCATTGTGGTTCACCGTGGCGCCAACCACCTTGCGCCCGAGAACACCGTGGCCTCGGCCATGGCGGCTTTGCGCAACGGAGCCACGTGGATTGAGGTCGACGTGAGGCGCAGCAAGGACAGTGTGCTGTTCAACATGCACGACCCCACGCTGAACCGCACCACCAACGGCACGGGATACGTAGCCGAGCGCACCTCCGACTACATCAGCCGGCTCGACGCAGGCTCGTGGTTCGGGCGTGGGTTTGCCGGGATGCGCGTGCCAACCATCGCCACCATGCTCGACTCGCTGCGCGGCAAGGCCAACGTGTTCTTCGATGTCAAGTCGGGAACGCCCATACCGCAGCTCGTCAATATGGTGCGCGCCAAGGGCTTCGCCGACAAGAGCTTCTTCTGGTTTGGCGATTCGGCCATGCTCAGGCAGTTTGTCAGTCTCGCCCCTGAGATGAAGATAAAGGTCAACGCTGCCGACGTGGCCGGCATAAAGCGTTGGATGCAAGTGTGCAAACCCTCATACATAGAGATTGACGCGCGCAACATCACCGACAGCGTGCGCCATTTCTGCCGCTCTAACGGCATACAGATAATGGCGGCCATACAAGGCAGCGGCGTCGAGGCTTACCGCGAGGCCATAGGCCGCCACCCCGACCTCGTCAACCTCGACCGTCCGGAACTGTTTGTCCAGGTGCTCGACTCCATGCGTATGGCCTACGAGATAGGCCACCGTCCGCTCTCGCAATATGTAGATCCCATGATAGGGTCAGAGGGCTTGGGGCGCGTGTTCGTTGGCCCCTCATGCCCGTTTGGCATGGCCAAGCCGTCGCCCGACTGCACGGTAAACTCCAATAGCGGGTGGTTGCCCATGCCCGCCCCGGTGAACGGCTTCGCGCAAGTACACGTGAGCGGCACCGGCGGCGGACCCAAGTATGGCAACATACTCGTGCAACCGTTTGGCGGCGACTCCACCGCCACAACAGAACACCTGGCTCAGCGGCAGAGCGAGACTGCCGCGCTGGGCTACTACTCTACGGTGTATGCCGGGTCGGGCATAAAGACCGAGGTCACGGCGGCACGCCGCGCGTCGTTCTACCGCTTCACCTATCCGCAGTCGCTGCGCCGCAAGTCGCTGGCCATCGATGCGGGCTTCTTCCTTGGCGAGAGCGCCACGCCCGACGAGCGCGAGGCGCAGCAGTTTGTAGGTTCGCAGATACACATAGTGTCCGACCACGAGGTCGAGGGCTACAGCCGTGTGCGTGGCGGATGGAACAACGGGCGCGCCTACACGGTGTACTTCCACGCCGAGAGCGACAAGCCGTTTCTTGCCACTCGCACGTGGAAAGGAGCGGCGCTGGCCGACGCCGCCGTGCAGGCCGACACCGGCGAGAAGACCGGAGCCATCGTCACGTTTGCCGAGGCCGACACCGTGGTGCAGCTGAAGGTGGGCATCTCGTTCGTCAGCGAGCAGAAGGCGCGCCTCAACTGCGAGGCCGACTGCCAGGGGTGGTCGTTCGACGACGTGCGCGGTGACCTCGTGGCGCAGTGGGAGCGGCTGCTTCACCGCATGGAGATAGCCGACGACGCGCCACTGCGCAGCAAGCGCATGTTCTACACCGCACTCTACCACACCATGCTCATGCCCACCGACCGCACAGGCGACAACCCACTGTGGAGCGGCGGCGAGCCATACTACGACGACTTCTACGCCATTTGGGACACCTACCGCACGTCGCTGCCCCTCATCACGCTCATCGACCAAGACCGCGAGTCGGCCATAGTGAGGTCGCTCATCGACATATACCGCCGCGACGGCTATATGCCCGACGCGCGCAGCGGCAACTGCAACGGGCGCACCCAAGGCGGCTCGAACGCCGAGATAGTGATAGCCGACGCCATGGCCAAGCACCTGCCCGGCATCGACTACGAGATGGGGCTGAAGGCCATGCTAAACGATGCCACCGTGCCGCCGGGAGGCAACCAAGAGGCCGAGGGGCGCGGCGGTCTGGCCGAATACCTGTCGCTGGGCTATGTGCCTTACGGCATTCCGCGCGCCGGCAACCGCACTGTGGAGTATGCCTTCTGCGACTGGGCGATAGCGCGCGTGGCGCAGTCGCTGGGGCGCGACAGCCTCGCCGCACGCTATATGCGACAGTCGGCCAACTGGAAGAATCTTTGGCGCGCCGACTACACCGAGGATGGCGTGAGCGGATTTATAATGCCACGTGCCGCCGACGGCCAGTGGCTCGACTCGCTGCCTTTTGGCCACTCGGCGCGGCAACACCCAACATTCCGCTACACGGCCACCACTCGCGAGGGACCATGGTACACCCCGTGGTGGAACACCTTCTTCTATGAAGGCACGTCGTGGGAATACTCGCTCAGCGTGCCGCACGACGTGGCAGGACTCATTGCCCTGTGTGGCGGCGACGATGCGTTTGTCAGTCGGCTCGACCGCTTTTTCGACCACGGCTACTTCAACGTGGCCAACGAGCCGTCGTTTCTCACGCCTTGCCTCTACCACTGGGCCGACCAGCCTTGGCGCAGTGCCGACCGTGTGCGCTCCATTGTTGGCGGCAGCTATTCCGACAAGCCCGACGGACTGCCCGGCAACGACGACTCGGGTGCCATGTCGTCGTGGCTGGCTTTCCACATGATTGGACTCTATCCCAACGCCGGCCACGACTACTACCTCATCGTCGCGCCAATGGTGGGCAAGGCGGTGTTGCGCCCACGGCCGGGAGTGTCGTTCACCATCGAGGCTAAGGGCTTGTCGGCCCGCAACCGCTACATCGAGCAGGCGTGGCTCAACGGCCAGCCCTATCCTTACTCCACCATCAGCCACGCCGACCTGCTGCGTGGCGGAACGCTCGTGCTGCGCATGGGCAGCAAGCCAAGCCGAAACATGAAAATGAAAATAAAATAATGAAAGACCTACAGAAGACATTGATTATGGCACTGTGCTGCATGGCCTTGGCCACCAATGCCGCCGCAGGCAATCTGCTTGCCGACACGCTGCGCTTCCGCTTCCTGCTGCACGGGCAGACGCGCCGTGCGGCCATGGTGGCCGAGACGGAGGCCGACGGCTCTGTGCTGCTGCGCTGGACCATGCGGTCGGGCAAGGCCGCTTATGGCGGTGCCTATGCCATGGGCGCAAAGAGCGTGGAGCAGGGCCAGTCGCTATGCTTCTTGCAGCCCACTCCGGCAGCGACGATACAAGTGCCTGTGGGGCAGACGGCCTTCATGCTTTCGCGCCAAGCCTTTGCCAGGCTGAGGCAAAGTGGGCGCTTCAGCTATGGCGGAGCCACGTTCAGCGTGGTTGACACTGTGGCTTGCGCCCCCGGCGTGGGTTCGTTCCACGTGCGCGACAGCGTTGAGGGCTGCGAGATGTGGATAGCCGACAACCCCCGGTTGCCGCTGATATGGCAGATGCGAGGCAACCCCATGGAGATAGACTGGACGGTGGACAACGCCGCCATGGCCATGGACTCAAGGCGGAGACTGCTGCGCGTGGCCTTCATATCCGACCCCCACGTGATGGATGTTGACGGCCAGCCGTCGCACGTGCGCCCACTGGCCGACGAACTGCAATCGACGCGCCTGTTCAACGAGAACGAATACGCCTTCCGTGCCGCCCTCGACGATGCCGCCCGCCGTGGCATAAGTCTTGTGGTGCTGCCCGGCGACCTCACCGACAACGGCCAGGCGTCGTGCCAAAAGGCCGTGGCCGCCATGCTCAGCAGCTACAGCCGCCGCTACGGCATGCGCTTTTTCGCCACCACGGGCAACCACGACCCGGCGCGCCCGTGGCTGGCCGACAGTGTGCAGTCGGGCTTCTTCCCACGCGCCGACTACCGCTACTGGGCCACGCCATTCTCGGCCTACACCCCACGCACCTACACGCTCGACAAGGCTCGCCGCGAGGCCAGTGTGGAGCGGCGTGCCTACACGATGGCCGACGGCGTGGTGGCCTACGACGCGAGCTATGTGGTGGAGCCAGTGGAGGGGCTGTGGTTGCTGGCCATCGACGGCGGAACATTCATGCCCACGCCCGACGGCCAGCACAAGTGCTATGGCGGTGCGTCGCCGGGCTATGCCGAGGCTCTGCGCCACAAGCCGTTTCTGCTGCCGTGGATACGCCGCGTGGTGGCCGACGCCAAGCGCTGCGGCAAGCGCGTGGTGGCCTTCTGCCACTATCCGCCAGCCGACTACACCGGAGGAGCGGCGGCAGTGGCCAGGGTGGAGTGGGGCGCAAAGAGCCTGCAACTCGACCGCTTGCCAAGCGACAGTGTCGCGTGGGCGTTGGCCGACTGTGGCGTTGGCCTGCACTTTGCCGGGCATATGCACCAGAACCACTCCGTTGACGTGGTGTCGCCCAGCGGCAACAGGATGCACTGCGAGCAGGTGCCGTCAACGGCGATGTATGTGCCGGGCTACAAGATACTGACGCTCGACAGTCTTGGTGGCGGCTACACCATCGAGACGGTGGGCATCGACAGCGTGCCGGGCATGGCGAGGCTGCTGCCTGCCTATCTCGGCGAATGGCGCAAGGCCAAGGCCGTGGGCGAGCCGTTGCCGTGGTCGCAGGATGACCTTTACAGCATGGCCGACTACGACATGTTTTGCGATATGCACCTGCGCCATCTCGTTGACCTGCGGTTGGCCAAGCGCGACTTGCCCGACAGTTTGGTGTCGCTGCTCGTTGGCCACGACGCCCACCAGCTTGCCGCCCTTTGCGGCATCGGCGCGCCTGTAGGCGGGTGGCATTGGTGCGGCCACGACATGCTCTACGACCTCTACCGACTGCTATATGGCGGCAGTGCGGCGTTGGCCCAGATACCGCCAAGTCGTCTGGTGCAATATTCGGCCATGCTCGCGAGTCTCGACGGCATGGCCCATGGGTCAGCTCAAGCGCGCCAGTTGGCCGCTTTCGGGCGTGTTCTCGCCTGTCTGCTTGCCTCGGCCAAGGGCGAGTAGGCAGGCGTGGCCAAGGCGTATTGGCGCCGCCTTTTGTTATCGCTTGTTCATGGCGGATGTGCATGTAAGTCGCCATGAACAAGGAGGAATGTCGTGGCGCGAGCTGCTTAAAGAGTGCTTACTTCAGTTGGAGTAAGAGCTTACATCAGCTGAAGTAAGAGCTTACACCAATTGGAGTAAGAGCTTACTTCGGTTGGAGTAAGCAAGCAGAGCACGGCATTTGGCACAAGTTTCCTACATGCTTGCCACGACTTTCATATGCAGTTGCAGAAATCAGTTCCGCTTGTTTAGCTGCCGTCTTCGCCTCCTCAATGTTGCGCAAAGTGCTGCATATCCGTATTTTTGCCGTCACTTGCAACATATTATAGTAGGAAAAATGTAACTTTGCAAAGTTTTAGGCTAGTTATATAAGTTGCCTTTGATGGATTTTTGAACTGAAGTTTAACATGGCGTGGAATTTATGGGACACGCCTTAATACCGGAATAACAATGAAAATAGCATTGATAGGCTATGGCAAGATGGGCAAGATGATAGAGCAGATAGCTCTAAGCCGTGGCCACGAGATAGTGAGTGTCATCGACATAGACAACCAGCAGGACTTCGACAGTCCCGCCTTCGCATCGGCCGACGTGGCCATAGAGTTCACCTCGCCGACATCGGCCTACGGCAACTACCTGAAGGCGTTTGCGAAAGGCGTGAAGGTGGTGAGCGGATCGACGGGCTGGATGGCCGACCACAAGGCCGACGTGGAGCGCATGTGCTCGCCCGAAGGAGGGCAGACGCTCTTCTGGGCGTCGAACTTCTCGGTGGGTGTGGCCATATTCTCGGCGGTGAACAGATATCTCGCCACCATCATGAACGGCTTCGGCCAGTATGACGTGACGATGGAGGAGGTTCACCACATACACAAGCTCGACGCTCCGAGCGGCACGGGCATAACCCTGGCCGAGGACATCGTGGAAAGGCTCGACCGCAAGAGCCGCTGGGTGAAAGGCACGCTGACCGCCCCCGACGGCACAGTGAGCGGCACCGCCGACTGCAAGGCCGACGAGCTGCGCATCGACAGCGTGCGCCGCGACGAGGTGCCGGGCATACACTCTATATGCTACGACAGCGAGGCCGACAGCATAACCATCACCCACGACGCCCACTCGCGCAAGGGGTTTGCCCTTGGGGCGGTGCTCGCGGCCGAATATACCGCGCAGCACAAGGGACTGCTAACGATTGACGACATGTTTAAGTTCTAAGCCGAAGTATGGAAAACAACAAGAAACAGAAGCCCACGCCACGACAGTGGCTCAAGTTTGCCACGGTGATGGTGCTCTACCTGATATTTCTCGTGTGGGTGAAGAGTTGGCTGGGACTCGTGGTGGTGCCGTTCATCTACGACGCCTACATATCGAAGAAGATACGTTGGCAGTGGTGGAAGGACGCCGAGCGGCCTGTGAAGTTTGTCATGTCGTGGGTCGATGCCATCGTGTTCGCCCTCGTGGCCGTGTATTTCGTCAACCTGTTCTTCTTCCAGAACTACGTGATACCGTCAAGCTCGCTTGAGAAGTCGCTGCTCACGGGCGACTACCTCTTCGTGAGCAAGGTGAGCTACGGGCCGCGCATACCCGAGACACCGCTCACCATGCCGCTCACGCAGCACACGCTGCCCGTGATAGAGTGCAAGTCGTACATAGAGTGGCCCCACTGGGAATACCGCCGTGTGAAGGGCTTGGGCAAGGTGCAGCTCAACGACATCGTGGTGTTCAACTATCCTGCCGGCGACACGCTGTGCTCCGCTCCGCGCTACCAGGCCTACGACTACTACCAGATGTGCTACTCGATAGGCTACCAGATATATCCGCAGCGCCCCAACCCCGACTCGCTGTCGGCTGAGGACCGCATGCGCTACTTCGAAGCCATATATGCCGCCGGACGCGAGGAGCTGCGAGCCAACTCGGCTGAGTATGGCGAGGTGACGACGCGCCCTGCCGACCGCCGCGAGAACTACGTGAAGCGGTGTGTGGGACTGCCCGGACAGACGCTACAGATAAAGAACCGCATAGTATATCTCGACGGCAAGGCCAACAAGGAGCCTGAGAATGTGCAGTACACCTACCGCGTGAAGCTGCGCCAGGCTCTGCCCGACGACCTGATGAAGGAGCTTGGCATATCGATGGAGGACCTGACAAGCCTGAACACGCAGGGCTTCATGCCGCTCACCAAGCGCGCCGTGGCCGCACTGGCCCTGCGCAAGGACTTGGTGGAGAGCATCACGCTGAACACCGACGCGTCGGACCTTGACACATACCCCCTGAACGGCAACAAGCACTGGACGCGCGACAACTATGGCCCGATATGGATTCCGGCCAAGGGCAAGAGCATACAGCTCACCCTCGACAACCTGCCCATATACGAGCGCCCCATACGGGTGTATGAGGGCAACGACCTGAAGGTGGCCGACGGCAAGATATACATCAACGGCAAGCCGGCCACAAGCTACACGTTCAAGATGGACTACTACTGGATGATGGGCGACAACCGCCACAACTCGGCCGACTCGCGCTATTGGGGCTTCGTGCCCGAAGACCACATCGTGGGCAAACCAATATTCATTTGGTGGTCGAGCGACCCCGACAGGCACGGCTTCTCAGGCATAAGGTGGAACCGACTGTTCAGCGTGGTTGACAACATCAAGTAAGAGGTGAGGCGGAAGCCTTCTCGTGACTAACCATAAAAAACACCTACCGCAAGCATTGAAGACCACCGTCCAGTTTGCTTTGGCTCTGCTCGCCGCAGCCCTTGTGGCGGCTGCTTTCAGGGCTTTCGCCTTCACGTTGTACACCGTGGAGGGGCGGAGCCTTGAGCCTGAACTGGTGCAGGGCGACCGCGTGCTGGTGAACCGGTGGAGCTACGGACTTAGGACGGGCGGCGGCCAGGGGCTGTTCAGCTATGGCCGGCTGCTGGCCTCGCCAGTGGAGAGGGGCGACCTTGTGGCCTTCGACATACCCGAGGGTGGGCGCGACGACGTGTTTGTGTGCCGCTGCAAGCATCTGCCTGGCGACACCATGCGCACCGACAAGGGCGTGTTCATAGTGCCGGGCAGGGAGGCCACCTGCGCCACCGAGGACTACTACTGGATGGAGGCGGTGGGCAACGACGGGCGCTTCGACAGCCGGGCGTTCGGACCCGTGCCTGAAAGCCGCATAATAGGCCGTGTGTGCCTTGTGGTGTATAGCCGCGACGGCAACCGTCCGCTGCACGAGGGCTTAAGGCGCGAGCGGACGCTGCTGTTCAAGTGAGTGCGGCTTGATGGCGAAACAATGGCGGAAGGCACCTGCCGATTGGTTTGGCCGATTGGGCAAACCAAAGCGGCGAAGCATTTGAACGACGATGACAGAAAAGCAAGCCATTATAGGCATGACATACTTCGGTCCGGTGCAGTGGTATCAAAAGCTGCACCGCTACGACCACGTGTGGGTTGAGCGTTGCGACACTTTCCGCAAACAGACCTACCGCAACCGCTGCGTGATAGCCACCACCAACGGCGCACAGACGCTCACAGTGCCTGTGGAGAGGTCTGGAGGGTCGCAGTTGGTGAGGGACATACGCATAAGCGACCACGCCAACTGGCGCCACGTGCATTGGCACGCACTGCTCAGCGCATACAGCGAGTCGCCTTTCTTCGACTATTATGCCGACGACTTGCGCCCCTTCTTTGAGCGCAAGTGGGAGTTTCTCTACGACTACAACATGGAGATTTGCCTGAAGGTGTGCGAGCTGCTCGACCTGCGTCCGCACATCAGCGGCACAAACGAATACACCCATGCCGAGGACTTGCCCCTGCATGGGTGTGGAATATCCGATTTCCGCGAAGTGATCGACCCCAAGCATCCGCTGCCCGATGGCGACTTCGCGCCCCGAAACTACTATCAGGTGTATGCCGCCAAGCATGGCTTCATGCCAAACCTCAGCGTGCTCGACCTGCTTTTCAACATGGGTCCCGAGGGAATTTTCTATCTTTAGTGTATGCTTGCCACAAGTTGTGGCACCTCTATAGGTGGGCTGTCCAATTTATTGTATCTATTGTGGGGTGTGCAAGTAGTGGGCGACGTGTCTCACGTCGCAACTGCCGCATTGCCGCTTGGTGTGCGGTGGGACACCGCACCCACTACAAATGGGACAACTATTGTACCGCCTACTCTATAGGTGGGCTGTGGTGTCCTTCTACCCAAGCCTCATGCTCTCGCCAAAAGCCTTGTCGATGGAGTTGTTTATGCTCTTGCAGCAGTTGGCCGAGAATAGTTGGGCACAGTGTATGAGGTTGTCCCACTGCTGTTCGGAGAGTCCGCGCTCCATGTCGTCGCGCGTTATGCCATACTTCAGTATGCCATAGACGAAGCCGGCGTTGAAGTTGTCGCCCGCCCCAATGGTGCTCACAGTGTCGGTCTCTATTACCGGATACTGCTTGCTCAACCCGTTTTCAGCCCTAAGCTCCACGGGGTTCTTGCCCTGCGTAAGTATGAACTTCTTTGTGTAGAAGGCTATCTCGCTGCGGTAAACCGCGTCGGGGTCGGTCTTGCGGAACATGATGCTGAAGTCCTCGCTGCTGCCGCGCACAATGTCGGCATACTCAAGGTTCTCAAGGATGTTGGGCGTGACCTTCATCACCTCGTCCTTGTGGGAAGCCCTGAAGTTGACATCGTAGTAGAGTATGGCCCCGTTGTTGTGGGCGTATTCCAGAAATCCCTGCACCTGTGGCCTTATCACGGGGTTGACGGCATAGAAGGAGCCGAACATCACCACGTCGTCGCGTTCCACGGTGGGGTAGGCGAAGTCGAGCTGGTCGTGCGGATGGTCTTTGTAGAATATGTATTCGGCGTCGTTCGACTCGTCGAGGAAGGCCAGCGATATGGGCGACTTGCTGTTGGGGTATATGTTTATGTTGTCGGCGTTGACGCCGTTGTCCTTCAGAAACGCCACTATGTTGCGCCCCACGCGGTCGTTTCCGGCCTCGCTTATGAACGTGGCGGGCACTCCGGCGCGCCCCAGCGATATTATGCCGTTGAACACCGAGCCGCCGGGGACGGCTCCTATGGGTTGGTCGTTCTTGAAGATTATGTCGAGCACCGTTTCGCCGATGCCTATCACTTTGCGCATTTTGTTTGGGTCTTGATGGTTGTGGTTGGTTGATGCGTGGTCGCTAAGGGTTGCTTAAGGGGATGGCCTTAACCGTTTTGCTTGCACTTTTCGAGAAACATGTACAGTGCCTGGCGTATGGACCGCAGTCCGAACTGCTCGGTGCGTATGTCGCTGATGGGCACCCACAGGCACTCTGCCGCGTCGTCGGCCGCCACGGGGGTGGCGTCGCCCTCGACGGTGCAGCTGAAGAACATGTCGAGCGTGCGGATGTCGATGCCCGAATAGCGGTAGATGTTGGGCAGCGAGAACAGGTATTCGGCCTTGGTGACGGTGAGTCCCGTCTCTTCCTTCACCTCGCGGGCAATGCCCTCCTCGGCGGTCTCGTCCATGTCGGTGAAGCCTCCGGGCAGGTCGAGCGTGCCTTTGGCCGGCTCCTTGCCCCTGCGCTCCACCAGCAGTTCGCCCTTGTCGTTGACGATGAAGGCCGCCGTGGCCGCGCCGGGGTTCATGTAGAACTCGAAGCCGCAGTTCTCGCACTTCTTGCTCTTGACGCTGTTTGGTTCAAAATGTTTGCTGCCGCATATCGGGCAATAGTCGAATTTCTCTAAAGGGTGCATATTATAGTTTCTTTTGCTTTGTCGGTTGTGCTTGCCCTTGGCCTCGTCGTTGGCCTTTCCTTCGCCTGCTTCTTTGCCTTTGATGGGGCTTCAGGCGCAGCCATTGCTGGGGTTGCGGTGGCATGCCAAAGGCTCTTGCGTGGCCGTTTTGTGGGCGTAATGTGATGCAATATTACAAAAAAAGATTTATCTTTGCAATATGGCGGCTGCATTTTCTGTGCGCCCCGCACGGGACAGGGCGCGTGGGCAAGGCCGCACCAATCGTATTCAACAATCAACATTTTGCAGAGACAATGAGAAAAGCGTTGTTGCTTTTTGCCCTCCTGCTCTCGGTGGGCATGGGCGTGGTGGCTGGAAATCCAGTGGAGATAGAGTTGTGGCCGTCGGGCGCGCCCCACAGTAACGGTGATGTGGGCGACACGGCAAAGGTGATGGTGTATCTGCCGGAGGCTTCGCGCGCCACTGGGCGTGCTGTGGTGATATGTCCAGGAGGGGCGTATGCCGCACTGGCCATTGACCACGAGGGGCGCGACTGGGCACCGTTCTTCACCGGGCAGGGCATAGCCGCCATAGTGCTGAAGTACAGGATGCCGCACGGCAACCCCAAGGTGCCTGTCGAGGATGCCGAAGAGGCCATGCGCCTTGTGCGCCGCAACGCCGCCACGTGGCACATCGACGCCGCGAAGGTGGGCATAATGGGCTTCTCGGCTGGCGGACACCTCGCCTCGACGATAGCCACGCAGTCAACGGGCGACGCTGCCCCCAACTTCCAATTGCTGTTCTACCCCGTGATAACCATGGAGCCGAGCTTCGCCAAGGCGTGCCACGACAATCTGCTTGGCAGTGGGGCGTCGAAGAAGGAGGTGCGCAAGTATAGCTCCGACCAGCAGGTGACGCGCACCACGCCGAAGGCTTTCATCGCCCTGAGCGACGACGACCACGTGGTGCTTCCTGCCCATGGGGCCAACTACTATATGGAGTGCTACCGCCACGACGTGCCGGCCTCGCTCCACATATATCCCTCGGGAGGCCACGGCTGGGGCATGCAGCAGAGCTTTCCCTACCACATCGAGATGCTGCTCGACCTGAAGGCGTGGCTCAATAGCCTTTAGTAACGGCATACATATGAAAAAGGGGTTCCGCACATTTGCAGAACCCCTTTTTCGTATTGTCTTTTATAATAAAGAAGCGTCACTTCTTTCTTGGCTTTCTTCTTGCCCAGCCCTCCTCGGAGAAGTCAGGCTCCTCGCCGCGCAGCTCCACGTTGTTGCCTTGGAAGAACTGTCGCCAGTCGTCCTTGCGGCCGCTCTCGGCCACGGTGTGCTGCTTCTTTCCGCGCTTTGCCGGCTGCTGGCTGTCGTCGTTGCGCCGCTTTGAGCGCTTCTCAAACTTCTCGAAGCCACCGTCTTGCTGCTGTTTGCGTCCGCGCCTTTGGTCGTCGCCCTCGCGCCTATCGCCCCTTGGCTTGCGCTTTCCGCCTCTGTCGCCCGACGGCTCGTCACCGCTGTTGCAGCGCACGTCGCGACCCTTGTAGCGCGTGCCGTCGAGTGCGCGCATCACCTTGTCGGCATCCTCCTCGGGCACCTCGATAAACGAGAACTTGCTTTGCAGGTCGATGTGGCCTATCTCCTGGCGGCCCTTGCAGTATTTGTTGACATACTGCATCACCTCGCCGGGATAGAAGCCGTCGGCCTTGCCGAGGTTGATGAACAGTCGGCGGTAGCCCTGCTCGGTCTGCCGCTTCTCCTTGCGCCCGCCGTTGCCACGCGAGCCGCGCGCCCCACGGTCGTCGCGCTGGCCCTTGGAGCTGGGCTTCTCTATCTCGGGGGCGTTGGCGTAGTAGGCCAGGAAGCGTCCGAACTCGCGGCTCACTATCTTCTTTATCACGTCCTCCTTGTCCATATACTCGAAGTGGCGGTTTATCTCGGCCATGAACGGCTCAATCTCCTCGTCGTTGACGTCGGCCTTGACAATCTCGTCCATCACCTTGTAGAGCTGCTTGGTGCATATCTCCTGCGACGTGGGGATGGTGCCCTCGACGAAAGCCTTGCCAATCTCCTTCTCTATGGCGCGCATCTTCGACTTCTCGCGCGTGTGGATTATGGCTATCGACGTGCCTTTCTTGCCGGCGCGGCCTGTGCGTCCGCTGCGGTGGGTGTAGCTCTCGATGTCGTCGGGCAGTCCGAAGTTTATCACGTGGGTCAGGTCGTCGACGTCAAGTCCGCGTGCGGCCACGTCGGTGGCCACGAGCAGCTGCGTCAGGTGCTGGCGGAACTTCTGCATCGTCAGGTCGCGCTGCTGCTGCGACAGGTCGCCGTGGAGCGACTCGGCGTTGTAGCCGTCGCGTATGAGCTTGTCGGCCACCTCTTGCGTCTCGCGCTTCGTGCGGCAGAATATTATGGCGTAGATGCGTGGGTAGTAGTCAACCACGCGCTTCAGGGCGAGATACTTGTCCTTGGCGTTCACCATGTAGTATATGTGGTTGACGCTCTCGGCGCCCTCGTTGCGGCTTCCCACCACAATCTCCTTGTGGTCGTGCAGGTAGCTCTTGGCTATCTTCTCTATCTCGCGGCTCATGGTGGCCGAGAAGAGCAGCGTGTTGCGGTCTTCGGGCACGCCCTCGAATATCTCGTTGATGCTTTCAGAGAAGCCCATGTTGAGCATCTCGTCGGCCTCGTCGAGCACCACGTTGCGCACGCCCTCAAGGTTGGCCTTGCCCCGGTGCATCAGGTCGATGAGTCGTCCCGGTGTGGCCACTATTATCTGTGCGCCGCGCTTGAGCGACTTTATCTGGTTTTCTATCGATGTGCCTCCATACACGGCCACGATGTTTATGCCCTCCATGTATTTGGCGAAGTCCTGCAGGTCGTCGGCTATTTGCAGGCACAGCTCGCGCGTGGGGCTGAGCACAAGCGCTTGGGTCTCGCGACTCGTGGGGTCGATGCGCTGCAACACTGGTATGCCGAAGGCTGCGGTCTTGCCGGTGCCGGTTTGCGCCAGTGCGATCACGTCGTTGCGGTTTCCAAGCAGATAGGGGATTACTTCTTCCTGTACAGGCATCGGGTGCTCAAAGCCCAATTCCTCAATGGCGCGGCGAATCTCTTCGCTTACGCCCAACTCTTCAAATGTCTTCAAACTAAAATATGTATATGATGGCGTGTCATGTAAGTTCCACGCACTGTTAAATTAGCATTTATGGGCGAATGGCTCTTTGTGCCTTTTCGTTTTTGTCCAGCATGTTTTCCTTTCTCTTTAGTGGTATTGTCAGCCATTCTCTTTCAAGAAAAAGGAAAATCCACTCGGCATATAAATCCAAAAGTCATCAAAGCTGGTTTGCGGAACCCGCCTATTCGACTGCAAAGTTAGTGAAAATAAGTCGGTTGTGGCTTGTCGGCCCGTGATTATTTGCCGAAGTCGCCTAAAAACGCTACTTTTGTAGTGTCAAAAAAGGAAGCGACACGATGGAAATATGCGTTTTTTGCTCGGCCAACGAGGGTTTGGCCCCCGAGTATTTCAGACTGACCGAGGAGCTGGGCCGCTGGGCCGCCCTCAATGGCCACACCATAGTGTTTGGCGGAGCAGCCGCAGGACTGATGGAGTGTGTGGCCAAGGCCGCCCGCGAGGCTGGCGGAATGACCATTGGCGTGGTGCCGTCGAGAGTGGAGCAGGGCGGTCGCACGAGCGACAATGTGGATGTGTGCATACCGTGCGACAACCTTAGCGACCGCAAGGAGCTGATGATGGCGCGCAGCGACGCCTTCGTGGCCTTGCCCGGCGGCATAGGCACGCTCGACGAGGTGTTCACCGTGGCCGCCTCGGCCGCCATAGGCTACCACCACAAGCCTCTTGTGCTCTACAACATGGACGGCTTTTGGCAACCGTTGGCCACCCTTCTCGACTCGCTCACGGCCAAGGGCGTGATGCGCGGCGACTGGCGCAGCCACATTACCATGGCCGACACTCTGGCCGATGTTGTTGCCGCACTTGGGTGTTGAGGCTCGTCTGCGAGTGGCGTTTTTGCCAATTCTCTTGCCTTTGTGTGGCCTTCCCGAAGGCCATGTATCGCATGCCGATTTGTAAATGTGCCGTTTGCGATTTGTAAGTGTGCCGTTTAGGCATGCTAACTGTGTCATTTACGATGCGTAAACATGCCACTTTTCAAACTCCTTATGTATAAGCGCTTTCCGCAAGGCGCAAAGAAGGGCGTTTGGGGCAAAGCCTTTCGCCCAAACGCTAACATCTCACCACATTCCTAAAAAAGCAAAAAATAGACATAATAATAATGTGAGAGCAAAGTTTTTGCTTACTTTTGCAGCCCGAACATAGTTTTTAATCAGCATGCAAAAGAATTTGGTTATTGTCGAGTCGCCTGCAAAGGCCAAGACAATAGAGAAGTTTCTTGGTGACGAATACAAGGTGATGTCGAGCTATGGCCACATACGTGACCTGAAGAAGAAGGAGCTTAGCATCGACACTAAGACCCTTCAGCCCGACTACGAGATACCCGCCGAAAAGGAAAAGGTGGTCAAGGAACTGCGGCAGTGCGCCAAGCAAGCCGACAAGATATGGCTGGCGTCCGATGAGGACCGCGAGGGAGAGGCCATATCGTGGCACCTGTGCGAGGTGCTTGGGCTTGACGAGAAGAAGACGAGCCGCATCGTGTTCCACGAGATAACCAAGCCGGCCATACTGGCCGCAATAGAGAACCCACGCCACCTGGACATGAACCTCGTCAATGCGCAGCAGGCGCGCCGAGTGCTCGACCGTCTGGTTGGCTTCAAGCTGTCGCCCGTGCTGTGGCGCAAGGTGAAGCCCGCCCTCTCGGCCGGACGCGTGCAGAGCGTGGCCGTGCGGCTCATCGTGGAGCGCGAGCGCGAAATACAGGCTTTCCACAGCGAACCTTATTATAAGGTTAACGCCATATTGGCCACAACCAACCCCGACGGGTCGGCCACCGAGGTGAAGGCCGAGCTTAACCGCCGCTTCAAGACCCACGACGAGGTGAAGGCGTTCCTCGAAAAGTGCAAGGACTCTGAGCTTGTGGTGGAGTCGGTGACGTGCAAGCCGCAGAAGCGCACGCCCGCGCCCCCGTTCACCACATCGACGCTGCAGCAGGAGGCGGCCCGCAAGTTGGGCTTCACCGTGTCGCAGACGATGATGATTGCCCAGCACCTGTATGAGAACGGACGCATCACCTACATGCGTACCGACTCGGTCAACCTCTCGTCGCTGTGCATCAACGCCGCCAAGGCGGAGATTGAGCACCTGTGGGGCGAACGCTACAGCAAGGTGCGCCACTACCAGACCCATAGCAAGGGCGCGCAGGAGGCCCACGAGGCCATACGCCCGACATACATGAACGACACCACCATAGAAGGCTCGTCGCAGGAGAAACGGCTCTACGACTTGATATGGAAGCGCACCGCCGCCAGCCAGATGGCCGACGCAGAGATGGAGAAGACCACGGTGAACATATCCATCAGGGTGAACGACGCAAGTAGCGTTGTGCCGTCGGTGCTCGACGAGCAGTTTGTCGCCACGGGCGAAGTGGTGAAGTTTGACGGTTTCCTCAAGGTGTACCGCGAGTCGCACGACGACGACCATGCCGACGACGAGGCCACGCCAGTGATACCGCCGCTTGCCAAGGGACAGCCGCTTGTGCGCCGCGAGATATTGGCCACCGAGCGCTTCAGCCAGAGTCCGGCGCGCTACACCGAGGCTGGTCTTGTGCACAAGCTTGAGGAGCTTGGCATAGGCCGCCCGTCAACCTACGCCCCCACTATAAGCACCATCCAGCAGCGCGAGTATGTACACAAGGGCGACAAGAAGGGTGAGGAGCGCACCTACACCCTTTACACGCTCAAGGGAAAACTGATAACCCAAGGCACGCGCACCGAGGTGGTGGGCAGTGAGAAGGGCAAGCTCATGCCAACCGATGTGGGCATTGTGGTGAACGACTTCCTCATGAAGTACTTCCCCGGCATCATGGACTACAACTTCACGGCCAAGGTGGAGCAGAAGTTCGACGAGATAGCTGAGGGCGACGAGAAGTGGACCGACATGATGAAGGAATTCTACAAGGACTTTGAGCCTACCGTGGAGAAGACCATGAACGAGCGCTCGGAGCACAAGGTGGGCGAGCGCACGCTCGGCGACGACCCCAAGACGGGCAAGCCCGTGTTTGTGAAGATAGGCCGCTTTGGTCCCGTGGTGCAGATTGGCGCCGCCGACGACAAGGAGAAGCCGCGCTTCGCCCAGCTGCCGGCCGACAAGAGCATGGAGACGATAACCCTCGACGAGGCTCTGGAACTGTTCAAGCTGCCGCGCGAGATAGGCGAGTTTGAAGGTTCTAAGGTGGTGATAGGCGCAGGGCGCTTTGGCCCCTACGTGATGCACGAGAAGAAGTATGTGTCGATACCCAAGGGCATCGACCCGCTGACCATAACGCTCGATGCGGCCATCGGCCTTATAGAGAAGAAGCGCCAGCAGGAGCAGCAGCGCCACATAAAGCAGTTCAGCGAGGATGCCAAGCTCGAAGTGCTCAACGGACGCTACGGCCCTTACATCGCCTACGACGGAAAGAACTACCGCTTGCCAAAGACCATGCACGACAAGGCTGCCGAACTGACCTACGAGGAGTGCATGGAGGTGGTGAACACCGCGCCGGCAAAGAAGAAGTGACCCCAACGCATAACCAACCACACACGACGAAACGATGAACCGCATAATGCTTATCGGCTACATGGGAGCCGGAAAGACCACTGTAGGCAAGGCTCTGGCCAAGGACCTCGGACTGACGTTCTACGACCTTGACTGGTATATAGAGGGGCGCATGCGCAAGACTGTGCCGCAACTGTTTGCCGAACGTGGCGAGGATGGCTTCCGCCTGGTGGAGCACAACATGCTGCACGAGGTGGCCGAGTTTGAGGACGTGGTGCTAAGCTGCGGCGGTGGTACACCGTGCTTCTTCGACAACATCGACTACATGAACTCGTGCGGACAGGTGGTCTACCTCAAGGCCACGCCCCACGTGCTGCACAAGCACCTGCTCATGGGCAAGACCGAGCGGCCTCTGCTCAAGGGCAAGTCGCCCGAAGAGCTTGAGCTGTTCATCGCCAACCAGCTCGCCGAGCGCGAGAAGTTCTACTCCAAGGCCAAATACACATTCGACGTGAGCCTTATGGACAACTACGACAAGATAAAGACCACAGTGGCCGGGCTGCGCGAACTGCTCGCCATCTGAAACACATACGGGGTGGGCGCAAGGTGGAGATGCCTCTTGCGGCTCACCTTTATCAGCATTTATAAACGACAGCGTGGCGCGGATGTTATGGGCCACGACACAAAAACCAACGACAAACGACGAACAAATGAAAAAATGGACGACCGAAGACTCCAAGGAACTGTACAACATCAATGGTTGGGGCACTTCCTATTTTGGAGTCAACGACAAGGGCGACGTGTATGTCACACCGTGCAAGGACAACACCCAGATTGACCTGCGCGACGTTATGGACGAGCTGTCCCTGCGCGATGTCACCGCTCCCGTGCTGCTCCGGTTTCCCGACATCCTCGACAACAGGATAGAAAAGACCAGCAGCTGCTTCAAGAAGGCTGCCGACGAATATGGCTACAAGGGCGAGAACTTCATAATCTATCCCATAAAGGTCAACCAGATGCAGCCTGTTGTAGAGGAGGTGATTGGCCACGGACGCAAGTTCAACCTTGGCCTTGAGGCCGGCTCCAAGCCCGAGCTGCACGCCGTGATTGCCGTGCAGTGCCAGAGCGACTCGCTCATCATATGCAACGGCTACAAAGACCAAAGCTACATAGAGCTTGCGCTCCTGGCGCAGAAGATGGGCAAGCGCATATTCATAGTGATAGAGAAGCCCAACGAGCTTGAGATAATAGCGCGCGAGGCCAAGAAGCTCAATGTCAGGCCAAACCTCGGCATAAGGATAAAGCTCGCTTCATCGGGCAGCGGCAAGTGGGAGGAGAGTGGCGGCGACGCCAGCAAGTTTGGGCTTACGAGCGGCGAACTGCTCGATGCCCTTGAGCTGCTTGAGAAGAAGGGCATGCGCGACTGCCTGCGCCTGATACACTTCCACATTGGCAGCCAGATAACCAAGATACGCCGCATACAGGCCGCCCTGCGCGAGGCTTCGCAGTTTTACATCCAGTTGCACAAGATGGGCTACGACGTCGATTTCGTTGACTGCGGTGGCGGACTTGGCGTTGACTACGACGGCACCCGGTCGCCGAGCAGCGAGAGCTCGGTGAACTACTCCATCCAAGAGTATGTCAACGACTGCATATACACCTTTGTCGATGCCGCAGACAAGAACGGCTTGCCCCATCCCAACATCATCACCGAGAGCGGACGTTCGCTTGCCGCCCACCACTCTGTGCTGGTCATCGATGTGCTTGAGACCGCCTCGCTGCCTGAAATGCCCGAGGAGTTTGAGCCAGACTCCGACAGCCACCAGCTCGTGAAGGACCTCTACGACATCTGGGACAACCTCAACCCGCGCACCATGCTTGAGGACTGGCACGACGCCGAGCAGATACGCGAGGAGGCCCTTGAGCTGTTCAGCCATGGCATTCTCGACCTGAAGAACCGCGCCGAGATAGAAAAGATGTACTGGAGCGTGTGCCACGAGATAAACATACTCGCCAAGCACCTGAAGCACACGCCCGAAGAGCTGGTCAACCTCGACAAACTGCTTGCCGACAAGTACTTCTGCAACTTCTCACTGTTCCAGTCGCTGCCCGACTCGTGGGCCATCGACCAGCTGTTCCCCATCGTTCCGTTGCAGCGGCTCGACGAGCGCCCCACGCGCAGTGCCACCATACAGGACATCACTTGCGACAGCGACGGCAAGATAACCAACTTCGTCACCAACCGCAACAACTCGCACATACTGCCCGTGCATAGTCTCAGACGCAACGAGCCTTACTATCTTGGCGTGTTCCTCGTGGGCGCCTACCAAGAGATACTCGGCGATATGCACAACCTGTTTGGCGACACTACCGCCGTTCACATAAGTGTGAAGGACGGCAAGTACAACATAGACCAGGTGTTCGACGGCGAGACCGTGGCCGAGGTGCTCGACTATGTGCAGTACAACCCCAAGAAACTGGTGCGCCAGTTGGAGATTTGGGTGTCGAAGAGTGTCAAGGAGGGCAAGATAACGCTTGAGGAGGGCAAGGAGTTCCTTTCCAACTACCGCTCCGGACTCTACGGCTACACTTATTTGGAATAACAACTAACGTTTAGTGGAATGGCAATGGGCTTCCTTTGAACGCCCAACCCATGCGTATATCAGCAATCGCCGCCCGACTTTAAGCGCAAGCCTAAGTCGGGCGGCGATTGTTTTTTTTCTACTGTTTCATGTAGGTCTCAGACGAAGAAGCTTGCAGAGGCAAACAGTCTTGACAGAACACTGCAAAGATGTTCTACAAGGCGAAATTTGATGCATGCAACGTTGTCATTTTGCAAAATAAGGCGTTCTGAATGGAGCAAAACTTGCAAAATAAGGTGTTCTGCAAACTTTTTGTTTTGTCTGTGTTCCTGTAAAGCAAGTAGTTATGGTTGACGGGATATAGGGCTGCTCTCATTGTCATAAAATGTGTGGTAAAGAGAGTGTGACTCCCGTTTTGATGTTACGGATTTGGGACAATCCAATTGTTTTCGTGGCTTTGGCTAAATGTCCAACCGATATTTTGCGTACCTTTGCCGCATGACAAACATGAAAGATAAACTGACGATAGTGAAAGTAGGCGGTGCTGTGGTTGAGGATGAGGCTCGGCTCGGTCGCCTGATAAGTGATTTCAGCAATATAGAGGGTCGCAAGATGCTCGTGCATGGCGGAGGGCGGAGAGCCACGCAGGTGGCCTCGCTCATGGGCATAGAGAGCCATATGGTGGGCGGACGGCGCATCACCGACAGCGACATGCTCAGCGTGGTGACTATGGTGTATGGCGGTTTGGTCAACAAGAACATAGTGGCCAAGCTGCAGTCGTGCGGCGTAAGCGCGCTCGGACTCACCGGAGCCGACATGGATGTTGTGCGGTCGCACCGCCGCCCGGTTAAGGACGGTGTGGACTTTGGCTTTGTGGGCGACGTTGACAAGGTGGACGCTGCCGCCCTGTCGCGGCTTTTGGAAAGCGGCGTAGCCCCCGTGCTTGCACCGCTCACCCACGACGGCCATGGCACCATGCTCAACACCAATGCCGACACCATGGCCTCGGAGGCCGCCCGCGCCTTGGCCGCGATATACGACGTGACGCTGATATACAGCTTCGAGAAGCCTGGCGTGCTGGCCAATGCCGACGACGACAGCAGCGTGATACCCGTGATAACGCGCGCCGACTTCGACCGCTATGTGGCCGATGGCACCGTGGCCGACGGCATGATACCCAAGCTTGAGAATGCCCTTGCCGCTGTCGATGCCGGTGTGGGGCGCGTGGTGATAACGCTTGCCACGGCCATCGACGGGCTCCACGGCACGGTGATAAAGCGTTGAGGCTGACAGTTTGAGCATGCAACATACACAGGTGTAAAAGCGGCGGTTTGCAACTTGCAAGCCGCCGCTTTTTTTACCTTTCATCGGTCGTGTAGCCCGCTACTCTCCCTCTTCAAGGCCAAAAATCGCCTCAAAAATAAAGGCAAATATTGAAATTCATAAAAGTATAGACAACTTCTGTGTAACTTTGCAGCATATAAGCATTTGCATCATTTACATAAAAAACCAAGACTATATGAGAAAGACAATCCTCGCATTGGCGTTGCTGCTTGGCGGCACGCTGTGCAGTGCCCAAAAGATGCCGCCGTTGATGGCCGGAGTGAACCAGCCCGTGGGCAAGGGCGTCGGAGCTTGTCCAGGCCGCGTGGCGTGGATACACTGTCCGGGCGTGGCCACATGGGACGGCGACACCGGCCTGTGGGTGGAAGACCGCTGGAACTCGCAGGACAAGGCCGACCGCATGGTGCGCCAGGCCATAGAGGCCGTGGCCGGAGAGAAGTCGGCCAAGAAGGCGTGGAAGGCCCTGTTCGCCAACTTCAACAAGCGTCAAGGCCGGGGCAAGCGCGGCTACCGCGAGGGCGAGACCATAGCCATAAAGCTCAACATGAACAACGCCGTGACCCACCACGACACCATCGACCTCAACTCGTCGCCCTTTGTCACTCTGGCCTTGCTGAAGACGCTCGTGCGCGACGGCGGAGTGCGCCAGCAGGACATCGTGGTGTGCGAGCCGAGCCGCGCCATCACCGACAGCATCTACAACAAGTGCCACAGGGCGTTCCCGCAGGTGCGCTTCGTTGACCAAATAGGCGGCGACGGCAGAGAGCGGTGCGAATACTATCAGGAGCGCATCAAGTATAGCGTTGACAACGGCAAGATGGCGCGCGGACTGGCCAAGTGCGTGGCCGATGCCGACTACCTGATAAACAGTGCGCTGCTGAAGACCCACAAAGGGCCAGGCGTCACTCTGTGCGGCAAGAACTGGTATGGCGCAACCGACATAAGCATCTCTTGGCGCAACAACTCGCACAACGGCATATCGCAGGACAAGCGCGGCGGCAAGCCGCAATACAAGACCATCGTCGACTGGATGGGCCACAAGGACTTGGGCATGAAGTGCCTGTTGTTTCTCATCGACGGCACCTACGGCTCGCGCGACGTCAACGGCAAGCCGTCGCCCAAGTGGCAGAAGCCGCCGTTCAACGGCGAGTGGGCGTGCTCCATCATAGCCTCGCAAGACGGCGTGGCGTGCGACGCGGTGGCCATGGACTTGATAATAAGCGAGTGGCCCGACTTCGGCAGCCTACGCTACTGCGACGAATACCTCAACGAGGCGGCGCGCATACCCAATCCGCCGTCGGGCACGGCCTACGACCCCGAGCGCGACGGCGACAAGCTCACCCAGCCGCTCGGCCTTTTCGAGCACTGCGACAGCCAGCGCAAATACACGAAGATAGACCTCAAGCGCATTGAGATGGAGTAGGTGGGCGACGCCGCGCCTACGCATGCCCCAAACAGGGCTAATGCACCATCGTTTTGGCCCCATCAACAAAAAAAAACTTCGCATTGCCTGTAACATTTGGCATGCTTCAGTCGTCATATAGACAGATAGGATGAAAATTGTCAGTTTCCGGAACGACATCTTGCCGTTGAAGAATGAGCTTTACCGGTTGGCACTCCGCATAACCCTCAACGGGGCGGAGGCGGAAGACGTTGTGCAGGAAACAATGATAAAGGTGTGGAACAGGCGCGACGAGTGGGGCGCGATAGACTCCATCGAAGCCTTTTGCCTCACGGTGTGCCGCAACCTTGCGCTCGACAAGACGCGCAAACTGGCCAACCAGAGCCAGCCGCTCGACGATGCGCCAGGCGGGGCGGAGCCAGCCGACCACTCCTATTCGTCAAACCCCGAGCGACAGGCCATGCTCCACGACAGGGTGCAGCTTGTAAGGCGGCTCGTTGACGGCCTGCCCGAAAAGCAGCGCAGCGTGATGCAGCTTAGAGACTTCGAGGGGAAGAGCTACAAGGAGATAGCCACAGTGATGGGCGTGACCGAAGAGCAGGTGAAGGTAAACCTGTTTCGCGCCCGACAGACGATAAAGAAGAAATACTTTGAAACGGAGAACTATGGACTATAAGTATATAGAACAACTGCTGGAACGCTACTGGCAGTGCGACACGACCACCGCCGAGGAGGACATACTGAAGGCCTTCTTCAGCCAAGACGACGTGCCGGCGCAGCTTGAGAAGTTCCGCCCACTGTTCGCCTACGGGCGGCAGCAGGCCGGCGAGTGTCCTTTGGGCGACGATTTCGACGCCCGCATGCTGGCGCTCACCGCCGAGGAGCCAAAGCGCGTGAAGGCGCGCAAGGTCACTCTGTGGGGCAGTTTGGCGCCACTCTTCAAGGCTGCCGCCGTGGTGGCCGTGGTGATAACGCTGGGCAACGCCGCGCAATTCTCCATGGGGCGTGGCGAGGGCAGCGGCGACGACATCAACTATGCCGCATACAAAGACACCTACGACGACCCAGCGGTGGCCTACGACAAGGTGGAGAACGCCCTTGAGCTTGTGTCGGAGGGCATAAGCAAGGCAGTTGACACCGACACCGCATCGGCCGCAGCCAAGGTGTCGGGCGACACAATGCTGGAGCGATGAGACGGTTGCTGTGCATAGTGGTGGCTCTTGTGGCCACGGCCACGATGGCCATGGCGCAAGGCGGACAGGACTTCGCCTCGAAGTTTATGGAGCGCTGCGAGGACGACACGGCGGTGCATTGCATCACCGTGGGTCCGAAGATGATGGAGCAGCTCGCCAAACAGGCCGACGCAAGCCGCAAGGAGCGCATGGTGCAGGCCATCGAGAAGCTCAAGAGCGCGCGCATAGTGACCACGAGCGTGCATGGCGAGGGCTACTACCGCCTGGCCGAAGACATGCTCAAGCGCAACGCCAACAGGTTCAGCCACGACAAGAGCTACCGTCTGGCCCATGCCTACGGCACGTTCTATAGCCGCAAGACGAAGGATGGCGGCACGGTGGAGCTGATAATGCTCCACGCCGACACAAAGGCGCGGCGGCTGGTGATAGTCAACCTTACGGGCGACATCGACAACGAGTTCATCGACGGACTCACCAAGATGTTCGGCGAGCGTGCCGGAAAAGCCTGATGAAAGAGATATTTTCAATGCTTTCTCTATAAGATCATTTATTAAAACACACACGAAACTGTGAAGTTTCATTCTCTCAATTTTCTTTATACGTACTAACGAAGAGAGTAAGCCGCCACTGACTAACAGCCAGTGGCGGCATTTTTGTTTGTGCCATGTGTGTGCGGTTGAAAAGCTGCTGATACGGGCAGAACTAATCTCGATTGTGCAGGAATATCAGGGCGGACACGGTGGAATGTGGCGCGCAAAGACTGCATTTGTTTGCTTACTTCAGTTGGTGTAAGAGCTTACACCAGCTGAAGTAAGAGCTTACACCAGTTGGAGTAAGAGCTTACACCAACTGAAGTAAGCAAACTTTGCGCAGCGTTCGGCACGCACATATGCAGCTTTTGGCACGGCTTCCCGCCATATTCGGCACGACACACATGCCTCTTGGCGACAAAAGAGTGCCGCTTGAGCCTGCAAGGTGGCGGCATGGGTTTGGTCATGCCTGTGGAGGCCGTCAAACAAGTAGGTATTTTGTGGCAATTGCAAAAGGGATATTTCTAAACTATGCTGTCCAATTTGTTGTTCCCTTTGTAGTGGGTGCGGTGTCCCACCGCACACCAAGTGCCAATGCGGCAGTTGCGACGTGAGACACGTCGCCCACTACTTGTTTGCCTTCCACAATAGGCACAACAAATGTGTTCCCCTATATCTAAACGCCAAACATTTGGGGATTCTTCCAGTATTTCGAGAAAAACATTTGGGGATTTTTCCGGTTTTTCGGAAAAAACATTTGGGGATTTTTCCAGTATTTCGGGAAAAACATTTGGGGATTCTTATGTGAATGTGTATTTTTGCAGTCATAAGCAGAAACAATTATGGGAACAAGGAATGTCTTTAAAAGGAAGTTATATAGCAAAATGCTTGATTGGAAGCAAACAAGAGATGGCACTACGGCTCTTCTTATAAAAGGGGCGAGACGAGTGGGTAAGTCAACGATAGCAGAAGAATTTGCCAGATGTGAGTATGAAAGCTATATCCTCGTAGACTTTGCCGATGCGCCCTCTGCACTGTGGGAGGCTGTTGACAATATTTCAGACCGCAACCATTTCTTCATGCAACTACAGTTCATCTATGGTGTCAAACTGCATGAACGGAAGTCTGTCATTATCTTTGACGAAGTACAGAAATGTCCAAAAGTGAGGGAAGCCATCAAATATCTTGTCAAGGACCATCGTTATGATTACATAGAGACAGGCTCGTTGCTCTCCATACGAAAAAACACAAAAGACATAGTGATACCAAGCGAGGAGACGCGCCTCACTTTATACCCTATGGACTACGAGGAGTTCCGATGGGCCTTGGGAGATGAATTTACCATTCCTATGCTACATGAAAACTTTGAGAAAAAGCTTTCCTTGGGCGATGCCACCACACGAAAGTTATTGCGCGACTTCCGCCTGTATATGTTGGTTGGTGGGATGCCACAGGCAGTAGACACTTATTTGTCAACGAACAACCTCACCGAAGTGGACAATAAGAAAAGGGAGATTTTGGAACTTTATATAGACGATTTCCTCAAGATAGACCCATCAGGAAAGGTTTCAAAAATGTTCAGTGCCATTCCTGCCCAGCTTAGTAAGAACACCTCGCGTTACCAGCAGACCAGCGTGTTGGGAAAGAAAGAATCCGCAGCTACCATAGCCGAGTTTCTGCGCGACATGGAAGACAGTCTCACGGTCAATTTCGCTCACCATTCAGACAATCCCAGCGTTGGCTTGCCTGCCCATACTGATTACAGCCAATACAAGATGTTCATGGGCGACACTGGACTTTTCATCACATTAGCCTTTTGGGATAAAGATGTGACGGAAAATGTAATCTACCAAAAACTACTGAGTGACAAGCTCACTGCCGATTTAGGATATGTCTATGAGAATATCGTTGCCCAGATGTTAGTTGCATCTGGTAACAGACTATTTTACCATACATGGACGTCGAAGACATCCAACCATAACTATGAAGTAGACTTTCTCCTTTCACGAGGCAGCAAGCTATGCCCTCTGGAGGTGAAGTCGTCTGGCTACCAGGCTCATAAGTCGCTTGACAAGTTTTGCGAAAAATACTCCCAGCATATTGGCAATCGCTATTTGGTATATACCAAGGACTTCAGGAAAGACCAAGAAACTATTCTTCTGCCCGTTTTCATGGCTATGTTTTTATAAAAGGCGAGAGGGCGCGTCATTAAATCATGGCGCGCCCTCTTTCATCTCGTAATGTGGAATTCTTGTCAACTAATCCTCGTCAAAAATACAATTGGCTGAACGGGACAAGCAAAGAAGGTGAGGCTACCTGCCAATGCAATTGCGCTTTGGCAGGCAGCCACAGAGGTTATTTGTCGGTTCCGTCATAAATGAGAGAGCCATTGACGGTAACTTGAGAGTTGTCTTTTTTGTTCTCAAGCACAATGCCGCTTAGTGTAAGCGTTGTCAGCGAGCCGTTTTTCGCCGTACAAGTGATAATCCTGGAAATTGCTGTTCGGTGAAAAACTTTGCAATCGACATAAATTAGGGCTGACACTTCTCACGAGGTATCAGCCCTTTGGGTTATCTTTATTTTCCTTTTCTAATGATGTCTCAGTCGTCGAGCGCGCCGAGCGTGTTTGCCATCCACACCTCCATGTGGCCAACGCCACGATGGTCCCATGCGTAGTAGGGTATGAGTGTGAGCTGGGCATCGGCCACCTGCACGCGCCCAGAGGCGTCCTGCGAGAGGCTCTGCCCCTTGGTCGATATGGCCTTTATGCTGCCCATGGGCGACTTGCAGTCGGCCACGGTGAACACGGGCTGCTTTGGCATGACGTAGTGGAACACGTCGAAGCCATTGTCGGGCCACTCGGCGCAGTACACGAGCGGGCCGCGCTCTACGGCCACACGGCCGCAGTCGGCCTCTACTTTGGCGTTGGCCACCACTGTGCGCGGAGTCATGTCGAAGTGCAGGCGCACCTCGTCGCCCTTGCGCCACGTGCGGTCGATGGCGAGATAGCCGTTTTGAAGCTCGCCCGTGACCTTCTGTCCGTTGACGGTAACGGTGTAGGTCGTGGCCTTATTGTCGCTGAACGAGTAGAGGTTGCTCGGCACCACCTGGCCGCGCACCCATCCGGGTATGCGCACGAGCATGCGGAACTGCTTGGCCGAGTTCTTCTCCACGCGTATGGCCACGTCGCCGTCCCACGGATACTGCGTGTCGGTGCGCAGCGTCACGCTCTTGCCGCCCACGCTTATGGTCGAGGTGTTGCCCATGAATAGGTTTACGTAGAGGTCGTTGCCCTTCACGGCATACACATAGCCCGGCACCGAGGGTATGAAGCGGCACAGGTTGCTGGGGCAGCAGGCGCAGCCAAACCACGGCTGGCGCTCCATGGAGCCGCCGTAGTTGAACTTGTACTTGCCGTCGCAAGCCAGCGGGTTGGGGTAGAAGAAGCGTCCGCCGTCGACGCTCATGCCGCTTATCACGCCGTTGTAGAGCGTGCGCTCAAGGCAGTCGATGTATTTGGCGTCGCCGTGCAGCAGGAACATGCGCTGGTTGAGGTAGACCATCGATATGGCGGCGCAGGTCTCGTTGTAGGCGGTGAGGTTGGGCAGTTCGTAGTCGTCGCCAAACGACTCTCCGGCGTGGCGCGCGCCGACGCCTCCGGTGATGTAGTACTTGCGCCCTACGATGTTGCTCCAGATGGCGTCGATGGCCTTGATGTAGGCCGAGTCGCCCGTGAGCGCGGCCACATCGGCCATGCCGGCATACATGTAGCCGGCGCGCACGGCGTGGCCCACGGCCTCGGTCTGCTCGACCACGGGCTTGTAGCTCTGCGAGTATATGCGGCGCTTCTTGGTCTTGCCGCGGTAGTCGAGCAGGAACTTGGCCTCGTCGAGGTATTTACGCTCGCCTGTGAGCACGTAGAGCCGTGCCAAGGCCATCTCGGCTATCTGGTGGCCCGGCACAACGCATGTCTGCCCCTTGCCGGCTCCCACCTCGCGCACCACGCAGTCGGCATAGCGGCGGGCAATGTCGAGAAACTTGCTTGAGCCTGTGGCCTGGTAGTGGGCGCAGGCCGCGTCAACCATGTGGCCGAGGTTGTAAAGTTCGTGGCTCAGCACCTCCTCTTCCTCCCAGCGCTTCGTGCCGGCCCACTTGTGGGGCTTGGCCGGGTTGATTGTGCGCGCGGTGTATAGGTAGCCGTCGGGCTCTTGGGCCGCGCCCACGATGTCGAGCACCGAGTCGATGTATGCCTCAAGCTTCTTGTCGGGATAGGTCTGTAGCACGTAGCTCGCGCCCTCGATGGTCTTGTAGACGTCGGTGTCGTCGAAAGAGTAGCCCATGAACGACGACACGTCGTAGCTGGCCGACGGGTGGGCGGCGCGCACGAAGTTCTCGTAGCGGCCCTCGCTTTGGCACTTGCTGAAGGCCAGTGGTATGGTCACTTCGCGTGCCGCCTTCACGCGTTGGCCCCAAAAGGTGCTGGGCGCAATCTTGACCGACGTGAACGGCACTTGGGTTATGGGATAGCCCGCCGCAGTGGGCGTGCTCTTCTTGGCGGCTGAGGCACTGATGGCCACTGCCGCAAGCATCACGGGGAATAGTTGTCGTATTCTCATAAGTTAGTTGTATGGGTGTGTCAATACTTGTCCTTGATTACGGTGTCGTCCTTCCATGCATGGTCCTTGGGGAAAGGCTGTCCGCCCCATGCCTTCATCTGAGTCCAAGGCTCGGCCGGAGCCGTCCAGAAGGTGTCGGTGGCCGGCAGTCCGAGCGGCATGAAGGCCAGTGAGGCCATGTAGAGGCTGCCGTTGTTGGTGTACCAGTCGGCTGTGGAGGGCTGGCTGCCGCAGAAGCCTATGGTGAGGTAGCCGCCCTTGTTGAAGTTGTCTTGGGGGTCAAACATTCGGTGCATCACCTTGGTCAGTGCGCAGCGCACCTGTGCCTGGCTAAGCTCCTTGGGCAGTTGGCCGCGCCAGGCCATGAGGGCGAGTGGCTGCATGGCCGCCAGACGGTAGGGCGTGGAGCGGCCAATGACGGGGAATGTGCCTTCGGGCGATATGAAGCGTTCGAGGATGATGGCGAACTTCTGCGCGCGCAGCAGGGCGCGGTTGTAGTACTTCTGGTAGTCGATGCGCGTGCGCGCCTTGGCGTCAACCATGTTTTGCAGCGTTTCGAGATACATGGCGTGGAACACGTAGCTGCTGTAGTAGTCGAAGGCGAACGTCGGGCCGTCGGCATACCAGCCGTCGCCCACATACCACTCTTCCACCTTGCGCACGGCGCTGTTCACGCGATATACGTCGTATGGCGCTCCGGCCTTGGCCAGGAAGCTCTCGATTGTGGACGAGAAGAGCAGCCAGTTGGTGTAGGGCGGGTCGATGCGTCGCAGCCTGGTGAACTCGTCGATGTAGCGTTGCTTGGTGGTGTCGTCGAGCGGCTTCCACAGGGCGTCGTAGCCGCGTATGAAGCTCTCGGCCAGATAGGCCGCGTCGACGAGAGTCTGCCCCTCCTTGCGCCACAGCAGATAGTCGGGCGACTGTGGGTCGACGGCGTTCTTGTAGCTGAGCAGCGCCCACTGGCGCAGCTGCTTGCGCTGCTGTCCCTCGGCGGTGTCGTCGTCGGGCAGCGAGAGCCACGGCGCCATGCCGGCCATGAGCCGTCCGAAGCACTCCATGTAGGCCACGCGGCGGTCGCGTCCGTCCCACGTGGGACTAAGCTCAAGCTCCATGTTCTTCTGCAACTCGCCCCGGCTCATGTTCGACAGCACTGGCTCGGCCATGCGGTAGGCCAGCGAGCACCAGTATTCGCGGTCGGTCTGTGGGGCAGCCTTCTTCTTTGCCCATGCGCTTGCCAGCGGCAGGGCCAACATGATGGCAAGGGCGATGGTGGTAATTCTTCTCGTGTTCATTTGCAATTCGTTAGGTTTGTATATTTCGTGTGTCAGGTTTTTATAGTGGCAAATATACACATATTCGCATTATAATACAAACAATGGTGGCGCAATGTAGGGCCGCACTGCCACGGAAGGCGGCAAAACGCAATGAAACATGGGCGGCTGATGGTGCAATGCAAACTGAAAGTAACAAAAAGGGGTCGTGCCAAAGCGGCACGACCCCTTATGCGATAAGGGTATTTAACCTTGTGTGTCAGAACTTAGAAGTCCATGTGGTCGAGCGAGTCGTTGAAGTCCTTAGGCTCGTGGTTGCCGTTGCTCTCGCCGTCGTGTCCCTGGAACGGACGACGCTCGCCACGCTCAGGACGGGGGCGACGCTCGCCTCTTTCGGGGCGTGGGCGACGCTCGCCACGCTCAGGACGCTCGCGGCGTGTGGGGCGCTCCACATAGCCCTCGGGCTTCGGGATGAGCACGCGGTGCGACAGCTTGTACTTGCCGGTCTTGGGGTCAATCTCCATGAGCTTCACCTTCAGCTTGTCGCCCTCCTTGATGCCTGCCTCCTCGACCGTCTCAAGACGCTTCCAGTCGATCTCGCTGATGTGCAGCAGACCGTCTTTGCCGGGCAGTATCTCGACGAAGCAGCCATAAGGCATGATGGAGCGCACGGTGCCCTCGTATATCTCGCCCACCTCGGGTATGGCCACGATGGCCTTTATCTTGGCCAGGGCGGCGTCGATGCTGTCCTTGTTGGGGGCGCTTACCTGCACCTTGCCAACGCCGTCGATCTCGTCGATGGTGATTGTGGCGCCGGTGTCCTCCTGCATCTGCTGGATGATCTTTCCGCCCGGGCCAATCACTGCTCCGATGAACTCCTTGGGTATCTCTATCTGGACGATGCGCGGCACCTGGGGCTTCATGTCCTCGCGCGGCTCGGCGATGGTGTCGGTGAGCTTGCCGAGGATGTGCTCGCGGCCTGCCTTGGCCTGCATGAGGGCTTTCTCAAGTATCTCGAAGCTCAGTCCGTCGCACTTGATGTCCATCTGTGTGGCGGTGAGTCCGTCTTTCGTTCCCGTTGTCTTGAAGTCCATGTCGCCCAGGTGGTCCTCGTCGCCAAGAATGTCGCTAAGCACGGCGTACTTGTCCTCGCCGGGGTTCTTTATCAAGCCCATGGCAATGCCGCTCACAGGCTTCTTCATGGGCACGCCAGCGTCCATGAGGGCGAGTGTGCCGGCGCACACGGTGGCCATCGACGACGAACCGTTGCTCTCTAGTATCTGCGACACGAGGCGCACTGTGTAGGGGAAGTCCTCGGGTATCTGGTTCTTCAGGGCGCGCCATGCCAAGTGGCCGTGGCCAATCTCGCGGCGGCCTACGCCACGCTGTGCCTTTGCCTCGCCCGTGCAGAACGGGGGGAAGTTGTAGTGCAGCAGGAAGCGCATGTAGCTCTTGTCGAGCACGTCGTCAACCATCTTCTCGTCGAGCTTGGTGCCGAGCGTACACGTGGTGAGCGACTGAGTCTCGCCACGGGTGAAGATGGAGCTTCCGTGGGGCATGGGCAGGGGGCTGACCTCGCACCATATCGGGCGTATCTCGTCGGTCTTGCGGCCGTCGAGGCGAATGCCCTCGTCGAGTATGCAACGGCGCATGGCGTCGCGCATCACGTCGTGGTAGTAGCGCTCCATCATGGCTGCCTTCTCCTCCAGCTCGTCCTCGCTAAGGTCGGCGTGGGCGGCGTTGTATGCCTCCTTGAAGTCGGCGAGTATCTTGTCGAATGCGTCCTGGCGTGCCTGCTTGTCGAGTGCCTGCTTGGTCACGTCGTATGCCTTCTGGTAGAGTTCGTCGTTCATCTGCTTGCGCAGGTCTTCGTCGTTCACCTCATGGTCGTATTCGCGCTTTACGTCCTTGCCAAGCTCCTTCGACAGTTCGCTTTGCAGTTCGCACATGGGCTTGATGGCTGCCATGGCTGCCTTGAGGGCGCCAATCATGTCTTGCTCCGACACTTCCTTCATCTCGCCTTCCACCATCATGATGTTCTCGGCAGATGCGCCGACCATGATGTCCATGTCGGCTTCCTTCATCTGGTCGAAGGTCGGGTCGATTACGTATTCGCCGTTCACGCGTGCCACGCGCACTTCGCTGATGGGGCACTCGAAGGGTATATCTGAGCAAGCCAGGGCTGTGGATGCGGCGAAGCCGGCAAGGGCGTCGGGCTGGTCCACGCCGTCGGCGGAGAGAAGCATGACATTTACAAACACCTCTGCATGGAAGTTGGAGGGGAACAGCGGGCGCAGCACGCGGTCAACCAGACGCGACGTGAGTATCTCGTTGTCGCCTGCCTTGCCTTCGCGCTTGGTGAATCCGCCGGGGAAGCGTCCTGCGGCGGCATACTGTTCTCTGTAATCTACCTGCAAAGGCATGAAATCTGTTCCGGGAACTGCATCTTTTGCGGCACAAACGGTGGCCAGAAGCACGGTGTTGCCCATACGGAGCACACAAGAGCCGTCGCACTGTTTTGCCACTTTCCCGGTCTCGATGCTGATGGTTCTGCCATCGGGCAGCGAGATGGTCTTCGTAATAACGTTCATCTAAATTAAAACTTGTTGTTTCTTGTTACATCAAAAAAATCGGGCAAATTTACTTAAATCGCACGTAACGAACGAAGACACAACAATATTTATGCACCTTATTCTCTTTTTTTAGGATTTGGAAACAACAAAGAGAACAAGGTGCGGTGCGAGGAGGTCAAAGCGACAAGGCCAATTCAGCCAGGCAGCCATTGGCGGTGGCACGGAAAACCATCGGTTTGCTTTGCCGTTAACCCCTTTTACACTAACTTTGCACAACAACTAAACCAGTGGTCATTGAAACGGCCACAACAACCAACAAGCAACAGAACATCATGAAAAACCTACTCAAAGCCACGGCGGCTGTATTTGCGGCAATGTGCCTCGCAGCGTGCGGAGGCGAGAAATTTCACGTGGAGGGCAACATAACCGGAGCGAAGGACTCGGTGCTCTACTTCGAGAACATCGGTCTCGATGGCATCGTCAAGCTCGACTCGGCCAAGCTCGCCGACGACGGGTCGTTCAGCTTCAGTGGCGAACGCCCCGAAGCCCCTGAGTTCTACCGTCTGCGCATAGGCGAACAGATAATAAATGTGGCCATCGACTCCACCGAGAGCGTGGGCGTGAAGGCCGACTACGCCACCATGGCCACTGGCTACGAGGTGACGGGTTCGGAGGAATGCTCGCGCATAAAGCAGCTCGCGCTGATGCAGATAGACCTGCAAAACAGGGCGGTGGCCGTGCAGGACAACCCCAACCTTGGCAACGCCGTTGTTCGCGACAGCATAATGGGCATGGTGGCCGAATATAAGGAGAAGGTGAAGCGTCAGTTCATATTCAAGGAGCCACAGGCCGCGTCGTCATACTTCGCGCTGTTCCAGACACTGGGCAGCTGGCTAATATTCAATCCGCACAACGACCGCAGCGACATCCGGGCGTTTGCCGCCGTGGCCACAAGCTGGGACACCTTCCACCCTGGCGCGCTGCGCGGCGAGAACCTGCACAACATAGCCCTGTCGGGCATGAGGAACGAGCGCATAGCCGAGGCGGAGAACGCCCCGATGCAGATTGACTCGAAGAAGGTGGTTACGGCCGGACTCATCGACATATCGCTTAGCGACAACAAGGGTGTGGCAAGGAGCCTGAGCCAATTGAAGGGCAAGGTGGTGATGCTCGACTTCCACGTGTATGCCACCAAGGAGTCGCCGGCGCGCATACTCGCCCTGCGCGAGCTGTACAACAAATACAACGCCCAGGGGTTTGAGATATTCCAAGTGGGACTCGACGCCGACGAGCACTTCTGGAAGCAGCAGACCGCCGCGCTGCCATGGATATGCGTGCGCGACGACAGAGGCATCGACTCGCCAACGCTCGGCGTCTACAACGTGAAGTCGCTGCCCGAATACTTCCTCATCGACCGTGGCAACAACCTCGTGTGCCGGTCGTCGCAGACGAAAGACCTTGAGGCTACGATAGCCTCTCTGCTAAAGGGCGAATGACGCACACGTCGCATGGGCGATGCGGTAGACGCGTCGCTTGCTGCATCGCCCATGCGCCATAAGATAAAAAACAAGTCTTCTTCCTCTTGTGGCAAGGCTTGGTGTGCGGCTTTTGCACACCAAGCCTTAGCCCGATGAAACCGACGATTTCCAGCTGCCCATCACTTTTTTTGTTCGTTTGACACTGCCGTTTGTTCGTTTGACGCAGCCGCAGCCGCAAACCGCTTGCACAAGCAAATCTTTTTTGCCATCTTTGCACTGTCGCAAACAAGCGGCACAGACATGGCGCACACGCCAAACACACCACACCGTCAGCCCCTCGCACAGGAAACACACACAACTGGAGGCACTTTAAGGAAAATGAAAAACACATAAGACACATGACCAAGACCTGCAATGCAGGGTGCAGGGGCGGACGATGTGGCGCGAACTTAAGGGAAATGACAAATATGACATCAATCACCAATATGCAAACAATAAAAAAGAAAGGACACAACGATGAAGAAACTATTGGGATTTGCCATACTCATAATGGCGATATTCGCAGTGGCCGACAGTACCAAGAACACACCGATGAACGTGGCCACAAGAGCCATGCAGTGCATCGTGAACAACGACTTCGATGGCTATGCCTGTCTGCACCACCTCGACATCAACGCCAATGACGCCAACGGGGACAATGCTCAGACACACCACACCCATCCCATTGCCGCCACGCTGCAATGCATATACGACAATGCGACATCCAACGGCGGACTGAAAAGCTTCGAGGTGCTTGGCGAAGAGGTTGCCGCCGACGGCATGACAGCCACGGTGAACATGAACTTCGTGTTTGGCAACGGGCTGGAGAAGGGCAACCGGGCGGTGAAGCTGCGCAAGGACAACGACGGAAACTGGAAAGTGGACGCAAGCCACATACATCCCAGCATGCTATGAGAAAGTCTCAAATGGGACGACTATCCACGACTCAAATAGGATAACCATATAAAGAACGTAAGGCTAACACACACAACACACATCTTTGCATTATAAATTGTCTACACGTGCATGCCCACAAAACCAAGGCGTTGGTTTTTGTGGGCTTTTGCTGTGGTTGTTGGACTGTTTTCTTATCTCTCGGCAGCCGCGCCAGTGTCGCGGTAGTGGCCTGGGTTGTGGCCTGTGAACTTGCGGAATGCGCGGCGAAAGGTTGACAGCGAGTTGAAGCCGCTCTGCCGCGCTATGTACTCAAGGGTGTATTCGGGGTGCTCCATGACGAGCGGAACGCTCTCGCGCTCTATCCTAAGGGCATTCACATAGTCGTAGAATGTGGTTCGCTTTACGCTTGAGAAATAGTCGCTAAGGTATGTCCTGTTGGTTGACAGCCGCCGTGCAAGGTCGCCCAACGACAGGTTGGGGTCGAGCCACAGCCGCCCCTCGGCCATCACGCTGTCCACATCGGCGGCAAAGGCATAGCCCTTTTCGGGCGCAGCCGTCGGCTCGTCGGCCTCCACAGGCACCACTTGGCGCAGGTTGCGGCAGTGTACATACATCATGTGCCACAGGCATATTGTGACGATGTAGTACACGCAGTCGATCCAATGGTTGCCCACTATCGACGTTAGCAGCCACAGGGCTTGGCCGAGAAAGCACAGCAGGCAGAAGTGGTTGAGCCAATCGATGCTCAGGCCGTCGATGTTTGAGTAGTTGGCGCGTATGTATGACATGTAGCGGTGCGCACGGTAGCAGCCGATTACCAGCGTTGACACGCCGAAGAGGCTGAGAAACACGCCATAGGCGATGATGAGTCCATGGCTCGGACACATGAAGTAGGCCACAGTGAACAGCAGGAAGGGCAGCGACAGCAAGGCCAGACGGCGGCAGTTTGCCCAGCCTGGCACGGTAATCTCAAACAGCAGTGCGGCATAGCCAATGCCCGACCAGCCGTCGGTGATCATTATGAGGTCGAGCGTGGAGCGGCTGTAAACGCCGGGAAAGGTGAGCACGATGTCCTTGGTGTTGGCCACAAGCCAAAACAGGAACACATAGCCGAGCACCTTGTGCAGGCGCGTTGCGGCGCGCTTCTCGCCCCACAGCAGATGGTAGGCGGCGAGGGCGTAGTAGGCGGTGCCAGCGCCTATGCAGAAGGCTGTAAGGTTAAGATTGTCTACCACTAATTATAGTTTTGGGTTTTAGATTATGGCGGTTGCTGATGTTTGCCGCAACTGCCCAATATAGCCACAATGGCGACGCTTGGGCTACTTGAACACGAGCGTGGTGAGCCTTTCCGGCGCAAACGTCTCTGTGGCCACGCTCTGCAGTTCGTCGGCGGTGATGGCGTCGATTTGCGCGAACATGCGGTTCATGTCCTTCAGCCAACCATAGTGCATGTAGCTCTTGGCAAAGCTAAGGGCGAAGCTCTCGCGGTTGTCAGAGGCCACGGCCAGCTGTCCCTTCAGCTGTTTCTTGGCGGCGGCCAGCTGCGTGTGGCTCATGGGCCGCAGCATCATGCGGTCGAGTTCCTTGCGCACAAGGCGGCGGCACCGCCCCACGTCGTGTGGGTCGCAGCCGAAGTATACGCACCAGACGCCCGTGTCGGAATAGCTTACCATCGAGCTTTCGGCGGTGTATACCAGTCCGTTGTGCTCGCGCAGCGATATGTTAAGTCGGGCGTTCATGCCAGGGCCGCCAAGCACATTGTTCAGCAGGAACAGGGCCATGCGCCTTTTGTCGAACACGCTGTACGCCCTTGTGCCTATCATCACGTGGGTTTGGTGGGTGCCTTTGTCCACCACCACCTCGCGTGGCGCATATTCGGGCAGCTTGCCGAGGCTGTCGGGCGTGGCCAACTGTGGACTTCCGCCCTCCAGACCGGCGGTGGCGCGGCGCAGCAAGGCCACAAGCCGCTGGAAGTTGATGTCGCCATAGGCGAAGAACACGGCGTTGTCCGGCCTGTAGTGGCGGTGGGTGAAGCGCAGGGCGTCGTCGGTGGTGTATGTGCGCAGGTGGTCGGCTTGGCCAAGTATGTTGTGGCCGAGGGGATGGCCGCCAAACAACAGGTTCTCGAAGTCGTCGTATATCAGTTCGGCCGGCGAGTCGTTGTAGCTCTCTATCTCGTCGCAAATCACCTCCACCTCCTTGTCAATCTCCTGTTGCGGATAGCGGCTGTTGAACACGATGTCGGTGAGCAGGTCAACGGCGCGTGCCATGTGCTCGCCCAGTATCGAGGCGTAGTACACGGTGTCTTCCTTGGTGGTGAAGGCGTTGAGGTCGCCCCCGACCCTCTCAAGGCAGTTCAGTATGTGCCAAGCCTTGCGGTGCTCAGTTCCCTTGAATGTGGTGTGCTCGCAGAAGTGGGCCATGCCCTCCTCGCCCGGCAGTTCGTCGCGCGTGCCGGTGTTGATGCCATAGCCGCAATACAGCACTGGCGAGGCCGATTGCCTATGTATTATGCGTAGCCCGTTGGGCAGCGTGTATGTGTTGTACTCCATAATTAAACGTTGTGCAAAGTTAGTGTTTTATGAAGTAACGCACAACGCCCCGGAGCGTGTTTCTTTCGTGGCGTGTGCAAAATAAAAAGGCTTTCCATTGACAATTCCGCCCTGCGTATGTGATGAACGCTAACTGGAACTTCCGCTTTTGAAAACAAATGGCGACATTTTGAAACGTTTTTCGTGGAAAGCGTTATCTTTGCAATCGCGCAATGCGAGTGGCAAGAAGGCTTGCCGCAAGAAAGCATTCGCTTGGCAATCGACACACATATTAACCCAAAAACACAATAGAAATGAAGAAAGCGATTTTCAAGTCGGTGGTGTGCCTCACACTTGGGACTGTCACCATGTCGTCGTGCATTGGCTCGTTTGGCCTGTTCAATGGTCTGCTCAAGTGGAACAAGGGCATCAGCAACAAGTTTGTCAACGAACTGGTGTTCATTGTGCTCACCCCTGTCTATGGCATCTGCTCCGTTGCCGACTACCTTGTGCTCAACTCCGTTGAGTTCTGGACGGGCAAGAACCCCATAAGCAAAGTTGGCACCACCAAGAACGTGTGGGGCCAGGATGGCCGCCAGTATGCCGTGAAGACGCTGAAGAACGGCTACGAGATAACCGCTCCCACAGGCGAGAAGACATTCTTCGTGTATGACAAGAAGGCCAACAGCTGGTCGATGGAGGCCAACGGCAAGGTGCAGGAGCTGTTCCGCTTCAACGAGGACGGCACGGTGAAGGCTTGCCTGCCCAACGGCGAGACGATGGACGTGGCCCTCGACAATGGCGGCATTTACCAACTGCGCATGGCAGTGAACGACGGAACATATTTCGCAGCAAGGTAAAAACACCACACGCAAAACAAAGAAATCCCCGGAGCGCCACACTGGATGCTCCGGGGATTTCTTTGTTGGTTTCTTCGTTTGAATAGTGCGGCGAGGCTCCTTGCCTCCTATGCCCTTCCGTCTACATAAACCTTGCGGCGACGGAACGTGCTTACTTCGCGTTTATCTCGTCGAGCAGTCGGCTTGCCTTGCCCCACTTGTCCATCATGAAGAGCACGTAGCGGATGTCAACGCCGATGCAGCGTGCCAGCTTCGAGTCGAAGAATATGTCGCTCGACAGGCTGTCCCAGTTGCCGTCGAAAGCCAGTCCGATGAGCCGTCCCTTGCCGTCGAACATTGGCGAGCCGCTGTTGCCGCCCGTGATGTCGTTGTTGGTGAGGAAGCAGAGCTGCATCTTGCCCGTGGCAGCGTCCTGGTAGCGTCCGAAGTCGTTGGCCGAAAGCAGTTCGTGCATTATAGGTTCGGCGTAGTAGTCAACCACCTTGTCGCCCGTCTTCATCTTCTCCACGATGCTCTCGGCGGCGGTGTAGTAGCCCGACGGGCGGCCGCTCAGGTTGTATCCACCCACCTGGCCATAGCTGAGGCGCATGGTGAAGTTGGCGTCGCTGTAGTGGGGCAGATCCTGCTCCATGCGCAGCTTGGCGGCGCAGAGGTAGCGCTCCTGCAAGTCGATGGAGTCGGTGATGCCGGCCAGCGGAGCCTTCAGGTCGGCCAGCGTGGCGGTGATGTCGAGCCCCATCTGCACACCGAGGTCCTTGTCAAACGACTTCTTGTTGATGTATATCTTCTCGCCCTTCTTCATAAGCACCGAGTTGGCCCAGAGGTAATCGACATACTTGGCATAGTCGCCGCCAAACTGCGTGTCGATGGTCTTGTAGAAGTCGGGCAGATACTTGGCCGCCACGTTGTCGCGGTAGTTCTTCAGCAGCACAGCATACACCTCCTTGTCGGTGGCCTCGTCCCACGAGTCGCTGTTGTCCTCAAACTCCACATACTGCTTCTTCTTGCTCTTCTTAGGCCCCTTCACCTCCATGCCGTTGTGAACCTTTATGGCACGCGTGGCCAGTTCGTTGGTGCGGAAGAATGTTTCGCTGAACACCGTTGCCGTGCGCACTATGTCGAAGCGTTTGTCGTAGAGGCTCTTCAGCACGTCGAAGTCGAGCTTGCCCTTCATGTAGCCCGTAGAGTCAACAAAGCGGGCTATCTTCGCCTCGAAGTCGGCCTTCTGGCGTATTAGTCCCACGCTGTCGATGCAGCGGTTCATGCCAATGGAGTTTTTCCAGTAGTTTGAACTGTTGGCATACTTCGAGTCATACTTTATCCTTACGGCCTCGCTCGCCCTCATGTGGCGTATCATCACGTCCTGCTTCACGCCCCTAACCTGCGCCCTCGGCTCGTTCTTGGCGTCGCGTCGCTCGCGAATGCCATACGACGAGAGGTAGCGGCTGGTGCTGCCCGGATAGCCAATGGTCATCGAGAAGTCGCCGTCCTTGTAGCCTTCGAGCGACACTGGCGCCCACGATGTCGGGTGGTAGGGCACGTTGTCCTTGCTGTACTTGGCCGGGCCGTTGGTCTTCGGGTCGGCGTATATGCGGAACACCGAGAAGTCGCAGGTCTGTCGCGGCCACATCCAGTTGTCGGTCTCGCCGCCAAACTTGCCCATCGACTTTGGTATGGTGAACACCAGTCGCAGGTCGGTGAAGTCGCGGTAGGTGGTGGCGAAATATTTGTTGCCCTCGTAGAAAGGCTTTATCTCCAGCCGCAGAGTCGAGTCGTTGGCCTTCACGTCCTTCGACCACGCGTTCTCTATCGAGTCGAGAAACTCCTCCTGCCTCGACGGCTTCATCGTGTTGATGCCCATGCTGTCGAGCTTGGCGGTTATGTCCTTCTGCTCCACCATGAAGCTCACGAACATGTCCTCGTTGGGCAGTTCGTCGGCATAGGTCTTGGCGTAGAAGCCGTTGAGCATGTAGTCGTGCTCCACGGTAGAGTGGCTGCGTATGGCCTCGAAGCCGCAGTGGTGGTTGGTGAACACCAGTCCGTTGGGCGACACCACCACGCCCGAGCAGTAGCCGCTGAAGTTCACCACGGCGTTCTTTATGGCGTTGCCGCTGCTGTAGAGTCCGTCGTAGGGCAGCGAGTAGCCCTCGGTCTTCATCTGCTCATACACCGCTTGCGGCAGGTCGTAGAGCGTCCACATGCCTTCGTCGGCGTTGGCCGCGCCCGCAGATATCAGTGCGGCCATCAACAAAGTTGCTTTCTTCATTTTGTGTCTTTATATATGTGTTTTGGTTAATGCTTTTTGAAGTGTTTCCCTACCACAGGCAGCGAGCTGAGCGGGAAGTCGCGCTTAACGAGGTAGGCCGCAAACACGCACAGCAGTGCGGTATTTGCGCACAATGCCGCCCACAGGGGCAGGCGCGAGTTGGCGCAGTCCATGCCGAAATAGAGCACTGCGGCCAAGGCCACATAGGCCAGTATCTGGCCAATGGGGTAGTTGATGGGGTAGTGGCGCTGCCCCACGAAGTAGCTCATGAGCATGGCCGTGGCGTAGCCGGCAAACCCGGCCCACGCACAGGCAATGTAGCCGTAGCGCGGCACGAACACCACGTTGATGGCCACCAGCACCACGCAACCGACGCCCGAGAACCACGCGCCCCAGATGGTCTTGTCTATCAGCTTGTACCAGAACGACAGGTTGAAGTAGATGCCCATCATTATCTCCGCCGCCATCACTATTGGCACCACGCGTAGTCCCTGCCAATAGTCGCGCCCGATGATGTACTTCAGCAGGTCCATGTAGCCCACCACCACGAGGAATGCCATCAGGGTGAATATCACGAAGTACTTCATTGCCTTGGCGTAGGTTTCGCGGTTGTCCTTGTCCTTTGCCTTTCCAAACACGAACGGCTCGTAGGCGTAGCGGAAGGCTTGGGTTATCATGGCCATTATCATGGCTATCTTCGAGGCTGCGCCGTAAATGCCGAGCTGCTCGTGGGCGTTGGTTCCTTTATATATGTAGGGGAAGAGTATCTTGTCGGCAGTCTGGTTGAGTATGCCGGCGATGCCCAGCACGAGTATCGGCCAGCTGTAGGCCAGCATGCGGCGCAGCATGGCGCGGTCGAGCACATAACGGAAGCCCGTAAGCTCGCGCCAGAACAGCAGTGTTATCGACCCCGTGCAGGCCAGGTTTATGTAGAATGCGTAGCCCACGTCGGTGGCGTGGCCCGTCAGTCCGGGCAACGCCACGAAGCAGAATATGTTGAGCGCGATGTTCATCACGATGAACAGCAGCTTCAGTGCGGCAAACTTCACTGGCCGCTTCTTGTAGCGCAGATAGGCGAAGGGTATGCACTGGAAGGCGTCGAGAGCCACCGTTATGGCCATCACCCACACATACGACGGGTGGTCGGCATAGCCCATGAAGGCCGATATGGGCGCGATGAACGCCACCACGAGGGCCACAAACAGCAGCGAGGTCGTGCCCACCGACAACAGTATGGTGGAGTACACCCTTTGTGCGTCCTCGCCCTCCTTGTTGGCGAAGCGGAAGAAGGTGGTCTCCATGCCGTAGGTGAGCAGCACGAGCAGCAGCGCCGTGTAGGCATACACGTTGGTTATCACTCCGTAGCCGCCACTCTCGGCCGACAGCTTGGCCGTGTAGAGTGGCACGAGCATATAGTTGAGAAAGCGCCCAACGATGCTGCTCAGTCCATAGATGGCCGTGTCCTTGGCCAGGGATTTCAGGTTTGCCATAGTTTTATCGTCTGTTGTTCGTTGTTTTGATGATGTATAGGCGTGGCAGGCGTCAGAAGAACATGTAGCAGATGGCTATTGCAGCGACCACTCCGGCCAGGTCGGCGAGCAGGCCACAGGCCACGGCGTGGCGCGTGTAGCGTATGCCCACGCTGCCGAAGTATACGGCGAGTATGTAGAAAGTGGTGTCGGTTGACCCCTGGAACACGCAGCTCAGCCGTCCTACAAACGAGTCGGCGCCGTAGGTCGTCATGGCGTCGACCATCATGCCGCGCGCCCCACTGCCCGACAGCGGCTTCATCAGCGCCGTGGGCAGTGCGCCCACGAAGTCGGCGTTGCCGCCCACGGCGTCAACCGTCCACGCCACACCGTCGATGAGCATGTCCATGGCTCCCGAGGCGCGAAACACGCCTATGCCCACGAGTATGGCCACGAGATAGGGAATGATGCGCACGGCGGTAGAGAAGCCGTCCTTGGCCCCGTCGATGAACGCCTCATACACATTCACCTTCTTCCTCATTCCGGCCACGATGAAGCCCACTATTATCAGCATCAGCAGAATGTTGGCCACGCTGGTGCTCACGGTATTCATCGTCTCCTTGTCCATCTGGCCGAAGCCCCACATCACTGCCGCCACAAGGACGCACATTCCGCCGAGCGTCAGCAGCATGGTGCGGTTCAAGAGGTTGATGCGCTGGTAGAGGCTCGTCACGATTATTCCGGCCAGAGTGGAGAAGAACGTGGCCAGGAGTATGGGTATGAACACGTCGGTGGGCTGCGCCGCACCGAGCTGTGAGCGGTATACGAGTATGCTCACGGGTATTATGGTAAGTCCGCTCGTGTTGAGCACCAGGAACATTATCATGGGGTTGGTGGCGGTGTCCTTCTTGTCGTTGAGCTGCTGCAGCTGCTCCATGGCCTTCAGTCCGAGCGGTGTGGCGGCGTTGTCGAGGCCGAGCATGTTGGCTGCTATGTTCATGAATATGCTGCCCGTGACGGGGTGACCCTTGGGTATGTCGGGAAACAGCCGCGTGAACACGGGGCTAAGCAGCCTCGCGAGCACGTTCACCACACCGCCGCGCTCGCCTATCTTCATCACGCCGAGCCACAGGGCGAGCACGCCCGTCAGTCCGAGCGAAATCTCGAAGGCGGTCTTCGACGATGCGAACGTCGAGTCGATCATGGCCGGAAACACGCCCACGTCGCCGAAGGCCACAAGCCTGAAGACGGCTACGACAAACGCTATGAGGAAAAACGCTATCCAAATGTAGTTGAGAACCATTATACAATATGAAAAATGATGTACAATGTGCAAAGTTAGTGCAATTGGCAGACAAGACAAAGAAGTAGTCCGAACTTTTAGGGTGGTTCTATAAATTAGCTTTGCTGGATTTTGAGACTATTTTTGAGTACATATCGTCAGCGAGCAAGGGAGCAATGCGGGCATTGCGACCGAGCGAGGTGGCGATATGGACCGAAAAGAGTCCAAAAGACAGCAAAACGTAATCCATGATATTCTGTTTTTAGTCGCGGTAATTCCTGACTTCGTCAATGCGTCACCCAAATCAGAAATTGCCTGTTGTTAGTCAGAAAAGAGGTTTGATGGCAAGGTGTTTCTTGGTTAGGAATAGA
>CAVKUV010000020.1:0-42084 GCA_963659505.1 Lachnospiraceae bacterium
TACGCTGACTTATGCGGAGAGAGAGGGATTCGAACCCCCGGTACCTCTCGGTACGGTAGTTTTCAAGACTACTGTAATCGACCACTCTACCATCTCTCCTGGGTTTGTGGCAACCTTGCGGTAGCTGTTAAGCGGGTGCAAAGGTACGGCAAATATTGCTAACGTGCAAATTTTTCCTGTTGTTTTTGCAATATGTTTTTGCGGAAAGGATTGAAAAAGGGTGAAAAAGGGTGGTAACTGGGTCGGCTGACGGGCGCTCTTTAGCAACTCGCCTCGTAAAAGAGTAGCAGCCGAGACCTTGTCTAAGTCTGATGGCCAGTGTCGGAAAACGGTGTAATATAGTCAAATCATACGTTTTAGGTATTGCTTGGCAGTGGGCAAAGTCCTAATTTTGCAGTCGAAACAATCTTAGGCAATATGGAAACAACCAAAGAAACGGTAGCTTCGGTAGACATGAAGGTTCTGATGAACCACATATATGAATATAAGAAAGGCGTGAGGCGCATGGTTCTGTTCACATTCAACAAGAAGTATGAGCAGATAGCCATAACACGCTTGGAGCACCAGAACATAAGCTACATCATACAGCCCGTGGGCAACGACAGGCTCAACTTGTTCTTTGGTCGCAAGGAGTGCCTCGACGCCATCCGTCTGATGGTGACAAGGCCGCTCAACCAGCTCACGCCCGAGGAGGACTTCATTCTCGGTGCCATGCTTGGCTACGACATCTGCGCCCAGTGCGAACGCTATTGCGAGCGCAAGGAGCGTTGCGCCTCCAAGTGCGGGTCATGAGCGTATGGCTAACTCACATTCCCCTCATCCACAAATGAGGTTGGCACAAGGCAAGTGGCTTCATCGAGTCACTTGCTTTGCGTTTGCTTAGGTTTTAGTGTTATTTAGTCCGCTTATGGATGATGTTTACAGATTAAATTCGTACTTTTGTTGCGATTCAAAACAGAGAGTGCTCATGGAAACATCAATAAAACAGATAGGCGAACGGCTAAGGGGACTGCGCGAGGTGCTCGACATACCGGCAGAAGAGGTGGCCGAATTGTGTGGAATAACGATTGACCACTACATGAAGATAGAGTCGGGCGAGGCCGACCCGTCGGTATATCGCCTGTCGAAGATAGCCAAACGCTACGGCATAGCGCTCGACGTGCTGCTGTTTGGCGAGGAGCCGCGCATGAGCGCATACTTCCTGACGCGCAATGGTCAGGGGCATAGCGTGGAGCGGCGCAAGGAATACAAGTACCAGAGTCTTGCCAGTGGGTTTCGCGGACGCAAGGCCGACCCCTACATGACCCAGGTTGACCCGTTGCCAGAGGGCGAGAGCTACCACAAGAATTCGCACGACGGACAGGAGTTTGACTACATCGTCGAGGGGCGGATGGAGATTGTCATAGGCGAGAAGACCATGACGCTCGGCCCCGGCGACAGCATCTACTTCGACGCGTCGCAGCCCCACTGCATGAAAGCCCTCGGCGGACAGCCGGTCAAGTTTCTTGTGGTGGTCATTTAGTGGTGCGCATCATAATATAAAAGGTGGCCTTTTTGCCCTTCTTATGTCCACCAAATAAATCCACCCCCACCATATTATATCCATAGGATAACAACAAACCGATGATAGAAAGATTTCTGAAGCAGACCTCGTTCTCGTCGCAAGACGACTACAAGCGCAACCTGCATTTCATAATACCCGAAAACTTCAACTTCGCCTACGACGTGATGGACGTGTGGGCAGAACAGCAGCCCGACAAGTTGGCCTTGCTGTGGACAAGCGAGAGCGGTGAGTGCCGCCGCTTCACCTTTGGCGACCTCAAGAGCGAGAGCGACCGTGCCGCCGCCTATTTCCAGCAGCTGGGCATAGGGCGCGGCGACAAGGTGATGCTCATACTGAAGCGCCGCTACGAGTTTTGGCTGTCGATGCTCGCCCTGCACAAACTGGGCGCAGTGGCCATACCGGCAACCCACATGCTCACCAAGCACGACATCGTTTACCGCAACACGCGCGCCGGAGTCAAGGCCATCGTGTGCGTGGGCGAGGACTATGTGCTCAGGCAGGTGGCCGACGCCATGCCCGACAGTCCCACCGTCGAGGTGCTCGTGAGCGTGGGTCCCACGGTGCCTCGACAGTTCCACGACTGGCACGGCGAGTGGGGTGGTGCGCCAGCCTTTGTGCGCCCCAGCCACGTCAATGCCAACAGCGACACCATGCTCATGTACTTCACCAGCGGCACCAGCGGCGAGCCCAAGATGGTGGCCCACGACTTCCTCTATGCCCTCGGCCACCTCACCACGGGCGTGTTTTGGCACAACCTCGGCCCCGACAGCATACACCTCACCGTGGCCGACACTGGATGGGGCAAGGCCGTGTGGGGCAAGCTCTACGGACAGTGGTTTGCCGGGGCGGTGGTGTTCGTCTACGATCATGAGAAGTTCACCGCCGAGAAGATAATGCGGCAGATAGAGAAATACCACATAACGTCGTTCTGCGCGCCGCCCACGGTGTATCGGTTCATGATACACGAGGACTTCTCCAAGTACGACCTGTCGTCGCTGCGCTATTGCACCACGGCAGGCGAGGCGTTGAATCCGGCCGTGTTCGACCGGTTTCGCGAGCTTACGGGCATAATGCTCATGGAGGGCTTTGGCCAGACCGAGACCACCATGACGCTTGGCACCATGCCGTGGAACAAGCCCAAGCCCGGCAGCATGGGACTGCCCAACCCACAGTATGACATCGACCTCGTCAAGCCCGACGGCACTCCGTGCGAAGACGGCGAGAAGGGCGAGATAGTGGTGCGCACGGGAGAGACGAAGCCCATCGGCCTGTTCAAGGAGTACTATCGTGACGAGGAGCTTATCCGCCAGGCGTGGCACGACGGCGTATACCACACGGGCGACGTGGCGTGGCGCGACGAGGATGGCTACTACTGGTTTGTTGGGCGCATCGACGACGTGATAAAGAGCAGCGGCTACCGCATAGGCCCGTTTGAGGTGGAGAGTGCGCTCATGACCCACCCTGCGGTGGTGGAGTGTGCCATAACGGGCGTGCCCGACGATATCCGTGGCATGGTGGTGAAGGCCACTGTGGTGCTCGGCAAGGCGTGGAAGGACAAGGCCGGCGACGCCCTCGTCAAGGAGTTGCAGGACCATGTGAAGCACGAGACCGCCCCCTACAAGTATCCGCGCATAATAGAGTTTGTCGATGAGTTGCCCAAGACCATCAGCGGCAAGATAAGGCGCGTGGAGATAAGGGAGAAGGACAATAGGAAATAAAAGAAGTAGGTACGCCTACCGTCACTACAGCATAAGGCGGGTTCTATAAATTGCCTTTGATGGATTTTTGAATTTTAGCCGAGCAGATTTTACTTGCTTTCTGAAAGAGCATAGCGGGCTATGCGACTGAAGAAGAAAGTAAAAGATGCCGGATAAAATCAAAAAGACACAAAGAGCAACCCGTAAAAAAGTGAAGTTTAACAATGCGTGGAATTTATAGAACACGCCATAAGAACAACAAGACTACACAAATAGATGAGAATAGTTATAAAGGTGGGCAGCAACGTGCTCACGCGCGACGACGGCAAGCTCGACGTCACCCGTATGTCGGCCATAGTAGACCAACTGGCGTGGCTGCATGGCCGTGGCAACGAGGTGGTGCTCGTGTCGAGCGGCGCGCTCGCCTGTGGGCGTGGCGAGCTTAGGGTCGACCACAAGCTCGACAGTGTGGAGCAGCGGCAGCTGTTTTCCGCCCTTGGCCAGGTGAAGCTCATAAACCGCTACTACGACCTGTTTCGCGACTACGGCATACACGTGGGTCAGGTGCTCACCATGAAGGAGAGCTTCGCCACGCGCCGCGAGTATCTCAACCAGCGTGCCTGCATGGAGGTGATGCTCGCCAATGGGGTGATACCCATTGTCAACGAGAACGACACCGTGAGCGTAACCGAGCTGATGTTCACCGACAACGACGAGCTGTCGGGGCTTATCGCCTCGATGATGAATGCCGACGAACTGATAATACTTAGCAACATCGACGGCATATACGACGGTGCACCGTCGGCTGCCGAGTCGAAGGTGATAGCCACCGTTGGTCCCGACACCAACCTCGACGGCTACATCCGCCAGGAGAAGAGCGGTTTCGGGCGTGGCGGCATGACCACCAAGTGCGGCATAGCGCGGCGCGTGGCCTCCGAGGGCATACGCGTGATAATAGCCAACGGGCGGCGCGACAACATAATAAAAGACCTTGTTGACAGACCTGCCAGTGTCGTCCACACCGAGTTCACCCCCAGTCCCGACGCAGCTCCGGCCATGAAGAAGTGGATAGCCAACAGTGCCAGCTTCTCGAAGGGGCGCGTATGCGTCAATGCCAATGCCGCCGAGGCGTTGCGTGGCGAGCGCGCGGTGAGTCTGCTCATGGTGGGCGTAACCTCAGTGGAGGGCGACTTCGAGGAGGGCGACATAGTTACCGTGGTCGATGAGTCGGGCACTCCCGTCGCCATGGGGCGCAGCGGCTACGACTGTGCCGAGGCCGCCAGTCTGATAGGCAAGCACGACGTGAAGCCCATCATACACTACGACTACCTATACATGTTCTGACAAAAATACACGCATGCACTGTGGGGCGGCGCTATAGGATGCCGCCCTACGGACAATACCACCCATACCACCAACACAGAAATAAAAAATGGACACAATAGACGACATATTCAAGCGTGCCAAGGCCGCGAGCCGCGAGTTGGCACTGCTTTCCGACGAAAGGCGCAACGAGGTGTTGCGCGCCGTGGCACAGGCCATAACCGCCAACACCACACAACTGCTTGAGGCCAACGCGCTCGACTTGGCGCGCATGGACAAGGCCAATCCGCTTTACGACCGCTTGCAGCTCACCGCCGACCGCCTTGGCGGCATAGCCTCCGACATGTTGAACGTTAGTCGGTTGGTGTCGCCATTGGGGCGCATCACCAACGAGAAGACGCTGCCCAACGGTTTGAGGCTGCGCCGCGTCAGTGTGCCGTTTGGCGTGATAGGCATGATATACGAGGCGCGCCCCAATGTGACGTTCGACGTGTTCTCGCTCTGCTTCAAGAGCGGCAACGCCTGTGTGCTGAAGGGCGGCGCCGACGCCGACAACTCCAACCGCGAGGGCGTGGCCTTGATACGCAGTGTGCTTGCGTCGTGCGGTGTCAACCCGTCGGTGGTTGAGCTGCTGCCAGCCACGCACGAGGCCACCGGAGCCATGCTCAACGCCGTGGGCTACATCGACTTATGCATACCGCGTGGCGGCCGTAGGCTCATCGACTTCGTGCGCGACAACGCCCGTGTGCCCGTCGTTGAGACTGGTGCGGGTGTGGTTCACGCCTATTTCGACAAGTGCGGCGACGTTGACATGGGCGCACGCATCGTCAACAACGCCAAGACGCGGCGCGTTAGCGTGTGCAACGCCCTCGACTGTCTCATCGTCCACCGCGACCGTCTGGCCGACCTGCCGCGCCTCGTCGCCCCATTGGCCGACAGCCGTGTGGCCATCTATGCCGATGCCGTAGCCATGGACTATCTGAAGGACTATCCACTGGCCACCCTCGTTGGCGACGACAATGCCGACGAGGTGTATGGAACGGAGTTCATGGACTACAAGTTGGCCGTGAAGACCGTAGGCAATATCGATGAGGCTCTCGACCACATAGCCCGCCATGGCTCTGGACACAGCGAGTGCATCATCACCGCCGATGCCCTTGCGGCCAAGCGTTTCCAAGCCGAGGTGGATGCCGCGTGCGTGTATTGGAACGCTCCCACGAGCTTTACCGACGGGGCGCAGTTTGGCCTTGGCGCGGAGATAGGCATAAGTACGCAGAAGCTTGGCCCTCGCGGTCCGATGGGTCTCAACGAGATTACCACTTATAAGTGGTTGATTGACGGCGACGGACAAGTGAGAAAATAAATGAAGAGTGAAGAACGAAGAATGAAGAATTGATGTGCATACGCGGTTCTAACTAGGTAGACTGTCCCATTTGTTTTTCCTGTTGTTGTGGGGGCACTGGGTAGTGGGCGACGTGTCTCACGTCGCAACAGCCGCATTGCCGCTTGGTGTGCGGTGAGACACCGCACCCACTACACATGAGTCACAACAAATTGGACATCTAATCAAATGAAGAATTGATGTGCATACATTATATAATATAAAGATAGAAAAATGGCAATAGAAAAGACATTGGTGTTGCTGAAGCCCTGCACATTGCAGCGGGCTTTGGTAGGAGAGATAGTAAGTTTGTTTGAGAAGAAGGGTTTGCAGTTGTGCGGCATGAAGATGATGCAACTCGACAACGCCATTCTCGATGAGCACTATGCCCACTTGAGCGGCAAGCCGTTCTTTCAGCAGATAAAGGACTCGATGATGGTTGCTCCCGTCGTGGCCTTGTGCCTCGCCGGAGTCGATGCCGTGGCCACAGTGCGCAACATGGCCGGAGCCACCAACGGGCGCAAGGCCGAGCCGGGCACCATCCGTGGGTCATACTGCATGAGCTTTCAGGAGAACATCGTGCATACGTCCGACTCTCAAGAGACGGCAGCCGTGGAGCTTAAACGCTTCTTCCGCGACGACGAGATATTCGACTGGCGGCAGAACAACTTCATGAGCATCTACGCCGCCGACGAGTTTTAGCGGTGTTTTATAAACCATCAAATTGACAAACAATGGTGTGGAGTTTTTTCCCCATCTGTATGGTTTGTCGCAGTGGATACCGTGTAGTGGGCGACGTGTCTCACGTCGCAACAACCGCAACAGTCGCTTGGTGTGCGGTGAGACACCGCACCCACTACCACGAAGGCATTATAAAGCACCCACAATCCATAGGTATTATAAATGTGTATTCAGATGAGTCAGAAAGGTTTTATACGTAATGTGGAGTTGGCCGACGCACAGGCCATAGCCGACATCTACAACAAATATGTGCTTGAGACGGCCATTTCGTTTGAGACCGAGGCCGTGTCGGTCGATGAGATGCGCGACCGCATAGCCACGATATCCGCCTCTCACCCCTATTTCGTCTACGAGATCGACGGCCAGGTGGCCGGCTATTGCTACGTACACCAGTGGAAGGAACGCAAGGCATACTGCCACACCCTGGAGACCACGCTCTACATCTCGCCCGATTTCCGTCGCATGGGTCTCGGTTCGCTGCTCTTGGCGAAGCTCATCGATGCCTGCCGCGCCGACAGCCAGTGCCGCGCCCTCATAGCCTGCATCACCGATGGCAACGAGGCGAGCATCGCCATCCACTCCAAGTTTGGCTTCGAGCGCGTGTCGCTCTTCAAGCAAGTGGGGCGCAAGTTTGGCCAGTGGCTCGACGTGGTTGACATGGAGCTGCTGCTGTGATTGTGGATGCTCCTGTGCGCCTTTACGTGGGGAATATAAAAACATTAACGACAATGAAACTGACAAACAACACATTGGCATTGATGCTGGCGGGCATGTCGCTCGTGGCTGTGTCCTGTGGCGACGGCGACGAGAAGGACAAGGCCGAGGCCGCCGCAAAGGCTTTCGCCGAGGCATACTTCAACTACGACATCGCCAAGGCCGCGCAGTTCTGCACCGACGACAGCCAACGCTGGCTGCGCTTCGCCGCGTCAAACGTGTATGGAGCCGACCTCGAAGTGCTGCGTGGCATGGACTCCGGAGCCACTGTTGACATCGACGACATCGACATGGCCGACGGCGACAGCATGGCCGTGGCCACGGTGCGCGTGGACGGCTATATGCAGCGCGACACCATAGGCAAGGCTGGTAGGGTGGTGGCCGACGGCGTGTTCAGGCTCGACTTGGTGCGCAGCGGCGGCCAGTGGAAGGTTAGAATGGAAGCCCTACCGCGAAGTGGAAGGTGAGGTCGCGCTTCAGGTCGGGATGCAGCAGCGGATAGTGCTGCTCGGCATTGTCGTAGGTGGGCGACACGGCCTTCATGCCGAAGTCGAAGCGCAGTATGAAGTAGTCGAAGTTGAGGCGCAAGCCCAGTCCGTAGCTCGCTGCCAGTTCCTTTAGCAGGTTGCGCAGATGAAACTGTCCGCCCGGCTGGTCGCTGTATGACCGCAGCGTCCAGATGTTGCCGGCGTCGATGAATGCCGCCCCGTTGAGTTTCCAAAACAGGTTGGCGCGGTATTCCATGTTGAGGTCTATCTTCAGGTCGCCCGTTTGGTTGATGAAGTCTATGCGCCCGTCGGTTCCGCGGAAGCTGCCGGGGCCCAGTTCCCTCACTCCCCATCCCCTCACGCTGTTGGCTCCGCCCGCGAAGTAGCGCTTCTCGAAGGGCAGAATGGTACTGTTGCCATAGGGGTAGGCCACGCCCACTCCGGCGTGCAGCACGAGCGTGTTGTTGTAGTCGAGCTTTATGTTGCGCGTATATTCCACGTCGGCCTTCACATATTGCGCATAGGTGATGTTGAACAGCGTGTTGCGCCCCTGTGCGTCGGTGCGCGAGCCGAACAGGTGCGAGCCGAGGTAGAGCACGTTGCCCGCGCTCTCGGCGTTCACCTTTATGGCATAAATCTCGTTGTTGTATGAGAAGCGAAATCCCAGCTTCGTTATGAACAAGTCCTCGTAGTTGTATCGGAGAATGGCGTTGCGGCTGCTCACGTCCTCAAGATAGTCGCGGCGGAACGTCTCCGAAATCCATGGCATAAACACATAGTTGATGTCGAGCAGGTCCACCTGGTAGCGGTCGTGGTGGTTGGCGTCGTTCCACTTGTAGCGCCACGCCACCGACACCACCCGTCGGTGGTATTCCGGGCGGTTTTGCAGGTCGTAGAGCATCGACACCTCCGACGTGGCGTTTATGCGTCGGCGGAAGCTCTGCGCCAGAAACGGCGCTATGAAGCGCGGAAAGGTGAGTCCCACCTGCGCGCTGTATTCCTCAAAGTTGTTGTTGCTGTAGCCCTCAAGTCCCTTGATGGCCTCGTAGGCCATGCGGAAGTCTATGCTCAGCAGTTCCGAGCCGCCAAAGAGGTTGCGGTTCTGGTAGGCCAGTGTGGCCGCCGCGCCGAGGTCGCCGGCGGTGTTGGTGCCTTCGGGCTGGAAGCTTATGGTGTGGGGTTTGTTGGTGCCAACCATCACGGTGCAGTCGAGCAGACTGTCGCCGGGTGTCTTCGCCTTTGCGAAGCTCACGTTGGTGTATCTCACGGCTTGCAGCCTTGCAAAGTGGCTGTAGGTCTGCCGCAGAGCCGTGTTGCTGTAGTATTGTCCGCTCTCTATGAACGTGTTGGCCTCAAGCGTCTTGCGCCTCAGGCTGATTTTGCCGCCTTGGTTGGCTTGGTCAACGTGGCGCACGCTGCCTATCCTGTAGCGTGGGTGGGGCGTGTAGCCACTGTCGGTGTGGGCGTAGGGCGCGAGCACGAGCCTCAGTCCCACCGAGCGGTCGCCGCTGGCCGTGTCGGCCTCAAATGTTATGTAGTCTTTGTTGAACTCATAGTAGCCGTTGTCGTTGAGCATTGCCGTCAGTCGGGTGCGCTCGTTCTCCAGTCCGGCCACCGAGAAGCGCATGCCGTTGCGCAGTCCCGCCGTGTAGTGCTGGCTACGCATCAGCCGCTCTATGGCCGAGTCGCCAATCATGTAGTCCATCGCGCCTATGCTGTAGGGTCGTCCGGGGTGCAGCGTGTAGGTTATGTCAACCCTGCGCCGCCGCTTGTGGCGCGTGGCCACGCTCACCGTGCCGCCCAGCCATCCCTCGTTGTGCAGTTCGCTGGTCAGGTCTTGGCACGAGCGCACCGCCCCCAGCGAGTCGTACACCATGGGCGGCTCGCCCATCGACTTCAGCGTGCGGTTTATCCATTTGGTGCTGTCGCGCCCTGCGAGCGAGTAGGTTGCAAGAGGAATTTTCATCACCGAGAACCAGCGCGAGTTGCCCCGTTGCGCCACGAGACTCTTGTAGTGGGCTGTGTTCAGTCCCGTCGGCTGCGCGTCGGTCTTCACCTCAACGTTGTCGATGAGCCACTGTCCCTCGGGCACATACTTTGTGACCGAGCACGACGACACAAGGCAAAGTGTGGCGCACGCGGTGGCGGCGCATATAGCGGACTTACAATGCATTTGGTGATGTTTGGGTTGCAAAGTTAAAACATTCTTCGTAACTTTGCCGTTGCCACACTTCTTTTTTTAGGGTGGTTCTATAAATTAGCTTTGCCGGATTGCGAGGCTGTTTTCGCGTACAATGTGTTTGTGAGTGAAAGAGTATAGTGGGCTATACGACTGAACGAACAGACATATTGTACGCGAAAAGAGACCGCAAGAAGGCAATAAGTAACTCATAATATATTAATGTCAGTACGGTGGTAATTTATAGAACCGCCCTATATCAATCACTACAGAAATGGTATCCAAAAACCTTATAAAACTCATACACTCGCTCGAACTGAAGAAGAACCGCGCCCAGGAGCGGCTCTTCGTGGCCGAGGGGCCAAAGGTGGTGGGCGACCTCATGCGCACCGCCAGTCCCACAGAGCTGATAGCCACGCGGCAGTGGATCGATGAGCACCCCGGCACGGCGGCCATCGAGGCCACGCCCGACGAGCTTAGGCGCGCCAGTCTGTTGCAGCATCCGCAGCAGGTGCTGGCCCTCTTCGGCTTGCCTGCCGAGCGCGAGGCCGACCCGGCTATGGCCGACGGCGAACTATGCCTGGCTCTCGACGGCGTGCAGGACCCCGGCAACCTCGGCACGATAATACGCGTGGCCGACTGGTTTGGCATAAGCCACATCGTGTGCAGCGGCGACACCGCCGACGCTTTCGCCCCCAAGGTGGTGCAGGCCACTATGGGCAGCATAGCCCGTGTTGAGGTGGTGCGCGCCGACCTCCCGTCGCTCTTTGCCCGCCGCGCCGCCGACACTCCCATATATGGCACTCTGCTCGACGGCAACGACATTTATGCCGAGCGGCTTGCCCAGCGCGGCTACATCGTCATGGGCAACGAGGGGCGCGGCCTTTCGCCAGCCGTGCGCCGTATGGTGACCCACCGCTTGCTCATTCCGTGCTTCGGCGACGCCTGCGGTGCCGAGAGTCTCAACGTGGCAATCGCCACGTCCATCGTGTGCTCGGAGTTCCGTAGGCAGGGTGGCTTGTTGTAATGTAAGCTGTGTGGGCGCGACGTGAGACACGTCGCCCACTACAACGTGCCTCGTTCTATTTTATTGTTATCCGCCCCTGCGCATTCCTGTATTCTTCGGGAATGCGCCCGTTTAGCCGTTCCTTCACATACCATAGCAGCATGTCGGTGTCGGTGTCAGTTGAGGGGTAGTTCTTCACCACGGGCATGCCCTTCAGCGGCAGTCCATACACATAGTCGTCAACGGTATACTTCGACGTGGCTAGAGTGTATTGCCCGTCGGGGTTGATAGGCTCATACTGCCCCGTGGCGCGGTTCATTATCTTTATGTCAACCACCCTCGACGGTTTGCCCGTAACTATGGTGTAGGTCATTCCGCTCACCTGGGTGAACGACCCCGACATCATGGGCACGTTGAAGTTGCAACTGTCGAGAGCCGCCTGTATGGCCGCTCCCGTGGCGTTGATGAGGATCATGTCGTCGAAAAACGGCAGCACGTCGATTATGTCGTTGTGCGACACTCGCCCCGAGTCGATGTTGTCCCTTATCTCGCCTGCCGTGCATAGGCCAATGTCGGCTCCGGTGTATTCGCGGAAGGCGTCGGCCACAAGGTCGCCGAGGTTGGTCTCGCGGTCGCGCAGCGTCCACTTGCCGCTGGGCAGCTTGGCCGACATGAAGAATGGCGCGTCGGCCACAATCTCCTCGTCGAGAGTCTTCATCTTGTTGTCCACTGCGGCCACGGCCTCGCTCACGGCGGTGGTCACTTGTCCACGGTATTGCTCGGCCGAGTCGATGCCAATCAGCGTCGACGTAACGTCGCCCTGCGGACTGATGTATAGTTTGCCTATGTTTACAAACTGCGTTCCCGTCTGCGTCACGGGTATCAGTTTGCCGTCGATGTTGCGGCAGCGGTTGGTGTACACCCTGTGGCTGTGGCCGTCAAACACGGCGTCGATGCCTCGCGTGGCGGCCACGAGGGCTTGTGTGGTGGTGTAGCGCAGGGTGCTGTCGTTGCCCAGGTGCGACAGTGCCACCACGTAGTCGGCACCGTCGTTGCGCGCCTTGTCAACGGCGCTCTGCACCATCGTTGCCATCTCCGCTCCGTCGGCAATGCGGTAGGGCAGCGCGTCGCCCCCTTCCGTCTTGAACGCCGCCGGTTCGCCCTCGTGCGTGGCGGCAGTCACTATGCCCACGTAGGCCACGCGCTTGTCGCCATACTGCCGCATCACGTAGGGACTGAACACGAGTGTGTCGGCGTTGGTGTTTATGAAGTTGGCGCACGTGACGGCCATCCTGTCGCCGCCGTTCCAGCCCAGGAGCGTGAGCATGCGGTCGATGCCATAGTCAAACTCGTGGTTGCCTATGGTGATGGCGTCGTAGCCCATTGGGCGCATTATGTCGATGATGTATTGTCCGCGCGACACCGCCCCTGCGGCGGCTCCTTGTATGAAGTCGCCCGCACTGGCCACGCCCACCCATGCCGTGTCGGCCATGGCGCTGCGCATGCGGTCGATGGCGGCGTAGCCGCGCTCATACTTGCAGTGTACGTCGTTCTCGTGCAATATCACTATGCCTTTGTTTCCGTCGTTGCCGCCGCCGTTTCCGCCGTCGTGGTCAGTGGCGCTGCAGGCGGCGCATGTCAGTGCGCAGGCCAGTGCGGCTATCCAAAGTGTGTTTCGCTTCATTGTCATTTGCGTTTCTTTGTTGTTGCTGCTTGTGTGTGCTGTGGCTGCAAAGTTAATAATAAAAGGTGTATGTCGTGGGTTTGTGCGTGGCAAACGTGGTGACAAGTTGTGCTGGGTGTGGATGAAAGTTGTGCTGGGTGTGGATGAAAGTTGTGCTGGGTGTGGCGGAAAGTCATGCTGGATGTGGCGGAAAGTTATGTTGGATGTGGTGGAAAGTTATGCCAAACATGGCACTAAGTCACCTCACATCGAACGGTGTGAGTGCTCATATCGAACGATACGCGTGTTCATATCGAACGAAATGAGCACGCGCATCGTTCGATGTGAGCCAACTTTGTGCCGTGTTTGGCATGACTTTGGGTGGTGTTTGGCATGACTTTGTGCGGCCTTTGGCATGACTTTGAGTGGTATTTGGCATGATTTTGTGCCATGGCGAGGGTTGTCTACGCGCAGATGGAGCACATAGGAGGTACGGCGTTTCGCACAAGGGTAAGTGCATAAGGAAGTGCAAGTGGAAGCATGTAGGAGGTACGGCGCCTCGCCGTACCATTCATTCACGTGAAGCTGATGGAGCAGATGAAGCCAACAATGCAAATTAGTAGGCGCTGCGTCCTCGCTGCGCCCTTATAAAGACTGCAAGTATTCGAAATGCAATTGTGCGATATATTGCTCGGGCGCAGCGAGGACGCAGCGCCTACTAAATAGCAAATGAGTTGTTGAAGTTAAAGCTTACGCTTTTTCGGGGTACGCCGAGGCGGCGTACCTCCTAGTGGATGACTCTGCGCAGATGAAGGGCATAGGAGGTATGGCGCCTCGCCGTACCATTCGCCCACGTGGAGCAGATGGAGCCAACAAAGCAAATTAGTAGGCGCTGCGTCCTCGCTGCGCCCTTATAAATACTGCAAGTATTTGAAATGTAAAGTGCGAATATTTGCTCGGGCGCAGCGAGGACGCAGTGCCTACTAAATAGCAAATGTGTTGTTGAAGTTAAAGCTTACGCTTTTTCGGGGTACGCCGAGGCGGCGTACCTCCTAGTGGATGACTCTGCGCAGATGAAGGGCATAGGAGGTATGGCACCTCGCCGTACCATTCACCCACTTGGAGCAGATGGAGCGCAACAATGCAAATTAGTAGGCGCTGCGTCCTCGCTGCGCCCTTACAAAGACTGCAAGTATTTGAAATGTAATGTGCGATATATTTGCTCGGGCGCAGCGAGACGCAGCGCCTACTAATTTGCCACGTGAACCAAGCGCAACAAAAAGGCCCTCGATGCTCACGCACCAAGGGCCTCTCAACATAAAAATTATGTTTTGAAAAACACTTATTATTCTTTTCGTAGCTTATGGGTTGACGGTTGTCGTCTCACCCGTTGCGCCGCCAATCTTGATGACCTTATAGGTCTTGGTGTCGCCATCGGTGTACTCTATTGCGTAAACCGTGCTGGCTGCTGCCGTCCACTTCATTACTTTTTGGTTGCCAGTGAGCGTAATCTTGTTGCCGTCCTCTGTTGGAACCTCGCTTGTATAAGTTATGAAGTTCTCTGTCGTAACCTGTGTTGCCTTAACATTGCTACTGTTGTTATTCTGCTTTATTGCATTTGCCACAGAACCCTCTGTTATTGGGTAGTTGGTGTTGCTTGTGGTGGTCACGGTGTAGAGCTTGGCGTTCGAAGAAGTCAATTCTGCAATCGAGTTGTCGCTCTTGAGCAAGGTAGCGTAGATTATATCGTTTGCAGTGAACTCATTGTCGATGGTCTTGTATGCCGAGCCATTGGCGTCAGTTGCGAACACAGTCCAAGACGGCTCGTCAACAGTTGTGATGGTCTCCTGCTTGCCTGTCTCGTTCTCAACAACCACAGCGTCGAAGGTGATGGGGTAGAGGTCTGCCGATTGCTCGGTAATCTTGAAGAGATATGTATAAGCGAAGTTCGGCTTCCACTGGCAATACTCGTGGGGAACGGTAACGCTCTTGTCGTTAACCTCAATCTTCTCGCCCGTGTCCTCCGAAATCAGCGTGTACGAGATGGTCAGCGTCATGTCGCTCGTGTTGTCGGGGTTGGGCAGAATGGCGGTGTATGCCTTTGCGTTTGATTTGCCATCCTCGGTTGCTGTCTTGTCGTATGTGGCATCACTTGCAGACTCGCCGATGAATTTGTTAGTAGAAGGCGAAGTCGTCCAGTCTGAAAATGTTGTGCTCAGCCAATTGTCTCCGCCTGTGTTGAGGTAGTCTACCTTTGTTGCACCATTGTCAACTGTGAACTTCACGCGGTTTTCGGGCACTTGCTGCGTTTGGTTCTCGCCAACTTTAGGCTCGTATGTTATGCTATACTTGGTGTTGTCGCCAGCTTCAACAATGCTTGCGTTGGCTACGGTTACGCCGAAGCCCTTATCCGTGGGAGTATATTCCTTATCAGAAGACGTAGTGCTGCCTTGAGTTGTCTCCTTTCCCTTTATCTTCGTAATGATGACCTTATATCCCGGCACATTCTCGAATATACCGAAGCGGATCTTCGACTGGAAGTTGCGGAAGGTGAACTTCACATAGCCGCCATATTTGTTCTCCTCGTTGGTCGTGCTCATGGAAGTGGGCTTTGTGATGTTCACGCGGTCTGCCACATACACGTTAGCAGCGGCATCCATGGTCTTCACCGTGATGTCATAGCCCTTGTCGTATTTTGTGCCATCGGTTGGAGCGGCTGTCTTCTTTTCAATCTTGACATTTCCGTCTGTGATGTCTGAGGATAAAGCCGACACAGCGGTGAATGTGTAGTCGTCTGCACTGGCATCCCAATACTTGATGGTCTGTGTAGATGGAGTCTGCGGAGTCAAGTTTTCTGAAGATACGGTGCTCGTAAGTCCCACATACTCCCAACCCTTGGTCTTGGTGTTGCTTGTTGTGGTGTTGGCAGAGCCATCGGTGTAGCTAACCGTGTAGTTCTGGAAAACGGTGTTCTCGGCGGCTACATTGTTTGTGATAGTGTTGCCAGTGGCTCCTTCGTTCTTCTCGCCCCAAACAAAGAATGTCTTGTTGAGCTTTTCTGCGGCGTTATTCCCACTCAGCTCACTTCTCGTCGTTGCTGGTGTCGTCAAGTTGAAGGCTATAGCCCCGTCGCCCTGTGCGGTCGAGTTGCCGGAAGACAAGTCGGTGTCGTTGGCGCAGCCGGCCATGGCCATGGCGGCAGCGGCAAACAAAAGGTGTTTCTTCTTCATAAATCCTTACCTTAATTGTTGTTATTCTATTGATTTCTTTATGTTGAACTTATTTGTTTTCAAAACATTTGCCCGCATATCTCGCAGTGCGAATAGCAATCGTCCGCACATCTCGTCGGGCGAATAGCTATTGCCCTTGCATCTCCGCTGGGGCGAATAGCATCTCTCTACCGCACAGAGTAGATATTCGAAATTCCGCTGATTCCCATTCTCGATAGGGTACAAAAAAAGCGTGAACCATTCTGTTGTCTGTTCCGCTGACCGAGGCTCTAGCAATTGCCTATTATTGTCGAACAGACAACGTCAGAAGCCCACGCCGATATGAAAACTGCGTCCCTAAAGAGACCTATATAAAGCGTCTGGCTGCACCCACAAGGGCGCACCGTCTGCCTACAAGGTCTCCACGGGAGTGGAATAATCACACCCGGAGCATCTACCGTTGGCCACGTTCGAGACAATAATACTACCGTGAATTTGCTAGATTTCGGTCGGCCTCAAACACAGCGTCGATAAACGCCATTATGTACGTCCACGCCCTCAGCCACGGCCTCTGATGCCCATGACGGGGAATAGACGCTGCAAAATTAATCGTTTTTAGTTTTACCAAAAGCAACAAAACTGTAAATAATACTCTCATACACTACTGTTTTAACGCTCATTAACGTAATCCGCACGTCCTTCAGCGTGTTTTGTTGAATATATGTGGAAAGCTTGGGTTGAGAAGGGTAGGGGAGGCGCAGGGGGGAAGCCTGTAGGAGGTACGGCGCCTCGCCGTACCATTCACCCACGTGGAGCAGATGGAGCCAACAAAGCAAATTAGTAGGCGCTGCGTCTCGCTGCGCCCTTATAAATACTGCAAGTATTTGAAATGCAATGGGCTATATTTGCTCGGGCGCGGCGAGACGCAGCGCCTACTACATAGCCCATGCGCTTGCTTGGGTTAAAGCTTACGCTTTTATGGGGTACGCCGAGGCGGCGTACCTCCTAGTGGATGACTCTGCGCATAAGAAGAAAGTAAAGATACCACAGCAATTGAGATGCTTTGCATTTATTTTGGTTATGCAACAAAAAGACATTAATTTTGTTGCAAATACAGCGTCGTTATCGATCCTCTCTGAATGCATAACAGAATTCTTCTCTGGCATGACTGTCGAGGAGAACGTAACCATTAGCCTTTTGAAACATGACAATAGATGAAATCATAAGCAGAAAAGAAGACCAGACCTTCGACTGCAAAAGCATTCAGATAGACCCAAAGGCGTTGGCAGTGCCCATTGTTGCCATGGCCAATGCCGACGGAGGCGTGCTTGCCATTGGCGTGTCGGACAAGACAAGGCGCATAGAAGGCATTAGTCAGCATACAAAGCAACTGAACGAACTGCTTCGTGTGCCGATGGACTTCTGCATACCCTCTGTAAGGGTTCGATACGACTATATGACTTGTGTGGATAGCGAGGGCAACGACAACAAGATATTGCTGATGTACGTGCCAGCCAGCAGCCACTTGCATACCAACCAAGCAGACGAGGCTTTTATGCGTGTGGGCGACAAGAGCCGCAAACTCAGTTTCGACGAGCGCATGCAACTGATGTACGACAAGGGTGAGCGTAATTACGAGGACGAGGCTGCGTATGGCGCCACCATCGACGATGTGGATATGGCCGCCGTGGAAGCGTACACCAACATCATTGGCTATGGCAAGTCGGCGATGGAATATCTCTATGAGAACAATGACTTTGTGAAAGAGGCGGATGGCAAGCAGAAGGTGAGTAATGCCTGTATCCTGCTTTTCGGCAAGAAGCCCCAACGGTTCTTCCCACGTGCCCGAACAAGATTCATCCGATATGAAGGGACGGAGGAAAAGGTGGGCACGGAGATGAACGTGGTGAAGGATGTGACGTTTGAAGGCAATATACTCCATCAAATCGAAAAGACAGTAGAGTACCTAGAAACCCAAGTGCGCGAACATTCCTATCTCGGACAGAGCGGGCTGTTTGTCACCAACCGCAACTACCCTAAGTTTGCCATACAAGAGATGGTCGTCAACAGCGAATGTCACAGAGACTATAGTATCAAGGGCACGGAGATTCAGATAAAGATGTTTGATGACCGACTGGTGTTTGAGTCTCCCGGCAAACTGCCGGGATTGGTGAGGGCGGAGAACATCCGACATACCCATTTCTCGCGCAACCCGAAGATAGCCCAATTTCTGAAGGCGTACAACTATGTGAAGGAGTTTGGCGAAGGCATCGACCGTATCTGCAATGAGCTGGAAAGCCGTGGCGCTGTGATACCCACATTCCATACAGACGCCTTTATTCTCAAAGCTACATTGAAGGCTGAGTTTGTGGATGAAATTGCTGTAGTTGGAAAGAACTCTAGCGAGAAGAATGTCGCATTAAATGTCGCAGTAAGTAAAATCACGGAATTGACTGAGAGACAAAAGGATATTCTTGAAATAATACAGACAAAATCGACTAAAAAAGATAAGGATGTCGCAGTAAATGTCGCAGTAAATGTCGCAGTAAACACGAAGTTTTTGGCCGAACGTTTGGGATTGAATAGGAAGACTATACAACGTGAGCTTAATTGGCTACAAGAACAAGGAACTATTCGATGGGTAGGAGCAGACAAGAATGGACATTGGGAAATCATAAACGACAATCCGAACGGCAACGGGAGCACATGCTTCTTATCTCCTGTCGGAAGCACAACTTGACGAGAATGTCAAGGTTTGCACCCGCCACTAAATGAAAAAGCCGTGAGGCTTAGTTGCAAAATTGTCGCCAAATAATTTGCTTTGTAAAAAAAACAGATACCTTTGTCCTGTGTATTGTTAGCTACTAATTTAGGGTGCCCAATTTGTTGTCCCCTTGGTAGTGGGTGCGGTGTGTCACAGCACACCAAGCGGCAATGCGGCAGTTGCGACGTGAGACACGCCGCCCACTACTTGCCCACCTTCCACAATAGGTACATCGAACTGGACAGCCTACTACTAAATTAACAGTAATTGCGAAAATTTGCCAAAACAACTAATATATAGCAGTAGACATAATTGTATGAGAAAAATCTTGGTTCTTTGTGACTATCCCTAAGAAACGTTGTCGCATTTGAGGGCGATTAACTATTATTGTTTACACTCTTTGTTTGGTGAACTAATCCACTTTACGCAGCCTGGCAATTTCTAACAGACGAATACAGAAAAGACTATGAACAAAGGATATCCTACACTGAGCCTACTATTGCTTCTGTCAATACATGCCACGCCAAGCTTCTCGCAAGACGAGGACTTCGTGAAGCAATTCAAGGAGGCACGTCAAGCCATGCTGGATGACTATGGCAAGTTTCGCAACACGATACTCACCGATTACGACCAATACTTGCAGGGTTCATGGAAGGAATACCAAAAATTCAAGGCTGACAAGATGCCGTTTGCTCCTAAGCCAAAGACTCCGCCTGCATATGAAACTCCAAAACAGCCGGAGAAACCGGTGAACATGAAGCCTAAGGTGCCAATGAAGCCTGTGAAGCCCGTAGAGATACCTACGGAACCAATAGTGTCAGATATCCCCGTGATGCCGGCTCTGCCAAATATCCCAAACATCAATGTGCCTGTAAGCAAACCTCAGGTCAACGTGGATTTCTATGGGGAGGATCTCCATTTGCAGAAGATTACTGGCATTGCTTCCATGGACATCGCCACCACCGATGACGTGGCCAACTACTGGAAGATGCTCAAGAAGTCGGAGCTAAAGGAACTCACACAGTCTTTAGCCGACGAATCCAGGCGTATGGGACTCAGCGACTGGGCATCGGCCATGCTCGTGGAGAAATATTTAGATGCGGCCATGCCCAACGCCAGCAAAAACGAAAGGATTATAGCCCAACAATATGTGCTGGCCAATTGTGGCTACAACATCCGCCTGGCGATTGGAGGCAACAATGTCACCATGCTTGTGCCATATACTGAGCATGTATATGAGAAATCGTCCATCACCATCGACGGAAAGAAATACTTTATTTATCCCGACATTGAGAGCGTAAGTTCGTTTCGCACATGTGAACTGCCAAAAGATGCAGAACTAGGCAAGGACATGGGACTGAAGTTTACGGGGACGGTGCAGATAGGGGGTGACACGAAGCACTTCAAACACGAAGCGTCAGGCATCATAGTGGAGGGAGACGTGTCAACGGGCATCATGCCTCTGCTCAATGAATACCCATCAGTAGACATTCCAACCGTGGCCGCATCAGTAGTAGACAAGAGTTTGCGGGACAATGTGGTGGAACAAATCCGTACACAAGTGGCAGGACTGCCAGAACAAAGTGCTGCCAACCGTATGCTGCAATTCATACAAATGGGTTTCCAGTATGCCACCGACGATGAACAGTTTGGCAGGGAAAAGTATTTCTATTTCGAGGAGTCGCTCTACTACCCGAAGAACGATTGCGAGGACCGCGCCATCTTCTATGCCTATCTCGTGCACGAAATACTGGGCCTCGACGTACACCTCATCCAGTTTCCCGGACATGAGTGTACGGCTGTGGCATTCAACGAACCATTGGAAAATGGCACTTCGTATGAGTATAATGGCAAACGATACTACATCTGCGACCCAACGTATATCGGGGCAAATATAGGCAAGTGCATGCCTAAGTACTCACAGGAAACGCCTAAGATAGAAATCTGGTATTAAGAGAGATTTCAATCTGTACGGTTGAAAATGCACGTTCGGATAAGACACGAACGTCGGCTGCGTAGTGGGTGCGGTGTCTCACCGCACAATCATAGACGAAAACTGTTGCGACGTGAGACACGTCGCCCACGACACAGTCCCATTGTACCAATCGTACAGGTGGAAAGCCCCTTCATCGTCCCGGCCATATATCATTGCCCAACACCGCTGACCTAAAATTTTTGGCGCATATTTGGCGCAGCCTTAAATGCGAAATCGGCGCAACTCGCTGATTTCTCAACTTGTTACGCCGATATTAGTTGCGGAGGCAGGACTCGAACATGCGACCTCCAGGTTATGAGCCTGGCGAGCTACCAACTGCTCCACTCCGCGATATTTCTTATTTGCGGATGCAAAGGTACGCACTTTTTGCGAGAAAAGCAAACTTTTCCGCTTCTTTTTTAGATTATAGATGAAAAACGTGGAGCGTTTGGGTGAATTGCGGATGTTTAGAACGTGATTTCCTCGGGTTTTATCCTGTCGGCCTCGGTGATAGGTCGGATCACCTTGCATGGCACACCGCCGGCCACTACGCCGGCAGGAATGTCGGAAGTGACCACGGCTCCTGCGGCTATCACCGAACCGTCGCCGATGGTCACGCCGCCGATGACGGTGACGTTGGCGCCGAGCCACACACCATTGCCAATGGTGATGGGCTTGCTCGTCATGAGCGGTTGGCTAAGCCTCTGCCCCGTGTGTATGGGGTGTCCAGGACAGGCCAAGACGCACTTGGGACCGATGAACACGTCTTCGCCGATGAGTATGGGCGATGTGTCGAGAAACACGCAGTCGAAGTTGACGAATGTGAAGTGGCCTCCGGCAAAGTGGGTGTTGATGCCATAGTCGAAGTGGATGTGTGGCATGATGGCCACACATTCACTCCATGTTCCAAGTAAGTCTTTCAGAATAGCCGACAGAGCGACGCTATCGGAAGGGTCTGTGGTGTTGTATTTCCAGCAAAGCCGCCGTGCCTTTTGCTGTATGTCCTGCGGTATGCGCATGGCGTCGCCTATGTATGGGGTGCGCGATGTGACGATGGCGCGCACGTCGGCCGCGTTGTTGGCTTTGTTGATGGTCATGGGCGCTACTTGTTTGTCCTGTGGTAGTTGAGTGCTGCGCCTATGGCAGTGCAGAACTCAGAGTATTTAGGAATGTGGTAGCGCACCTTGTAGAGCTTCTCCATCGATGGGTACACGTCTTTGCACTGTGGCAACAGCGTGAGGTTGCCGATGAGCACAAAGTCGCGTATGTCGCTGCCAAGCGATGACAGCACCGCTCCACTGCCTATCGACTGGAGCACCATGAATATCAGTCCCAAGGCGAGGTCTTCGTGCGAGGCGTTGCTCGCCACCTTGCCAAAGAGCGATGCCGTGGCCTCCATGGGCAATCCTGGCAGAGGTTTGCGGCTGATGTCGCCTATCAGTAGGTTGACGTTGGCCAGATTGCCCTTCATGGCCATGGCCGACACCTGGCGTATGTCGCCTGTGCCGAGCAGCAGTTTCGACAGTCCTTGCAGAGTGCCGCCGCCGATGCCCGTGCCTCCGATGTGGTCGATGGCGTCGCCGTCGCACTTCACGAACGACGTACCAGTGCCCATGCTCACCACTATGGAGCGGTCAACCTTCGACTCGAAGCGTGCCCCAAGGCCGTCGGCCACAAACTCGTCGGTCTTGGCCGTGGGCAGTCCGTACACCTTGGAGTCGATGTATGCGCTGCCCACGCCCGTGAGCATCACCTGCTCGACATCGGTCAGCGACACACCGTTGTTGTATAGATACTTGCCAAAGGCCCCATAGAGCGACGTCACGGGGTCGGTGGCCGTTATGCGTGTGGGCGAGAGTACCTTGCCGTCTTTCAGTCCCACAATCTTCGTGGTGCTGATGCCCACGTCTATTCCTATCACTATGCCCATGGTGGGGGTTGACTTATGTATGGTCGTTTTGTGTATGGTAGGCGGTTAGCCTCATTCAATCATGCGCTTTATCACCACCTGCGCCGAAATCTCGCGGTTGGCGGCTTCGGGTATCACGAGCGAGTTGGCGCTTTCGATAACGTCGTCGGTGACAATCAGTCCACGGCGCACGGGCAGGCAGTGCATGAACTTTCCGTTGTCGGTGACGGCCATGTGGCGGCTGTCTATCGTCCAGTCCATGTCCTTGCTTATTATCTTGCCGTAGTCGGCGGGGTTGGTCACGCCTGGACAGCTCCAGTTCTTGGCATACACGAAGTCGGCACCCTCAAGGGCCTTCATTTGATCGTACTCCACGCGGGCGTCGCCAACAAACTTGGGGTCAAGCTCGTAGCCGTGCGGATGCGTCACCACGAGGTCAACGTCGGCGGCGTTCATCCACTGTGCAAACGAGTTGGGCACGGCCTGTGGCAATGCCCTGCAATGGGGTGCCCACGATAGCACCACCTTGGGGCGTGCCTTTGTCTTGTGCTCCTCGATGGTTATCAGGTCGGCGAAGGCTTGCAGAGGGTGTACTGTGGCCGTCTCCATGGCAAACACAGGCCGTCCGCTATACTTCACAAACTGCTGCATCACCGTTTCGGCATAGTCGTATTCGCGGTTGGTGAGTCCGGCGAAGCTGCGCACGCCGATGAGGTCGCAGTAGCTGCCCATCACGGGTATGGCCTCAAGCAGGTGCTCGCTCTTGTCGCCATCCATAATCACTCCGCGCTCCGTCTCCAGTTTCCATGCCCCGGCGTTAACGTCGAGCACAATAACGTTCATGCCAAGGTTCATTGCCGCCTTTTGCGTGCTGAGCCTTGTGCGCAGACTATTGTTGAAGAATATCATGAGCAGAGTCTTGTTCTTGCCAAGATCCTGATACTTGAACCTGTCGTTCTTTATCTCGCGAGCCTCGGCGAGAGCCTTGCCCAAGTCGCCTATGTCGCTTACGTTTACGAATGTTTTCATGTCGTATATGTATTATATATGTTATGTCTTTATGGGGTGCTTTGCTTGTTGTGCGTGTTACTTTGCAAACAGTTTGCCGATGAGGCTTAGCAGGTTTGACACCGTCTCCTTGCTTTCCACGGGTATTCTGATTGATGTCTCGCCGGTGTCCTCGTCCTTTTCCACTATCGACTCCACCAGCTGCACCGTGGCCTCTGGCGACTTCAGTGTTTCGGCCAAGCCTGCCAGGAACGACACTCCTTGCGCAACCAACTCCTTGGGCTGCGTTGTGCGACGTTTGGTTGTGCGACGTTTGGTTGTGCGACGTTTGGTTGGCGACGTTGCCGTTGTGGCGTTTGCCTTGTCGCTGTCGTTATGTCCGTTCGCGGTTGAAGCGTGGTCGCTTGTGTCGGTGGCTATGCCGCTTGTGGCTTCCGTGCCATCTTCTTCGTCTGTATGGGCGTTGGCGCCTTCGTCGCCATCCACCATGGCACTTATAGTCTCCATCACCTTGCCAAACCTGTCGTTGTCGACAAACACCTCGTCGTCGCCATTGTCGAGCACGCCCTCAAACATCGATGTCTTGAAGCGCAGCTTGCCAAGCATCTCCTCCTCTATGGAGTAGGGGGCCACAAGGTTTATCACCTGAATGTTGTTCTGTTGTCCCAGACGGTATATGCGGCCTATGCGCTGTTCGAGCACGGCGGGGTTCCATGGCAAGTCAACGTTGATGATGGTGGCCGCCGCCTGCAGGTTGAGACCAGTGCTGCCGGCATCGGTTGACAGGAACACGCGGCTCGACGGCTCGTTCATGAAGTTGTCAACCAGATATTTCCGCTTCTCCGACGGCACACCTCCATGCAGATACTCATAGCCGATGTCTCGCTTCTCCAGTTCTTTGGCAATGAGCCGCGTCATGCGCTCCCATTGGCTGAACACCACAACCTTCTCGCCGTCCTCGCTGATGATGTCGCTGATGATGTTGACACATTCGTCAACCTTGGTGTCATACCTTGTCTTTTGGTCGAGGATGTAGCTGCTGTCGCACACCATGCGCATCTGCGAGAGACAGAGCATCAGCCGTTTGCGGTCTCTGTCAGACAGAAAGTGCATGCGCCTCCATTTCAGTACGAGTGCCCCTACTGTGGCCTTCCACTCTTGGTGCATGTCCATCTGCTCCTTAGTCATTGGCACAAACAGGTTCTTGTCCATGCGCTTGGGCATTTGCAGCTTCACGTCCCTCTTGCGGCGGCGTATCAGTATGTCGCTGATGCGTTGGCCTATCTCGTTAAGGTTTGTGTAGCCAATCACCTTGCCCGTCTCGTCGGCTATGATGTGCTTCTCCTTGAATTGGTAGTAGGGGGCAAGGCGGAAGTTGTCGGCAAACTCAACGATTGAATACAGTTCGTCGAGCTTGTTTTCCAGCGGCGTACCGGAAAGTATTACGGAATAGGCCGACTCAATCTTCCTTGCGGCGCGCGAAATCTGCGTGTTCCAGTTCTTCAGCCGCTGCACCTCGTCCATTATGAGCATGTCGGTTTGCAGTCCGCCAAGTATCTTTATGTCGTTGGCCGCACTGTTGTACGACACGATCTTGTAGGGTTCGGGGCGCAGGTAGGCATCCCTTCTCTTCAGGTGGTTACCCTCGATGACGTGTACTTTGGCGTTGGTGAACTTCATTATCTCGCTCCGCCATTGGTACTTGAGCGATGTGGGGCAGAGTATCAGCACCGAACCCACCAGTCCCTCCTGTCTTAGCAGTTCGGCGGTGCCTATGGCTTGCAGTGTCTTTCCCAAGCCCATCTCGTCGGCTATGATGGCCTTGCCGGCCTTTGCGGCAAAGCGTATGCCCGTCTTTTGGTAGGGGTAGAGCGTTGTCTTCAGCATTTGGTCGAGCTTGTCGTCGGTGTAAGCGTCAACGACCTTCTTGCGTGCGGCCTTCTCGCGCTTGTCCACTATGAAGTCGATGGCATCTTTGTAGCACCTGAACGTGTCGCTGATCTGCCGTGCCTGCTTCAGGAAACTGCCTATGTGGGCATAAGCCGTTTCCCTAAGCGTGTTGTTGTCGTCGAAGTATTCCTTGGCAAGCCGCTCGTAAGCCTCACGGTTGTCCGAGCCGATGCGTATCTTCACGCATCGGTCGCCGCGATAAGACAGGTAGACCGACGTGTAGGGCGGTATCTCACGGTGAACCCTAAGCGTTTTCTTGCCGCCAATCCACCGCCTCACGGCCTCCACGTGCTTGCATGTTCCAAGGCGCGAAGCCTTGAAGTCCATGCACGAGCAATAGTTCCACTCGCTGTTGGCACCCCGGTACACCACTTTGTATTCGTTGGCTGTCTTCGGGTTGCGCACGGTGTATTCGCCAGGGCAAAGCTTGTCGTCGACGCTGCTTATCACGAAGTGCTCCGTCTCGGCCATCTGTTTGCGCAGCGCCACCTGCCATTCCTCCATCGACATGCCTTCGGGGCGCACAATGTGCGACACCATCAGCCTTTTCTTCTTTGTGGCCTTGCCAGTCTTGCCCTTCCGTTTGGCCTTGTCGGTGGAACCCTCCTTATTGCTCTTTTGCATATGGTCTATCGCTTATAACTCCATCAGATAAGCCTTGAAGTCGGCGAAAGCCTTTGTCATAGGCACGCTTTGCTTCTTGCCCTGCATGAATGCGGCCAGTCGGTCGGGCAGTTCCACTGGTGCGTCAGTGGCCTGTTCCACGGTCTCCTTGAACTTTGCCGGATGTGCGGTCTCAAGAAACACGCCCGTCTCGCCCTCGTGCAGTCCCTCGCAGAGTGCTCGGTAGCCGCATGCGCCGTGCGGGTCGAGTATGTAGCCCGTAGTGTCGCGGCATTGCTTCATGGCCTCGCGTATCTGCTGGTCGGAGAATGTGGCTCCGCTGATGAGCGACGTTATCTTCGAGTGGTCGCCGCCATATAGGTCGATGATGCGTGCGAAGTTGCTTGGGTCGCCCACGTCCATGGCGTTGGCGATGGTCTGCAGGCTCGGCTTCGGCTCATACTTGCCCGTTTGCAGATACTTGTAGAATATGTCGTTGGCGTTGTTGGCAGCGATGAACCGCTTTATGGGCAAGCCCATGCGGTGGGCAAACAGTCCGGCGGTGATGTTGCCGAAGTTGCCGCTTGGCACGCACACCACGAGGTTGTCGCTCTTCAGTCGTGCGTAGGCGTTGAAGTAATAGAACGCCTGTGGCAGAAAGCGCGCCACGTTTATCGAGTTGGCCGATGTCAGTTTCATGTGGGCGTTAAGCTCAGCGTCCATGAATGCACTCTTCACCAAAGCCTGGCAGTCGTCAAACACACCGTCAACCTCGATGGCCGTGATGTTCTGTCCAAGCGTGGCGAACTGGCTCTCTTGAATCTTGCTCACCTTGCCTTTGGGGTAGAGCACATACACGTGTATGCCCTCCACGCCGAGGAAGCCGTTGGCCACAGCCGAACCCGTGTCGCCACTTGTGGCCACGAGCACGTTAACCTCTTCGCCGCACCCCTCCTGACGTATGAAGTATTGCAGTAGGCGAGCCATGAAGCGCGCCCCTACGTCCTTGAATGCGAGCGTCGGACCGTGGAACAGTTCGAGCGAGTGTATGTTTTCTGTGACCTTTACCACCGGACAGTCGAAGCTTAGCGTGTCGTCAACGATGCGGTCCAGTTCGGTGCGCTCAATGTCGTCGCCGAAGAAGGCCGCCGCCACGGTCTTGGCAATCTCGTTGAACGACTTCTTGTCGATGTCGGCAAAGAATTCGGCCGGCAGCGTTGCTATGTGCTCCGGCATATACAGGCCCCTATCGGTGGCCAGTCCCCTCACTACCGCCTCGTGCAGTGAGGCCATGGGGGCTTTATGGTTGGTGCTGTAATACTTCATTGTTGGATTTTTGTGTTGATAGATTTTGAAACCTTTTGATGGCTATACAATCCGTTTTGATGGCTATATAATCCGCCTTGATGCCTCTTATTGCCGTCTTTATGGATATTAAAGAATGTGGTGGCCTATGCCCTCATCAGTTCCTTTATGAACTCGTCGAGTACGAGCAGTCCGTAGCTTCCGCCCACGCAGCTCACCTCGTCATACACCGTCACACTGTCAGGCTCTATGCCCTTGTGGTATATGAGGAAAGGCACCGGTTCGTCCACGTGCGTCCTTATCTCCACTGGCGTGGGGTGGTCGGGCAATACTGCGATGCACACCGGCTCGTCCCATGTCTTGGTCTCGTTGTATATGGGTTCCACTATGCGGCGGTCGAGGTTCTCTATGGTGCGCAGCTTCAGTTGCAGGTCGCCGTCGTGTCCGGCCTCGTCGCTTGCCTCTATGTGCAGAAACACGAAGTCGTCGGTCTTCAGGGCCTCGATGGCCGCCTGCGCCTTGCCCTCATAGTTGGTGTCGGCCAGTCCAGTGGCCCCTTCCACGATGATGTTGCGCAGTCCGGCGTAGTGGCCGATGCCGCGAATGAGGTCAACAGCCGAGATTACGCTACCGTGCTTCACCTCGGGAAACATCTCGCCCAGCGTCTTCATCGACGGGCGGTAGCCCGCGCTCCACGGCCAGATGCTGTTGGCCGTGTCGGCTCCGCGCTTGGCGCGCTCCTTGTTTATGGGGTGCTCGGCCAGCAGTTGCTGCGAGCGCAGTATCAAGTCGTTAAGCAGGTCGGCAGTCTCCTGCGGTGTCATCTGTCCCTCGGCAGCTGTTTCGGTGCATCCCTCTTCGGGTTTTACGAGCAGTCCGCGCCATTCCTCGTTGGGGTGGTCGTGGGGTGGGGCACAGTCAATGTGCTTGTTGCCTCCCTTTATCACGAGCAGATGTCGGTATTGTATGCCAGTGATAAACTTCACCCGGTCGTTGCCCAGTCGTTCGTCGAGATACTTTATCAGCGTGTCGCCATCCTCTGTGGTTAGGTGTCCGCCATGGTGGTTCTTTATCCGTCCGTCCTCCAGACACACTATGTTGCACCTTATGGCCATGTCGCCCGGCTGCATCTCATAGCCAATGCTTGCCGCCTCAAGTGGGCCGCGCCCCTCATACACCTTGTTCAGGTCGTAGCCCAGTATGGCCGTGTTGGCCACCTCACTACCCGGGTGAAAACCCTTTGGTATTGTGGCCACCCTGCCGCAGCGTCCCTTGCGTGCCAGCAAGTCCATGTATGGCGTGTCGGCATATTGCAGAGGGGTCAGTCCCCCCAGTCTCTCCACGGCGTGGTCGGCCATGCCGTCGCCCAATATAATAATGTGTTTCATGTTGCGTTCGCCTTTCTTCGTTAGTCCATGTTATGTTATAGGTGGTTCTATAAATGGCAACCACTTAAATGTTGGCTATCGACATTATGTTGGCGAACACTCCAGCCGCCGTCACACCGGCACCAGCTCCATAGCCCTGTATGAGCATTGGGTATTCGCGGTAGCGTTCGGTGGTGAGCAGCACAATGTTGTTGCTTCCCTCCAGACTGTAGAACGGGTGGTGCCGCCCCACGGCTTCAAGGCTCACGCTCATCTTGCCGTGTTCCATGCGCGCCACAAACCGCCAGCGCTTGTCGTCCTTTTCCAGCAGTTTGCGCTTGTCTTCGAAGTCGGCATCGAGCGATGGCAGGTTCTTCCAGAAGTCGTCGATGCTCCCCGTGAAGAAGTCGTCGGGCATGAACAGGTGCTTCTCCACGTCGGCCTGTTCGGCCTTGTATCCGGCCTCGCGAGTGAGTATCACCAACTTGCGCACCACGTCTATACCGCTTAGGTCTATGCGTGGGTCAGGTTCGCTATATCCCATTTCCTTAGCCTTGCGCACAGTCTCGGAGAAAGGCACTGTGGCCGACAGTTCGTTGAATATGAAGTTGAGCGTGCCGCTCAGCACCGCCTCTATCTTCAGTATCTTGTCGCCCGAGTTGCGCAGGTCGTTTATGGTGCCAATGATGGGCAGTCCCGCGCCCACGTTAGTCTCAAACAGGAACTTCACGCCCCTCTTCAGAGCCGTTTCCTTCAGCAGGGCGTAGCTGTCATAGCTGCCCGAAGCCGCCACCTTGTTGGCCGCCACCACCGAGATGTTGTGGTCGAGCAGCGTCTGGTACATTGCCGCCACGTCGGCACTTGCGGTGCAGTCAACAAACACGCTGTTGAATATGTTCATTCCCGTCACCTCTTCGAGCAACCGTTTGTTGTCGCTTGGCTCCGAAGCGGCCAGTTCCTCGCGGTATGTGTCGAGGTTAACGCCGTCGCGCGAGAATATGGCGTGCGAGCTTGACGCTATGCCCACCACATTGAGCTTTAGCCGTTGCGTCTGCTTCAGCTCCTCATATTGCGAGCGTATCTGGTCTATCAAGTTGCCGCCCACCGTGCCAACGCCGCATATAAACAAGTTGAGCACCTTGTATTCGCTCAGGAAGAACGAGTCGTGGATGACGTTGAGCGACTTGCGCAGATACTTAGAGTGTATTACAAACGAGATGTTGGTCTCCGACGCGCCCTGAGCGCAGGCTATCACGCTTATGCCGCTGCGTCCGAGCGTGCCAAACAGTTTGCCGGCGATGCCCGGCGTGTGCTTCATGTTCTCGCCCACGATGGCTATCGTGGCCAGTCCGTTTTCGGCGTGCATGGGGAACATGGCCCCCGTCTCAATCTCCTTGGCAAACTCGTTGTTGAGCACCTTCACGGCCTCTTCGGCATCCTCGTCGCGCACGCCTATTGACGTGGAGTTCTCCGACGAAGCCTGCGACACCATGAACACCGATATGCCATTGTCGGCCAGGGCGGTGAATATGCGTCGGTTCACTCCGATAACGCCCACCATCGACAGTCCTGTCACGGTTATCAGTGTCGTTCCGCTTATGCTCGAAATGCCCTTTATTGGTTTGCGGTCGTCGTCTATCTTGTTCTTTATCACCGTGCCCGGAGCCGAGGGGTTGAATGTGTTCTTCACCCATATGGGTATGTTCTTCACGCACACGGGATATATCGTAGGAGGATATATCACCTTCGCTCCGAAGTTGCACAGCTCCATGGCCTCCACGTAGCTCAGTTCGTTTATGGTGTAGGCCGTGTGTATCACCTTCGGGTCGGCGGTCATGAAGCCGTCCACGTCGGTCCATATCTCCAGGGCCTCTGCGTCGAGAGCCGCCGCTATTATCGATGCGGTGTAGTCGCTGCCTCCGCGTCCGAGGTTGGTCACCTCGCCTGTGTCCTTGTCAGAGCTTATGAAGCCCGGCACGATGGCCACCTTTGGTCTGTTCTTGAACGCTTCGCACACCAGGCCGCGCGTCAGTTCACTGTCGAGCACGTGCTTGCCGTGCTTCTCCACGGTCTTTATGAAGCTGCGCGAGTCATACCACTTTGCACCTTTTATCAATTCGGTCACGATAAGCGAGCTTAGCCTTTCGCCGTAGCTTACGATTGCCGCCTGTGTCTTTGGGCTTAGGTCGCGTATTAGGAACACGCCGTAGCATATTGATTGCAGTTCGTCGAGCAGTGAGTCTATGTTGGTCAGCAGTGTCTGCTGTCTGTCTTTTCCTTCAATCACGGTCTCCACCATGTCGTGGTGCCGCTTGCGTATTGCGGCCAGTTCGTCGGCGTATGTCTTGTCGCCGGCGAATGCGGTCTTCGAGGCCGCTATGAGTTTGTCGGTTATGCCGCCGAGCGCGCTCACCACAACGATTGTCTCACCCTGTTCAGCCTCCACAATGTTTTTGAGGCTCAAAATGCTCTCCACGAAACCTACGGACGTTCCGCCGAATTTTAATACTTTCATTTCTTTTTCAGTTTGGTTTTGTCCCCCTTTACGGACGGGGATTTTCAATGCTAATAGGGGTTGTGTTCTATAGATTCCACGCCATGCAATAATGTCTTGCTGTATAGAGATTGCTCTTTGTTTCTTTTATAGAACCCACCTTGAATGTTTAGGTTGCAAAAGTAGCAAGAATTATCGTCATTGCCAATAAATTCATATCAAAATGGAAGTTTTTCAGTGTAAAGAGTCAACTGGTATTGTTGGAAACTGATATTTTGATACATACTAAAATAGACAGTCCAATTTGTTGTTCCCTTTGTAGTGGGCGACGTGTCTCACGTCGCAACTGCCGCATTGCCGCTTGTTGTGCGGTGGGACACCGCACCCACTACACACAAGTCAAAACAAATGGGGCACCACACCCTCCTCTGCGCTTCCCTGAAAGAAACAAACAGGGGCGCGACATCACGTCGCACCCCTGCCTAATAAAAATATGAAAAAAATATTTATTGTTCCATTGCCTTGAGCATCTCGGCCACCTCGCCGTTTATCTTGGCTGCGAAGTCGGCCACCGACATCACGCCGCGCTCGTCGCTGCCCTGCTTGCGTATGCTCACAGTGCCGTCGGTTTGCTCCTGCTCACCCACGATGAGCATGTAAGGTATGCGCTTCAGCTCGTTGTCGCGCACCTTGCGGCCTATCTTCTCGTTGCGAAGGTCGATGGTGGGGCGCACGCCAGCTGCGTCGAGCTGCTTGGCCACGCTCTTGGCGTAGTCGTTGTACTTCTCCGAGATGGGCAGTATGGCCACCTGGTCGGGTGTGAGCCACAAGGGGAAGTGGCCGGCGGTGTGCTCGATGAGCACGGCGCAGAAGCGTTCGAGCGAACCGAATGGGGCGCGGTGTATCATGACGGGAGTCTTCTTGGTGTTGTCCTCGTCGGTGTACTCCAGTTTGAAGCGCTCCGGCAGGTTGTAGTCAACCTGTATTGTGCCGAGCTGCCAGCGGCGGCCAATGGCGTCCTTTACCATGAAGTCGAGCTTAGGTCCGTAGAATGCGGCCTCGCCATATTCCACCTTTGCCTTCAATCCCTTCTCTTGGCAAGCCTCGATGATGGCGCGCTCGCCCTTCTCCCACACCTCGTCGGAGCCGATGTACTTCTCGTGGTCCTTGGGGTCGCGGAGCGATATCTGCGCCTCGAAGTTGTCGAAGTGGAACACCGAGAACACCGTGTGGATGATGTCCATCACGCGCAGGAACTCGTCCTTCACCTGGTCGGGACGGCAGAAGATGTGGGCGTCGTCCTGGGTGAACGAGCGCACACGTGTGAGTCCGTGAAGCTCGCCGCTCTGCTCGTAGCGGTACACAGTGCCGAATTCGGCAATGCGCAGTGGCAGATCCTTATAAGAGCGTGGCTTCCAGGCGAACACCTCGCAGTGGTGGGGGCAGTTCATAGGCTTGAGCATATACTCCTCGCCCTCCTCGGGAGTGTGAATGGGCTGGAACGAGTCCTTGCCATAGTGTGCGTAGTGGCCTGACGTCACGTAGAGGTTCTTGCTGCCGATGTGGGGTGTCATCACCTCCTTGTAGCCATAGCGCTTCTGTATCTTGCGGAGCATGTCCTGCATGCGCAGGCGCAGCTCGGTGCCTTTGGGCAACCAGATGGGCAGACCCTTGCCCACGCGCTCTGAGAACATGAAGAGTTCCATCTCCTTGCCAATCTTGCGGTGGTCGCGCTTCTTGGCCTCCTCAAGCATTACGAGATACTCGTCGAGCATCTTCTTCTTGGGGAACGACACGCCATAGAGACGCTGCATCTGCTCGCGAGTGGCGTCGCCGCGCCAGAACGCTCCGGCGATGCTGGTGAGCTTCACGGCCTTGATGGCACCAGTGTCGAGCAGGTGCGGACCCTTGCAGAGGTCGGTAAACTCGCCCTGGGTGTAGGTTGTTATGCTGCCGTCGTCAAGGTCTTGGGCTATGTGCTCGCACTTGTAGGTCTGTCCAGCGGCCTCAAACTCGCGCAGGGCGTCGGCCTTGGCCACCTCCTTGCGCACCACAGGCTCCTTCTTGCCGGCCAGTTCCTTCATCTTGGCCTCGATGGCAGGGAAGTCGCCCTCCTTGATCGACTCGCCGCCGGGCAGCAGCACGTCGTAGAAGAAGCCGTTCTCGACGGCGGGTCCAAAGCCGAACTGTATGCCGGGATAGAGGGCCTGAAGGGCCTCGGCCAAGAGGTGGGCCGATGTGTGCCAGAAGGTGTGCTTGCCCTCGTCGTCGTCCCACTTGTAGAGCTGCACTGTTGCGTCGGCGTTGATGGGGCGGTTAAGTTCCACGGTCTCCCCGTTAACACCGCAGGCGAGAACGTCGCGCGCCAAAGCGGGAGATATGCTTTCGGCGATTTGTAGTCCCGTTACTCCCTGCTCATATTCGCGCACGGAGCCGTCGGGGAATGTTATCTTTATCATATAGCGTTTGATTAAATTCCTGTTTTAGCCGCAAAATTAATTATTATATTCTTAATAGAATAATGAAGTCGTCTAAACTTTTCTGATGAAGATTTATTTTGTCTTTTTGTAATGTTAAAAAAACAACTTGGACAGATTTGTACATGTACGGGCTGAAAGCCCATTCAGATACGATCTGCCTTATCTCTTCTAAATTCAGGCGCTTCGTGTAGTGCCGCATAGTGGGCGACGTGTCTCACGTCGCAACTGCCGCATTGCCGCTTGGTGTGCGGTGAGACACCGCACCCACTACCTTCTCGGCTTGCGAGCCATGCAGGCTTGCTTTTCACTCGCCCTTGGAGTAATGCTTTATCACGCTGTAAGCCGTGTAGAGGCCAAGTTCGCCGGCCTTGCTGAGGTCGGCCTTGCCCGCCTTGGCGTCGCCCGACTGTAGCCTCACCAGGCCACGGTTGTAGTAAGCCTCGGCGAGGTTGGGGTCAAGGCGTATGGCGGCGGTGTAGTCGTCGATGGCGTGTGCATAGTCTCCCAGCGCCGCATACACGTTGGCGCGGTTGTAGCGCAGGTAGGCACTCTGCTGACTGAGGTCGATGGCGCGGCACAGGTCGGACAACACGTTGGCCAACTTCATCGACACGTCGGCGCCGAGCGAGGCGTTGAAAGCGCATAGCTTTTGCTGGCACACCGCACGCTGCCAATAGGCCAGAGCCGAAGTGGAGTCGGCGAGGATGCACGCCGACAGGTCGTCGCGTGCGCCATCAAAGTTTTGTGTGGCCGACTGTGCTATGGCGCGCTCAAACACAAGGCGCGGTGACTCCTGCGCTTTGGCGCGGTCGATGGCCGCCGAGAGCGAGTCCACAAGATTGAAATAAGCCTTTGATTGAGCCTCGCTCAGTGTGGCGGTGCCACAGTTGGCATACAGTCGGCGACCGCTGCCGCGCCGCTGGTTGTAGGCTTCGGTGGTGCGGTCGTAGGCCACATAGCTGCGCACCTCGCTCACGCGCGGCTCAAACGACAGTTCGAACATGGGCAACAGTGTGGTGTCGGCCTTGTGGTTCTGCACGCGTCCACGGTAGTCGCTCTCATACTTGCGCTCTGTGGTCTGCTCGTCGGCCACGACAAGCTGGTTGTATTTCGACAGGTCGAGGTCGCTGCGCTTGCGCATCTGCTTGCGGTTGAGCCGTGGCTGCGTGCCATAGAGACTCTTGTAGAGCCGCGCCTTGTATATGCGGAACTCGTCGGCCTCGGCCTGTTTGGTCATGCCAAGTCGGCGGTAGCAGGCGGCGCGGAAGTGCAGTCCCGCCCAGAAGTTGGGAAATTGCGCTATCACCTTTGAGTAGTCGCGTATGGCCGCGCGCAGGTCGCCCGTCTTGTCGAGCAGCAGTGCGCGGTTGTACAGAGCCATGATGTTGTCAGGCTCAAGCTTCAGCACGAAGTTGAAGTCGGTGATGGCGCGGTTGTCGTCGCCCACTTGGGCGCGCAGCAAACCACGGTTGTAGTGGCCGAGAAAGTTGTTGGGGTCGAGGTCGATGGCCGTGTCATAGTCGGCCATGGCCCCTCGTAGGTTGTTTTGGTTGAAGCGCGCCATGGCCCGGTTGATGTAGTATCCGGCCTGTTTGGGTTGCAGGTGTATGGCCTTGTCGAGGTTTGCCTCGGCGTCGCGCCACTTGGCGCGCGACAAGTTTATTATTGCAAGACCGGCCCACGCCTGGGTGGAGTAGGGGTCTATCTCGGTGCTGCGCAGCAGCGACGCCTCGGCGCGTGCGGTGTCCTTCTGCTGTAGGTATACGTCGGCGCGCATGGCGTGGCACGTGGCGTTGTCGCTCCAGCGCGTCAGCATGGTGTCGATGTCGGCCAGAGCCTCGTCAAACTGCTTCAGCTCTATGCGGCACAGCACGCGGTTGTTCCAGTAGGTGCGGTTCTCGGGGTTGTATCTCAACGCCCGCGAGTAGTCGTCGATGGCCTGTGTGTACTCCTTCTGCATGATGCGCGTCAGTCCGCGCAGCTCATACACGTCAACCACATACGGGTTGCGGCTTATGGCCTCCGAGCAGTCGGCCTCGGCTCCGGCGTAGTCGTCGAGATAATACTTTGCCACGCCCCTGTAGAACCACGGCTCGTAGAGGTAGGGCTTGGCGTTGATGGCTTGGTTGAAGTACTGTATTGAGAGTACGTAGTCCTCATAATATAGCGCACTGCGCCCAATGGTCAACAGACGGTCGGTGTTGAACTGGGCGCGCGCCGCCAGCGGCAACGCCAGCAGCAGTATGACAAGCCTAAGTGTACGAGCCATTATTCTCCGGATGGCCTATCGCCTTACAGCGGCCTTCGTCTTGTAGCCGCAGCGGAACTTGCCGTTGTGCAGGGCGCGCAGCTTGCTCTGTATCATCTGCTTGCGCAACACCGATATGCGGTCGATGAACATCTTGCCGTCGAGGTGGTCAAACTCATGCTGCATCACTCGCGCCAAGTAGCCGTCCACCCACTCGTCGTGGGGCTGCATGTCCTGGTCGAGATACTGCACGTGGATGCGCGTGGGGCGCGTCACGCTCTCGTGTATGGCCGGAAGACTGAGGCAGCCCTCCTCCATGCTGTTGGTCTTCGAGTCGTCATATTCCACTATGTGGGGGTTGATGAACGCCTTGCGGAAGCCCTTGTATTCGGGCAGGTCGTCGGCCAGCACGTCGAGGTCGATCACCACGAGGCGTATGTCCTTGCCAATCTGTGGTGCGGCGAGTCCGATGCCGTCCGACGCGGTGAGCGTCTCAAACATGTCCTGTATCAGTGTGTCGAGATTGGGGTAGTCGGTGGGTATGTCCTGAGCCACCTTGCGGAGCACAGGCTGCCCATATATATAAATAGGTAATATCATCTTTGGTGTTTATGGTGTGGGTTTGGTGGCGCGCATCTCTATTCGGCGTCACGTTAGCGCGCGTCGAGACATTGCTATATGAGCCATCGCTATACTCTCGTCGGTCAGCGCCTCGACTCCATGTAGTCGCGCAGAATGATTGTGGCGCTTATCTCGTCGACGATGTCCTTGTTGCGTCGCGCCATCTTCTTCATGCCGCCGTCGAGCATGGCCTGGTGTGCAAGCACCGAGGTGAACCTTTCGTCGTAGAGCGTTATGGGCGTGCTGGGCATCGTCTTGCGCCAGCGCGCCACAAACTGGTTCACTCGCGCCATGTTCTCGCTCGGTTCGCCGTTGGGCTGCTTTGGCTCGCCTATTACTATAAGCTCCACCTCTTCGCGCGCCATATAGTCGCGCAAGAACGCCTCAAGCCGCGACGTAGCCACTGTGGCCAGCCCTCCGGGAATAATCTGCAGAGGGTCGGTCACAGCTATGCCGCAGCGTTTCTTGCCGTAGTCTATCGAAAGTATTCTCGCCACGATGTGGTCTGTCGTCCTGTCTTGTTGGTGGCCTCAGGCTTACTTGCCGTTGAAGAGCAGCCAGGCGTCGGGGTATGTGGCGCGGAACTCGTTGCGGCTGGCAGCGGCCTCGGCCTTGCTGTCGAATGTGGCGGCCACCACGCGATACATGTTGCGCTCGCTGTTCTTCACCAGCTGGGCGGCGTAGCCCTTGTCCTTCAGTCGCTGCTGCAGACCGTCGGCGTTGGCCTTGAGCGAGAACGAACCCACAACGACGCTGAAGTTCTTGAGTCCGGCTCCGTCGATGAGCGACACGTTCTCCTGCCTTACCTGCACGTTGTCGGCGTTGTCAACCACGCGTGCCTCGTCGGCTGCCTTCTCCACGATGGGAGCCACTACGTTGGCGTCGGTCTGCTCCGTTGCCGGCTCTGTCTGCTGTGCGGCCTCCTGGGCCTTGGCCTTCTCGTATGCCTTCTTATATGCGCTCTCACTCGACTTGCAGCCTGTAAATGCCATTGCTACGCACAAGCCGGCGCACACTACCATGTATTTCTTCATTTCGGTTACCTTGTTTATTTGTTAGTTGTCTATTCTGATTGCAAGTGCGGCAAAGCCCTGGTAAAGCAATGCTTCGCCACTACATATTTGCTTGCGAAATTACTAATTATAGCTTAAAACGTAGGGTCGTGTCCGCATAAAGTTTGTTAAATGGCGGTGGGGCAGGGCTTTTGGCCAAAAAACGCCGCCCAAAAGCGTGGGTTTTCAGAAAACAAACCGTATATTTGTAGGGCGAAAACAAAACATATTGTATAACAATCTAACAACACACAGTTATGAAGAGCTTAGGTTATATCGGCGCATTCTTTGGCGGTGCAATCGCAGGTGCGGCATTGGGACTTCTGTTGGCTCCCGAAAAAGGTACTGACATACGCGAGAAAATCACAGACGCAGTAGACGACTTCCTCAACAAGCACAACATCAAGTTGTCGCGCAGGGAGGTCAACGACCTCGTTGACAACATCCAGGACGCAACTCCGGGTGAGTAAACATTACTTAAAACCAGAGAAAAACGCCGCCATATATGCTGTCGAGTGACAAGAACATAGAGACAATGGCCCAGCTCATTGAGGAGCTGAAGAACTACGTTGGGCTTCAGAAGGAATATGTGAAGCTCGACGTCATCGACAAGTTCGTCCGACTGGTCACCGCCCTTGTGCTGGCGGTGGTGCTGTTTGTGCTGGCCGTGGCCATACTTTTCTACCTGTCGTTTGCGCTCGTCTACGCCATGGAGCCTGTTGTGGGCACAGCGTGGGCCTTCTTCATTGTGGCGGCGTTTTTCCTCGTGGCCTTCGTGGTCATACTCATATTCCGCAAGCCATGGATAGAGCGTCCGTTGATGCGGTTCATGACCAACGTGCTTTTGGGGTAATTCATTATTTTTTCAGCATTCAAAACCACATCCGAGGAAATGGACATGACCAACGAGACACCTATCTACAACACACTTGACGACATACAGCGGCGCAAGGCCGAGCTGCGTGCCGAGCTGCACAAGAAGGGCGAGCGCATTGGCGACTTGTGGGGCGACCTGTTCACTCCGAAGCCGGCCAACAACCGTGGCGAGCTTGCGGCCAACATCATCGGCAACTGCATCACTGCGTTTGATGCCTTCATGCTTGCGCGCAAGCTCATGCAACGCTACGGCCACCTGTTTGGGCGGCGTAGGCGCAAGGGCGGACGATAGTTCTTTTCCCCTCACTGTGTGGTAGTGCAATGCTGCGTAGTGGGCGACGTGTCTCACGTCGCGACATTTTCTGCCTACGATTGACATCTTCTGCCTACGATTGTGCGGTGAGACACCGCACCCACTACATTACTTCATATGCGCAAAGTCTGCCCATAGGAGGTACGCCGCCTCGGCGTACCAAAAAGCGTAAGCTTTAATCCCAGCGACACATTGGCAATTTAGTAGGCGCTGCGTCCTCGCTGCGCCCTCCCCGCTTTCGCATCCGCTACGTTTCATATGTGTCTCTTTGCTCGGGCGCAGCGAGGACGCAGCGCTTACTAAGTTTGCCTTGTTGGCTCCACGATGTCGAATGGTATGGCGACGTCGCCGTACCTCCTACATGCTTCGTACGCGCAAAGTCTGCCCATAGGAGGTACGCCGCCTCGGCGTACCCCGAAAAAGCGTAAGCTTTAATCTCAGCGACACATTTGCCGTATAGTAACGTTAAAAAACGGCTTGCTCAGATTTGTACTGGTGCGGGCTGAAAGCCCAACGACTCCATAGCCCAGGGCAACGCCCTGGGTAGTATGAAAAAGGGTAATTTGCGCCCTGAAAGGGCAAAAGTATATAGGGTGGTTCTATAAATTACCACCGTGTTTTTTATGTTTCGAGTGGCTTTCGTTTTGCCATCTTGCGGTCTCTTTTCGGTACAATCTGTTTGTTCGTTCAGTCGTATAGCCCGCTATACTCCTTCACTCGCAAACACATTGTCCACGAAAATAGCCTCGCAATCCGACAAAGCTAATTTATAGAACCACCCTATAGCCTTACGCATTATAGTCTATGCACTTTTACCCTTTCATGGCGCAGCATAGCCCCACTTAGTGGCCCAATAAAAGCATGTCGATCAGCGGTATGGTGATGATGCAGCCCAGTATCGACAGAAATGTTATGGCGGTGACGAGCGACGGGTCGCGGTCATATCTAAGGCAGAATATCGTGCCGAGGCTGGCCGCGGGCGTGGCGATGATAACGGTGTTTATGTCGTTGATGAGCGGATGCACGCCAAGCAGCCTGAACAGTCCATACAGGCACACAGGCACCACCACCAGTCGCACCACCGTGGTCACATAGGCTTTGGGTCTGCCCACCACCTCCTTCAGCGGCATCTTCGCCATGCTCGACCCTATCAGCAGCAAGGCGGCGGGAATGGTTAATCCGCCCACGATGCTCACCGGGCGCTCCACCATGTCGGGCGTCTCCACGTCGAAGGCCACGAGCAGGGCGGCAATGTAGGCGGCTATCAGCACCGGACTGACAAGCACCTTGAAGTCAAACTGCCAGATGTGGCGCTTGCCATTGATGAGCATCACGCCTATCGTGAATATGAAGAAGAAGTAGGGCACGTTGAGCAGTGCCGAGTAGAACAGACCCTTTGAGCCGAACATCGAGTCGATCACGTAGTAGCCGATGAAGCTCACGTTGGCAAACATGAGCGTGAAGCCTATCATGCCCTGTTCGTCGTGGTTCTTGGTGATTAGCCGCGGCACCAAGTAGCCGAACGCCAGCAGCACGACATACGTGAGTATGCCAACGCCTATCAGTGGTAGGATGAGCGTGCGGTCGGGCACGTCGTGCCCCATGGCCGACGACAGCACCATCAGTGGCATGGTTATGTCAATCACTATGCACGACAGCTTCTTGTCAAACGTGTCGTCCATGTATTTCAGTTTGCGGGCGGCGTAGCCAACGAGCACTACGATGAACAACACCACCATTACTTCCAGTATTTGCATGGCTTTATGTGTTTGTTATCTTGCAAAGATATAAGAATGTTTGTTGCTTGCACCTTAAAACTCTTTGAAATGTTGTTTTCTTCATGGATATTTCAAGGATAGTCATGCAAATAGGTAGAGTGTCATATTTTGATGAGCCTACTTTGGGGGTAACATATTTCCATTCTATGGATGCATTGGCGTATGCCCATAGGAGCTACGTCGCCTCGCCGTACCAAAAAGCGTAAGCTTTAATCCCAGCGACACATTGGCAATTTAGTAGGCGCTGCGTCCTCGCTGCGCCCTCCCCGCTTTCGCCGGGTACCTTTTCATATTTTTTTTTTTGCTCGGGCGCAGCGAGGACGCAGCGCCTACTAAGTTTGCCTTGTTGGCTCCACGATGTCGAATATTACGGCGACGTCACCACGCCTCCTGTGAAATGACAAATGCCGTTATGCCCATTGTTATGGAATTTCTTTCTACCTTTGCAATAGGATAGTGCAATAGTTATATATAATGTACACGCGTATATGTTGGAAGTAAAGAATATATCCATAGCCACAAAAGGAAGCACGCTGATTGAAGCCCTGTCGTTTGCCGTTGGCGACGGCGAGATGCTGTGCGTCACGGGAGCCGGAGCCACAGGCAAGTCGCTGCTCCTGCGCGCCATAATGGGACTCCACCCCCTGGCCTGTGGCCATGTGAGCGTCGACGGCGAACTGCTCACCCCCATGTCGGCCTATGTGTTTCGCCGACTCATGGCCTTTGTGCCGCAAGAAGCGCCTGTGGCCAATGGCACCGTCGAGGCCATGATTCGTCTGCCGTTTGCCCTTGAGGCCAACCGCAGTGTGCCGTTCTCCAAGCGCACGGTGCTCGACCAGTGGCAGCTGCTCGGTCTCGACGAGAGTCTCTATGCGCGCCCGCTCAGCGACACCACCCCTCGCGAGCGCATGCTCGCCCTGCTGTCGGTGGCCGGCATGCTTGGCAAGGGCATCGTGCTGGTTGACGACATAGCCACTGCCCTTGGTGCCGACGGCGAGGCTCTTGCCGCCGACTATCTGCGTCGGCTCGCTCAGGGTGGCGCCTCGGTGCTCGCCGTCACGCGCAGCGACTCGTTTGCCCAACTGTTCGACAAGCAAGTGGCGTTGCCCACAACTGCCGACGCCGACCAATAACGCAAACACCTGCAATGGGGTAGTGGGTGCGGTGTAATAACTTTAGAAGATTTTATATGATTGGTAGATTTTACCACGATGGGCTGAAAGCCCTATACTCCATAGCCCAGGGCAACGCCCTGGGTACATCAGGACATCACTCGTCGCCCTGTAAGGGCAAAAGTGTATAGGCGGGTTCTATAAATTACTAGGGTGTCCAGTTAGATGTTCCGAAAAACAGATGCTGAAATCTCCCATTAGGTT
>CAVKUV010000021.1:0-40481 GCA_963659505.1 Lachnospiraceae bacterium
CAAGCCGAACGCAATGAAGCTTGCTTCAATTGCTGAGGCGCAGCCTATCTTATGCAAGAAGAAAGTGAAATCTGCCGGATAAAATCAAAAAGACACAAAGAGCAACCCGTCAAAAGAGAATATTTAACAATGCGTGGAATTTATAGAACACGCCTTAATCACTTGAAGACATAATAGCCGCTCTCGTTAGGCGTGTTGCTGATTGTGAAAGTGCGATCGACGATAGTTGCATGCATCGTCATCCACTTGTCAAACTGCTCTTGGTTCTTGCCCCTAAAATAACTGCTACTGCCGTTACTCCAATAGCCTTTATCGCCAAACGGGTTCTTGCCGTTGGAAACGACCGAGAATAGCCAGCTCAATTCAAAGCCGACATTGGCCTTTTCCGAATATCCCACACCCGGTTTAATGGTCTGCTTGATGGTCAGCACGGGCTTCACCGGCAAGGTTTTGTACACAACAGTCTTTTTCCACGCTCCCGTAACAGTATCTTTCTTGAGGTTTCCCGTCTCGTCGGTATACTCCGCCGTGATGTCGAACATGGCGATTTCATCATCCGAAGGCGTGAAATTGCAATATAACATACCATAAAGGGGTGTTGTCGTATCGCCTCCCTGTGTCGAGGAGTCGGTGGTGGGGTTCGCCTCACCGTCGTCACCATTGCCGCAACCAGTAAACACGGCCACGAGAACTGCCGCAAAGGCAAGCGTAAAAGTACGCAAACTCTTTTTCATGTAATCCATAATCTGAATGTTAAAAATATTAATATATAATGTATATAGTGGCTTTATAAAACACTACAGGGTGGTTCTATAAATTAGCTTTGCTGGATTTTGAGATTATTTTCGAGTACATATCGTCAGCGAGCAAGAGAGCAATGCGGGCATTGCGACCGAGCGAGGTGGCGACATGGGACGAAAAGAGTCCAAAAGACAGCAAAACGTAATCCATAATATTCTGTTTTTAGTTACGGCGGTAATTTATAGAACCGCCCTACAATTATAGATGTCGTATAAACTTTTCTGACGAAGATTTATTTGGCCTTTTATCTTTTCTAACCACTTGGCGCACGCCGCCACAATTTTAGTTCAAAGTTATGGCTAACCGTAGAGTCTCTGACAAACTGCTTCTCCCGCTTATTCACCCGGCATTTCCGATTATTCATTTCTCTCCCAAATATTCATTCTCTTGCCCAAAAATTGCGGAAAGAGGCAGACTGACGGGATTATTCAAGAAAAACCTGTACTTTTGGGCGACAATTGAAGAAACTTGACCATGAAAGGACTTTTTATTCATATATGTTTGCTCGCCATGGCCTTCATCGCGTCACCCCTGTCTGCCACAGGCACAGCATTGCCTGACAGCATGGTGACGGAAGACAAGGTGTATGAATATACCTTTTCAGACACCCCTCTGGCGGAACAAATCATGGCGGAGATGAGGAGGCGGGGCAAACTGCCGACATACGAGATGGACATGACGGAAGGCGACCTGTATTACAACACAGGACGCTTCTTCATGGCGACGCGCCTCTACAAGAATGCCCTCGACGCAAAAGCCGTAAAGAAAGACCCTCGGAAGACTATGAAACTGCTGCATAGGCTGATTTCGTGTTACGACGGGTTGTATGACGAGGAGAAGAAAGCCGAGACCGTGAAACTCCTGCTGCACAACGCGAAAACGGCCAGCGACAAGGGCATGGAGTCGATAGCCCTGTTTTATCTGGGCAAGAGTCTTTTCGAACAGGGCACGAAGGAACGCGGCTACGCCTATATGCTGCAAGCCCTCGGCATGATGGAGAAATCAAACTACGACCGCAAGTACGACAACGTGCGCGCTGACTGCAACGACCTGCTCATCTGCTACGAGCAGGACAAACGCTACGTGGACGCACTGCGAATGCTCGACAAGCTGAAAGGCTACCTCGACGCCAGAATGCCTGGAGAGACGGAAATGGAGGGACTGCATGAACAGGAAATGTGCAAATGGCTCGCCCACCGCACCGTGGTATGCTCCAAAATGGGACGGGAGAAAGAAGCGCAGGAGGCTTACAGGGAGTTCATGGCGATGGGAAAATTCAACAGGCGGTATGCCTATCTGATAGTGCCCTATCTCTTTGACAGGCATCGGTATGGCGAGATTGTGGAGATGTGCCGGCAGCGCGAACGGGAAATGAAGGACAAGGGCGACACGATTAACCTCTACATGTCGTCCACACTGAAATTCTACGGTATGGCATACCGCGGATTGGGGCAATACGACAAGGCGGCAAGCTGTTTCGAGCGGCTGGGCGTGCTGCGCGACAGTCTGAGGGTAAGAGAAATGCGAAGTTCATCGCAGGAGCTGTCGCTCATCTATGACGTGAAGGAAAAGGAGGCGCAGATAGTCCGCCAACGGTGGGTACTGGCGATTGCCTTCTGCATCACATTGACGGTTGCTGTTATCGGATGTGTGGTTGCCTACAACAACCGCACTATCAGAAAGAAGAACATCTCACTGGTGGCCGCCGTGAAAGAGGCGGTGAGATACAAGGAGAAGCAGGAGAAAACGAATCGCAACCGATTGCCAGAGAACGTCAGAATCAATGCGGACGCCAATCCCGACGAACTGCTGTTCGAACAAATCGAAGAAAAGATAATAAACCAGAAGTTCTTCATCGACAACACCTTCTCACGCAAGACCCTCATGGACGAGTTCAACATTCCAGCCAACAAGTTCGCCGGACTGTTCCGCCAGTTCACGGGCAAGACTTTCAGCGAATACATCAACGAACTGCGCATCGAATATGTGGCGGAGCTTCTGCTTTCAGGCAGATACGCCAGTGTGGAAGACATGCTGAAAGAATGTACCTTCATCTCCTCCACCACACTGTACCGCCTCTTCACGAAGAAATACGGCATGACACCACAGAAATTCCTTAAAAACGCAAGGTTGTGCTGAATGACTTGCCGCTTCGCCTAATTCCTGTGACTATCTTTATCAGGTGGTTTGATTGTCCCGATATAAGTTGTTGCAGATAATAATCTCTCTTTATAACCATAGCCATTCCCGAAAAATGTCATTTGTGGCATTTTTCGGGAACGCCATAGATAGAGAGGTATTCGTTTCGCTTTAGAAAGAGATGCGCTTTGTTTTGTAAGTTATCAACACAAAAAAAGCAGGTTGCAAACACCACTAAAGCAAATGTGGTGATTGCAACCTGCCTTTATTACGGACGGACTTCCTATGACGGAAGTCCAACATCATTTAGTACTTGGGAGTCCACACGTCGTTGACGCTGAACACAGTGGCCATGGTTATCTTCGAAGCCTCCTTCTTGGTGAGCTGGCGGCTCCACGCCACGCGCTTCGACGTGTCGGCGCCTGCTCCGTGGTTGTTGTACTCCATGTAGCGGGCGGTTTGCTCGCGCTCCTTCTGCCAGTGGTGCCATCCCTCGGGACGTATGTGCGAACCAAGCTCACAGTCCATGAACAGGGTGTAGCCATAGTCGCGCCACGGACGGCCAAGATAAACCTTGGTCACGGCTGAGTCGGCAGTGAGTCGGCAATGGTTGAACACATATCCATAAGGCTGGTCCTTGGGCGTGGAGGCTGCCGTGATGTATGAGTTGGCCTTGCTGTGTATCTCGCAATCCTCAAACCATGCCGTTGACGGACCGAATATGAAGTCGGTGGTTCCCTCGATGTAGCAATTCTTAAACAGAAGACGCGCCCCGGCGGTGCCGGTGTAGACGGTGTCCTGGTGGCCAAGCAGACGGCAGTTGACGAAGACGAGGCGGTCGCCCTCAGTGTGCAAGGCCACGGCCTGACCCAAGCGGGCGGAGTTGTTCTCTATGGTTATGTTGCGGAAGGTGATGCCACTGCCCTGCACCTTTATGGTGTAGGTGCGGAAGGTGCCCATGCCACGGTCGGTGCCGGGGAGCTTCACGTTGGCGTGGTCGTCGTAGGTTATCACGGTGTTGTCGCGGTCTTCGCCCAAAATCTCGATGTTGGTGAGCCACTGCGGTACAACGATTTTTTCCTTGTAGGTGCCACGCTTCACGAAGATCACCTTGTGGTAGTCCATAAACGCGCGGCACACCTCGATGGCGTCGGCCACGTTGCGGAACTCGCCAGTGCCGTCGCGCGCAACGACAATGGTGTCGGGGTTGTCATACTTGCTGGCTGCACTGGCGGCTACCGCCGTGAGCAGCGACAAGAGGAGGATGGATAATGTTCGTCTCATTTTTTCGGTTTTGGTTTTTTATGGTTTCAGGTGGTTAGTGCAATGCGGCATGGATAAAAGGCACTGTGGCCACGGCGCGGCCACAGTGCCAAAGCAAAAGAAGGTGTATGTCAGACGATCTGCGAAGCTTCCTGTAGTCCGCTTATCGTCTTCAGATTGTCAATGATGGTCTGCACGTCGCCACGGTCGTGTACCCTAAGCTCAAGCGAGCCCTCGAAGATGCCCTCGCCGCAGGTGATGGTCACCTTGCGGATATTCACCGTCATCTGGCGCGAAATGACCTCCGTAACTTCGTTGAGCATGCCTATGCGGTCGATGCCCTGGATGTGTATCGCAGCGTCGAAGAACAGTTTGCGGTGCATGTCCCACTTGGCGTCGAGTATTCTGTTGCCGTAGCTCGACTTGAGCTTTGTGGCCACAGGACACGAGCGGCGGTGTATCTCTATCCGCTTCTTGTTGTCGATGAAGCCAAGGACATCGTCGCCAGGTATGGGGTGGCAGCAGTGCATGAACTTGTACTGGCCTATGTTGTCGTCGGTGATGAAGATGGGCTTCTTGCGGTTGAACTTGTCGGGCACGACAAACAGCTCCTGCTTGGGCTGCTCCTCGTCGTGGGTCTTGCCCGCGCCAAGGAACGGCACAAACTTGCGCCATCCCTTTGCCGGCTTGTTCTTCTTGTTTTTGCCGTTAAGCTCGTCAACGTCCTTGTCGCCAAGCAATATTGTCTTCTCGCCAAGCGACTGGAAGAAATCCTCGCGGCGGTCGATGTCGTGGAACGAGAGCAGCTGGTCAACTACGGCGTTGGTGTTCTCGATGTTGTTGCGCTTCAGGAAGTCGGCAAGCATCTCCTCGCCCTGCTTCTGTATCTCGCGCCCGTTGCGGCGCAATATGGCCTGTATCTTGGCCTTGGCCTTGGCCGTAGAGGCGAAGTTGATCCACGAGGGCTGCACGTGCTGCGACTTCGAGGTGAGTATCTCCACCTGGTCGCCGCTCTTCAGCTTGTGGCTCAGCGGCACGAGCTTGTGGTTGACCTTGGCTCCGATGCAGTGGCTTCCGAGGAAGGTGTGTATGGAAAAGGCGAAGTCGAGTGCGGTGCATCCGGCTGGCATGGTCTTTATCTCACCCTTGGGGGTGAACACGAATATCTCTGAAGAGAAAAGGTTGAGCTTGATGGCGTCGAGGAAGTCCATGGCATCGGGCTGCGGGTCGTCGAGTATCTCCTTGATGGTGCTCAGCCAGTCGTTCAGCTCTGAGTCGCCGTCTTCTGCGACAGCGCCATCGCCCTCCTTGTATTTCCAGTGGGCGGCAAAACCCTGCTCGGCCACCTCGTCCATGCGGTCGGAGCGTATCTGCACCTCGATCCAGCGGCCTTGGCGCGACATGAGCGTAACGTGCAGGGCCTGGTAGCCGTTGGCCTTGGGATGGTTGAGCCAGTCGCGCAGGCGGTCGGGGTGGGCCTTGTAGAGCTGGCTTATGGCCACGTATATGCTGAAGCACTCGTTTATCTCGTTGGCACGGTCTTTGGGCGTGAATATTATGCGCACGGCAAGTATGTCGTAAATCTCCTCAAACGTGACATGCTTGTTCTGCATCTTGTTCCAAATGGAATAAGGGCTCTTCACGCGCTCCTTTATAACATACTTGATGCCCATCTTGTCGAGAGCCTCCTCGATGGGGGCGGTAAACTGGTCGAAGAGCGTGTGGCGCGAGGCTTGCGTCAGGGCAAGCTTCTTCTCGATTGAGGCGTAGGCGTCGGGGTGCTCGTAGCTGAAGCTAAGGTCTTCAAGCTCGGTCTTTATCTTGTTAAGGCCAAGGCGGTTGGCCAAGGGGGCATATATGTAGAGTGTCTCACCGGCAATCTTATACTGCTTGTTGGCCGGTTGGCTGGCCAGGGTGCGCATGTTGTGCAGGCGGTCGCATATCTTTATGAGTATCACCCTGATGTCGTCGCTCATGTTGAGCAGCAGTTTCTTGAAGTTTTCGGCCTGCGCCGAAGCCTGCTCGCCAAATATTCCGCCGCTGATCTTTGTGAGTCCATCGACAATCTGGGCAATCTTCGCCCCGAAGATGTTCTCGATGTCCTCGGTGGTGTAGTCGGTGTCCTCAACAACATCGTGCAACAGTGCCGCGCAGATGCTCGTGGAGCCAAGCCCCACCTCCTCGCAGGCTATCTGCGCCACGGCTATGGGGTGCATGATGTAAGGCTCGCCCGAAAGGCGGCGCACGCCTTTGTGGGCCTGACGCGCAAAGTTGAACGCCTTGGTTATTATGTCAACCTTCTTGCGGTGGCGCGATGCCAGATATGTGTCCAACAGATGCTTGAAGGCATCGTCTATCATCTTGTCGTCATTCGCCTCGCGCTTTGTCTGATCGTCGTCCATATTCAATCCTCCTTTGTGTTTATCGCGTTGTTGAAAACGAATAAGTCCCCGTTCCCCAGCGCATCGGCGCACGGGAATGGAGACTTCTACCTATTTTTTATTTCACTCGTATCTTCTTGCCGGCACGTATGTTTGAGCCTTTTATGCCGTTGAGCTTCTGTAGCTTCTTCACCGTCGTGCCGTTCTTCCTGGCTATCTCCGACAGTGTCATGCCATTCTTTATGGTCACGCTCTTCGAGCGCGAGCTGCGCTTTGACGTGCGGCTCTTGCGGCTGCTGCGCGACTTCGTGGTCTTCTTGCTCACGAACGTGGGTTTCTCGTCGTTCACCTCAACCTCGGTGCGCTTTGCGAAAAGCTCGTCGGCACGGTAGCTGTATATTGAGTCCTCGTTGTTGAGGAACTTGCCCACCTCGGTCTGCGGCAAACGCACGGGCGACATGGCGGTCTGCCCTGGTATCATGTCGCGGCGGTAGGCCGGGTTGAGCGAGCGCAACTGCTCGATGTCAATGTTGCACACGGCGGCTATCTGCTCGAAGTGCACATTGCGGCCAAGCATCACAGTGTCGGTCTTGGCCGGCAAGCGCGTCGTCATTGGACATATGTTGTGCTCGCAATAGTATGTCATTATGTAGTTGGCGGCGATGAAAGCCGGCACGTAGCCACGCGTCTCCTTTGGCAGGTAGGGGTAAATCTGCCAATAGTCGCGCTCACCCTTGGAGCGGTGGATGGCCTTGTTTACTTGGTCGGGACCGCAATTGTATGAGGCGATGACGAGGTTCCAGTCGCCGAATATCTTGTAGAGGTCGCTCAGGTAATGGGCGGCGGCGTATGACGACTTCACCGGGTCGCGGCGCTCGTCGATGAGCGAGTTCACTGTGAGTCCGTAGTGCTTGCCCGTGACCAGCATGAACTGCCACAGACCAGTGGCGCCAACGCGCGACACCGCCGTGGGGTTGAGGGCCGACTCTATCACCGGCAGGTATTTCAGCTCCAAAGGCAAGCCGTAAGCCTCAAGGGCCTCCTCGAATATGGGCATGTAGAAGTTTGACGCGCCAAGCATATAGCTCACAGACTGGCGCAGACGGCCACTGTAGCGGTCGATGAACTTCTGCACGACCTCGTTGTAGGGCATCTCGATGATCGATGGGATGCGGCTCAGACGGTCTACATAGACATCCTTTGAGAACACGGGATTAACGTCCTTCATGTTGCAATCGTTGTCCGTGTCAAGATAGGTCTTGGACATGTACAGGTTCATAAGGCTGTCCAAGTCGTATGTCATGGCCTCGGGAAACTCGATAACCTCCTCGTTGCCCTTCTTGTCGGTCACGGTTATCTCGTCGTCGTTGCCGTCGTCAAACTCTTGAGCCTGCATCACGCAGTGGCCGACGAACAACATTGAGACCAAAAAAAATAGTTTTTTCTTATTCATTGTCACTTTTATCCTCTGCTTTTAGGGCGATGGCCATAAGGCGCCCGCCCATACTAAAACTTCAAGCTGCAATTCACGCCAATCGACGACGCCTCAAGCCGGTTGCCCGACAGTCCGTTGCCTATCACGGTTGGCTCTATGCGCAAGCTCAAGTCCTTTGATATGTCAAACTCCGACAGTTCGGCATCGACGTAGGCGTCGACAACCGAGAACACGTATACGCCAATGAGGCAGAAGAAGCTCAAGTCGCGCCAACGGCGGTATTTGTCCTTGCGGCTCTTGAATATCTGCTTGTAGCGCTCCTCGTTGGAACTGTCTATCTTTTTTCCCAAATGCAGGAACTTGTTGTAGCTCTCCGTGGTGGGGTCGCTGTCCATGATGTCGAGATAGGCCTGCGAATAGTCCTTGTACATCATGTTGTTCCAGCTCATGGCATACAGACAACCCATGATGCCACCATATATAATAGGCAGCTTCCAATACTTGCGGTTGTATATCTGTCCGCCACCGGGTATCACCATGGCCAACCACAACGCCCTCTGCGGATTGGGACGCCATGTGCTCCAGTCGCGCCCTTGCGCCTTCTGCACGCTCTTGGCGACGGCCATGCTGTCGGCAAAGCCGTTGGCCACAGGCAAGGCTGCCGTGCTGTCGGCGGAAAGAGTCTTTATGTCGACAGCCATCACCGAGTCGGCACGGGCCAACACGCCGCCGACACTGTCAGCCGGCAAGGCAATGCGCTCCGGCACAGTGTCGTTCGTGGCAACGGCACGCCCAAAGGCAACCGCCATCAGGCAGGTCGCCAACATCCGAAAACCAAATATCGCCCCGAACTTCACCAATTTACCGTTTCCTTATTTATTGGCCGCACCGTCAAGCGCATTCATTATCCGCTCAAGCTCCTCCTCGTTGGCGAACGGTATGCTTATCTTTCCCTTTCCCTTCACAGAGCACGTCATCTGCACTTTGGTCTGGAAAAAGGATGAGAGACGATCCTTCAATATGGTGAACTCCTCAGGCAGACTTGCCTTCGAGGCTATCTTCTTCTTGCCCGACTGCACGTCTTCGCCATACTTCAGCATCTGCGCCATCTCCTCCACCTTGCGCACGGAGTAGCCATACTTCTGTATTTCCTTGAAGAGCTTTATCTGCACGCTGGGACTGTCGATGGAGAGCAGGGCACGGGCATGGCCCATGTCAATCTCCTTGTTCTTGAGAGCCATCTGCACCTGTGCCGGAAGCTTGAGCAAGCGCATATAGTTGGTCACGGCGGCACGGCTCTTGCCCACCCTTTCGGATATCTTCTCCTGGGTCATGCCGGTCGTCTCGGCCAAGTGCTCATAGGCCAGTGCTATCTCGATGGCGTTGAGGTCCTCGCGCTGGATGTTCTCCACGAGCGCCATTTCCATGACGTTCTCGTCCTCCACCGTGCGCACATAGGCCGGTATGGCCGTCAGCCCCGCCATCTGCGAAGCCCTCCAGCGGCGCTCTCCAGCTATGATTTGGTATTTGTCGGAAGCCACTTGGCGCAGGGTCACAGGCTGGATGATGCCTATCTCCCTTATGCTGTTGGCCAAGTCCTGCAACGCATCCTCGTCGAACTCGCGGCGGGGCTGGTTGGGGTTTGGCTCTATTTGGGCCAAAGGTATCTCGTTAAGGTTTGAGGAGCCTTGCGTGCGCACCTCCTTCGTGTCGATTAGGGCATCGAGTCCACGCCCGTTGCCCATGTCGTCAAGGCCGCGCCCCAACACTCTTCTATCGTATTTCTTGTGTACTGTCATGTTGTCTTTGCTCTGTCGAGGCCGAAAGTCGGCCTCCATCACTGCTCCGCACAAAAAAAAGGATTTGTCGCGCTTCCGCTAAACCGCCTTGTTGCGGTTTATGATTTCCTTGGCCAGCGCCAAGTGGTTTTTGCTGCCTGTCGAGTCGGCATCGTAGAGTATCACGGGAAGACCGTGGCTAGGACTTTCGCTCAGCTTCACGTTGCGCTGTATCACCGTCTTGAACACCAGTTCCTGGAAATGCCGCTTCACCTCGTCGTAAATCTGGTTGGCCAGACGCAGGCGCGAGTCGTACATCGTCAGCAGGAATCCCTCTATCTCAAGCCTCGTGTTAAGCTTTGTCTTGATGATCTTTATCGTGTTGAGCAGTTTGCTTATGCCTTCAAGCGCGAAGTACTCGCACTGCACAGGTATAATCACCGAATCGGCGGCGGTGAGCGAGTTCACCGTTATCAGTCCGAGCGAGGGGCTGCAGTCGATGAGTATGTAGTCGTAGTCGTCGCGTATGGGACTTAGCAGCCGCTTTAGCACGTTCTCGCGGTCGGCGAGGTTGAGCATCTCTATCTCCGCCCCCACAAGGTTGATGTGGCTGGGAATGATGTCCAGCCCCTCGATGTCGGTCGTGTAGATGGCGTCACGCACATCAGCATGGTCGATTATGCACTCATACAGCGAGCAGTCCACCTGCTTGATGTCAACGCCAAGGCCGCTCGAAGCGTTGGCCTGTGGGTCGGCATCCACCACCAGCACGTTTTTCTCCAGTGTGGCGAGCGATGCCGCCAAGTTGATGGTGGTTGTGGTTTTGCCTACGCCGCCCTTTTGGTTTGCTAAAGCGATTATCTTTCCCATTTCGTTGTCCTAAAGGCAGTTCATAACGGAAGTTATTTGGTTTGCAAAGATATATATTTTATATGAGAAAACCCTACCAATAAACCTTTTTTCGTACTTTTGCAGCCAAAACAAGACATTCTTAATGGAACGTAACAAACCTTTAATACTGATTTCAAACGACGACGGATACCACTCGAAAGGCTTGGCGAGTCTGATAGGCATGGTTGGCGAGTTTGGCGACTTGCTCGTTTGCGCCCCTGAGTCGGCGCGCAGCGGTTTCTCGTGTGCCTTTTCGGCCACCACTCCCCTATCGCTGAAGAAGCGCAGGCAATGGCCAGGAGGCGAGATGTGGTCGTGCAGCGGCACGCCTGTCGATTGCGTGAAAATCGCGCTCAGCGAATTGTGCCGCGACAGGCGCCCGGCAATGATTATCGGAGGCATAAACCACGGCGACAACGCCTCGGTCAACGCCCACTACTCCGGCACCATGGGGGTCACGCTTGAGGGATGCATGAAGTACATCCCCTCGGTTGCCTTCTCGCTGTGCGACCATAACGACGACGCCGACTTCACTCCTCTTACCGACATTATAAAAAAGATTACAGCCAAAGTGCTTGCCGAGGGACTTCCGAAAGGCGTTTGCCTGAATGTCAACTTCCCTCTGCGCCCCACATTCAATGGCGTGAGGATATGCAGGATGGCACATGGGACATGGAGCAACGAGGTTGTGCGTTGCCGCCACCCACGCGGCTATGACTACTTTTGGATGGTGGGCAGCTACACCAACGACGAGCCGGAGGCCGATGACACCGACAACTGGGCGCTCACACATGGCTATGTGGCCATAACACCCACACGCATCGACATCACAGATTATGAAATGATCGGACAACTAAAAAACTGGCATCTGCAATGAAATACTACCTGATAGCGGGCGAAGCCAGCGGCGACCTGCACGCCTCAAGACTCATGCGCGCATTGCAGGACATCGACCCCGAAGCCTCGTTCCGCTTCTTCGGAGGCGACTGCATGACCGCCGTGGGCGGCGAGAGGGTGAAGCACTACCGCGAACTGGCCTACATGGGCTTCGTGCCTGTGCTGCTGCACCTCAGAAGCATACTCGGCAACATGAAGATGTGCAAGCGCGACATAGTGGGTTGGCAGCCCGATGTGGTCATCCTCATCGACTATCCCGGCTTCAACCTCGACATTGCGAAGTTTGTCAAGGCGAAGACGCAAATACCTGTGTTCTACTACATATCGCCAAAGATATGGGCGTGGAAGGAATACCGGATAAAGAACATCAAGCGTGACGTTGACGAGCTGTTCTCCATATTGCCCTTCGAGGTGCCGTTCTACGAAGACAAGCATGGCTACCCCATACACTACGTTGGCAACCCCACCGCCGACGAGGTGAGCGAGTTCCTCGACAGCTACGACGGAACGTTCAACGACTACGGCAAGCCCATCATAGCACTGCTCGCCGGGTCGCGCCAGCAAGAGATAAAGGACAATCTTCCAGCCATGATTGAGGCCGCCAAACCATTTGCCGACACTCATCAGATAGTCGTGGCCGGCGCGCCAAGCATCGACAAGGAGTACTACTCGCGGTTCACACAAGGCTCTGGCGTTGACATCGTGTTCGGACAGACTTATCCCCTACTAGCCAATTCCGAGGCGGCACTGGTGACGAGCGGCACGGCAACGCTTGAGACCGCCTTGTTCGACGTGCCGCAAGTGGTGTGCTACGAGACTCCCCTGCCAAAGTTGATTGCCTTTCTCCGAAAGCATGTGATTAAGGTGAAGTACATTTCGCTGGTCAACTTGATTGCCAACAAAGAGGTGGTCAGCGAGCTGGTGGCCGACACCTTCACCATCGACAACATCCGCACCGAGTTGGCAAGCGTGCTCCGTGGAGGCTGCAAGCGCGAGAGAATGTTGACAGAATACAAGGAGCTGCACAACATTCTTGGCAAGCACAACGCCCCAAAGAATGCCGCCGAACTGATGGTAGAGACGTTGAGGATGCGCAAGAACGGCTGATGCAGACACCCTCACCATTGACGGTGAGGCGTGCTTCAACCGCACAGGTCGAATTACTCTCCACCACTAATAGTTCTCTATGGCCTTCATGCGCTCGCGACGCTTCTTAGCCGACACATGTCCTTTCTCAAACACTGACAGAAACGAGAAGAAGTTGAAGCCACCTACGATGCTCGTCTGCGGTTGCTTTGGGGCATTGCCAAACTCTTTTTTCACAAGGTCCATCACAGGCATGTGCGTCCATGGCTTCTTGCCGTATATCACCACCTCGCCCACACGGTTCACCCCCGTAAGCATCTCGATGGTGTCGGTCAGCTCGGCTCGCGTGAGCATGCGCTTCTCATAGCCATAGCGTATGAACGTAAGGCACGACACGCTGTCGCCAATGGCGAAGTGGCCACGGTAGTCGGTCTTCACTGTGTTGGCATAAGATCCGTTCACGATTATCTCCACATCCTTTATGGGCTTCTTAGTCTCCATGTCGCGCACTATTCCGCTCACCGTCTGGCCAATTGTAGCCAACGGTGATGCCATCAACAGTGCGCATAGAAGTATTCTTTTACCCATAAAGTGGTTGTCCTGCCATTATAGCAGACATTGCAAATGTAGCCATTTCGCATTGAAACATCGCCACGTCCACTTTTTTCGCCGCTTCTTTTACGGTTATACAAACATATTTCATTAAAATTTTCTTAACAAGAACACGCAATTGCGTCCATCCGCAGTCATTCAGCAATGGAAGGTAGCGCACATGGAATATTTGCGAAACGGTATTTTTGGTAACTTTATCCGTAATTTTGTTGTCGCCGCATACATATAAAAGGGCTATATTTGCAGCGGTTAACGATTTTAAGATAATCGCACGTTACTATTCACCATCAACTAAAGGCTATACATCTATAAGCTATAACACACTGCCTATCACTAATAATTCTGTCTTTAGCCCACGGCGACGCGATGTCGTTGTGGGCTTTTTCCGTATGTTCACATCCGAGCAAATCGCCACTACACCCCAACCACACCGTCGGCCAAGACTTTAGGTGGGTTCTATAAAAATCCAGCAAAGCTAATTTATATAACCCACCTTTAGCAAACAGAGAAAAGGCAAGCGGAGCGTCTGCGGTTGGAAAATTATTCGTAACTTAGCGGAGTGAAACGTAAATAACATTACCACTATGATAAGAGAAAGGAGAAAACGGATATACCGCAAGCGCATACCCTACGGGATGCAGAACTTTGAGGATGTCATCATGGAGGACTGCTACTATGTAGACAAGACCCCATTCATCGAGGACATTGAAGAGTCAAACAAGTACTTCTTCTTCATACGCCCCCGGCGCTTCGGCAAGACTCTTACCATATCCATGCTCGAAAACTACTACGACATCAACAAGAAGGACAAGTTTGAGAGCATTTTCGGCAAGCTGTACATAGGACAGAACCCAACGCCAGAACGCAACAAATACCTCATCATACACCTCAACTTCGCCATTGTAGTGGGTAGTCTGGATAACTACAAGGAGGGCATGGACAACTATTGCCGAACGCAGTTCAATTTCTTTGCGGATGTATATTCCCACCTTCTTCCACCCGACACAAAGGCTGGACTCAACGAGCAAGAAGACGCCGTAAACCAGTTGAACTACCTATGCTCGCAATGCGAGAAAACAGGACTGAAGATATATCTCTTCATCGACGAATACGATCACTTCACCAATCAGATACTGGCCAATAAGCAACATGAGAAGAGATATCGCGAGCAGACCCACGGCGAAGGGTACTTGCGCAAATTCTTCGACACGATAAAGGGCGCAGCCGGAAATACTTTGGGACGCGTGTTCGTGACGGGCGTAAGCCCCGTGACGATGGACGACCTGACCAGCGGCTTCAACATCGGAACGAACTACTCGCTGAACCCACGCTTCAACGAGATGACGGGCTTCACAGAGGAGGAGGTGCGCGACATGCTGGAGTATTATGCCAGCGTGCTGCCATTCAACCACACAGTAGACGAGCTTATAATGGCCATGAAGCCATGGTATGACAACTATTGCTTCGCCATAAGGAGCTATGGCAAGACCACCATGTACAACTCTGTGATGGTGCTAAACTTCCTTAGCAACTACATCGACAACGGCTACGACATGCCCGACCAAATGGTGGAAACCAACATACGCATCGACTACGACAAGATACGCATGCTGATACGCCACGACAAGAACTTCTTCGACGACGCAAGCATCATTCAGGAGTTGGTGACCAAGGGCTTCATCACCGGCACGCTCAACGAGAACTTCCCCGCCGAGCGCATCAACGACCCCGACAATTTCCTAAGTCTGCTGTTCTACTTTGGCATGGTGACTATCGACGGAACGATTGGCGGCGAGACAAAGTTCGTGATACCAAACGAGGTGGTGCGCGATCAAATGTACACTTACTTGCTCGACACATACCGGGAGAACGACCTCACATTCGAGCAATATGGCAAGAACAAACTGGAGAGCAAGTTGGCCTACCAAGGCGACTACAAACCATACTTCGACTACATAGCCGACTGTCTGAAGCGCTACTCGTCGCAGCGCGACAAGCAGAAGGGCGAGGCCTTCGTGCATGGCTTCACGCTGGCCATGACCAGCCAGTGCCGCTTCTACCGCCCAATATCAGAGTTGGACAACGACGGCGGCTATGCCGACATATTCCTCTTGCCGCTATGCGACATATACAAGGACATGACCGACTCTTACATCGTGGAACTGAAATACTGCAAGGCAGCCACCACCGACGACCAGCTGAGGCAGCTCTCAGCCGACGCCGCCGCACAGATATGCCGCTATGCCGACAGCGACATTGTGAGGGAGTCGGTAAAGACGACTAAGCTCCACAAGCTCGTGGTGGTATATCGGGGAGTGGACATGGTGGAGTGCAGGGAGATAGTGTAACCACTTGCCTGCCACACACGCAACAAATAGGAAGAGAAGCCTTCGCCATGACCCAAGAAGAGACAGTAAAACGCATAGTCAAAGCCATGCCGTTCGCCCCCACTGCGGAGCAAAGCGCGGCAATAGGCACATTCAGTTCGTTCATTTGCGACGGCCACGATCGCACAGTGATGATACTGCGAGGGTCGGCCGGAACGGGCAAGACATCGCTCGCCGGAGCCATTGTCAGAACCATGGCCGAGCTGAAGCAGAAGATCATGCTGCTCGCCCCCACTGGGCGCGCGGCCAAAGTGTTCGCCCTGAACTCCGGCCATGCCGCATACACCATACACAGGCGCATATACCGCCAGAAGACCATCACCGCCGCGATGGGCAGCTTCAACCTCAACGACAACCTCAACACCGACACATTGTTCATCATCGACGAGGCATCGATGGTGGCCAACCAAGGCTACGGGTCGGGCAACTTCGGCAGTGGCTGCCTGCTCGACGACCTCGTGCAATATGTCTACAGCGGGCGCAACTGCCGCATGATGCTCATTGGCGACACCGCCCAGCTGCCCCCTGTGGGCGAAGACGACAGTCCGGCGCTGTCGGCCGACGTGCTACGAGGCTACGGTCTCGACGTCTACGAGGCCGAACTGAGCGAGGTGCTGCGCCAAAGCTACGGTTCGGGCATACTCTACAACGCCACCACGATACGCAAGATGATTACCCACGACGAGGCCACGCAACTGCCCAAGGTGAGGTTTCGCGGCTTCGCCGAAATACAGATGGTGCCGGGCGACGAACTTGTGGAGCAGCTCGCGTCGAGCTACAGTGCTGTGGGACTCGACGAGACCACCGTGGTGACGCGCAGCAACAAGCGCGCCAACATATACAACCAAGGCATACGCAACATGGTGCTCGGCCGCGAGGACGAACTTTGCCAAGGCGACATGCTCATGGTGGTGAAGAACAACTACCACTGGTCGGCCAAGTCGCTGCCCTACATAGCCAACGGCGACAGGGCGAGGGTGTGGCGCGTGCGCAACATACAGGAGCTTTACGGTCTGCGCTTCGCCGACATCACCCTACAGTTTCCCGACTACGACGACCTTGAGCTTACCGCCACGGCCATCATCGACACGCTTGCCGCCGAGGCCCCTGCACTCACCGTGGAGCAAAACGAGCGTCTGTTCAACGCCGTGATGGACGACTATGCCGACATTCCGCTGAAAGCCGACCGGCTGAAGAAGATAAAGGAAGACAAATACTACAATGCCCTGCAAATAAAGTTCGCCTATGCCGTGACGTGCCACAAGGCGCAGGGCGGCCAATGGGCGCACGTGTACATCGACCAAGGCCACATGACCGACGACATGCTCACGCCCGACTACATACACTGGCTATACACGGCATTCACGCGCGCCACCGAAAAGCTCTTTCTCGTGAACTGGCCGAAGACGCAAACCGAGGAACCGGCAAACGAATAAACTGTCCATTAAGCACCTGCCCTTTGGCCGGACAAGGGTCACCATTTGTTGTGAATGCGCGGCCAAGGGGTTGCTTTTGTGTGCTTTAGTGGCGGTAAATGAATAACTTAGTGACGGTAAATGACGCAACTTGACGCCATTGCACTTGCCTAATAGAAAGAATTGTTGTACTTTTGCAACCACTAAATCAGTATATACCAACATTTTATAAAGCAAAAAAAGACAATGAAAGCATTCGTTTTTCCCGGACAGGGAGCACAGTTTGTTGGCATGGGAAAGGATTTCTATGACAACAACCCACTGGCAAAGGAACTGTTTGAAAAGGCCAACGACATTCTTGGCTACCGAATAACCGACATAATGTTCAACGGAACAGACGACGAACTGAAGCAGACAAAGGTCACCCAGCCCGCAGTGTTCCTGCACAGCGTGATTGCCGCCCTGTGCATGGGCGACGACTTCCAGCCCGCGATGGTGGCCGGCCACTCGCTCGGCGAGTTCTCAGCACTCGTCGCAGCCGGAGCATTGAGCTTCGAGGACGGCCTCAAACTGGTCTACGCACGTGCCATGGCCATGCAGAAGGCTTGCGAGAAGGCCCCCTCCACGATGGCCGCAATCGTTGGCCTGCCCGACGAGAAGGTTGAGGAAGTGTGCGCAGAGGTGAACAAGCCCGGCAACGTTGTCGTGCCGGCCAACTACAACTGCCCCGGCCAGCTCGTCATTTCGGGCAACGTGGAGGCCATTGGCGAGGCTTGCGAGAAGCTGAAGGCCGCAGGAGCCAAGCGCGCACTGCCCCTGAAGGTGGGCGGAGCGTTCCACTCGCCGCTCATGCAGCCGGCCAAGGACGAGCTTCAGGCTGCCATCGAGAGCACCGAGTTCAGCGCGCCCAAGTGCCCCATATACCAGAATGTTGACGGCAAGCCCCACACCGAGCCTGCCGAGATAAAGGCCAACCTGATAGCTCAGCTCACGAGCAGCGTGCGCTGGACGGCTTGCGTGCAGAACATGATTGCCGACGGTGCCGACGACTTCACCGAGTGCGGACCAGGCAAGGCACTGCAAGGCATGATCGGACGCATCGACAAGACAGTGGCCGCACACGGCATCAACTAAACCACAAGCACTGCATGAACAAAAGGATTAGGGATTGACACTGAAAAACAACGGCAATCTCTAATCCTTTTGCATTTATGCCAAGCGGCAGACAGTGGAGCATCATCAAAACAAGCATGCTTCATAACCATCACATGCCCACAGAGGCAAACCACACAACCATAATCTTACACATTGACCATGAAACCCATAATATACCAAATCTTCACGCGACTGCACACCAACCGCAACACCACACGCAAGCCCAACGGCACCGTGGAGGAGAACGGATGCGGAAAAATGAACGAGATAGACACCGCCGAACTGCTGCGGATAAAGCAGTTGGGAGTGACCCACGTGTGGTACACTGGCGTGATACGCCACGCCACACAGACCAACCACACCGCCTTCGGCATACCGCGCAACCACCCTGCCGTGGTGAAGGGGCGCGCCGGGTCGCCCTACGCCATCGTTGACTACTACGACATCGACCCCGACTTGGCCATTGACGTGCAGAAGCGCATGGCCGAGTTTGAGGCTCTCGTGGAAAGGACACACCGCGCAGGACTGAAAATGATAATCGACTTCGTGCCCAACCACGTGGCGCGCCAGTACCACTCCATCTGCAAACCAGCAGGCACAGTGGGGCTGGGCGACAAGGACGACACGACGAAGGGCTTCGACCCACAGAACAACTTCTACTACTGTCCCGGCAGCAAGTTTGAGCCGCACATCGACCTGTATGGCGGCGAACTGTTTCCCTACGAGGAAAGCCCGGCCAAGGCAACGGGCAACGACCACTTCGACCCACACCCTGGACAGAACGACTGGTATGAGACCGTCAAGCTGAACTATGGCGTTGACTACTGCGGCGGACGGCAAACCCACTTCAGCCCCACCCCACGCACATGGCGGCAGATGACCGACATACTGCTGTTTTGGGCAAGCAAGGGCATCGACGGCTTCCGCTGCGACATGGCCGAGATGGTGCCTGCCGAGTTTTGGGGCTACGCCACTGCCGAAGTGAAGCGCAAGCACCCCGGCCTGGTGTTCATCGGCGAGGTGTACAACCCTGCCGAATACCGCAACTACATAGCCAACGGCTTCGACTACCTGTACGACAAGGTGGGCATGTACGACACCATGCGCGCCGTGGCGTGCAACCAATGCCCTGCCACGGCCATCACACAGGCATGGCAAGCCACCGAAGACATAAGCCAGCACATGCTCTACTTCCTTGAAAACCACGACGAGCAGCGCATAGCGAGCGACTTCTTCGCCGCCGACGCGCGCCGGGGCATACCGGCCATGGTGGCCAGCGCACTGATGCGCTCCAACCCTTTCATGCTCTACGCCGGCGAGGAGTATGGCGAAAAGGGCATGGACAGCGAGGGCTTCAGCGGCAGAGACGGCCGCACAACAATATTCGACTACTGGAGCATCGACACCTTGTGCCGCGCCGCCAGCGGCCAACTGGCCGACGGCGAGGCCACACTGGCCGCCATGCACGCCAAGGCTCTCTGCATGGCCAACAAGGAGAAGGCCATAAGCGAGGGAGAGTTCTTCGACCTGATGTATGCCAACCCACAGTCGGACTGCTTCTTCCCCTACTCCAACTATGCCTTCCTGCGCAAGTCGGGCAACGAGATGGTGCTTGTGGCGGTGAACTTCGGCACAGAGCCTGCCGACATATCGGTGAGGATACCTGCCCATGCGTTCGACTTCCTCGGCATAAGCGAGCAGAAAGCCACCGCCACCGACCTGTTTACGGGCGAGAAGACGTCGGCAGCATTGGCCAAGGACGGCTGCATTGACATGAGCATTGGGGCCTTCGGGGCAAGGGCATGGAAGTTTAAGCTAAGAAAAACGAAGAAATAGCGATGGAAGACATCATACTGAACGCCCACAACAAGGAGGAATTTCCGCCGGCCCACACCGCCGAGCACCTGCTCAACCAGACCATGGCGAGGATGTTCGGGTGCGAGAGGTCGCGCAACGCCCACATAGAGCGCAAGAAGAGCAAGATGACATTCACGGTTGACCACAAGCCGACACGCAAGGAGGAGCAGGAGATTGAGCGCACGATGAACGCCCTGATAGCCGAAGACCTGCCCGTGACCTACGAGTTCGTCAGCCGCGACAACCTGCCCGAGGGCGTGAGCGCCGACCGACTGCCCGACGACGCGTCGGAGACACTGCGCCTGGTGCGCATAGGCGACTACGACGTATGCCCCTGCATAGGCAAGCACGTGAGGTCAACGGCACAGATAGGGCGCTTCGAACTGCTCGGCACCAACTGGGACGAGATGACCCACTCGTTCAGAGTGCGCTTCAAGATTGTGCAATAGCGGATGTCGGGCTATCAAGATATCGTATAAAAGCCTTCGAGACTGGGAATAAGAGCCTCAACAAAAGGCTTGGAAACAACAGGGGCGGCACCTCGCAAGTGCCGCCCCTATTCATGTTTACTTAGTTTCAATCTCCTCTTTCATGTCGATGTACTCGCCGTTCTTGTCGTAAAACTCATATTGCAAGAACGCCATTTTCTGCGAGGGGATCACATTCACTCCGAACCCGTATTTCATCTGCCACTTGCGCTTCAGCGACACTATGCCCTGGTTGACATAGGCTGCCACATACGGATGCACTTGCAGTGTGAACTTCTTGATTCCAATTTTGTTGACCAAACGGTCAATCTTGCTCTCCAGTTGGTCGGTGAACAGAATGCTCGACTTAATCTTTCCCTTGCCAAAGCATGTGGGGCAGGTCTCCTCCACATTGACGTCCATTGCCGGGCGCACCCTTTGGCGTGTTATTTGCATCAATCCGAACTTGCTCAGCGGCAGTATGTTGTGGCGCGCGCGGTCTTTCTGCATGTTCTTGCACATGCGCTCATAGAGCATCTGGCGGTCTTCCGCAAGGCTCATGTCGATGAAATCGACCACGATGATGCCACCCATGTCGCGCAGTCGCAGCTGTCGCGCCAGCTCGTCGGCGGCGCCGAGGTTCACCTCAAGCGCGTTGGCCTCCTGGCCGTTCTCCGCCCGCGTGCGGTTGCCGCTGTTCACGTCAACCACGTGCAACGCCTCTGTGTGTTCGATGATGAGATAAGCTCCGCGCTTGTAGTTGACGGTCTTGCCGAACGACGACTTCATCTGCTTGGTCACGTTGAAGTTGTCGAAGATGGGCACCTTGCCCGTATACCTCTTCACGATGTCGGCCTTCTCGGGCGCGATGAGCTTCACATAGTCGCGGATTTGGTTGAAGATGTCCTCGTCGTTGACGAAGATGCCGTCGTAGGTGGGGTTGAACAAGTCTCTGAGCATGGCAACGGCCCTGCCCGTCTCCTCGAAAACAACTTGCGGACGCGCTGTTGTTTTCTGCACTTTCGCAATGGCGTCGTCCCACCTCTTGAGCAATACCTTCAACTCCGCATCGAGTTCTGCCACTCGTTTTCCCTCTGACGACGTGCGCACGATAACTCCGAAGTTCTTCGGCTTGATGCTTTGTATGAGCTGCTTCAGCCGCGCGCGCTCCTCGCCTTTCTTTATCTTCGACGACACCGACACCTTGTCGTTGAACGGTATGAGCACCAGGAAGCGCCCTGCGAAACTCAGCTCGCACGTCAGGCGCGGCCCTTTGGTCGAGATAGGCTCCTTTACTATCTGCACCAGCACCTCCTGACCCACCTTCAGCGTCGTCTGCACACTGCCGTCCTTCTTCAGTTCGGGCAGCCGTGTGGCCTTTGAAATGGGGAAAAGTTTCTTTCTGTCACTTTGTACCTGCTTGAGGTACTTCTCATAAGAGCTAAATTGCGAACCCAAGTCCAAATAGTGCAAGAAGGCATCGCGCTCGTAACCGACATCGACGAAACAGGCATTCAGTCCGGGCATCAGCTTCTTCACCTTTGCCACATAGATGTTGCCCACGGAGAACGACGCCGACCTTGTCTCGTTTTGGTACTCGACGAGGCTCTTGTCTTCAAGCAATGCTATAGATATCTCCTTGGGCTGGACGTCGATAATTACTTCGCTTGTCATTCCTTACGTTATTGTGAAGTTGTCTAAACTCTTCTGGCGAAGACTTGTTTTGTCTCTTCCATTTCCAATCTTCACCTTTTCTCTTTTTGGCCGCTGTTTTCGACCTTTCATCAGCCGTGCAGCTTGCCACACTTCCTCCTCAAGGCCAAAATCGCCTCAAGGACAAAGGCAAATCTTGAAATTCATAAAAGTCTAGCCGACTTCTGTTCTTTTTTGGTTCGTACAAGGCGCGTCCTTAAAAAAAACACCAAGTTTTTCAGAACTCGCCAAAAACAGAAAGGGTGCGCCACGCCCCACGCGGGACCCGAAGGCGCACTCTTTCTTCCCTAACAAGAGTAAAATCCGCACAAGATGGGTGCGGCGGCTCACGCCTTACTTGCTCTTGTGTCTGTTCTTTCTTAATCTCTTCTTACGCTTGTGCGTAGCCATCTTGTGGCCCTTCTTCTTCTTTCCGCTTGGCATGGTTTATGAAATTTAAATGATTTATGTTTTTATTGTGTCTCTTATTTCATCTTGGCGATGAAGCTCTTCGCGGGCTTGAAGGCCGGGAAGTCATGCGCGTCGATGACTATGGTCGTGTTTTTAGAGATGTTGCGTGCCGTCTTTTGGGCGCGGTGCTTAACGATGAAGCTGCCGAAACCGCGAAGGAAAACATCCTCTTTCCTGCCCGCCAGACTCTGTCTCACCTCTTCCATGAAAGCCTCGATTGTGGCCGCCACGTCTTTTTTGGCAATTCCTGTGTCCTCAACAATCTTGTTGATGATGTCTGCTTTTGTCATTTCGTTTATTATTTGTAGTGATAATTTATTATCATTGAATAATTCGGATTGCAAATATACTGATTTTCAATGGCCGACGGAAATATATTCCACTTTTTTTTGTCCAAACTCCCATTTTGGCGCACGCCAGATTATAATAAACAATGGTGTAATGGGTTATACATTACTATATAAAACTGCACACGCATACGCATGGCGACAGGCCAAGGCATGCGTTTGTAATAAAAACAGACCAACGGAATTGCGGCGGAGATGGCGTTTGCTGCATCCGCAAAACGTGCGGACAATGCTTTTGCGGCAAGTGAAGCGCATTAGGTGGTACGGTGCCTCGCCGTATCATTCACCCGCATGAAACGCATAATAGCCACTGCCCCATCAGAGCCAGCCAAAGTTTCTTGCGCGACAAGCGTCCCAAATCTTTTCTTGCCTTACTATACAATTAGTCGCAGTGGCATCCTGCGTAGTGGACGACGTGTCTCACGTCGCCCACTGCCGCATAGATGCTTGGCGTGCGGTGGGACACCGCACCCACTACAAGGGGGGGGGGGACAACAAATTAGACACCCTACTTCGAGGATGTCGAACGTAAAGGGGAAGGGCATTCATAGGGCACCGCACATGGCCTTTCCTACCCGTGCGGCACCAGTGTGCAATAAATTATTTTACAATTTAGGCTCGAAATACTCACGTTTTTATCACCACTGTCCGATAGGGATGCGAATACGGCAGTTTTCAGCGATTTTCACAACCAACTGTATTGCAACGACATACATTCCGCCTGCGTTTTACTCGCCATTCAAAACACGACAAAAGGCGACGGAAAGAGCCTCGTTTTGCCACGAAACAGGCATGTTTGCGCCTCGCAAATGGGTCAGTTGTCCACAACAACTGCATCAGTTGTCACCCAAAAGTGGTGCATCCGCGCACCGAAACCCACATATCCACGTCAGAAACCACGCTTTTTGCCTCTGCCAAACTCTAAAACAAGATTTTTAAAAGTAAAGATTTGCTCAAGAAATCGGCATTTTTCAGCATGAGTGTGCAATATCACAGAAAGGGCAAAAAGGCTACGACTACAGACACGGAAACAAAGCCAACGCATTTCAAAAACGTAAGGAAAGAATTGGCAAACGATAAAAATCCGAAACGCGAAGCAAAACCCTACATTTTTGGATTTCCTATTCTTTTGCGGTATAACAAAAAAGAAGTACCTTTGCAAAAGCCACATTATACACTAAGGCAACATACACAAACGGTAAGACAACACACAATGAAACAGACCAAGATTGTAGCATCCATCAGCGACAGAAACTGTAGCACAGAGTTCATCCGCCAACTGTTTGACGCGGGAATGAACGTTGTGCGCATGAACACTGCCCACGCCGACCCCGAAGGCATCAAGGAGATAATAAGAAACACACGCAAAGTGTCGCACCACATCGGCATTCTCATCGACACTAAAGGCCCCGAGGTGAGGACGACAGGATGCGACGCTCCAATAGACTACAAGACCGGCGACGTGGTGAAGATATTCGGCCGCCCCGAGATGGACACCGAGCACGACATCATCAACCTGTCGTATGAGAACTTCGCCAACGACATTCACATCGGCGACGAGATACTCTTCGACGACGGCGCGCTGGCCATGAAGGTGATTGGCATAAACGGACCTGCCGTGATAGCACAGGCCACCAACGACGGACAGCTTGGCTCGCACAAGAGCGTCAACGTTCCGGGCGTACACATCGACCTGCCCGCACTCACCGAGAAGGACAAGCGCAACATCAAACTGGCCATCGACGAGGACATCGACTTCATAGCCCACTCGTTTGTGCGCAGCGCAGCCGACGTGAAGGCCGTGCAGGACATTCTCGACGAGCATGGCAGCGACATCAAGATAATATCGAAGATTGAGAACCAAGAGGGCGTTGACAACATCGACGAGATAATCGAGGCTTCGTATGGCATCATGGTGGCACGCGGCGACCTCGGCATCGAGGTGCCCATCGAGCGCATACCGGGCATACAGCGCAGCATAATACGCAAGTGCATGCTGGCAAAGAAGCCCGTGATTGTGGCCACGCAGATGCTGCACACCATGATCAACAACCCGCGCCCCACACGCGCCGAAGTGACCGACATAGCCAACGCCATATACTACCGCACCGACGCGCTCATGCTTAGCGGCGAGACGGCATCGGGCAAATATCCCGTGGAAGCCGTGAAGACCATGGCGGCCATTGCCGAGCAGGCCGAGAAGGACCGCATCACGGAGAACGAGTTTGACATTCCGCTGAGCGACGGATGCGACATCGCCGAGTTCCTCTCGCACAGTGCCATCGAGTCGACCGAGCGTCTGGGCGTGAAGGGCATCATCACCGACAGCATGACGGGCTACACCGCACGCAACCTGGCCGCCTTCCGTGGTCCCAACCCCGTGCTCGCCATCTGCTACAAGGAGAAGACGCAGCGTTGGCTCGCGCTTAGCTATGGCGTGATTGCCGTGGCGCAGCACGAGCAGATTGGCGCCAAGGAGCAGTTTCTCGCTGCCCTGCGCATGCTCCGTCAGAAGGGCTACCTCAGCATGGACGACAAGGTGGCTCACCTGAGCGGCAGCTTCGGCTCGGGCGGCGGCACAACGTTCCTTGAGATAAACACCGTGAGGGAAGTGTTCGAGCGTTCATACCGCTTCCACCTGCCCACGGAATAACCAGTTCATACGCCAAGGGCGTGGGCAAACGAAGCGCATGGGTGGCACGGCACCTCGCCGTGCCACACCCTACAATGAGGCAAACAAGAACGTGCAACTTGCGCACTATGTGAGGCAGACAAGGGCGTACCTCTTGCGCACCATGTGAAGCCAACGAGGGCAATGTGAAGCCGACGAGGGTAATTAGTAGGCGCTGCGTCCTCGCTGCGCCCTCACACAAAGAATTCTATCGGGTGCAGCGAGGACGCAGCACCTACTAAGCAGCAAAATCGCACATATTAGAGACACAAAAATGCGGAGCCTTTCTGGGTTCCGCATTTTTGTATTAGGCTTTCCTGTTTGTTGTGAACAATGGTAGTGGGTGCGGTGTCCCACCGCACACCAAACGGCAATGCGGCAGTTGCGACGTGAGACACGTCCCCCACTACTTGGCATCCACCACAATAGGAACATCAAATTGGCCAGTCCACATCAAGGTAAGCCCCATCTACTTCTCCACTTTCAGATGGTGCGTGCCTGACCCAATTGTCGTTTTAAGGAAACAGCCAACGGCGGTCGCCGACTGCATCTTGCCGTCAACCAACACCCGCTTGGCGAGCTTGGGCAACCACACCTCGGCGGTGGTGTTGGCCGGAATGGTGACATCGAGCGCAAAGCTCTCTCCCACCCTATTGTCAAACGCCACGCTTACCGCCCCTTTTATGGTGGGCACGGTGAGCGAAGCCGACTGCAAGCTGCCCGGCTGCGGCTTTATCCGCATCTTCGAGAAGCCGGCCTCAAGCGGTTCCACACCCATCAGCTTGCGCACGATTATGTTGGCCGGAGCCGCTCCCCAAGGGTGGTTCCAGTCTTGGTTGGGCTTATACACGTTGTCCCACGCCTCGGTGGTGATGGTTGAGCCTATCCTCGTCATGTTGTACCAGCTGCGCCGCGCCGTGGAGTTGAGCAGCGACAGGGCGTAGTCGGCCTCGCCGGCATCGTAGAGAGCATCGAGCAGAAACTGCGAACCGTAGACGCTGCATGCCATCTTGCGGCTCTTTATGAAATCTACCACCGCCTGGCGGTTGCCCTGCGGCACCAGTCCGAAGCATAGCGCAAACATGTTGGAATGGAGCGAACTGTGCTTGGTGCCTATGCCGTCGGTGTAGAGTCGGGTGTCGCCGTCTATGAGCAGTCGGTTCACGCTTTGGCGCGCCCGTTCGGCCTCCTTGGCATAGAGGTCGGCGTCGGTGCGCTTTCCGAGTGCGGCGGCGGTGAGCGAGAGCAGCCTCAACGCCTCGCAGTGGTAGGCGTTGACCACGGTGTTGTAGTCGGCAAACACAAAGCCATCGGTCTCTCCCCCATTCTCCTTCTCTACGCCTTCGGCTCCCGTCTGCGGCCAGTCTACGATGTCGCGCAGCTGCTTGCCCTTGAAGTGTATGGCGCTAAGCACCTCCTTGGTGGCCTTGCCCGTGCGCGTGCTTATCAGTCCGTTGTCGTCGCGCAGGGCTACGAGGGTCTTTGCCTTCAGGTCTTCATACACCGCAGCGAGCAGTCGCGTGTCGCCAGTGTACATATAGTCGTTCCATGCCATTATGCCCGACTGGAGTATCCACTCAGTAGGCCACGTGGGGTTGTATATCAGGTGCTTCACACTGTGGCGCGCCATGGCGAAGTCGCGGTCAACGGCATAGTGGCTCAGCTGGTTTATTATTGCGTCGGCCTCGTATGGTATGCGCTCGCGGTCGCCATCGACATAGGTTCCGCAGAAGCTGGTGGCCTCGACCGTGCGCTTGCACAGTTGCCAAACGGCGTTGAGCACACTGTCGGACGACGAGAACGACGAGGCATACTCGTCGAATGGATAGTGGGCCTCGGCTCGCACCATGCCGCCGTCGGCCAGCGTGGCCCCGCCAAGCTGCACCTCGCAGTAGCGGAAGGGGAACACCTCGCCTATGTAGTCGGGCATGAATATGGGGTCGACGCCACTCTCGTTGCGTCGTGGCGTGGTGTTGCGTTTGTCCTTGCGTGGCTTTATATAATAGGTGTGCGTGCCTCGCAAGAGCGGCACGCGGTACATGGCATACCGCTGACTGCCTTCGGGGTGGCGGTTGACACGTCCGTCGGCGAGTTGTTCGCCAAGGTGCAGTGTCAGTGTGTCGGTGGTGTTTTGGGTGGCGACGGTCAGTTTCAGTTGGCCGAAAGCGTCGGTGCCGAAGTCGGCGACTATTGTCTGCGGCTGCAACTGGCGCATGCTCATGGGTTGGCGTTCGGTCTTTTCGAGCGGATAGCGCGCCGTCTCGCCGTCGAGAGTTGCCGCCGTGCGGAATGCCTTTGCGTCGGAATAGCCGCTCGCGGTGCCGTGGTTGTCGCGCGTCTGCACCGCCCAATAGTACACGGTTGATGGCTTCAGGGGCTTGCCCCCATACACCACTCCCGACGAGTTGCCGCTCTTCACCTCGCCGCTGTCCCACATGTCGGCCTTGCCCTCGGCCAGCAGTTCGCGCTTTGTGGCCACAAGCACCCTGTAGGCGGTCTGCATGGCGTTGGGCGCAGTGCTGTTCATGACCCATCCGAGCCATGGCTGGGCAGTGCGTATGGCTGCGCACTGCCACGGTTCTATGGCGTTGCCTGTGTCGGCGAGGCCGATTGTCGATGGCAGTCCGCCTACGTACACGCGGTCGGTGTGCTCAAGAAGGTCGGTGGTAAGGTTGGTTGGCTTCTGCGCGATGGCTGCAAGCGGCAGCCAAACGAGCGCAATGGCAAAGGTTTTGGTAGTCATTAGTATCTGTTTACAGTTTAGTAATCGTTAAAAAGCAAAAGTCAGCTGTTGCGTTTTTTGTTTCGGATTTGGGGATATCATCGGTTTGTTCTTCTCACCAAGCAGTATCTCCTCCGTACAACTGTTTATTCCATTGATATCTTGCGTTTCATAACATCTTAACAATGTGTCAGCCAAATGACAAGGTATGTGACTGATGGTTGGTATCTGTAGCTTACGCAGATATTGACTCTGCCATCTGACATACCCACCATTCATGTGGTTGGAAAGATCAGACAACTGGCAACGTACAAAATCAGACATCAAAAGTGCCGAGAGTATCATGAGTCTGCGAGAGTCATTGCCGGTGATGTAATATATATTGTGTGCTGGATAGAATTTGCCTTTGTCTATAAACACATATTTGTTGCCTGAAATGTCTGGTAGCAGTATCTTCTCTTGCGTCTGAAGTGTAATCTGCACGGGGTCTATCGTCGCATACCATTTTGCCGGTGTCTTCTTGGCTTTATGCCGTGACAAGAGCCGTTCCTTGTTTCTCTCAAGATAAGCTTTTGCTTTAGGGTATTTGTCAAGCGATATAAGTTTTCCATCACTGTCGTATGGATTCAGCAGATAATTCCCACTCCAATTCATATTGTCACCACTCAAATCGCGTCCGTTGATAATCGGCAACAATAGACTTTTTTCAACCTCATCCATGATATGTCTGGAGATAAATATGCTGTCAGCTCCCGTAGCCACACCAATGCCTATCTTGAAGTTCTGGTCTTCTATCAGTGACAGTTCCTGTTTATGCGGAATGAACACATTGTTCCAGTCTTCGCCATATGGAACGTCCAACTGCCTGTATTGGGCATTTCTTATTTGTGCCACGTCTTTAACTTTGGCATACTGCACACCATTCTTGTTCGTCCTATTTGAAATAACCGTTATGGCTGGGTATGCCAAAACTTCTTCCTCGAACGCATCAGCTCCCTCCATATTTATGATTTTCCCTACATTATAGTATCTGGCGACAAATGCACGAAGTTTCTTTCCATACTTGTTCTTCATCCAGCGGTTTGAGCATATAAAACAATGTAGTCCATTAGGCTTCAATTGCGACAAAGACTTCTCGAAGAAAAAGACATACATATCAGGACGATAATAAAAAGTGGAGAAAGACTTATATAAGGGCAACTTGTCCTGAGGAATCTCCTCATAGCGTATGTAAGGCGGATTTCCAACAATGATGTCGCAATCAGGATGTGCAGACAACAAATAGTCCTCAGCATGGATATTCTGTTCAGGATGTTCTATCTCTGGAGCTTCGCAAGAAATGCGTTGTACGCAGATTTCAACTTTCCTTCTGTCTATATCTGAAGCCGACACGCATTTATGGTAAGCTTGGTTCAAGTCAAAGCCCCAAAGTACAGACGACTGCTTCAGGCGTTTGACAATCTCCACCACAAACTCCCCCTCTCCGCATGAAGGTTCCATGATAGATATATCAGAAAGATTGGCAGTTGCCACATAGCCGACCTCATCAAGCATGAAGTCTACGACCTCATGCTTGGTAAACACTTCTCCATGCAGTCTACCCGATTTCCTTTTATTGTATGTTTTACTTGAATTCATTTGCCAATCCCAACAAGTGTCCTCGATATGAACCTATGAATGTTTCAATAGATATGTTTTCGGCAATGTTCTCATAGTGTCCCTTGCCTTGAGTCGCAATCAAAGCCACGGCATTGTATTTGTGCTCAAGGACAAGACGCTGACAAAGAATGCGATAACGGTCTATATACGTGGCTTTCTTAAATTCTTTACGGACATGAAAATGCGGCTCACTTACTTTCACCTCATGGGTGCTTTCAGAGTCTTTCCCCACAACCATCACGTAACCCAGCCATGGGGCTTGGTTACACATAAACGCTTTCTCACGAAAAGCAGTCCAAAAATCCTCGGAAGAGCCAAGCGACTCCTCTATTCTGTTATTCAGATTGTTTCCATAGGAGCCTACCTGTGATTTCAACTCTATGGCTGCCACAAGATTGTTATGTGGCGAAACTATTATCAAATCCCAATCTTTTGTGGCACGGAAATAACCCGGAATATGATTATTTTTGAGATACACGCATGACTTAGGGACACCTGCGTCGACAGCGATTTCTGTAAGAAGGCCAAGAAAAGCGTCAAGTTGTTTACCAGCCAGCACACTTCCTTGCTTCTGTTTGATATTCCAAAATGAATTTACAGCATCTGCTATTCGGGAATAATATGTCGTCTCCATTGTTACAAGCTAAAAATTTCCTATCACAAAAACATTACTTTGCATACCTGTCGCCGCACCCCTTCAGCACGTGATTTCGCCCGACCCGAAGCACTTGTGGTGCTCGGAGTCATACACCACGCAGAACTGTCCGGGCGCAACGCCCTGTATCAGTTCGTCGGAATGCACCGTGTAGCAGCCGTCGGCGGTGTGCTCAAGCGTGGCCTTGTGGAACTCCGGTGTGTGCCTTATCTTGAACGTCACGTCGGTAGGCAGTTCGTTTACCGTAAGGAAATGGAACGCCTGTATGGGAAAATCCTTCTTGTAGGCGGTGAGTGGCTCATAGCCACGGCTCACGTAGAGTATGTTTTCCTCCACATTCTTCTTCACCGCATACCACGGGCCGCCACCGAAACCAAGTCCGTGGCGTTGGCCGATGGTGTGGAACCACAGTCCCTTGTGACTGCCAAGGCGCTTGCTGGTCTCCAGTTCCACCACGTCGCCAGGCTGCTCGCCAAGGTAGCGGCGTATGTATTCGTTGTAGTTTATCTTGCCGAGGAAGCAGATGCCCTGCGAGTCTTTGCGCCGCGCATTGACGAGATGCTCGCGCTCGGCAATAGCCCTCACCTCGCCCTTCATGTAGTGGCCTATCGGAAACAGGGCCTTGCGCAGTTGCCAGTCGTGGATTTGGGCGAGGAAGTCGGTCTGGTCCTTCACCGGGTCGGGACTTGTGGTAAGCCATTTGCGCCCGTCTATCACCTCCGTGCAGGCATAGTGGCCTGTGGCAATGAGGTCGTAGTCGTGGCCGCGCTTCTCGTCGAACGCCCCAAACTTTATCAGTCGGTTGCACATCACGTCGGGGTTGGGCGTCAGTCCGGCGCGCACCTTGTCCATGGTGTAGCGCGTCACCTGCTCCCAATACTCCTTATGGCAGTCCACAACCTCCAGCTTGCACCCGTAGCGCGAGGCCACAGCGGTGGCCATCTCAAGGTCTTCCTCCGACGAGCAGTCCCACTCGGCCTCTTCCTCCGGCCCTATCTTTATGTAGAAGCAGTCGGGGTGCAACCCCTGTTGCGCCAGCTCATGCACAACAACCGAACTGTCCACGCCGCCCGAAAGCAGCACCGCTATATTCTTGTCGCTTAGTTCCATAGTCATAATATAGTTGAAATGATAATGCCTATCGTATTGCCGAGTGCAGCTTATCTTATGCAAAGATAATGCAAACGAGCGGAAAGAGAACTTGTTCTCAATTTCCCGAGTGCAGCTTATCTTATGCAAAGTTAGCCTATTTGCCCATAAAACCCAAGGAAGGCACGCGCGAAAAGTGGCCGTTTGGGTCAGCTACAGTAGCGTTGCATGCCATACTGAAAGCAAAAATACGCAAAACGCTTGGTAGGTTGGATATTAATAATTACATTTGTAACCATGAACAATGCGCCCCACCGGGAAACGCGCAAAGCACACCCCACGGGCGCAGTCACCGCAACAAAGGCGAAATCAAAACACACAACATAGATATGATAGACGTAAAAGAAACATTGTCTTCAGCAGAAGAGAAGATGGAGATGGCCGTGATGTATCTGGAAGAGCAGCTCGCACGCATTCGCGCCGGGCGCGCCAACGTGGCGATACTCGACGGCATAAAGGTGGACTCATACGGTTCGATGGTGCCGCTCAACCAAGTGGCCAACGTGTCAACGCCCGACCCACGCACCATTGCCATACGCCCATGGGACAAGAAGCAGATAAAGGCCATAGAAAAGGCCATCATGGACTCGGAGGTGGGCATCACGCCGGAGAACAACGGCGAGATAATACGCCTCGGCATACCACAGCCCACAGAGGAGCGCCGCCGCGAACTGGCCAAGCAGTGCAACAAGATTGGCGAGGGAGTGAAGGTGCAGATACGCAACGTGCGCGCCGACGTGAAGGACAAGCTCAAGAAGGCCATAAAGGACGGACTGTCGGAAGACAACGAGAAGGATGCCGAGAACGACTTGCAGAAGATACACGACAAGCAGATAAAGGCCGTCGAGGAACTGCTCGCCGCCAAGGACAAGGAGATAATGACGGTGTAAGGCCGCAAGGCTAACGCCACAAACAGACGAAGAGCATGGACTGGGCCGCAAGGCGAAACCGTCCATACTCTTCGCCTTTTTACTAAAGGCAATGTGCTTGGCGCACGTTTGCAGCCAAGCCCGAATGACAGAGGCAACAATAACCAATTCAAACTCTTGACAGGAAAAGTGTACGGACTCGTCGTAAAGAACACCGGAAGCTGGTATACAGTGAAGACCGACGACGGCAAACTGGTGGACAGCAAGATAAAAGGCAACTTCCGACTGAAAGGGATAAGGAGCACCAACCCCGTGGCCGTGGGCGACAGGGTGGAAATCACGCCCAACCAAGAGGGCACGGCCTTTATAACAAGCATTGAGGACAGGCGCAACTACATAATACGCAAGTCGCCCAACCTGTCGAAGCAAAGCCACATCATAGCCGCCAACGTAGACCAAGCCCTGCTCGTGGTCACCGTCAACCGACCGCAAACGTCAACCACATTCATCGACCGCTTCCTCGCCTCGGCCGAAGCCTACCGCGTGCCGGTGGTGCTGCTGTTCAACAAGACCGACCTGCTGTCGCCCGAAGAGCTGCACTATCAGGAGATGATGATGACCCTCTACGACAACATAGGCTACCAGTGCATAGCCATATCGGCGGCCAACGGCGACGGCATGGACAAGGTTTCGCCACTGCTCGAAGGCCGCATATCGGTGCTTAGCGGCAACAGCGGCGTAGGGAAATCGACATTCATCAACCGTCTGCTCGGCACAAACCTGCGCACGGCGGAGATTAGCGACGCCCACAACACGGGCATGCACACCACCACGTTCAGCGAGATGCTGCCGTTGCCACAGGGCGGCTACATCATAGACACGCCGGGAATAAAGGGGTTCGGCACTTTCGACATCGAACCCGAGGAGCTTACGGGCTACTTCAAGGACATCTTCCACTTCTCAAAGGACTGCCGCTTCAGCAACTGCACCCACACCAAGGAACCGGGATGCGCCGTGCTCAAGGCCGTCGAGGAACACTACATAGCCCAAAGCCGCTACCAGTCGTACCTAAGCATGCTCGACGACAAGGACGAAAGCAAGTATCGCGCAGCATATTGAGCGACGGCAAACCTGTAAACCAACGTAGGTATTGAACCCGCCTTTACTTAGTTGCCGCGCTTGTTTATCATAAAGACTCCGCATATCATCGTGGCAACAATCATCGCGCAAGCTGCCATGACGACCGTAAGAACAATCTTTTCACTACCGTCAAAGGCAATGACGATGTTCATGCCAAAGAGCATCGCGATTACCTCAAGAGCAGCTATCCTCTCCATTCTTATGAGCAAACGCAACTGTGCAAGCGTGGTGATGACCACCGGAACATTGATGAGGGCTGGGCGATAGGCCGCAAGAAGCATCAGAGGAACCGTCGCCGTGGCAATCCCGCAATTTATTACCAGTTGGTCAATGTCGGCGTCACGGTGCGAGACAAGCCACATCGACACCGCCCACATTATTACAAGCAACACTGCGGCCACCACATCAAACACAGTCCCCTCGCATGTGCGGCCAAGCTTCATGCCTTCCCTTATGTCTTTCCTCATCTTTATCGTCCTCCTTGTTTGTTGTTTTAGGTTATAATAGAAGTCGTCTATACTTCATATCCACACATGCAAATATAGCGATTATCAACGAAAATGAGTTTCGTTTGTGCCTCCCAACCTTACAAAAAGCACTGTCTTCAGCCACTTTTAGCGTCGTTTTTCAGCGAAAAACGCCAAAATACCACAACTGTGGTATCAACAATGCCACTATCGTGCGATTGTGGGAGGCGCGAAAACGCCGTACCTTTGCACCGTCAACAAACGCCACATGGGCGGACAACAACAGAAACAATAAAACAATAACGATAAGAAAGGACAAAAAGATGAGCAACAAGAAACTTCACTTTGAGACACTTCAGCTCCACGTAGGACAAGAACAGGCAGATCCGGCAACCGACAGCCGCGCCGTACCAATATACCAAACCACTTCGTATGTGTTCCGCAACTCACAGCACGCTGCCGACCGCTTCGGCCTGCGCGACGCAGGAAACATCTACGGACGCCTGACCAACTCGACGCAGGGCGTGTTTGAAGACCGCGTCGCAGCCCTTGAGGGCGGCGTTGCCGGACTGGCAGTGGCATCGGGTGCGGCAGCCATCACCTACGCACTGCAGAACGTGGCGCAAAACGGCGACCACATCATCGCAGCCGACAACCTCTATGGTGGCACGTTCAACCTGCTTGAGCACACCCTGTCAACACAAGGCGTGGAGACGACCATAGTAGACCCGGCCGACTTCGACGCAGTAGAGAAGGCATTCCGCCCCAACACCAAGGCCGTGATTGTCGAGACGTTCGGCAACCCCAACGCCAGCGTCACCGACATCGACCGCATCAGCGAGATAGCACACAAGCACAACACTATAGTAATCGTTGACAACACGTTCGGAACTCCCTACCTGTTCCGTCCCATCGAGCACGGTGCCGACGTGGTGGTACACTCCGCAACCAAGTTCATCGGCGGCCACGGCAGCTCGCTCGGCGGCGTGATCGTTGACGCCGGCAAGTTCGACTGGAAGAAGAACGCCGACAAGTATCCCACACTGGCAAAGCCAGACCCAAGCTACCACGGTGCTGTGTTTGCCGACGTGGCCGGAGCCGCAGCCTTCGTTACCCGCATCCGCGCCGTCATCCTGCGCGACACTGGTGCGACCATCTCTCCCTTCAACGCCTGGATACTGCTTCAGGGTCTGGAAACTCTCAGCCTGCGCGTTGAGCGCCACGCCTACAACACAGCCAAGGTGGTTGAGTTCCTCTCGAAGCACCCCAAGGTGGCCAAGGTCAACCACCCGTCGCTGCCCAGTCATCCCGACCACGAACTTTACACCAAGCTGTTCCCCAACGGCGGCGGCAGCATCTTCACCTTCGAGATTAAGGGTGGCGAGAAGGAGGCATGGGCATTCATCGACAGCCTTGAGATATTCTCTCTGCTGGCCAACGTGGCCGACGTGAAGAGCCTCGTGATACACCCTGCCACGACTACCCACTCGCAGATGACTCCCCAGGAGCTGGAAGACCAACACATTTACCCTTCTACAATACGCCTGAGCATCGGAACCGAGCACATCGACGACATCATCGACGACCTGTCGCAGGCTCTCGACAAGGCATAAAGCAAACAAGCTGTGGGGCGGAAGTTTTCTTTCCGCCCCACTCCCACACAACACAACAACATAAAGGAACTTGACATGAAGAAGATAGCCAAGCAACTTACAGACCTCGTGGGCGAGACACCCATGCTCGAGATAGAACGTTTCTCGAAACTGCGTGGGGTGGAGACACCCATCACCGTGAAGGTTGAGTTCTTCAACCCTGGCGGAAGCGTGAAAGACCGCGTGGCTCTGGCCATGATAGAGGATGCCGAGAAGAAGGGCATACTCACCCCCGGGGCCACCATCATCGAACCCACAAGCGGCAACACCGGCGTGGGACTGGCTCTCGTGGCGGCGGTGAAGGGCTACAAGCTGATACTCACCATGCCCGAGACGATGAGCGTGGAGCGTCGCAACCTCGTGAAGGCATACGGCGCCGAGGTGCGGCTCACCAGCGGCAAGGACGGCATGCCAGGCGCAATACGCGAGGCCGAGAGCCTGAAGGCTTCCATCCCCGGTTCGGTGATACTGCAACAGTTTGAGAACACAGCCAACCCCAAGGCTCACTACGAGACCACGGGCAAGGAGATATGGGAGCAGACCGACGGCAACATCGACATATTCGTGGCCGGAGTCGGCACGGGAGGCACCGTGAGCGGCATAGGCAAGCGACTGAAGGAGAACAATCCCAACGTTAAGATTGTGGCCGTGGAGCCGGCATCGTCGCCCGTGCTCAACGGCGGACAGAGCGGCCCTCACAAGATACAGGGCATCGGGGCTGGTTTCGTGCCTAAGATTTACGACGCCAACGTGGTTGACGAGGTGTTCGACGTGGAGAACGACGATGCCATCCTGGCCAGCCGCCAGCTCGCCAAGACAGAGGGTCTGCTCGTCGGCATATCGGCCGGAGCCGCCGTCTATGCTGCCACCGAACTGGCAAAGCGGCCCGAGAACAAGGGCAAGCGCGTTGTGGCGCTGCTTCCCGACACTGGCGAACGCTATCTCTCGACAGTGCTCTACGCCTTCGACGAGTATCCACTATAACATAAGGTGAAAAGCCATAGTCACATACTATACATAAAGGTATACATTTTCAGGATAAGACAATACGGGTGTCAATGCGCAAACGACCACTGTCAATGCGCACTGACACCTTTTTTAGTGCCGCTTAGCGACCGTCCCCATAAATGCGCAAAGTCCACTGGCAGAGCAAAAAAGCACGGATAGCATCGTTTTCTTGTGGCTTTATTGCTAACTTTGCAAACAAGATGAAGCAAGTAAGACCAAAGAAAAACCTCGGCCAGCACTTCCTCACCAACTTGAACATAGCCAAGAGGATAGCCGACACGGTTGACAGCATGCCCGGCCTGCCGGTGCTCGAAGTGGGTCCCGGCATGGGGGTGCTCACGCAATATCTCATGGAGAAGCCGCGCGAGATGAAGGTGGTGGAGATCGACACCGAGTCGGTGGCCTATCTGCACGAGAAGTACCCCCGGCTCGACAACAACATCATTGGCGAGGACTTCCTGCAAATGGACTTGTCAAGGGTGTTCGACGGCCAGCAGTTTGTGCTCACGGGCAACTACCCCTACGACATATCGTCGCAGATATTCTTCAAGATGCTCGACAACAAGCAGCTCATACCCTGCTGCACGGGCATGATACAGCGCGAGGTGGCGCTGAGGATGGCCTCGGAGCCTGGCAACAAGGCTTACGGCATACTCAGCGTGCTCATTCAGGCGTGGTATGACGTGGAATATCTCTTCACTGTCGACGAGAACGTGTTCAACCCGCCGCCAAAGGTGAAGAGTGCCGTGATAAGGATGACGCGCAACAGCACCACCGACCTTGGCTGCAACGAGGACCTTTTCAAGCGCACGGTGAAGACCGTGTTCAACCAAAGGCGCAAGATGCTGCGCGTCAGTCTGCGCCAAATGCTCAACATGGCCAATGCCGACGAGGAGTTTCTCGCCCACGACTTCATGACAAAGCGCCCGGAGCAACTGTCCATAGCGCAGTTTGTCGAACTGACAAACCTTGTGGAGCAGCAGCTAAAGCGGCAACAGGCGCAAGCGCAGTAATGACGACGAAAAGCATTGTTTTTCGCACTGTGTGCGCCCACAATACTTGATTTAAGTCAATAACGAACACTTTTATCGCAAAAATACACCACAAAGCATTGGCAAACGGTAATAGCATTGTAATTTTGCAGTGTCAAAAGAAACAAGACAAGGTAAAAAGACTGATGACAGGACAATAGGTAGACAGGTAAAAAGATCAGGACAATAGGTAAAAGGAACAAAGCAATAGGTAGACAGTATATAGCAATAGGTAGATAGCGAAGCCCAAAGGGGCGTAAGGCAAGAAGACGAAGGATAACGCGATAGGTAAAAAGAGGTCAATAGTTGTTAGTGTTGCAACGGCAACGGGTCGCAAAGGCAGACGCATTCAATAGGTAAAAAAACGAGATGCCAGCGGCCAACGAGGCAAAAGATTGTAGGATGACACGCGAAAGCGTTAGGTAAGAAGATTGTAGAGGTGACGAAAGCGACCCTGTATGCAGCAATACGGCTGCAACAGGCCAAGGAGTTGGAGAAACTCCTTCAAGCTAACAGACATTTGAGAGAAAGCATTGATTTAGAGCATAACGACTGCGGACGACGGCAAATCGACACGATTGCCGCCGTCCGTTTTTCGTTTCATCGACTTTTTGCGAACGGTACAGTTGGCCGTAGTGGCACATCGCGCAGTGGGCGACGTGTCTCACGTCGCCCACTGTTACTGCTACCATTGGTGCGGCGAGACACCGCACCCGCTACCCTACAACCATCCAAGCCATACACACAGGCGCATTTCAACCCCACAGGTCACTGAGTATCAAGCTCTAACCACATGCGAATGTCGCCACCACAACCGTGGAATATCGCGGCGAATGCCTTGTGAAGCCGGCTTACACCAATTGAAGTAAGAGCTTACACCAATTGGTGTAAGAGCTTACTTCTGTTGGAGTAAGAGCTTACTTCAGCTGGTGTAAGCCAATTTTGCCATGACTTCTTTCTTGCTTGACACGTGGTTTTATCGTACCTTTGCATATTATCATAGGCGGCATAGTGGGCGACGTGTCTCACGTCTCAATAGCTTCCTCATGCGATTGTGCGGTGAGACACCGCACCCACTACATTGCAAGCTATGCAATGCATGAAGGCGTATATCAACCATACAGATGGAAAGAAAACACTTCAAGAATATGGAGATGATTTTAAAGCCAAATTCGCAAGACACAATCGCATTCCTTGGATGAAACATGCACGCATTTCAGATGTTCTTGATGTGCAAATGAGCGGCAGAAATGCCATCGAATGGCCCAAACTGGATGTGAATCTGGAAATAGACAGTCTTAGGCACCCAGAACGCTACCCCCTCGTCATGAAAAGGAACGAAATGGAAGTTTTATAGCCCATTTACAAAGCCTTTCAGCCCCAGCAAGCCGAGAGGCTTTTTTCATGCCTAAAGTCACGCATTCTTGCTTGTTTCAAAAAAAATATTATCTTTGCAGCTATAACATAGAATCTCTTAAAAGAAAGGAAGGCGATATGGCAGCAACAGCATTAAATAAATACCAGAGACATGTGGTCGATATGATGGCCAATGTTGATGAAGCACAGCAAATGGAAATATCCAATTTGCTTGCAAATTATTTTGCACAAAAGGCTTTTGACGCAGCCGATGAGTTATGGGACAAGGGGACAATTGGCGAACGAACCATTGAGGAATGGAAGCACGAGCACATGAGGACACCTTATCATGAATAGGAAACAACGCATTGTGCTTGACACAAATTGCTTATTGATGGCTATACCCAGAAGAAGCCCTTACCATAAGATTTTGGAAGATTTTCTTAAGGGTGAGTATTTGTTATGCGTGTCAAATGAAGTAGTTCTCGAATATGAAGAGATTCTAACTTCGAAAGTTGGTGCCGTTATTGCAAATAACATTGTTAATGTAATCTTGGCATCGCCCTATACTATTTTTATAAATCCACAAAATCGTTATCACTTAATTGAGTCCGACCCTGATGACAATAAATTTGTAGATTGCGCTATTACAGCAAAAGCAAAATATATCGTCACTCAAGATAGGCACTATGATGTAGTGAGGTTCAATCCCAAATTTGACTTTACAGCAGTAGATATAGATTATTTCTTGGCTATGCTTTCCAACTAAAGCTTTCTGCCCGGCAAGCAGAGTAGTCTGTAAAGTCTAAAAGTTGAGTATAACATCCTTCATCCTTATTGATTATCAAACGTTTGCAGAATGTTCAAAATACACTTTTAGTCTTTACAGACCAAGAGAGGCTTTGTTCATGCATAAAGTCACGCATTCTTGTTTGTTTCAAAAAAAGCATTATCTTTGTAGCTATAACATAGTATCTCTTAAAAGAAAGGAAAGAACATGAAATACGAACCAGTTACTTACAAGAGCC
>CAVKUV010000022.1:0-38272 GCA_963659505.1 Lachnospiraceae bacterium
ACCGATAAACGGTACGGACGTGAGGTATCTGCGCGAAATGGCGGGACGGGATTGCAATAATGACAGTACCGATGGCAAGCTCGTTGAGCTTGATTTGTCTGACGCAAATATTGTTGTGGGCGGAGACCATTACTATGGACAATTACACACAAAAAATAACGTACTTGGAGATAATATGTTCTATAAATGCAGACTTGTAGATATAAAACTTCCCAATTCCGTGACGAGCATTGGCTGGTATGCGTTCAGGGATTGTTCAAGCCTGACCTCCGTCACCATCCCCAATTCCGTGACGGAAATTGGCGATTGGGTGTTCCCTGGTTGTTCAAGCCTGACTTCCGTCACCATCCCCAATTCCGTGACGAGCATTGGCAATTCTGCGTTCTACAATTGTTCAAGCCTGACCTCTGTCACCATCCCCAATTCCGTGACGAGCATTGGCAATTTCGCGTTCTATGATTGTTCAAGCCTGACTTCCGTCATCATCCCCAATTCCGTGACGAGCATTGGCAATGGCGTGTTCTCTGGTTGTTCAAGCCTGACTTCCGTCACCATCCCCAATTCCGTGACGAGCATTGGCAATAACGCATTCGGTGGTTGTTCAAGCCTGACTTCCGTCACCATCCCCAATTCCGTGACGAGCATTGACAATAACGCGTTCGGTGGTTGTTCAAGCCTGACTTCCATCACCATCCCCAATTCCGTGACGAGTATTGGCGGGTCTGTGTTCTGTGATTGTTCAAGCCTGACTTCCGTCACCATAGGCAATTCCGTGACGAGCATTGTCTATTGTGCGTTCTCTGGTTGTTCAAGCCTGACTTCTGTCACCATCCCCAATTCCGTGACGGAAATTGGCGATTGGGTGTTCTCTGGTTGTTCAAGCCTGACTTCCGTCACTATAGGCAAATCCGTGACGAGCATTGGCTGGCTTGCGTTCAATGGATGTTACGCTCTTGTCAAACTAACAAGTCTCTGCACGACTCCGCCAACCTGTGGCTCTGAAGCCTTGGCCGACATCAACAAGCAGAACTGTACACTCTATGTTCCCAAGAACTCACTGTCTGCATACAAGGCTGCCGACCAATGGAAAGACTTCTACAATATGAAGGAGGTTGACCCCACAGGCATCAGCTTGCCAAATAGCAACGGCACAGACAAGGTTGTCCGTCGTTACGACACCAATGGACATTTGATGGACAAGTCAACAAAAGGCTTGAACATTCTGAAGATGGGTGACGGCACGACAAAGAAAGTCTGGGTGAAGTAGGCCGTTGCGATACGGCTCTTGACGTTTTCCCAATTGTACTAATGGAACGAGATATGCCCCCTCTAAAGGTTGTCTTTAACCTTTGGAGGGGGGCATGTTTCACAAGGCCATTGTTTCCCGCCGAAGACATTCTTGATGGCATACCTTTGGCTACCCGATAAAAGAAAGACGGCTGACACTCAAAGAGTATCAGCCGTCTTAGTACCCAGACCCGGGCTCGAACCGGGATGGGTTGCCCCACTGGTGTTTGAGACCAGCGCGTCTACCGATTCCGCCATCTGGGCGATTAGCGGTTGCAAAGATACGCATAATATTTATAACGCACAAACTTTTTCTCCATTACTTTCCAAGTCTTTGCCTGACGGACCGTGAGCTTATGCCGACGGGGCTTTTCTTTGCCGTTTGCCCCTTTTGCATTAACTTTGCACGTAAAAACCGCTCGTCTTTGTGGCTCCATTACAGTCGTTGCAGACGAGTCAAATACAAACCATACACACATAAAATGGCGAAGAAAGACAAGGAACTGACTCCGATGATGAAGCAGTTCTTCGAACTCAAGGCCAAGCATCCCGACGCCGTACTGCTGTTTCGCTGCGGCGACTTCTACGAGACATACTGCGACGATGCCGTCGAGGCGTCGAGAATACTCGGAATAACGCTCACCAGGCGCAGCAACGGCTCGTCGGAGAAAGGGTCGGAGATGGCCGGATTTCCACACCACGCCCTCGACACATACTTGCCCAAACTCGTCAGGGCAGGCAAGCGCGTGGCCATATGCGACCAGCTTGAAGACCCCAAGCTGACCAAGAAGCTCGTGAAGCGCGGCATCACGGAGCTGGTGACGCCTGGCGTGGCCATGGCCGACAATGTGCTCAACTACCGCGAGAACAACTTCCTGGCGGCGGTGCATTTCGGCAAGTCGTCGTGCGGAGTGGCCTTTCTCGACATTTCCACAGGCGAGTTCCTCACGGGCGAAGGCACGTTCGACTACGTAGAGAAGCTGCTTGGCAACTTCTCGCCCAAGGAGGTGCTCTTCGAGCGGGGGCGCAAGCAAGACTTCGAACGGTACTTTGGTAGCAAGATGTTCACCTTCGAGCTTGACGACTGGGTGTTTACCGAGCAGAGCGCCCACCAGAAGCTGCTCAAGCACTTCGGCGTGAAGAGTCTGAAGGGCTTTGGCGTGGAGCACCTGAAGTGCGGCGTGATAGCCAGCGGCGCCATACTGCAGTATCTTGAGATGACGCAGCACACGCAGATAGGCCACATCACGTCGCTCTCGCGCATAGAGGAGGAGCGGTATGTCAGGCTCGACAAGTTCACCATACGCAGCCTGGAGCTGCTTTGCCCCATGCAGGACGACGGCGCGTCGCTGCTCGACGTGATCGACCGCACGGTGTCGCCAATGGGCAGCCGACTGCTAAAGCGGTGGGTGGTGTTCCCCCTGAAGGACGAGAAGCCCATAAACGAGCGGCTCGACGTGGTTGACTACTTCTTCATGAAGCCCGACTTCCGCCAGTGCATCGACGAGCAGCTGCGCCGCGTGGGCGACTTGGAGCGCATAATATCGAAGGTGGCCGTCGGCAGGGTGTCGCCGCGCGAGGTGGTGCAGCTCAGGGTGGCCCTTGAGGCCGTGCAGCCCGTGAAGACGGCGTGCCTATATGCCGACAACGAGGCGTTGAAGAGGGTGGGCGAGCAGCTCAACCTGTGCGAGTCGCTGCGCGAGCGCATAGGGCGCGAGGTGTGCAGCGACCCGCCGCAGCTCGTGGCCAAGGGCGGAGTGATAAAAGACGGCGTGAGCGCGGAGCTTGACGAGCTGCGCGGCATAGCATACAGCGGCAAGGACTATCTGCTGAAGATACAGCAGCGCGAGACGGAGCTTACGGGCATTGCGAGCCTGAAGATAGGCTACAACAACGTGTTTGGCTACTATCTGGAGGTGCGCAACACATATAAGGACAAGGTGCCCGCCGACTGGGTGCGCAAGCAGACGCTGGCCAACGCTGAGCGCTACATCACGCAGGAGCTGAAGGAGTATGAGGAGAAGATACTCGGCGCCGAGGACAAGATACTGGCTCTGGAGCAGAAGATATTCGCCGAGCTGGTGATGTCGATGCAGGAGTTCATCCCGCAGATACAGATAAACGCCAACCTGATAGCGCGGCTCGACTGTCTGCTCTCGTTTGCCACGGCGGCCGAGGAGCACCGCTACGTGAGGCCGGTGATTGACTCTTCCGACACAATCGACATTCGCAAGGGCCGCCACCCCGTGATAGAGACGCAGCTGCCCGTGGGCGAGAGCTATGTGCCAAATGACATTGAGCTTGACAGCGCGAAGCAGCAGATAATGATAATCACCGGACCCAACATGGCCGGAAAGTCGGCCCTGCTGCGCCAGACGGCGCTCATAGTGCTCATGGCGCAGATAGGCTGCTTCGTTCCGGCGGAGAGCGCGAGGGTGGGGCTGGTTGACAAGATTTTCACCCGTGTGGGGGCGAGCGACAACATCGCCCTCGGCGAGTCTACGTTCATGGTGGAGATGACCGAGGCGGCCAACATCCTCAACAACGTGTCGCCAAAGTCGCTCGTGCTCTTCGACGAGCTGGGGCGCGGAACGAGCACCTACGACGGCATATCCATTGCGTGGGCCATTGTGGAGTATCTGCACGAGCATCCCAAGGCGCGTGCCCGCACGCTCTTCGCCACACACTACCACGAGCTTAACGAGATGGAGAAGAACTTCCAGCGCATAAAGAACTACAATGTGAGCGTGAGGGAGATAGACGGCAAGGTGATATTCCTGCGCACGCTGCAGCGCGGCGGCAGCGAGCACTCGTTCGGTATCCACGTGGCGGAGATAGCCGGCATGCCGCGCAGCATAGTGAAGCGTGCCGGGGTGATACTGAAGCAGCTGGAGGCCGACAATGCGTCGGTTGGCACTGCGGCGCGCCCCAAGGCCGACATTGGGGGCGGCAGGGATGGCGTGCAGCTTAGCTTCTTCCAGCTCGACGACCCCGTGCTGTGCCAGATACGCGACGAGATACTGGGGCTTGACGTCAACAACCTGACCCCGGTTGAGGCTCTCAACAAGCTCAACGACATAAAGAAGATTGTGCAGGGTCGTTGACATTGCTCGCCCATGCCATGCGGACTTGGCCATGCTTGGCGCAAATGCAAGATAAGGGAAAGGGGCGCAAACGGCATTCGTTTGCGCCCCTTTCCCCTTATTTGTCTTTGTCTGAAAGAGTGGTGGAGTATACCTGTTTGGCGGCGTTTACTGTGCCTTCTTCCTGGCTCTCACCATGCAGACTATGCCTATTATGATGAATGGTATGCTCAGGAGCTGTCCCATGTCGAGCGGCAGCGACGCCTCAAAAGCCTCCTGCACCTCCTTGGTGTATTCTATGAGGAAGCGCGCAATGAATATGTAGGTGAGGCAGAGGCCGAAGAAGAAGCCCGTGCCTACCTTTTGCGGATGCTTGCGGTAGATGGCAAGGCCGATGAACAGCAATGCGGCGTAGGCTATGGCCTCGTAGAGCTGGCCGGGATGGCGGGGTATGGAGTCGACGCGCTCGAATATGAACGCCCAAGGCACGTCGGTGGCCTTGCCTATTATCTCGGAGTTCATCAGGTTGCCAAGGCGTATGAAGCATGCCGTTATGGGCGTGGCTATGGCTATGTTGTCGAGCACAAGCCAGATGCTTAGCTTGGTCTTGCGCACATAGAGCCACAGGGCTATCATGAGTCCGAGCGTTCCGCCGTGGCTCGCAAGCCCCTCATAGCCAGTAAACTTCCATCCGCCTTCGGCAAGGAAGCGTATGGGCAGGAGCATCTCTATGATGTGGCTGCCCGACGAGAGGAAGTAGCCCGGCTCGTAGAACAGGCAATGGCCCAGTCGCGCGCCAATGAGTATGCCTACGAAGCAGTATATGAACAGCGGCTCAAACAGGTTGTCGTCGAGCTTTTGCCGCTTGTAGAGCCATTTCACCATGGCATAGGCCAGTGCAAGCCCCAGGAGCCAGCACAGGCTGTACCACCTCAGACCGAGGAATGCCTTGAGGTCGGGGTTCCAAACAATGTAGTTGAGCAGTGCGGACATATGGCTGATGGTGTGTGGTTGGGGTTAAACGTTGAAGCGGAAGTGCATAATGTCGCCGTCCTGCACCACATACTCCTTGCCCTCTATGCCCATCTTTCCAGCCTCGCGAACGGCGGCCTCGGAGCCGTAGTTGATGTAGTCGTCATACTTGATTACCTCGGCGCGGATGAAGCCCTTCTCGAAGTCGGTGTGTATCACTCCGGCGCACTGCGGAGCCTTCCAGCCCTTGCGGTAGGTCCAAGCCTTCACTTCCATCTCGCCAGCGGTGATGAACGTCTCAAGGTTGAGCAGCGAGTATGCCTTCTTTATCAGTCGGTTTACGCCGCTTTCCTCCAGTCCCAGTTCCTCAAGAAACATCTGCTTGTCCTCGTATGTCTCCAGCGAGGCGATGTCCTCCTCGGTCTTGGCGGCTATCACGAGCATCTCGGCGTTCTCGCTCTTGGCTATCTCTTCTATCTTCTTGGAGTATTCGTTGCCGCCCTTGGCGCTGCCTTCGTCAACGTTGCACACGTAGAGCACGGGTTTTGCCGTGAGCAGAAACAGGTCGTGGGCCACCTTCTGTTCCTCCTTGCTCTCAAACTCCACCGTGCGGGCGTTCTTTCCCTGCTCCAGCACGGCCTTGTAAGCCTCCAGCACGGTCACGGCCACCTTGGCGTCCTTGTTGCCTGCAGCGGCTGTCTTCTGCTGCTTCGACAGCTGCGACTCTATCGTCTCAAGGTCTTTCAGCTGTAGCTCGGTGTCTATTATCTCCTTGTCTTCCACGGGGTTGACCGACGCTCCGCCCTCGCGCACTATGTTGTCGTCGTCGAAGCAGCGCAGCACGTGTATGATGGCGTCGGTCTCGCGGATGTTGCCAAGAAACTTGTTGCCCAGTCCCTCGCCCTTCGACGCGCCTTTCACCAGTCCGGCGATGTCTACAATCTCGCACGTGGCAGGCACGATGCGGCCTGGATGCACAATCTCGGCCAACTTGTTGAGCCGCTCGTCGGGCACGGTTATCACGCCCACGTTAGGCTCGATGGTGCAGAAAGGGAAGTTTGCCGCCTGCGCCTTTGCGCTCGACAAGCAATTGAACAGTGTGGATTTGCCCACGTTGGGCAGTCCCACTATACCACATTTTAATGACATATCTAGTGTTTTGTATTTTTGTTTCCGTCCGCAAAGGTAACGTTTTATTTTGGTTTTGCCTATACTATACCTATATTATACCGTTTCAAGAATGCATGCATAATGGTTTTAGGCGACAAGCCGATGCCTTTGCAACACTTTGCCAATCAATGCTTTTCTTTAAATTGCGCATGAAAGGGACATGACTTGCGGCGAAAACTTGTGGTTGTCGATGCCAAAACGATGTGCCGAAGCCCTGTCAACTGCCATTCTGTGATGTTGACAAGGATTGGTAGGGTAGGGCGGATGCTCTTTCGTTTCATGTGAAACAATTAAGGTGGGTTCTATAAATTATCACCGTAAAACAACAAGACAATACGGGTTACGTTTTGCCGTCTTTTGGACTCTTTTCGGTTCATATCGCCACCTCACTCGGTCACAATGCTCGCATTGCTCCCTTGCTCGCTGACGATATGTACTCGAAAATAGTCTCAAAATACAGCAAAGCTAATTTATAGAACCCACCTTAGAAACGAAGAAAAGTCCGCACTCCGTATGGACTCTATGTCATTGACGGAGTGCGGACTTTGCGCCTCTTTGTGGCTTGTCGCATTTTGAGTTGCGGAGAGCGCTTGAAGAGCAAAACGGGGGGTGGGGTAGTGGGCTTCAGTGCGCCTCCAGCCAGTTGTTGCCCCAGCCGCAGTCGGCCACGAGGGGCACGGTCATGGGGAACGCACCCTGCATCTCCTCGATGACAATGCGCTCCACCTGCTCCTTCTCTTCGGGGAATACGCTGAAGTTCAGTTCGTCGTGAACCTGTAGAACCATCTTGCTCCTGATGCCTTCTGCCTTGAACCGTTGGGCAATACGTATCATTGCCACCTTGATGATGTCGGCGGCGGTGCCCTGGATGGGGGCGTTTATGGCGTTGCGCTCGGCGAAGCTACGCACTGTGGTGTTGCGCGAGTTGATGTCGGGCAGGTAGCGGCGGCGTCCGAACAGTGTCTGCACATACCCCTTGGTGCGCGCCTCCTCCTTCGACAACTCCATATACTCCTTCACCTTGGGGAAGTTGTCGAAGTAGCCGTCGATGAGCTGGCGCGCCTCGTCGCGGCTTATGTCGAGCCGCTCGGCCAGTCCAAACACGGTGATGCCGTAGATGATGCCGAAGTTGGCTCGCTTGGCCTTGGTGCGCTGGTCGCGCGACACGCTGTCGATAGGCTCTTTGTATATCTTGGCTGCCGTGGCCGCGTGTATGTCGTAGCCCTCGCGGAACGCCTCTATCATGTTTTCGTCGCCGCTAAGATGCGCCATGACGCGCAGTTCTATCTGACTGTAGTCTGCTGAAAAGAACAGACAACCTGGCTCTGGCACGAACGCCTTGCGTATCTCCTTGCCGTCTTCGCCGCGAACGGGTATGTTCTGTAGGTTGGGGTCGCTCGACGACAGGCGGCCGGTGGCCGTCACGGTTTGGTTGAACGAGGTGTGTATGTGTCCCGTGTGTGGGTTCACCAGCTTGGGCAGAGCGTCTACATACGTGCTTAGCAGTTTCTTCAACCCTCTGTATTCCAGTATGTCGGCCACTATCTCGTGTTTTCCGCGCAGCGATTGCAGCACCTCCTCGCTCGTGACATACTGCCCGGTCTTCGTCTTCTTCGCCTTTTCCACGATGCGCAGCTTGTCGAAGAGCACCTCGCCCACTTGCTTGGGCGACGATATGTTGAACTCCGCTCCGGCCAAGACATATATACGCTTCTCTATTTCGGTCATGCGGGCGGTCAAAACCTTTGACGTTTCTTCCAGCGAGCGAGTGTCGAGAGTGACGCCGTTGCGCTCCATTTCCGCCAACACTGGCATCAGTGGCATCTCCACTTCGTAGAACAGTTTGTCGGCCCCATACTTCTTCAGTTCAGGCTCAAGCTTGTTTTTCAGCTTCAGTGTGACGTCGGCGTCCTCGGCGGCATACTCGTAAACCTCTGTGGGCGGCAGGTCGCGCATCGACTTTTGGTTCTTGCCTCTCGGCCCTATCAGTTCGTCGATGTGTATAGTCTTGTAGTGCAGGTACACCTCGGCCATGTAGTCCATGTTGTGGTGAAGCTCGGGTTGTATGAGGTAGTGGGCAATCATCGTGTCGAACATCGGTCCGGCCAGCGTCACACCGTAGTTGGCCAAAACCTGCAAGTCGTACTTCAAGTTCTGCCCTATCTTCAGCGTTGTGGGGTTTTCGTAGAGCGGTTTAAATAGATTAACAATCTTTTCAGCTTCTTTACGGTCGGCTGGAACAGGCACGTAGAACGCCTCATTTTCCTCTGCGGCGAAGCTCAAACCCACAAGTTCGGCATCCAAAGCGACGGTCGAAGTGGTCTCTGTGTCTAGACTGAGATTTTCTTTTGTCCTTAAAAAATCAAAGATTTTAAGCCTTTTCTCCTCTGTATCAATTAGTTCATACTTGTGAGGGGTGGTTTTTAGGCTCTCATAACTCTCGTTTTTTTCGCCGTCTTGCCCGTCGGGCGGATTTGTGGCAAATAAATCGAGCTGTAAGTTTGATGTTTTTTGCTTGTTTTCTGTTTTATTAAGAATTCGATTTGCGAAGCGTTTAAACTCCAAATTGTCGAATATCTTGAGCAGCGTTGCCTCGTCGGCATCCTTCACCTTGAGCTTTTCGAGGTCAAGCTCTATTGGGACGTCGGTCTTTATGGTGGCGAGGAATTTTGAGAACACGATTTTCTCGCGGTTGTCCTCAACCTTCCTTTTTGTGGCTCCCTTGAGTTTGTCGGTCGAGGCGAGCAGGTTGTCGATGCCGCCAAACTCGTTTATCAGTTTCACTGCGGTCTTCTCCCCCACGCCGGGACATCCCGGAATGTTGTCGGACGCGTCGCCCATGAGTCCGAGCAGGTCGATCACCTGCTTTACATTGTCAATGCCATATTTCGCGATGATCTCCTTTTCGCCCAACACCTCGTAGCCGGCGTCGCCAAATCGGGGGCGGAACATAAACACGTTGGGCCCCACGAGTTGGCCGTAGTCCTTGTCGGGTGTGAGCATGTATGTCTCTATCCCGGCCAGTCCGGCCTTTGTGGCGAGCGTGCCAATCACGTCGTCGGCCTCGAAGCCCTCAGCTTCGAGCGCGGGAATGTGGAACGCCCCCAGTATCTCCTTTATTATAGGCACCGAAGCCTTGATGTCTTCGGGGCAAGCCTCGCGTTGCGCCTTATATTCGGGGTATGCCTCGTGGCGGAAGGTGGGTCCGCTGGGGTCGAAAGCCACGCCGATGTGAGTGGGCTTCTCCTTCTCCATCACTTCGTGCAGCGTGTTGACGAAGCCCATTATGGCCGATGTATTCTGTCCTTTTGAGTTGATTCGTGGGTTTTTGATGAACGCATAGTAGGCTCGGTATATCAATGCGTATGCGTCCAAAAGGAAGAGTTTGTCCATTGCGATGTCTTGTTTTATGCGTAAAATTACTAAAATAATTCCGCATATCCCGATAATTCACTAATTTTGTAACAAATTTCACGTGATGGACTATTTATCGCAGATACGCAAACCGATAGAGAGCGACTTTGCCGATTTCACCGATTTGTTCAACAAGTCGCTGACCCATACCGACGGTATGCTCTCGCAGGTTTTGGAGCATATCAAGAAGAAGGCCGGCAAGCGCATGCGTCCGATGCTCATATTGCTTATGGCCAAAAACCACGGCGCGGTTTCCAGCGTCACGCAGAATGCGGCGGTGGGTTTGGAGCTGCTGCATACTGCCAGTTTGGTGCACGACGACGTGGTGGACGAGAGCGGCGAGCGTCGCGGACAAGCCTCGGTGAACGCCATATACAACAACAAGGTGGCGGTGCTCTCGGGCGACTATCTGCTCTCTACGGCACTTCTGCACGTGTCTTTCACTGGCAATCAAAAGATAGTACAATATTTGGCCGAGCTTGGTCGCACATTGGCGAGCGGCGAGATATTGCAGTTGTCTAACATAAACAGCCAAACCATTTCGGAAGACGTTTACTATCAGGTGATAAAGCAGAAGACGGCAGCCCTCTTCGAGGCATGCTGCGCCATTGGCGCACTGTCGGCAGGGGCGACCGACGGCGACATTGAGGCCGCGCAACAATTCGGACAAAACCTTGGCATAATATTCCAGATACGCGACGACATATTCGACTATTTCGACTCGTCGGAGATAGGCAAGCCCACGGGCAACGACATGGCCGAGGGCAAGCTCACCCTGCCGGCCATATATGCGCTCACATCCACCCAAGACAGCGCGATGCTTGCCATTGCCGCCAAGGTGAAGGCCAACACAGTGAGCCAGGAGGAGATAGCGCGGCTCGTTGAGTTCACCAAGGCCAACGGGGGCATCGAGTATGCAGAATGGCGCATGGAGCAACTGCGCATTTCGTGCATGGACTACATTGGCAAGTCGGTGGCCGACGCCGACATAAAGGCCGCCCTTGGGGCGTATGTCGATTATGTGATACAGCGCAGCAAGTAAGCTCCCCGACAACACGGCTTTTGCAATGCAAAGAAAATGCGGGGCTTTCGCACACCATTCGTGGCGAAAGCCCCGCATATTTTCTTGTTGGTCTATATGTGGGAAGAGGCTTTTCCGCAGTCGTTTTTATGGCGTTGAAATTAGGCTGTCCAATTTGTTGTTCTCTTTGTAGTGGGTGCGGTGTCCCACCGCACACCAAGCGGCAATGCGGCAGTCGCGACGTGAGACACGTCGCCCACTACTTGCGCACCTACTACAATAGGTACAACACATTGGACAGCCTACGTTAGACTACGTTCCCAACAGCGTTGAAACCGCGGTTTTTTGCAGCGTTATGGCCGTTTCCCAGTCATTAGAAGAACTTCGTCTCCTTGCCAGTAACCTCGCTGAGCAGCATGTTCTCCAGTCGGCTTGTGCCGAGTCGGAACCACTGGTTGGTAAGCCACTGCTTGCCGAGCACCTCCTTCACGATGGTGTAGTATATAAGCGCGTCCATCACCGAGTTGAGTCCTCCGGCAGGTTTGAAGCCTATCTGCACGCCCGTCTGGTCGTAGTACTCCTTAATGGCCTGGCACATCACGTAGGCCGCTTCGGGCGTTGCTGCCGGCTCAAGCTTTCCCGTGGATGTCTTTATGTAGTCGGCTCCGGCATACATGGCTATTATGGCCGCCTTCTTTATGTTGGAGGCCGTCTTCAGGCATCCCGTTTCGAGTATCACCTTCATCTTCCTGTCGCCGCACACGGCCTTCAGCTCGCCAATCTCGTCGGCCACGCCCTCGTAGTCGCCGCTAAGGAATTTGCCCACGGGCATCACGATGTCGATTTCCGTGGCACCGTCCTTCAGAGCCAGTGCCGTTTCGGCCACCTTCACCTCCGTCAGGGCTTGCGACGAGGGGAAGTTGCCGGCCACGCAGGCTATCTCCACGCCGTCTATCTCAAGGCTTTCGGCCACGGTGTGGGCGAAGCACGGATACACGCAGATTGTGGCCACGTGGGGTAGGTCGGGGTATGCCTCGTCGAAGCGGTTCACCTGCTCGGCCAAGGCCAGTATGCTCTCGTCGCTGTCGGTGGTGTTCAGCGACGTCAGCTCAACGCTTCCCATTAGGAATTTCTTCACCTCCAGGGTGTCGTTCTCGTGTACCTTCTCGGCTATTATCTGCCTTACGGCGTTGCGCACGTCATCGTCGCTGATGTTGGTGTTGTATTTGCTTAGCGCCTCCTCGTATTTGCTCATCTTGGGGGCGTGGTCATGGTGGTGGCACTCATGGCTATGCGTGTGGTTGTCTGTCATGTTTATGGTTGCTTTAATTTTGGGTTGTTCAAGTGTCGTTGGTTGTCTCTCGACGTCTTCTTCTCCAGGTTGCGGCGCAGTTCCGCCGTCAGGTCAACGCCCGTTTGGTTGGCTATGCACAGCAGCACCCACATCACGTCGGCCATCTCGTCGCCAAGGTCGGCCTTCTCGCCCTCCTTGAAGCTCTGGTCGCCATATTTGCGCGCCATTATCCTTGCCATCTCGCCCACCTCTTCGGTAAGCACGGCCATGTTGGTAAGCTCCGAGAAGTAGCGCACCCCGTAGGTCTTTATCCACTGGTCAACCATCGCCTGCGCCTGTCTTATGGTTATGTCTTCCATCGTTGGTTTATTTTATTATCTCTACCCACGTCTTGTCGAAGTTTATGCTGCGAAGTATGTCGTCCTTGTTCAGCCTTGGTGGCTGCTTGATGCAGAACTTTGTAGCGTTGACCGGCACTTTAGTGTGTATTGTAAACTGCGCTCCGTGTGGCTGCCAAGTGAACTTTACCTCATCGGTTTCTATGCTTTTGCCTATCATGTTGCCGTTAGCATTCACTTCCCAAGTGTAGTCGTTGGTGCGAAACCGGTGGTTTTCTTCCTCGAATAGCGTGTAGCTGAGCATGTCATTGGAGCGTATGAGTATCATGGAGCGCACAGCATTGTAGTTGTCCTGTGCTATATTGATGCGTTCGTTCCATATTCCGAGCACTGCACGCCCTGTTTGCTGAATGTCCTTGTGTGGGTCGCTGATGCCATAAGAGTAGTCAGGCGAGCATCGGCCGCTGATTAGCCTTACGGTTTTGGATGCGAACGGGTTGGCGTTTTTTACCGTTTTCATCGACCATGCCATCCTTTCGAACACCACGTCGGCTATTCCCACTGGCGAATCAAGGTGCTTTCCGCCAATGGCATCGGCGAAAGCATCGCCCCAGTCGCTGCCCGAAATGTCCTTGCGACCTGTGTATAGCAGGTAAACGAGGTGTCCTCCTATCTTGGTTATTACCTCTTTGGGTATTTCATTGATAGGATACGGCTCGTGGCTGTGAAGCTTGCTGCTGTCGCGCAATCGCGGGTGTTTCATGTCGTTGTTGTATTAAGCTGTCAATCCTTTGTGCGATGGCTCTTATCATGGGCACAGCCACCGAGTTGCCCGTCTGTCTGCGTATCTCGCTGTGTGAAACGGCAATCTTGAAACTGTCGGGAAAGCCTTGCAGCCGGAGCAGTTCGCGCGAAGAAGGACGGCGCGTTCCGTTGATGAGTAGGTAGTTGTACGACGCTCCTGTACGCAAGGCGCAGGCATGGTCGAGTACGGATATGTTGCCCGACTTGTTCTCGTGCCAAATGGAAGGGTAGAACACGTGCTTGCCAACTACGCTGTTTTGGCGTTTCTGTGCAATTGTTTCCGAGGCGAAAAGCGTCTTGTCAACATCCTCGTCGCGCTCCAGTATCGACTGCAAGCTGTATTTCTGTCGTTTGAAGTCGAAGCTGAACTCGTCGCAGAGATTTTTGTCGGTGAAGCCCACTATAATCACTCGCTCACGCTTCTGTGGCAGTCCGAAGTCGAGGGCGTTGAGTATGCGCCACTTCACGTGGTATCCCAAGTCTGTCAGCGTTCGTATTATGGTGGCAAATGTGTGTCCTTTGTCGTGGGTGGTCAACTGTTTTACGTTCTCAAGCAGTATTGCCTTGGGGTGGTGGTAAGCCAATATGCGTGCCACTTCGAAGAACATGGTGCCGCGAGTATCCTCAAAGCCGCGCATCTTGCCCATTATGCTGAATGCTTGGCATGGAAAACCGGCAAGCAAGAGGTCATGGTGTGGAATGTCGTCAGCGTCTATCTTAGTGATGTCGCCTGCAGGGCGTTCACCGAAATTGGCCTCGTAGGTGTCGCAAGCGGCTTTATCCCATTCCGAAGAGAATACGCACTGGTATCCCAGCTCGTCAAACGGCAGTCGTATGCCGCCGATTCCGGCGAAGAGGTCAATGAATTTTATGTTTTTGTCCATGCTTCCGATTGTTGTTCATTTGCTGTTCGGATGAGTGACATATCCCAGCATTTGGCTTATTCCTTGTTCTTGGTGTCCATGCAGATGGTCACGGGTCCGTCGTTTAGCAGCTCAACCTTCATGTCAGCCCCGAACTCGCCCGTGCCTATGTTCTTGCCCAGCGCGTCGCTCAAACGGGCGCAGAACGCCTCGTAGAGCGGTATTGACACCTCGTGGCGCGCGGCTCGTATCCATGACGGGCGGTTGCCCTTCTTGTAGGATGCCATTAGGGTGAACTGGCTAACCACGAGTATCTCGCCCTCGATGTCCTTCACCGAGAGGTTCATCACCCCGTTCTCGTCGTCGAAGACGCGCAGGCCCACTATCTTCTTCACCAGCCAGTCGATGTCGTCGGTGGTGTCGTCGTCGCAGATGCCCACGAGGATGAGGAAACCCTGGCCTATGGCCGACTTGATGTTGCCGCCTATCGTGACCGAAGCGTGCGACACGCGCTGTATTACTGCTCTCATATGTATATGCAAAGTTACTGATTTTCGCTGAAAGGCAATGCCGTGCAGGGGTGGAAAATAAGGCTCTCCCGCGAATGGGAATGGGCGTAAGACAGGCTGCGATAGGAGAGTAATCTCGGAAGCCGTGCAAAGTGGCCTCGGATGTGGCTCAAAGTCGTGACTATGGCACGTCAGAGTCTGCTTACACCAATTGAAGTAAGCTCTTACTCCAATTGGTGTAAGCTCTTACTTCAGTTGGTGTAAGCTCTTACTCCAACTGGTGTAAGCCAATAAATGAGGCTTGGCGCTGTGATATTCCGCTGCATTGGGCGTGGTTTTCTGGGCTTGTTTCTGCGAGAGAACAGGGCTTGCACCTTGAAAAAAGGCTGGCCAATTTGTTTGCCCATTGTGATGGGTGCTCAAGTAGTGGGCGACGTGTCTCACGTCGCAGTTGTCGCCTTGCTGCTTGGTGTGCGGTGAGATACTGCACCCACTACACATTAGGGTGGTTCTATAAATTACCGCGACTAAAAACAGAATATCATGGATTACGTTTTGCTGTCTTTTGGACTCTTTTCGGTCCATATCGCCACCTCGCTCGGTCGCAATGCCCGCATTGCTCCCTTGCTCGCTGACGATATGTACTCAAAAATAGTCTCAAAATCCAGCAAAGCTAATTTATAGAACCACCCATTAGTCTCGACAAATAGGATAACCTACCTCGAAAAACGGGTTGTTTGTGGGCGTGGATGTGCGCAAATATCGGTGTGTCAGAGCGTTACGCGTGATTATACGTTTTGCTGTTCCTCAGGATGGAAGTGACTGAACACAGCCTTGCCCTTGGCCGCCCCAATGATGTCGGTGATGGCATCCAGGCTAGCCTCCCTAATCTTCTTCACGCTCTTCAGAGCCGCGAGCAAGGAGTCTTTCGTCTTCGGGCCGATGCCGGATATGTCGTCGAGTTCGGAGTGGAGGGCGTGTTTCGACCGCTTGTCGCGGTGGAAGGTGATGGCGAAACGGTGTACCTCGTCCTGTATGTGGGTGAGCAGGTGAAACAGTTCGCTGTCGGTCTTCATGCCCACCACCACGGGCGGAAAACCGTAGAGCAGTTCGTTGGTGCGGTGACGGTCGTCCTTGGCCAGTCCGGCGATGGGGATGTCGAGGTGCAGCTCGTCTTCAACCACCTGACGAACCACCTCCATCTGCCCCTTTCCGCCGTCGGTTATGATGAGGTCGGGCAGTGGTTGCTGCTCCTCCATGAGGCGGGTGTAGCGGCGGCGCACCACCTCCTTCATCGAGGCGTAGTCGTCGGGCCCCACAACGGTCTTTATGTTGTATTTTCGGTAGTCCTTCTTGCTTGGCTTCATCTTCTTGAACACCACACAGGCCGCCACGGCGTCGGTGCCCGATATGTTTGAGTTGTCGAAGCACTCTATCTGATAGGGCATCTTGGGCAGCCGCAGTGCGTCCTGAATCTCCTTCATGAGTCGCACGGCGCGCTGCTCGGGATTGAGCTTCTCCTGCTGCTTCAGGCGGTCGAAACGATATTGCTTGCAGTTCATCTGCGACAGTTCGAGCAGAGTGCGCTTGTCGCCCCTTTGCGGCACGGTCATGGTAACCCCGTCGAGCCTCATTTCCACCGGGAAGGGCAGTATTATCTCCCGTGAAGTGCTCTTGAAGCGCTCGCGCATCTCCACTATGCCGAGCGTGAGCAGCTCCTCGTCGCTCTCGTCGAGCCGCTTTTTATACTCGAATGTGAACGACTGGTTGATGCTGCCGTTACTCACGTGTATGTAGTTGATGAATGCCGTGGTGCCGTCGTTGGCTATCGAGAACACATCGACATTGTTGATGGTGTGGCTCACCACCTCGCTCTTCGACACGAAACCATCGATGAGCAGGTATTTGCGCTTCACCTCCTCGGCCTCTTCAAAGCGCAGCTGCTCGGCCAGACTCTCCATTTCCTCGCGCATACTGCGCAGTATTTCGCGCGTGTTGCCCTTCAAAATCTCCTTTGCCTGGGCTATGTTGCGGCGGTAGTCGTCGGCTGATTGCCGCCCCACGCACGGTGCTCCGCAGTTCTTTATGTGGTATTCCAGACAAACGCTGTATTTCCCACGGCTTATGCCGTCGGCGGTGATGGGCATTTGGCACGTGCGTGGGTGGTAGAGCTTCTTGATGAGGTCGAGAACGGCATACATCGACCCCGTATGGGAGTAAGGACCGAAGTAAGTTCCCCACTTCTTGTTGATGGTGCGCGTCTTGAAAATGCGCGGAAACATCTCGTTGGTAACGCAGATGCTGGGGTAGGTCTTGCCGTCTTTCAGCAGCACATTGTATCGGGGGTTGTACTTCTTGATGAGATTATTCTCAAGCAGCAGGGCGTCTTCCTCGGTGTTCACCACCGTGTATGATATGTCGTGTATCTTGCTTACGAGCACTTTGGTCTTGAAGCGGTCTACCTCCGCATGGAAATACGACGAGACGCGGCTCTTCAGGTTCTTTGCCTTGCCGACATATATTATGGTGCCCTTGTCGTCGTAATATTGGTAGCTGCCCGGCTTCTCTGGCAGTCGGCTAACTATCTCCTTGAGGTGGGCGAGCCGACGCTCATTTTCTTCTTTCGTCATCTGTCGTAACTCTCTTTGTTGGTGTTCTTTTCAACATTCTGGTTTCACGTGAAACTTTATCGTGCGCCACACCCTTGTGGGGTTTGTCTGACACTTATGCAAGTCGGCTTGCTTACTACAAGGCATCTGCGTGGTAGTGGGTGCGGTGTCTCACCGCACAGCTACAAATAATGGGTGTTTGCGACGTGAGACACGTCGCCCACTACATCTCTTATCGCAAGTGCGCAGGTTCGCGCATCTGACTGGGCGAAACGAAAAATGCGACATCCCGTTTTGGCCTTTTGCGCCGACATCGCTGTCGGCTTGCCTTGCGGAATGTCGCATTTGCACCAGCTATGTTATATCTGTATGAGGGTTGCCACTTCGGTCTTTTTCTCCAGAACATCGCGTCCATGCAGTCCCTCGTCGCCTATCTCGATGATGAAGCCAGTGTAGATGTTCTTCGGGTTGAACTTCTTCACGAGGTCGTAGGCTGCGCTCACCGTGCCGCCAGTGGCAAGCAGGTCGTCGTGTATGAGTACGGTGTCTTCCGGCGAAATGGCATCCTTATGTATCTCAAGCGTGTCGGTGCCATATTCCTTCTCGTAGCTTTCGCTGATGGTGTCGGCAGGCAGCTTGCCCGGTTTGCGGCACAGCACGATGCCGGCCCCAAGCTTGATGGCCAAGGCAGAGGTGAGAACGAAGCCGCGGCTCTCTATTCCCACAATCTTCGTGATGCCCTTGTCCTTGTAAATGTCGTAGAGTTCATCGACCATTATGCGTAGACACTCGGGGTCTTTCAGTAGGGTGGTGATGTCTCTGAAGTTGATGCCCTCTTTGGGAAAATTTGGAATGCTCCTCAAATTCTGAAGCAAAGTTTTATTATTCATACTCAATAAGTTATAAAAGTTGTCTAACTTTAAGGTTTCACGTGGAACGTAAGGCCTGCAAACCATAAAAGCCCCTCGTCCCACTCTTGCCTCCTCGTGGTGCCCAAGGCATGCTTGTGCCGATGGATTATCGCCCCATCAGCACAAGCATCACATTGATGTCGCTTGGCGAAATGCCTGGTATGCGGCTTGCCTGAGCCAGCGTTTCGGGGTCTATCGCCTCAAGCTTCTGTCGGGCTTCGGTTGACAGTTGCTTCATCTCGCTGTAGTTGAAGCGTCCCTTTATCTTGATGTTCTCAAGGCGGTGCATCTTTTCGGCCACCATCTTCTCGCGCTCTATGTAGCCCTTGTACTTTATACGTATCTCGACGGCCTCGGCTATTTCTTCCTTTCTGTCAATGGGGCGGTCGAGCACCGCCTTGAAGTCGGGCAATATCTCGGCGAGCGCACCGATGGAAATCTGCGGGCGACTTATCAAGTCGGCCAGTTTGCAGCCCTCGCGCAGAGGCGTTGTGCCAAGCCTTTCGAGTGAAGAGTTTATTTCGCTCGGCTTTATCGGAGTCGTTTTGCAGTAGTCCTCAATGGCGGCGATGGCGGCTTTCTTCCGCATCCAGTGGTCGTAGCGGTCCTTCTTTGCCGTTCCAACGGCGTATGCCCTTTCGGTGAGTCGTGCGTCGGCATCGTCCTGCCGCAGCAGTATGCGGTGCTCGGCTCTTGAGGTGAACATTCGGTAAGGCTCGTCCACGCCCTTCGTCACAAGGTCGTCGATGAGCACGCCTATGTAGCTCTCGTCTCTGCCCATCACGAAAGGTTGGCTTCCGGCGCAGCGCAAGGCGGCGTTCATTCCTGCGGCCATGCCTTGCCCGGCGGCCTCCTCATATCCGGTGGTGCCGTTCACCTGTCCGGCAAAGAAAAGTCCGCCCACGATTTTCGACTCCAGAGTGTGGCGCAGCTGAGTGGGGTCGAAGTAGTCGTATTCTATGGCGTAGCCCGGACGGTACACCTGCACGTCGCGCAGGGCAGGTATCTTCCTCAGTGCGGCAATCTGCACCTCCATGGGCAGCGACGACGAGAAGCCGTTAAGATACATCTCGTTGGTGTCTTCGCCTTCGGGTTCAAGAAAAAGAGGGTGCTGGTCTTTGTCGGGAAAGGTGGTGAGTTTGGTTTCGATGGAAGGGCAGTAGCGTGGGCCTATGCTCTGTATCTGTCCGTTGTAGAGAGGCGAGTCGGCCAGTCCGCCGCGCAGCGTTTCGTGTACCTCGCGGTTGGTGTTGCACGTCCAGCACGGCAGTTGCCGCAGAGGTCTGCCGCTGGTCATGAAACTGAAGCTGTGGAAGTCGTTCTCGCCCTTCTGCACCTCCATGTCCTCGAAGTGTACGCTTCGGCGGTCTATCCTCACGGGCGTGCCCGTCTTCATGCGTCCGCTGCGTATGCCGTGGCGCGTGATGCTCTCGGTGAAGTGGGCCACCGCCGGTTCGGCAATGCGCCCTCCAGGCAGTTTGTGGCGGCCTATGTGCATCAGTCCGTTCAGGAATGTGCCTGCCGTCACCACAACGCTCTTCGCCCTAAGCTCCACTCCCCACACCGTGCGCACGCCCACGGCCTCGCCGTTCTCCACGATCAGCTCGTCGGCTTGGTCTTGCCATATGGCGAGTCCCGGTGTGTTGTCGAGCACCGTGCGCCACTGCCAGATGAATTTTCCACGGTCGCACTGCGCCCTGGGGCTCCACACCGCCGGACCCTTGCTTCGGTTGAGCATCCTGAACTGTATGGCCGTGGCGTCGGTCACGAGTCCCATGTGTCCGCCAAGGGCGTCAACCTCCCTTACGATTTGTCCCTTTGCGATGCCTCCCACGGCAGGGTTGCAACTCATCTGCGCAATCTTGTTCATGTCCATCGTCACCAGGCACGTCTTCGCGCCTATGTTCGCCGCAGCCGTGGCGGCCTCGCAGCCGGCGTGTCCGCCGCCGACAACGATGACATCATAATGAAAATCCATTGAAAAATAGAGTAGGTGGGTTCTGAAAATAGGTTTTGCCCGACTGCGGATTTGCCTCCTGCGGCAACTTGCCTATTTGGCAAAGAGGCATGGCTGGCCATGCAACCTGCCGGAAGGGCAAAATGTAGCGCAAAGAGACCGCATGACGGCAAAACGTGTTCCATAAATTCTCGATATTTTTGCGGTGGGAATATTCACGACCCACCTGTAAAAAACGTGCCGCAAAATTACTCATAAAAATCGATTTTTGACTTGAAAGCTTTTGCCTAATCATTAATTTATAGTAATTTTGCGCCGAAAATAGGGGTAGCAAATACCTATTATCAAGTATCTAATTCATTACTTTTGCGGACGCGTGATGCGCATACGTAGAGCATAAACATTATATTCAATATTTAAATAATTTAATTTCAATCATTTATGTGGTTAATCAACTCATCCATTGGTAGGAAGGTAGTGATGTCGGTAACTGGCATTGCGCTTATCCTATTCCTGACATTCCACATGTCAATGAACGTTGTCGCTCTCTTTTCAGGAGATGGCTACAACATGATTTGCGAGTTCTTGGGAGCTAACTGGTATGCTCTCGTCGCAACACTCGGCCTCGCGGCCCTGGCAGTCATTCACATCCTCTACGCCTTCATCCTGACCATGCAGAACCGCAAGGCCCGTGGTGGTGAGCGCTATGCTGTGACAAGCCGCCCCGCAAAGGTGGAGTGGGCTTCGCAAAACATGCTCGTGCTCGGTCTTATCATCGTGCTGGGACTGCTGCTCCACCTCTGGAACTTCTGGAAGAACATGATGTTCGCCGAGCTTGCCGACATCCACGTTGACCACGCCCCCAGCGACGGCTTCGCCTACATCCAGGACACGTTCGCTTGCCCGGCCTATGTGGTGCTCTATGTGGTTTGGCTGGTTGCCATTTGGTTCCACCTCACACACGGCTTCTGGAGCGCAATGCAGACATTCGGATGGAATGGCAAGGTGTGGTTCTGCCGTTGGAAGGTGATAGGCATCGCATACACCACCATCCTCATGCTCGGTTTCCTTGTGGTGGCCTTGGCTTTCGCGTTCGGATGCGCCCCAAGCCTGTGCTGCTAATTAACAACAAACATTCATTTTCATAACAGAAAGAATTATGGCTAAGCAAATAGATTCAAGAATACCTGAAGGAGCTGTGGCTGAGAAGTGGACCAACTACAAAGCCCACCAGCGCCTTGTCAACCCCAAGAACAAGCTGAAGCTCGACGTCATCGTCGTGGGTACCGGTCTGGCCGGAGCCAGCGCCGCCGCCAGTCTCGGCGAGATGGGCTTCCGCGTGCTCAACTTCTGCATACAAGACTCACCCCGCCGTGCGCACTCCATCGCCGCACAGGGAGGCATCAACGCCGCCAAGAACTACCAGAACGACGGCGACTCTGTATACCGCTTGTTCTACGACACTGTGAAGGGTGGCGACTACCGCGCCCGTGAGGCCAACGTTTACCGCTTGGCAGAGGTGTCAAACAGCATCATTGACCAGTGCGTTGCACAGGGCGTTCCTTTTGCACGCGAGTATGGCGGCATGTTGGCCAACCGCTCTTTCGGTGGCGCACAGGTTTCGCGTACATTCTATGCCAAGGGACAGACAGGCCAGCAGCTTCTGCTCGGTGCCTACTCGGCACTGAGCTGCCAGGTGAAGGCCGGCCGCGTGATACTCTACACCCGCTATGAGATGGAGGACGTGGTTATCGTTGAAGGACGCGCACGCGGCATCATCGCCAAGAACCTCATCACCGGCAAGCTTGAGCGCTTCTCGGCCAACGCCGTGGTCATCGCCACTGGCGGTTATGGCAACACATACTTCCTCTCGACCAACGCCATGGGCTGCAACTGCACCGCAGCCGTGCAGTGCTACCGCAAGGGAGCCTACTTCGCCAACCCCTGCTACGTGCAGATACACCCCACCTGCATTCCCGTTCACGGCGACAACCAGTCGAAGCTTACCCTCATGTCGGAGTCTCTGCGCAACGACGGCCGCATCTGGGTGCCCAAGAAGCTTGAGGACGCCAAGGCTCTGCAGGCAGGACAGAAGAAGGGAAGCGACATCCCCGAGGAAGACCGCGACTACTACTTGGAGCGCCGCTACCCGGCTTTCGGCAACCTCGTGCCGCGTGACGTGGCTTCGCGTGCCGCCAAGGAGCGTTGCGACAAGGGCTATGGCGTGAACAACACTGGCCTGGCCGTGTTCCTCGACTTCTCCGAGAGCATCGAGCGTCTTGGTCTTGACGTTGTTCGCCAGCGTTACGGCAACCTCTTCGACATGTATGAGGAGATTACCGACGTTAACCCCGGCGAGCTTGCCAACGAGATAAACGGCGTGAAGTACTACAACCCGATGATGATTTACCCCGCCATCCACTACACCATGGGCGGCATCTGGGTAGACTACGAACTGATGACCTCAATCACCGGTCTGTTTGCCATCGGCGAGTGCAACTTCTCCGACCACGGAGCCAACCGCCTGGGCGCTTCAGCCCTCATGCAGGGCTTGGCCGACGGCTACTTCGTGCTGCCTTACACCATTCAGAACTACCTGGCCGACCAGGCCATCTGGCCTCACTTGTCAACCGACCTGCCCGAATTTGCCGAGGCAGAGAAGAAGGTTCAGTCAGAAATCGACCGTCTCATGGGCATCCATGGCAAGCGTTCGGTCGACTCCATCCACAAGGAGCTTGGCCACATCATGTGGGAGCACGTTGGCATGGGCCGCACCGCCGAGGGCTTGAAGGAAGGCTTGGAGCTTATCAAGAAGATACGCAAGGAGTTCAACACCAACCTGTTCATCCCAGGATCGAAGGAAGGCTTGAACGTGGAGCTTGACAAGGCCATTCACCTGCGCGACTTCATCACCATGGGCGAGCTTATCGCCTACGACGCACTCTCGCGCAACGAGTCGTGCGGCGGACACTTCCGCGAAGAGCACCAGACCGAAGAGGGCGAGGCACAGCGCGACGACGAGAACTACTTCTACGTTGGCTGCTGGGAGTATCAGGGCGACGACGAGAAGGCACCCGAACTCATCAAGGAGCCGCTCGAATACGAGGCTATAAAGGTGCAGACCAGAAACTACAAGAATTAATTTAACCCACAGAAGAACAGATTATGGCTAAGAATATAAGTTTCACATTGAAATTCTGGCGTCAGAACGGGCCTAAGGCCGAGGGCCACTTTGACACACGCGAGATGAAGGACATTCCCGACGACACCTCGTTCCTTGAGATGCTCGACATTCTCAACGAGCAGCTCATCGAAGAGGGCGGCGAGCCGTTTGTCTTCGACCACGACTGCCGCGAGGGCATCTGCGGCATGTGCTCGCTCTACATCAACGGCCATCCCCACGGACCCAACACCGGAGCAACCACTTGCCAGCTCTACATGCGCAAGTTCAACGACGGCGACGTGATTACCGTTGAGCCTTGGCGTTCGGCTGCGTTCCCTGTCATCAAGGACTGCATGGTTGACCGCTCTGCGTTCGACAAGATCATCCAGGCCGGCGGCTACGTTACCGTGCGCACTGGCCAGCCCCAGGACGCCAACGCCATCCTCATTCCCAAGGAGAACGCCGACGAGGCCATGGATGCCGCCACCTGCATCGGTTGCGGATGCTGCGTCGCAGCCTGCAAGAACGGCTCTGCAATGCTCTTTGTAAGCTCTAAGGTGAGCCAGTTGGCACTGCTCCCACAGGGTCGCCCAGAGGCCGCCAAGCGCGCCAAGGCGATGGTTATGAAGATGGAGGAGCTTGGCTTCGGCAACTGCACCAACACGCGTGCTTGCGAGGCTGAGTGCCCCAAGAACGAGTCGATTGCCAATATCGCCCGTCTCAACCGCGAGTTCATCAAGGCTAAGTTGGCCGACTAAGCAATCTTTGAGCATTGCTGAAAAGCTTTTGAATGTCACTGAAAAGCTTGTGAACGTCACTGGAAAAAGCTTTTGAGTGTTACTGGAAAAAAGCTTTTGAACGTTACTAAATAGCGAAAGCTATACAAGGCAGCAGCCCCGCCGCACACGGCTACACCAGCCATGGCGGCGGGGCTTGCTTTTTTCCCACAAACACCAGCCGCCCATGCACCGCATCCATATCCTTGCCGTCCTTTTGTATGTAATTTCCGTTGCCGTGCCTGTCAGTGCGCATGTCGTGCCCGACAGTCAGCTCACCGACCAACAGTTGCGCCAGCGGGGCAACGACTACCTGCTCAACAAGGGCGATGCCGACAGTGCCATAGCCTGTTGGCAAGCCATTCTGCGGCGGCCTCACGACAATTCGCCACAGCAACGCCAGCAAGTGGCCATGGCCCACAACAACATGGGTTATGTCTACATGTTCTATCGCTACGACTACACCCTTGCCATCAAGCATCTGCTGGAGGCGCAGCAGTTGGCTCCACAGCCCGACGCGACCATTCTGCTCAACCTCGGCATGGCCGCCAACTTCTATGCCCAGTGCTTTCCCACCCAAGAGAACATCAGCAACAGCCGCACCTTCCTCACCGCTAGTCTGCGCAAGGCCATCCAGCAGGACAAGCTCACCATAGCCTACAGTGCCTTCGCCAACCTGTGGACGTTTGGCTTCACTCCGTTCACCCTGTCAACGGCCAACGAGGCCATGGAGCTGTTTGCCAAGATAAAGCCCCACCGCGAAAGCAACGAGTGGCTCTACGCCGCTTGTTCGTGGCACGCCGCACAGTGCATGCAGCAAGGCCATCCGCAAGAGGCCATCGACTGGCTGCGCCGCCAGTTGCAGTGTGTCAACGCCGAAAACCCGCAGCGCGACAGCTGCTACACCTATTGTCTCATAGCCCAGGTGCTCGCAAGTACCAACTCCTCGCCCCGTTCCATCATCGCTTACGCCGAAAAAGTGCGTGGCATGGCCTTGCGCCACGGCATGAAAGACTATGAGAAAGATGCCGCACAGATGCTTGCTGACTGCTATTCGCGTTGCGGCGACACCATCGCCGCCCACCGCTATGAGCTGGAATACTTCAAGCGGCGCGACTCGCTGCTGCTTCGGTCGGGACTGGCCAAGGTGCAGACGGGCTATCTTTCCCACCATCTCGACTTGGCCAGCCGTCAGCTCGAAGAACTTCAGCAGAAGCGCCGCGTGCAGACGGCGGTTGTCATCACGTCGCTCTTCGGCATAGGCGTGGCTGCAGTGCTGGTGGTGCTCCTACTGAAGCAAAACCGCAAGCTGCGCCGCCGCAACCGCATGCTCTACCGCAACAACGTGGAGATGCTGGAGCGCGAGGAGCAGCAGAATGCCGCCGTGGCCGCAAGCCAGTCGGGTGGGGGCGGCGATGCCGACAAGGCCCAGCCAAAGTATCAAGGCAGCACCCTCACCGACGACGACAAGCAACGCCTGAAGCAACTCATAGCCTATGTCATGGCTCAGCCGCAGCACATCTGTTCGCCCCACTTCACCATGGAGCAGTTGGCCGCGCTGTGCGAAACAAACTACAAGAACGTCTCGCAGGTGGTCAACGAATGTTTCGGATGCTCCTTCAGCATCCTGCTCAGCGAGTATAGGGTGAAGGAGGCCTGCCGCCGCATAAACGATGTCGAGCACTATGGCCACCTCACCATCGAGGCCATCAGTCAGGGCGTGGGTTTCAAGGCCAGGAGCGGCTTCTTTAGGGCTTTCAAGCGCGTCACGGGGCTTTCCCCATCCGAATACATGTCGTTGGCGCGCGAACAGTCTGCGGCTAAGTGATGCGTTGCCAGTATTGCTAAATGTAACATTATGCGCATGAATAGTGCGCATAATGCCACTGAAAAGGTGTTTCTTGTGTTGTAAAGATGTTCCATTCCATGATATGGAACATCTTTTTGTCATTCACCTTTCCTCGTATTCCTCTTTCGCCGCTACCTTTGCAGCAGTCATAGGCGGTTTGCCATGCATCCCTTGCCCTATACCGCCACAACGAGATTTCACGTTAACCACAACGAGATTTCACATTGACCACAACGAGATTTCACGTTAATCACAACGAGATTTCGCATTGACTACAGAGAGATTTTACATTATATGAACCACAAACATTTACGCATTATGACGAAATTTACATGCAAAGGAGTATTGCTCGGCACATTGTTGCCCTTGGCACTCTCGGCCGTCGCCTATGCCGACGGCACCCGCCAACTCGTAGCCTCCACCGCAGGCCAGCGCACCGTGGTGGGACGCACGCTCGACAAGCATAACCGTCCGCTCACCCGAGGGGTCATGACCAAGGGCGCACTGATGAAGCACGCCACTGTGAAGCGCAGTCCCATCACTGCCGATGCCCAGTCATCGACGGTGGTTGATGAAGACTTCAGCTTGTTTGCGGCAGGAACAGAAGACGCGCCCGACGCCAACTTCATCAACGACTCCGACTGGAACATACCCGACTCCTACACCCACCAACCAGGGTGGACGGGCTTTGGCGTGGCACAGGCCGGAGGTACCTGCGCCCTCAATTATCCCAACTATGGCGGCGTGCTCAACACACCGCTTGGCGACTATTCAGGCACAGTGCATGTTAAGTTTCGCATGAAGACCCTCGACACCAACAGCTACGACAAGGTTAGCATCAACGTTGGTCTTTGCCACGACCTCGACAACGCAATCCTCATCGCCGACGAGTCGGCCTCGTCGAAGAAGGGCGAGTGGACCGACTACGACTTCACCTTCGTGTGTACCTATGGCGGCACCGACGCCTTCATCCAGTTCAACAGCTACGACTATGTGCTCATCGACGACGTTCAGGTGACTCGCGAGAACAACCATGTGGCCGAGCCGAAGCTGCTCGCTCCAACCAACTTCACCTACGATGGCTTCACCGCCAACTGGCAGGCCGTGGGCGCCGCCGACCAGTATCTGCTCACTGTCTACAAGCAGGTGCCAACCTCCGACGAGGATTCCATAGCCTACGCCACCGACTTCAGCGAACTCTTCGACGACCGCTTGCCCGACGGATGGCTCTATAGCGGCACCGCAGGCAGCGAGCCTACGCTCTACCAGAACACCGACTCGGCTGTCAACTCAGCCCTCCTGCTCCAGAACGGCGACACCATCCAGTTGCCCGACAACGGCGGCAAACTGCTCACGCTCTCGTTCTCGCTGGTGGAGGCTTCCATGCCAGCCGACCTTGAGGACATCGACGGATGCGTCTATCTTGAGGGCTGGGACGGCTACAAGTGGCACAACGAGGGCTATCTCTATCCCAGCTACTACTATGGCAGTTGGGGCAACAAGATGCGCCACTTGTACAACCTCACCGAAGACGTGGCCGGCAACTACACCAGCTTCCGTCTGCGCATCGACGATATGCCCGAGGGCATGACCCTTGGCCTCACCGACGTGAAGTGGTCAACGCTGTCGCCCACAACCAATGAGTATCTCTTCACCGACAAGGCTCTCGACACCACGTCGTATGTGCTCACCGGACTCGACCCATACGCCGACTACTACTATTATGTGCGCGCCAAGAACACCGAGACGGGTGTCGTTTCCGACGGCCCCACGCAGTGCCAGGATGCCTTTGGCGTGGCTGCGCCCCATATCAAGGCGGCCGCCGACATCGACAGGCGCGGTGGCTATACCGCACAGTGGGAGGCTGCGCCCAAGGCCACTTCCTATTCTGTTGAGAACTACGACGTGTACACCGCCCCCGAGGCCATCGACAGCTTTGTGGTGCTTTCCGAGAGCTTCGACAAGCTCAACGGTTCGCCCTACACTCCCGAGAGTCCCTATTCGTTCTACAACCTCAGTCTGGCCAGTCTCGACAACCTCACCAGTCGCATGGGCTGGTATGGCTATCTCTGCGGCTATGCCGACGGAGCCATTGGCGGCATCGGCCTTTCCGAGCTTAACTATGGCGGACAGATACAGAGTCCGGAGCTTACGCTGAGCAATGGCGGCGGCAAGTTCCACGTCAAGATCACCGCTTGCGGACAATACGAGTCGGGCGAGTACCTTGCCGTCTACACCTCCAAGGGCAACCGAGGCTTCTACTGCCCGCTGACGAAGAACTACCAGACATTCGAGGCCGACGTGACCGGAGGTCAGCTTGACGACATACTCGTGTTTGAGACGGTCAACAACACCGCCTTCTTCATCTCCGACATCCAGGTGACGCAGTCGCTCCAGCCCGGCGACAAGGTCTACGAACTGATAGCAACGGCGAGCGAGGATGGCAACGACGCCACCAGCCACCGCTTCAGCGGACTGTCCTATCGTGACAATCACTCCTATGCCTATGCCGTCTACTCCATCTACAAGCGCTACTTCGACACCGCATGGTCTGAACGTTCCGAGCGCGAACTCGTGAGCCTCGACGGCGAGTCCACAGGCATGCAGATGCTGCCCTCTGCGACTGCACCGGCTGAAGTGGCACGCTACACTCTCGACGGGCGCCGCGCCGACGGCAGTGCCAAGGGACTCCTGCTTGTCAAGTATGCCGACGGAAGTGTGAAGAAAGTGTTGTGCAAGTAATTCTTCTAACAGTACTGTTACCGTAGTGGAATGCCGCATAGTGGGCGACGCGTCTCACGTCGCCCACTACCGTATTGCCGCTTGGTGTGCGGTGAGACACCGCACCCACTACAAAGCTGACAACAAATTGGACTGCCTAACTTGAAGTTAGAGCCAGCGGAAAGAAATAACTGGCTCTAACTTCATATCCTTTCAGTGGCGGTTTCTACAACCACCGCCATACATGACCACCACAAACGAAAACGAGCAACAATGAAAAAGCAAACCCTTCTAATGGCCGCTGCCACCATCATGTGTGCGGCCTCGGCTCAGGCGCAGAGCCTCTACATCGACGAAGACTTCGAGGGCGGCATACCCAGCGGCTACGCCCTCTACGACTGCGACTCGCTGCCCCCGTCGGTCGATATGCAGATGCTTGGCTTTGCCGTGGGCACCCCCTGGATAAGCCTTGCCGACGGCGACAACCATGTGGCTTGCAGCACCTCGTGGTATAAGAATGCCGGCACCAGCGACGACTGGCTTGTCACTCCAGCCTTCCGCGTGGCCGATGCCCAAGCCGCCCTGTCGTGGCGCGCCAAGGCTTCCGATGCGCTCTATCGCGACGGCTATGCCGTGCTGGTGTCCACCCGTGGCAACCGTCCCGCCGACTTCGACGCCACGCCTCTCTTCGAGACCACTGCCGAGCAGTCCGCCTGGACTGCCCACAGCGTCAGTCTTGCCGCCTATTATGGCCAACAGGTGTGGGTGGCCTTCGTCAACCGTTCCACCAATTGCAGCTGCCTCTACATTGACGACATTAAGGCTGGAGTGGAGCCGCGCTTGTCGGTCAAGAGTGCCACACCGCGCGTCAGCCACTTCCGTGGTCCTGTCGAACTTCAGGCCACGGTGTCGGCATCGGGCGACCCCGTCAGCCACTTCACCCTCACTCTCGACTGCGATGGCGAGCGGTTCACCCAGACGTTCGACACGCTCGTCGTTGCCGGCAGTCCGCTCACGCTCTCGCTTGCCCATCGCCCCATAGTTGACCGCAACCAGACGCTCCGCTACACCATCACCGCCCAGGCCGACGGCAGCACCAGTGCCGTCAGCGACAGCGTCGCGTGTCTTGTCAAGGGCGTGCTCGCCGAAGACTATACAGGCACCTGGTGCCAGTATTGCCCCAAGGGCATGGTGGCTCTCGACTCCATGAGCCGCAAGTATCCCGACAACTTTGTAGGCGTGGCCGTGCATTGCAGCGATGTCATGGCTTGCGACGACTACGCTTCGGCCATCCACCAGGTGTATAGTCCCAGCGGCTATCCCTCGGTCATGATGAACCGCAACAGCCTTTGCGTGTTCGACCCGCGCCCGGCGATGGTCGAAGCCTATTTCAAGGCTCTCGTGCAAGACGACCCCGTGGCTGGCATCGATGCCGACGCCACGCTCAACGATGCCACAGGACTCATCGACGTGAACACCACCCTGTGGTTTGCCGACATCCACTCCGCCGCCGACTACCGGCTGGCCTTTGTGCTCGTCGAGGATAGCGTACACTGTCCGGGCGACAGCCGCTACGACCAGAGCAACGCCTATGCCGGCGGTGCGCATGGCGAGATGGGCGGCTACGAGAACCTCCCGGCGACCATCCCTTCTGATCAGATGTACTTCAACGGTGTCGCCCGTGGCTTCTATGACGACTTCAGTGGTGTCGAGGGCAGTGTGCCGTCTGCCGTCAGTGCGCGCCAGCCCATCGGCTACAGTTGTTCCATCGCCGTGCCCGACGGTGTGCTTGTGCCGTCGCACATGGGTGTGATAGTGTTGCTCACCGACGGCGATGGTCAGGTTGTCAACGCCATGAAGATGGCGGTGGGTGGCGTGCCGTCGTCCATCAGTGCTGTGCGCGCCAGCGATGCTTCGGCCTCCGACTGCTATTCTCTCGATGGCCGCCGCATACTCAAGCCCCGAAAGGGTCTCTACATCAGTGGTGGCAAGCTCATGCAGAGTCGCTAACCATAATACTTTTTGAAAACACAAATGTGCGGGAGGCGTGTCGGGTGTGGTGCGCCTCCCGCTTTTCTGTCGTCTGCCATTTATCAACCCGTAGCCTCCCGTTTTGCCATGTTGCGGTGCAAAATGAATGGCTGCTTTGTCCCGTTTTGTTGAATTAGATAGCACAAATGTCCGTAAACGTCTGTTTTTTTTCACATAGTTTAACCTATCGGGGGGGGGTGATGGCAAGCCTTTTTACTACATTTGCACCGCATAGTCTTTAGCGAAGACGTAAACAATTCAATTAAATACTAACCAAACTTAATAGAAAAATGAGAAAACTGCTAACTCTTTTAGCGGCTGCATTCTGCTCGTATAGTGCAGTGCAGGCCGACGAAGTGACGCTTGGACGAACGCTTGAGTTTTCGTCAACCCCTACGGAATACACGATTGTGTCTAATGACCCTACTGCTGTTGTTACTTTGAGTGACGGAACAGGAGCTACAGGAACGGGGAAAAGTGTTAATTATAAAGCCGCAAGCGCAACGATTAATGCTACATGCTACCGCAACAAAAATGCATCAGGGACTGTCCCAACTACCTATGACGAGACTTGTTATGCTGGATTTAAGATTGAAATAGCCGACGGATATAAGCTGACAGTTAGCCAACTGTATGCAAAAGTTGCCACTAGCGAGTGCTTTACATATAAACTTGTTGTTAGCGATGGCTCGAATGACATATACACATCACAGGATAAGGTTATAACCAATTACAAAACAAATGGTGCAACAAATATGGAGGCTACAGTTACCCCAACGACAGATGTCGTTTTGAAGGGAACTGTATATGTTCGTTTATATTATTATTATGGTACAAGTTCCAAATACATTGTTCCCCTCAATCTTACCGTCACTGGCGACCTTGTTGCCGACAAGACCGTGGCTTCAACGACAACAACGTTGACGGGTGTGGCTGTGAATGGCACTGCCATTTCTGACGACAACCTCAACACGCTGGTGACGACAAAGAGCCTGACGCTTGCCGACAAGTATCTTGATGCACCCTCGGTAGTGTTCACCAAGACTACCACAACCACCTACGACGACAACACCACCTCCACCACTACCGACGACGAGACCGTTGTGGCCACCAAGGGAACCGATGCCTACACCGCAACCACCACCATTGGCGACGACACCTACACTGTGAGTCTTGGCGTGGACAAGAGCGCAGGTGCCACGGTTGACGTGGAGTCGTTCGCTCTTGTTGCCGACAAGGCCGACATCGCCAGTCAGGTGATAAAGATAACGGGCTACAACATTACCGACCCCGTAACCGTCACGATACCCGAGGTGGATGGACTCACAGTGACTCCCACCGAGCTTACCCTTACCGACGGTGAGGCGCAGACCATAACCGTAAGCTACCAGTCTGACATCGACGTGGCCAGCACTTCAGCCACCGTAACATTCGCTTCTGGCGAGACCACACTTGCCACAGTGCCTTTCACCTATAGCAGCACCGCAGCCGTTGTTGAGGTTGCCAGTGTTAGTGAAGCACAGTCGTGGGACTTCACCAAGGCCGGCTCTAGCGATATCAAGTCTCCCCGTCCCAGCGAGATGGTGTGCATGGCCAATGCAAGCGGCTTCGCCGATGGTTTCAACTATGCAGCCCTCGCCGCACAAGGCACGTATTTCTTCCGCAAGAGCAACACTTGCTGGCAGGGCCGCACCATTCGTTTCGTCACAACTGTGCCTGGTACGGTTAAGGTGTCGTTCAGCAATACAGGCAGTGGCCAAAACCGTTCGGTTAAGATAAATGACAATGTGGCTTGCGAGGCTGGCGCTTCTGGTGCCAGCAAGAATGCCGCCACGGCAGAGTATGCCGTAGAAGCTGGCGAAGTGGTGATAACGGGCTATAACGTAGCCGACGAGACGGGTGCCGACGTGCGCATCTACAGCATGACGTTCACTCCCTCAGTGGCCACAGTTGCCGTTTCCGACGCTGGTCTTGCTTCTTATTGCAGTTCAAAGGCTCTCGACTTCAGCGAGGTTACCGACGTTGAGGCATACGTTGCCACTTCATACAAGGGCAATGTTGTTAGCATGACCAAGGTTACTCAGGTTCCTGCCGGCACAGGTATCATTGTGAAGAGCGTGTCGGGTGGCTCAGCCTTTGTTAATGTTCCCTATGCAGAGAGCGCCACAGCCATCGAGACCAATCTGCTTGTTGGCGTTACAGAGGAACCCACCACGGTTGCCGCTTCCACCACAGGCTCCTACAACTACATCTTCTCCAACGGCGCAAACGGCGTGGGCTTCTATCGCCTCTCAGCCGACCACGTGTTGGTACCCGGCAAGGCTTATCTTCACACAACCGAGGATTTGGTTGGCGCCAGCGAGGCTAAGGGCGTGGTTATGTCGTTCGGCGGCGAGACCACTGGCATAACTTCCATCCAGTCTGCCGACGCAGCCAACGGCGCATACTACACCATCAGCGGCGTGCGCGTGGCCAACCCCACCAAGGGTCTCTACATCAAGGACGGCAAGAAGGTAATCATCAAGTAACCCATCCAATCTCATATAAAACAGTGTGCGTGGGAGGGCGTACAGCAACACCGCGCCTTCCCACTCACCAAAGCAATTAGGAAACAAACAACAAACGATAAGCGATATGAAAAAGAACTATATCAAGCCGCAGACAACGGCACTCGACGTAATGTTGGAACAGAACCTGCTCTCCGCCTCGGGCGACGGGTTGACGATAAACGCCTATGGCGACTATGTTGAAGGCACCAATGTAGACCTCGCCAAAGGCAACGACGGCGGCGTTTGGGGCTTCGACGACGAAGACTAAGCCTTTGGCAAAAGCCCGTCCCAGCGGCGGCTTTGCCACACATGCTCGAATACATAACTAAAAGCGCAACGGGGCGCACTGCCATCATGGCTGTGCGCCCCGGTTTTTTCTTTAATGAAGAACGAAGAGTGAAGAATGAAGAATTTAATTTGAGTGAAGAACGAAGAGTGAAGAATTTAATAGTCTATTATACTTTTGCAAATAGGGTGTCCTGTTTGACTTGCTTACTTTTGGGAAGATTATTGTAATTGCGCAGTTGCTTCGGCGTATGCTGCGCCCTGAAAGGGCAGCTGCACATAGCCCAGGGCAACGCCCTGGGTTTCAGAAGTTTTATTCTAACTTGCGCCCTGAAAGGGCAGCTGCATGAAGGTAAACTTGATTTGGAAGGATGTGGCATTATTTGTTTCATGTAGTTGCCCTTTCAGGGCGCAAGTTACCTTTCTGCCTACTACCCAGGGTGTTGCCCTGGGCTATGTGCAGTTGCCCTTTCAGGGCGCGGCATACTCCGAAATTACCCATAGGAGACTTGTGCAAAAACGTATTAAAAACACTGCCAAAATGCGGCGGCAATGATTAAAAGATTTAACCATTACTGTCTGTTTGTCAACTATTTATGTCAAATTGGCGTTGCCTGCGGCATTGGTACGCCAATTGCATATCCATGGGTGAACGCCGCAAGCGAAAGCAAGCGGAGGCCAAAGCCTCGAAGTCCGAAAGGACAGGCGAGGCAGAGGCGCAAACGAAACAACAAAACAAACAAATAGAAACAGGAGGATTGAGAAATGTTACCAGTAATGAACAGAAACTTATGGATGCCGGAAGTGTTCAACGACTTTTTTGACACCGACTTCATGCCACGCACCAACGCCACGGCACCTGCCATCAACGTGAAGGAGACCGCAAAGGACTACACCGTGGAGGTAGCGGCACCCGGACTGAAGAAAGACGACTTCAACGTTGACATCGACCACGACGGCAACCTGCACATAAAGATGGAGTGCAAGCAGACCGCCAACGACGACAACAAGAAGGAGCACTACCTGCGCCGCGAGTTCTCTTACAGCAAGTTTGAGCAGACGCTGATACTGCCAGACGACGTTGAGAAAGGCAAGATTGCCGCACGCGTCAACGACGGTGTGCTCACCATTGACCTGCCCAAGGTCGAGAAGAAGGAAGAGCCAAAAGGCCGCCGCATAGAGATTGCATAATTCTTTGGACATAGCCGATTAGCTAATTCTACTGGCCGCGCTGCGCACCGCAAGGTGTGGGGCGCGGCCTTTTTCGTTTCTTCGCCTTTCGCATAGAGTGGTTTTTTAGCTACCTTTGCATCCACCTATGCAAACATTCATCAGCCGCTACCAAGACCACTACCGGTCGCTCACGTCCTTGGGACTGCCCATCGTCGTGGGTCAGCTTGGCACCATCGTGCTCGGTTTCGCCGACACCCTCATGGTTGGCCACCACAGCATGGCCGAGCTTGCCGCCGCCAGCTTCGTCAACACCCTCCTCATGCTGTTCATCGTGTTCGCCCTGGGCTTCTCCTATGGTCTCACGCCCATCGTGGGCCAGCTGCACGGGCGTGGCGACAAGGGACGCATAGGCGTGGTGGTGCGCAACGGACTTGCCGCCAACCTCATGCTCGCCGCCATCGTCGTGGCCGTGCTCATGGCCATCTATGCCAACCTTGGCCGCCTTGGCCAGCCCGAGGAGCTGCTTCCGCTGATGCGCCCCTATTGGCTTGTCAGCGTGGCCTCGCTGCCCTTCGTGTGCGTGTTCAACTGCTTCAAGCAGTTCTACGACGGCATTGGCCACACCAAGGTGCCGATGTATGTGCTCATTGGCGGCAACGCGCTCAACATCATCGGCAACTATCTGCTCATCTACGGTGCGCTGGGCCTGCCCGAACTCGGTCTGCTTGGCGCCGGCGTGTCAACGCTCCTGTCGCGCGTGGCGATGTGCCTCGCCCTTGTGGGCGTGTTCTTCGTCAGTCGCAGCTACGGAGCCTATCGCCAATCATTCTTGTCGGGCAGCGTCAACAAGGCCGACTTCCGCCACGTCAACTCCATAGCGTGGCCCGTGGCCTTGCAGATGGGCATGGAGACGGCCGCCTTCTCGCTCACGGCGATACTCGTGGGGTGGATAGGCACCACGGCCTTGGCCGCCCACCAGGTGATGCTCACCGTGTCGCAACTGTTCTACATGGTCTACTACGGCATGGCCGCCGCCGTGTCGGTGCGCGTGAGCTACTTCCTCGGCCAGCGCGACCTGCGCGCCGTGGGCGCGACCGCCAATGCCGGTTTCCACCTCATCCTGCTCGTGGCCGTGGTGGTGGCGGTGCCGATATTCATGCTGCGCGGCCACATCGGCACCCTCTTCACCGATAGCGATGACGTGCGCCAGCTCGTCAGCCAAACCATATTGCTGCTCATCATCTACCAGTTTGGCGACGGTCTGCAATGCACCTTCGCCAACGCCCTGCGCGGCATAGCCTACGTGAAACCCATGATATGGATAGCCTTCTTCTCCTATTTCATCGTCTCACTGCCCCTCAGTTGGCTCCTTGGCATACACCTTGGCCTGGGGCTTGTGGGCGTTTGGGCGGCCTTCCCCGTGTGCCTCACGTGCGCCGGAGTGCTCTACTACGCCTTCTTCCGCCGTTCGTTGCGTCAGAAGCGGCAGCAACAGCAAGGGTGAGACAATGCCTTGGCGAGGCGTATCACCATTACTTAACACCGCAAACCATAAGGGAAAAACATGGAAGCAAACCAACAGACACTCGACTTCATAGCCAAGCACGCGGGCGACGACGTGCGCTCGCTCGCCCTGTGCGCCCATGGCGAGGGCGTTGACATGCACTTCGCCCTCGACCAGATAGCCGGACGGCAGACGGCGCGGCGCAAGTTGCCGTCGTGGGCGGCCACCGACGGACTGCTCTATCCGCCCCACCTGTCGATGGAGCAGTGCTCCGGCGAGGTGGCGGCCACATACAAGGCAGGCATAGCCCGGCGGCTCTTGCCCTGTGGCGAGTCGATGGCCGACCTCACGGGCGGCTTCGGCGTGGACTTCTCGTTCCTTGCCCGTGGCTTCCGCAAGGCCACCTACGTTGAGCGCCAGGAGCACCTGTGCGGCGTGGCCCGCCACAACTTCGGCGTTCTCGGTCTTGCCCACGCCACTGTGGTGTGTGGCGACGGTGTTGAGCATCTGCGCGCCATGCAGCCCGTGTCGCTCATATACGTTGACCCTGCGCGCCGTTCGGCCACAGGCGGACGCACCTTCGCCATTGCCGACTGCGAACCTGACGTGGCCCAGCTGTGCAGTTTGCTGCTCGCCAAGAGCGACTACACCATGGTGAAGCTGTCGCCCATGCTCGACTGGCGCAAGGCCGTGGCCGACATGGACGGCAAGGTGAGCGAGGTACACATCGTGTCGGAGGGTGGCGAGTGCAAGGAGTTGCTGCTCGTGCTGTCGCACGCCGGGCGTGGCGTTGAGCGATTGTGCTGCGCCAATGGCGGCTCGGTGTTCACCGTCGAGGCCGACTCGCCCTGCGCCGCCGACGGTCTGTGCGCCCCCTCGCGTGGCCTTGGCCTTGACATGGGGCGACTCTCGCAGATGGTGGGCTACGGCGGTGCCACCCTGCACCTCTACGAACCCGACGCGTCGGTGATGAAGGCCGGGTGCTTTTCGGCTCTGGAGGCTCGTTTCGGCATGGAGCAGATAAGTGCCAACAGCCATCTTTTCGTGGCCGACAAGCCCGCATGTGGCTTTCCTGGACGCGGTTTTGTGGTTGAACGCGTCACCACGATGAACAAGAAGGAGCTGCGCTCTGCCCTCGCTGGCATAGCCAAGGCCAACATAACCACGCGCAACTTCCCCTCCGACGTGGCCACGCTGCGGCGCAAGCTGCGCCTTGCCGACGGCGGCGACACCTACATCTTCGCCACCACGCTCGCCGACGGCACCCACGCCCTCATTGTTTGCCGAAAGGCGGTTTAGCCTTTCGGCGGTATTTTTTTTGGGTGTCCAGCTTATTGTTACCATTGTGGTGGTGAGCAAGTAGTGGGCGACGTGTCTCACGTCGCAACTGCCGTTTGGCGTGCGGTGGGACACCGCACCCACTACACAAGAGTAACATCAAACTGGACACGCCATAATCCAATGTTCTTCTTCCACGGGCGCAGCGAGACGCAGCGCCTACTAAGTTTGCTTTGTTGGCTTCACGTGGTTGAATGGTACGCCGAGGCGGCGTACCTCCTATGCGCTTCCATCTGCTTGTCGTGGGCGCATTGTCGCCGTTGCTTGGGCTGAAACTCGCGGCGGATGCCGAATAGAGAAGGTTTGCTTCAGTGCTTTTATTGGCTTACACCAACTGCTGTAAGCTCTTACTCCAGCTGAAGTAAGCTCTTACACCAACTGAAGTAAGAGCTTACTTCAATTGGTGTAAGCAAGCTTTGCGCACCCTTCGGCAGGTTATTCCACGCCATCGGCCCCATATATTCAATGTGTTTGAAACGAGCAGATCCCTATGCCATTCGTTCGCTGCGAAGGCTTTGTCCACGCCCTTGGCATAAGGGGCAAACACAAAAAAGGTCCTTCCGTTAAATGCGTGGGCAGGGTCTGCCCATATAAAGGTACAGTGCTTGGCATAGCCTCGAAGAGGCTGAATCTCAGTAACCCCACGTGAAG
>CAVKUV010000023.1:0-37614 GCA_963659505.1 Lachnospiraceae bacterium
TATCGCACATACATGGAATATTAACATTCGTTAGTCCTTTTATCACCACACAGAAAGTAATTTGTTCAAAAACCGTTCAAACATCTCTGGGTGTTATCCCTTTGCGTTCTTCTTGCGCTCGTTGTGGTCGAGGATGATCTTGCGCATGCGCATGCTCTTGGGAGTAACCTCCACCATCTCGTCCTCCTTGATGTATTCCAGAGCCTCCTCAAGCGAGAGCACCGTGCGTGGCACGATGCGCGCCTTGTCGTCCGATCCGCTGGCACGCGTGTTGGTTAGCTGCTTGGCCTTGGTTACGTTCACCACGAGGTCGTTGTCGTGTACGTGCTCGCCAACCACCTCGCCGCCGTAAACCTCGTCGCCCGGGTCGATGAAGAACTTGCCGCGGTCCTGCAGCTTGTCTATCGAGTAGGCAAAGGCCGTGCCGTTCTCCATGGCAATCATCGATCCGTTGGTGCGGCGGGCGATGTCGCCCTTGTAAGGCTGGTACTCCTTGAAGCGGTGAGCCATGATGGCCTCGCCCTGGCTTGCCGTGAGCACGTTGGTGCGCAGGCCGATGATGCCGCGCGAGGGTATCTCAAACTCGATGTCAACGCGCTCGCCAAGGTTCACCATCGACGTCATGTCGCCCTTGCGGCGCGTCACCATGTCGATCATCTTCGAGGCAAACTCCTCGGGCACGTTTATGGTAAGCTCCTCGATAGGCTCGCACTTCACGCCGTCAATCTCCTTGTATATAACTTGCGGCTGGCCCACCTGAAGCTCGTAGCCCTCGCGGCGCATCGTCTCGATGAGCACCGAGAGGTGCAGCACTCCGCGTCCGCTTACTATCCACTTGTCGGTGTTGTCCTCAAACTGCCTTACGCGCAGGGCCAGGTTCTTCTCAAGCTCCTTTTGCAGACGGTCGTTGATGTGGCGGCTGGTCACGAACTTGCCCTCCTTGCCGAAGAACGGCGAGTCGTTGATGGTGAAGAGCATGCTCATGGTAGGCTCGTCGATGGCTATCGGCGGCAGAGCCTCGGGGTTCTCGAAGTCGCAGATGGTGTCGCCAATCTCGAAGTTCTCCAGTCCTATCACGGCGCAGATGTCGCCGCTCTTCACCTCGGGAGTCTTCTTGTGGCCCATGCCCTCGAATGTGTGCAGCTCCTTTATCTTGGTCTTCTCCATCGATCCGTCGCGGTGTGCTATGGTCACGTTCATGCCGTCGGTCAGAGTGCCGCGGTGTACGCGTCCCACGGCGATGCGGCCAGTGTAGCTTGAGTAGTCGAGCGACGTGATGAGCATCTGCGGCGTGCCCTCTATCATCTTCGGCTCGGGTATCACCTCCACTATCTTGTCGAGCAGGTATGTTATGTCGGTTGTGGGCTTCTTGTAGTCCTCGCTCATCCATCCGTTCTTGGCCGAGCCATACACCACGGGGAAGTCGAGCTGGTCTTCGGTGGCGTTGAGCGAGAACATCAGGTCGAACACCATCTCATACACCTCTTCGGGGCGGCAGTTGGGCTTGTCAACCTTGTTGACCACCACGATGGGCTTCAGTCCTATCTGCAACGCCTTCTGCAGCACGAAGCGCGTCTGCGGCATCGGTCCCTCGAAGGCGTCCACCAGAAGCAGGCATCCGTCGGCCATGTTGAGCACGCGCTCCACCTCGCCTCCGAAGTCGGAGTGGCCCGGGGTGTCGATGATGTTTATCTTCACGCCCTTCCAGTTTATCGACACGTTCTTCGAGAGTATCGTTATGCCTCGCTCGCGCTCCAGGTCGTTGTTGTCCAACACTTGGTTGCTGAGGTCTTGTCCCTCTCTGAAGAGGTTGCCGGCCAGCATCATCTTGTCCACGAGTGTTGTCTTTCCGTGGTCAACGTGGGCGATGATGGCGATGTTTCTGATGTTTTGCATTTCCTGATTACCTTAAAAAATCTGCTTAAAAATCGGGTGCAAAGGTACAAAGATTAATCCACATAGCCTTTGGCCACACATTATTTTTTATATATGTGGGGAATGGGGAATTGGAAATTAGGAATGAACATTACTAAAGATCAACTGCACAGTGAAACATACAAAGGGAAGCGCATAGGAAGTATGGCGAGCCACCATGCTTCCTATGCGCTTCCCTTGTCGCAAGTATGTTACAGAGCCTCGCCAAGAGGTTCGGCGTTGATGCACTTCAGGTTTTTCTGCAACTGCTCGGTGCTGCTTGCGCCAATCAGCACCGACGTGACGCCACGGTGCTGCAATATCCACGCCAGAGCCATTTCGGCGAGCGTTTCGCCACGGCTTTCGGCCTGTGCGTTCCACTGGCGCAACTGTGCGAGCAGTTCGGGCGTGAGCATTTCCGGGCGCAGAAACTTGGCCTTCGACATTCGGCTGTCGTCGGGTATCCCGTTGAGGTAGCGGTCGGTGAGCAGACCTTGCGCCAGCGGCGAGAACGATATGAAGCCCACACCTTCGCGCACGCACTCGTCGATGATGCCCTCGTCAACGGGGGCGCGGTCTATCAGGTTGAGCCGTCCTTGGTATATCAGCAGTGGCACGTCGCGCTCCCTGAGATAGGGTATGGCCACCTTCAGCGCATGGAGCGGCCAGCGCGAGATGCCCACGTAGAGGGCCTTTCCGGCGCGCACGATGTCAACAAGCGCCTGCAGCGTCTCCTCCAGCGGCGTGTCGGGGTCGTAGCGGTGGCTGTAGAACAGGTCAACATAGTCGATTTTCATTCGGCTGAGGCTCTGGTCGAGGCTCGCCATGAGATATTTGCGCGAACCCCAGTTGCCGTATGGCCCGGGCCACATGTCGTAGCCGGCCTTTGAGCTTATGAACAGTTCGTCGCGGTATGGGCGGAAGTCCTCGTCCATCAGCCGTCCCAGCGTCTCCTCGGCGCTGCCGTAGGGTGGGCCGTAGTTGTTGGCAAGGTCGAAGTGGGTTATTCCGTGGTCGAAGGCGTAGCGTGCTATGGTCTTGCAACGGCTGTAGTCGTCAACGCCTCCGAAGTTGTGCCAGAAGCCAAGGCTCACGCGCGGCAGCAGCACTCCGCTGTTGCCACACCGCTTGTACTCCATCGCGCCGTCGTAGCGGCGCTCGTCGGCAATGTATTTCTGCATGTTCATATGGTAAACTTACGCTTCATATTCATTTGCTCTTGACAAACAGTTAAGAGGTTGCTAAGTTCTTCTATCGTCAAAAACAAAGCGACAGTTATGGCTTGTCGTGTATAAATCCGTCCATCCTCTGCCCCGTTATGGCTTTCAGTATGAGGCGGACATTGCAAATGTAACTATTTGTTTTCAAACGTCAATGATTTGGTTGTGAAAGTTTTCACCACCCTTACGCTTTTTACCTTTATTTACAACAACATAAAACGAGTAAATTCGTAGGTTAAAGGCGTGTTCTATAAATTCCACGCCATGTTATACTTCCATTATAGACGGAGGCTCTTTGTGTCTTTTTGATTTTATCCGGCAAATTTCACTTTCTTCTTCAGTCGCATAGCCCGCTATGCTCTTTCAGAAAGAAAGCGAAATCTGCTCGGCTAAAATTCAAAAATCCATCAAAGGTAATTTATAGAACCCGCCTGAAACTAGTATTTCGACCAAAATACCGAACAAACCCCGGCCAAATTACCGAATGAAACTTGGTCAAATTACCGAATGAAACTTGGCCAAATTACCGAATTACGCATAAAAAGGCTTTAAAAGGTTTTTTGAGTTCCAGATATTTATGCTACTTTTGACAGCAAAAAGAATAAATGGTATGAAGCAATACAAGCATAGAATCGTCGATTATATCATCGAAAGAAAGCTCAAAGGCATGGGAGCCATACTTATCGAAGGTCCCAAATGGTGCGGAAAGACGACTACCGCAGAGGTAAAAGCCAAAAGCATCATCTATATGAACGACCCGAAGAAGAGCGGCATGTATATGCAGCTTGCCAAGATGAGCCCTCAAAGCCTATTGGACGGAGCCTCTCCAAGGCTAATAGACGAATGGCAATTAGCACCAAGTTTATGGGATACCATCCGTTTTGAGGTTGACCACAGAGACGAAGAAGGACAATTCATCTTGACAGGCTCTGCTGTACCTGTCAAGACAGATGAGATGTGGCATAGCGGCACAGGCCGCTTTGCCAGAATCAAGATGCGCCCTATGAGCCTGTGGGAGTCGGAAGATTCACAAGGCTCTATCAGTCTCAACGACCTTTTCCTCGGAAAAGCTAAAGTTGCAATATGTGAGGAAAAGAGTATCGATGACATCGCCTACCTCGTATGTAGAGGAGGATGGCCAAAAGCGACATTGCAAGATAAAGACATTGCCTTGGAACGGGCTTTCGACTATTATGATGCAGTCGTAAACATCGACATATCAAGAGTGGATGATACTTCCAGAGATGCCGAACGAACCAAACGGCTCATGCGCTCGTACGCTCGCTTCCAAGGTTCACAAACATCCATCAGCAAGATAAAGGAAGACGTGAAAGTCAATGATGCCATGAGTGTGGATGACGACACGATAGGTTCGTACATCAAAGCTTTGGAAAAGATATTCGTCATAGAGGATATGCCTGCATGGAATCCCAACTTACGTTCCAAAACCGCTATCCGTACATCTTTTACCCGATACTTTGTCGATCCATCTATTGCGGTTGCAGCTCTAGGCATAGGGCCTAAAGACCTCATTAATGATTTGGAGACATTTGGATTGTTATTCGAAACCATGTGTGTAAGAGATTTGCGAGTTTATGCAGATGCACTCAGTGGAACAGTATATCACTATCGGGACAAAAATGGATTGGAATGCGATGCTGTCGTACATCTTCGAAATGGAGATTATGGGCTTATAGAAATCAAACTAGGCGGTGACAATCTGATAGAAGAAGGAGCTTCCTCTCTAAAGCGACTTGCCTCCAAGATTGACACTACTAAAATGAAATCACCTTCATTTATGATGGTATTAATCGGAATTGGCTCATACGCTTATCAACGAGAAGATGAGGTGTGGGTTGTTCCTATAAGTTGCCTAAAAGACTAAGTGGCCGCATTTAAGACAAGGAAACCGTTTGGACGGCTTCCTTGTCTTAAATGCGGTCGTCGTATGTGGGATATGTTTAGTTGAGCCGTGCCGTCATGGGGTTGCGCACGCCCTTGTAGCCGCGCAGGAATGCCTTGGCCGAGCCGAAGCTTAGGAACATGTCGAGGCGCACGGGTATGTGGTTGGCGTCGTCGGTCACGTAGAAGCGCAGCAGCTCGTGGTTCTTGCCGTCCTCGCGCTCGAAGAACGAGAACACCAGGCAGCGGAACTTCTCGTTGCTGCCCTCCACCTTGAAGTTCTCCTTGCCCTTATACTTGAGCCACGAGTTCGACAGGTGCTTGGCGTCGCTTATGGGCAGGGGTATGTTGTCGCCCACCTTCATGTTGGCGGCATCGAAGTTGCGCGCCCTCAGGAATATGCTCATCATGTCGTACACGCAGTCGCGGTATTCCGACTGTTTCCACTTGTGGCTTCCGTCGTTCTCTATGCGGTGCTGGCGCAGGTGGCAGTTGCCCTTGGGATAGCTGTACCACAGCTCGTCAACATAGTAGCGGTCGCCCTCGCGCGCTCCTTTTCTGAAGTATAGCGGCGAGATGTTTTCGGAGCAGTACGACAGCAGCGTGTCGCGCATGGTGAAGAACTTGTCGAGCTTGTTGTTGCCGCGCGTTATCAGACTTGTGCGATAGGCTTGCTGGCCGTCGTAGCGCGAGGTCACGGTGCTCATCGAGGCCGTGCCTACCTTTACCCACACGAACTTCCAGTTGAAGTACAAGTCGTAGTACAGAAACTCGCCCGACTTGAATGCCGTGTTCTTTATTCCGCACTGTGCCATGGCCATCGTCGCGGTCATCGCCACGAGCATCGCTATGGCTAAAACTCTCTTTCTCATCATTCGTCTCCTCCTCTGTTGCTTTGGTTGTTTTGTTGTCACTTAGATTGTCCAATTTTGTGTGCCTATTGTAGAAGGTGTGGCAGTAGTGGGCGACGTGTCTCACGTCGCAACTGCCGCATTGTCGCTTGATGTGCGGTGGGACACCGCACCCACTACAAATGGGCAACAAATTGGATACCCTAATATTGTCATTGCCTTGGCTGTTCTATGCCGAGGCTGCGCGCCCTGTCGGCGTTTCGGTTGTGCTGCTTCTTCTCCTTGTCGGGCTTCTGCTTGGTTATGGCCAGCGGCTTTTGGCGTTCGGTGGGCGTGGCGGCCACGTTCCAGCTCACGGTGAGGTCCCACTTGGCCTTGCACTCCACCGACTTTGGATTGTAGAACATCGTCTCCGGCTGCAAGTCGGCATAGTAGTCGCCCGTGTCCCACAGGCCATTGCCGTTGGTGTCGATGAACGCCCTGAGATAGTAGGTGCCTGGATTGACGTAGAAGAACTCTGCCAACCCGTTGTCAACGGTGGTCTGCTTCACCATGGCGTCGGTGTTGCTCATCAGCTGCACCACCACGGCGGCGGTGTCGTTGTCGATGCCCGACACCTCGACGGCGAGCGACGCAAACACGTCCTCCTCCTGTATCATCACCCCTTTCTTTATGGGTTTCGACACCAGTCCATACAAGTCTTCAAACGCGGCGGAGTCAACCTCAAGGCTATACTCCACTCCCGGTCGCCACTCTGCGCGCAGCATGTATTCGCGCAGCCGCCCGGGTATGGGCTTGAACTCGAAGCGCGCGTTGTACCAGAGCGAGTCGTGGCGCGAGTATAGGTGTATGCCCGACGTGTCGCAGCGCGCCAGTGGCGAGGGCATGGTGATGCGTATGTTTTGGTCGGGGGCCATGGCCGCTGGCACGCTCAGCGTTGGTTCAAGGCTTTTTACGGGCATCACCGAGTCGTAGGGCAACCCCTTCTTCTTGGCCTTTTCTATGCCCTTTTGCCACTTCTCCAGCTCCTTCTCCTTTTCCTTCAGCCTCTTGGCGTACGACACTTTTGGAACAAACTCCACCGTGTCAACCTTGGCCACCAGCGTTCCCGTGGTGTCGGAGGCCATGTAGGATGCCTCTATGCGCAGCGTGTCGTTGTTTATCAGTGCCGAGTCGCTCATCCAGTAGGTTATGGTGTCGCGGTTTTCGCTCGCCTCCACGACGAACTTGCCGTCGGCGTCGAAGTTGAGTCCGCGCAGCGTGGGCAGGTTGGCGTCGCCGTGGCTGAAGTAGAAGCCTATCTTTTCGGGCGCTTCGCGTGTGGTCTTCAGCAGATAGCGGTCGGTTTGCTGTGCGGTGAACGCCCGCAGGACGATGTTGTCGGGGAAGAAGTGGATGTAGTTGACGCGCACTATCGAGTCGATGCGCAGCGTGTCGCGCCATATCGTGTCTTGCCGCACGTCGGGCTTGCACGTCGGACTGAACGTGTCGTGGCTGAAGGCCAGCATCTCGCTCTTCTGTCCGTAGCGGTAGTCGCCGTCGGCGTCCTGCAGGGCATAGGCCCGATAGTAGCCTGGGGCTACGCCCTTCACCACGAAGCGTCCGCGGCTGTCGGTGCGCGCCACGCGCAGCATGGGCTTGGTGGTGAACGCCGTGTCGCTCAGGTCGTTGTATAGGCCAACGAGAATGCCCTTGACCGGCTCCAGGTTTGACGCGTCGAGCACGTAGCCCGACACTTCGAGCGTGTCGATGTGGTCGCCCGTGGCAAAACTGTAGGTGTAGTTGCCCATGGGGTTGCTCTCGTTGTTGTCGGATATGGCGTCGGAGAAGTCTATGGTGTAGGTCGTGTTGGCCTTCAGCGAGTCCTTCAGGTCAACGATTATGCGCTTGCCCGAAGCCTTCACGTCGGGCACCTCTATCTGTGGCGGCGACACGGTCACCTTGTTGGTGGCATCCTCAATCTTGATGTACTCGTCGAAGTTGATGGTCACCTTGTGCGACTTCACGTTGGTGCCCTTGTCGGCAGGCGTGCATCCCACCACGCGTGGCGGCGTGTCGTCATACCAGCCGCCGTCGGGCTGTCCCATGCGGGCGCATGCCGCCGTCACCATGGCCACCAGCAGGCACAGGGCCATGGCCTTTGCCATGTCCACAACCATGGCTTTCGCCGTGTGCAGCGTCGTCGTCTTCATGCGTTCATCTTTAGCAGTTGTTCCATCGTGTCGCGGCTGTTGCTCAGTCGCGGCACCTTGTGCTGGCCGCCCAGCTTGCCCTTGGCCTTGAGCCAGTCGTTGAATAGGTCCTTGCGCGCGGCCACAATCTCAAGCGGCTGCAGGGTGATGTCCTTGTAGCGTTTGGCCTCGTAGTCGCTGTTTATCTCTTGCAGGCGCTTGTCGAGCAGCCTGGCGAAGGTGGCCATGTCGGCCGGAGCCTTGGCAAACTCGATGAGCCACTGGTGGCGGCACTTGCCCTTGCCGTCCATAAACACGGGGGCGGCGGTGTAGTCGAGCACGCTCGCGCCCGTCTCAGCGCAGGCGTAGGCCAGTCCCTGCTCGGCGTTGTCAACGATAAGCTCCTCGCCAAAGGCGTTGATGAAGTGCTTGGTGCGCCCCGTTATGGTGAACTTGTAGGGGTTGGTCGACGTGAAGCACACCGTGTCGCCTATGATGTAGCGCCACAGGCCGCACGACGTGGATATCACCATGGCGTAGTTGCGCCCCGTCTCCACGCCCCACAGTGGCACCACGGTGGGGTTGTCGGCTCCGAACTCGTCCATGGGTATGAACTCGTAGAACACCCCGTAGTCGAGCATCAGCATCATCGACTTGTCAGCCGGGTCGTCCTGCAGTCCGAAGAAGCCCTCGCTTGCGTTGTAGGTTTCCATGTAGTGCATGCCAGGCGACTGTATGAGTTGCTCGTATTGCTTGCGGTAGGGGGTGAAGGCCACTCCTCCGTGGAAGAACACCTCAAGGTTGGGCCACACCTCCTCAAGGTGTTGCTTGCCCGACAGCTCCATCACGCGGCTCAGCACCGACAGCATCCACGACGGCACTCCGCTTATGTTGGTCACGTTCTTGTGCAGCGTCTCGCGCGCTATGCGGTCGCGCTTCACCTCGAAGTCGGCCAGCAGTGCCGTCTGTTTCTTCGGCACTCGCACAATGTTGGCCAGAGGGTTGATGTTTTCGATGAGTATTGCGCTGAGGTCGCCCACAAGACTGTCGGCCACATTGTAGTTGGGCGAGTGGCTGCCGCCAAGTATCAGGCTCCGCCCGTCAAACAGCCTGCTCTTGGGGTTGTTGCGCAGGTAGAGGGCGACGCAGTCGGTGCCTCCCTTGTAGTGAATGTTGCGCAGTCCGTCGTCGCTCACGGGGATGAACTTGCTCTTGTCGTTGGTCGTTCCCGACGACTTGGCATACCACCTCACGCGGCCTTTCCACAGTATGTCGCGCTCGCCGTGGCGCATGCGGTCGATGTCGTCCTTCAGCTCCTCGTAGGTGTTCAGCGGCGTGTTCTTTATGAAGTCTTGGTATCCTTTTGCGCTTCCGAACAGGTGCTCACGCCCATATTCGGTGTCCTTGGCGGCTTCGAGCAAGTCGGCGAGCACTTTCCGTTGCAGTGTCTCGCCGCCGTTCAGGTGCTTGCCAAGCTCCTTTTGGCGTGGCTCAAACACCTTGCTTATTATTCGGGTTAAACTCATTCGTATGGATAGTTATGCTGCAAAGTTATGTGAAACTTTTGTAACGGGTGAATGTTTTACAATATTTAGTGGCGGATGTTTGGACTAAGCCTTGTGTTTTTGAGCGCATTGGGGCAGTACGCCTCCTCGTTGCTTTGCTGCCAAATTGCGTCTCAATGCCGTGCAAATTTGCCTCGCTTGTGGCTGAAATCCGTGCCGGAAGCCTTGCAGAGTTTGCTTACACCAGTTGATGTAAGCTCTTACTTCAACTGGTGTAAGCTCTTACTTCAGCTGGTGTAAGCTCTTACATCAGTTGGTGTAAGCGCATTTTGTGCCGTGTTTGCCATGGATTTAATGTGCAGTCGTGGTGGAAATTGTTAGTATGTGCAAGTGCCTAAGTAACGTTAAAAAAACAACTTGCTCAGATTTGTACATGTACGGGCTGAAAGCCCAACAACTCCATAGCCCAGGGCATCGCCCTGGTTTTTTGGTTGTGTGTATCTACGCGCCCTGTAAGGGCAAAAGTATATAGCCTTGTGCATTAAGTCTATATACTTTTGCCCTTACAGGGCGGCGGGTTATTTTCGTATATACCCAGGGCGCCAGCCTGGGCTATGGAGTCGTTGGGCTGAAAGCCCATCGTGGTAAGATCTACCAATCATATAAAATATGTCCAAGTTATTTCCATCTGTACGGTTGGTACAATGGTGCAGTGTAGTGGGCGACGTGTCTCACGTCGCAAAAGCTTTCGCCTACGATTGTGCGGTGAGACACCGCACCCACTACGCAGCTGACGTTCGTGTTTTATCCGAACGTGCATTTTCAACCATACATGTCGAGTTGTTTTTTGAACATTACTAAAGGCTATTCTTTTGCCTTTTGCTCATATACCTTATATATTCCGAGCAAAACACGGGGAAGAGCAGGGCGCGCATGCTGTTGCGCAGACTGCGCCGCTCGCGGGTGTAGAACAGTTCGCTCTGGTGGCGCAGGCAGAACAGCGACAGCCACAGTGTACACGGCAGCGAACCTTTGGCCTGCGCCCTTAGCATGCGCTTGGCCTTGGGCAAGTCGGTGCAGCCATCGCCCATGGCCGAAAGGAAGTTGAGGTTGAGCCGTGCGCGGCGCATCAGTTCGGGCTTCAGCTCAAAGTAGAGGCTGAACGACTGCCACACCGTGCGCACCATGTTGCCCACGGTGTATTTGTTGTCCATGGGCTTGGTGTAGGTGGCGGCGGCAGAGTGGCGGCGCTGGTTGACCAGCTTCTTGTCAACATATACGATGCCGCCGTGTGCGGCGGCGGTGATGGCGAGAATTACGTCGTATATGCGGTTGGCGAAATAATCCTCGTCGTGCGGAATAAGGTCGAGCAGCCGGCGGCTGAACAGCATGGTGTGGCCGGGAATGGCGTTGGCGAAGCACAGGCGGATGAGGCTGTGGTTAGGCTCGCGCGCGTCGCAGCGCACCTCGACGCCGCCCTCGGCAAACGGCACCGTGCGCCCGAAGCACAGCAGCTTGCCCTCGCCGCCTTGCAGCAGGGCCGCCATCTGGTTGGCCACCTTGTCGCTTTCCCACACGTCGTCTTGGTCTGCCAGGGTTATGTAGTCGCCAGTGGCGCGAGCCATGGCCGAGAAGAAGTTGGAGTTGATGCCCTTGCCGGCCTCGTTGCGCCACGCCGTGATGTTTGCGTGGCGGTCGGCGTAGTCGCGTAGTATGGCAAACGTGCCGTCGGTGGAATTGTCGTCTTGCAGGATAATCTCGTGTATGGGGTACGACTGGTTGATGATGGAGTCAATCTGTTCCCTCACATACCGCTCGCCGTTGTATGTACACACCACAACCGACACCTTGCGCACCGCGCCATTGCTGTTTTCCATTTGCCGAATTCGTTTTTGATTATGCCCGTTGCAAGGCTTATAGTAACGTTAAAAAATAACTTGCTCAGATTTGTACAGGTACGGGCTGAAAGCCCAACAACTCCATAGCCCAGGGCATCGCCCTGGGTTTTTTTGTGTGTGTATCTACGCGCCCTGTAAGGGCAAAAGTATATAGTCTTGTGCATTATAGTCTATGCACTTTTGCCCTTACAGGGCGATGGGTGATGTTCGTATATACCCAGAGCGCCCGCCTGGGCTATGGAGTATAGGGCTTTCAGCCCATTGCGGTAAAATCCACCAATCATATAAGATATGCTCAAGTTATTTTTTTTGAACATTATATAAAGGTATGCTTATTTGTGCAGCTTGCCCAAGAGGAACTGCATGGCCTCGTCGAATATTTTTACCCGTAGCACCTTCATCACACCGAGATACACCGCCGCAGCAACCACCACCTTTATGGCGAAGCGCGCATACAGATTGTCGAAAGGCAGTGACGCAGCCCACGCCACGCCCATCGCCATGGCCGATATGGCCGCAAAGGGGGCTATGTCGCGCAGGGCGGTGAATAGCCGCAAGCCCGTCTCCTTATGCACGAAGTGCTGCCACACGGTCACGTACACAACGTTCAAGGCCACATAGCAGCGTATCATCCACGCTATGCCGTAGCTGTGGCTGAAGAAAATGACGCACAGTTGCAGCAGACTTACGCAGATGGTGTTCCACATGAATATGTTCGACTTGCCCTTGCTCATCAGCAGGTTGGAGTAGAGCGTCACCACGGGCGTGAAGGCCCACCACAGGCACAGCGTCTGCATGAGCGGCACGCAGGGCAGCCACTTGTCGGTGATGGTGATCACGATGAACTCGTGGGCCACCAAGGCCAGTCCCGATAGGGCGGGGAAGGAGAGGAAGGCTGTGAAGCGCAGCATCTTGCGCAGCACGTTGCACTGCCGCTCCTTGTCGTCGGCCACACTGGCGAGCACGGGTTGCGCCACGCTGCTCGCGGTGCCGCTGATGAAGTAGCTGGCTATGGAGCACCACTTGTTGGACTGGGTGAAGTGGCCCACCTCGTCAACGGAGTAGAACTTGCCGAGCAGAGCCGACAGGAAGTTGTTGTTGACCTGTGTGAACACGTTTGTTATGAGCAGTTTGCTGCTGAAGGCAAACATGCCGCGCAGGGGGCGGAAGTCGATGTGGAGCGTTGGCCGCCACTTGGAGTAGTGCCAGTAGGACACGTTTGTGGCCGCCACATACACAAGGCTTTGCGTGGCCAGTCCCCAGTAGGCGAAGCCGCAATAGGCCAGAGATATGCCCACCACGCCCGACGCGAGCAGCGCCGGCACGGTGGCCTTGGCGCGCTGCTTCACCATGAGGTTGCGGAAGAGGTAGGCACTGTGGGCGGTTGACGTGCTTGAGAAGAGGAAACCGAGGAAGACATAGCGTGCCAGTGGCGTCAGTTCGGGCTTGTTGTAGAAGGCGGCTATGAGTGGGGCGCACAGGAAAAGCACGCAGTACATGGTGAGTCCGCATAGGAAGCTGAACCAGAACACGGCGTTGTAGTCGTCGTGGCGCACCTCGCGCTTGTTGGCCAGTGCGGCGGTGAAGCCGCTCTCCTGCAATGTGCCGGCTATGGCGGTGAATATCGAGAGCATGCCAACCATGCCGTAGTCGGAGGCGTTGAGCAGTCGGGCGAGGACGATGCCGAAGAGCAGACTGCAAACCTGCACCATGCCATTGCTAATGCCTCCCCAAAAGAGTCCTTTGGCGGTCTTTTCCTTGAGTGATTCCATCGGTCGGGATAGTGTAACTGGCTGCAAAATTACTATTTATTCACTGCCAAGCAAAGGTTTAAAGGGCTTAGTGACGGTTAAAAAAACAACTTGGTACGATTTGGACCTCTGTAAAAAGGTGTTACGCCAAGTTTTCCCGGCTTATCTTTTTGGCTGTTTTCGTCTCTCTCATCGTTCACATAGCCCGCTATGCTCCCTCTTCGAGAAACGAAAACATCTCAAAAAATATAAGCCGCAAATCATACCAATTTATTTTTTCACCGTCACTTAATGTGTTACCTTTGCATAAGATAAAGCTGCACTCGGGAAATTGAAAACAAGTTTTCTTTCCTCTCGTTTGCGTTATCTTTGCATAAGATAAACAACATTTGAATATGAGCAAACTAAAGATAGCTTTTGTGAAGCAGGAGGTCTACCAAGACCTGTATGTATGCCCCGTGACGGAGAAAGACCCGGCGGCAATACTGTTCTCCTCAATGGGGCGTGTAGGCCCGATAGCGTTGATGAGCGACCTTGGAGCCGACTTCTACATAGTGAAAGAGGAGGCCGACTTTGAGACGCAGACCTACAGAAAGGTGATACCCCACATCGCCAAGCATCTGTATATGCTCAAGACGCAGACGCTCGACAAGATACCCGGACAGGAGTTCAAGCGGCCCGGCAGTCCGTTTCCCAATGGCAAGTTCGCCGTAGCGTGCGACGACATCGACTGGGGAGCCTACGACATCGTGATTTCAGTGAACGTCAGTCTGCCCGAACGCACGGTGCGCAACTATCCACAGACACTGTTCTGCTACATGATTGGCGAGGCCAACCTTTGCACCAAGTCGGTGCATTTCGGCTACGACGCCACGCTCAACCAGATGGCGCGCGGCATTGTGGCCAAGCGTTGCGGAGTGGTTGACTTCCCCTACACCTTTGTCGATGCCACTACGCTTGAGGACATATTGCGCCAGAGGCTTGGCCGCGAGTCGCGCCGCGAGGGCGTGTTCATGGAGATAAACTCCACCACGGAGCGTCCCGTCACCAAGGTGCCGCCGCACTTCCAGCCACTGGAGGCTGCCGGACAGCGCATCATACTGCACCGGCAAAAGATAGAGGACAACCTCACGGCCATCTACGACTCAAAATACTTCGTGAAGATGGGCGGGCGCACCATACGTGGCAACTCGGTTGCCGAGGCGGTGTCGCTGGGTTCGCTGGCCATAATGGACAAGTCGCAGGTGATACACCACGAGCTGATAATCAGCGAGTGCGACGTGAAGACCATGGACGACACCGTAAGACTGATAAACCGACTGGAGAGCGACTCCGAGGAGTATCGCCGACTGGTGTCGAAGCAGCGCGAGGTGCTGCACCGCTACTTCTTCGAGGCTCCCATGCAGTCGCTCCAAAACTGTCTTGACGACAAGCGCAGCCGCACTGTGCAGCGGAAGTACACGTGGATTGACCGCCTGCGCGACCGCATGGCGTTCTTCAAACTTGGGTAAGTGATCTTTATGGCGGCGACGAAAGACATGCAAAAGCCACGGCGCGAGGTTGGGATAGACTGGCTGAAGTGCCTGTTCATAGTGCTCATGGTGGTGTTCCACCTTGCCTACATAGGCGACAAGTATCCCTATGCCAAGGAGGTGGTCTACACATTCCACATGAGCGGCTTTCTCCTGATAACGGGTTTTCTGGCCAAGACCGACTATGGCGAGGGCGGAACGCCCAAGTTCCTGCGCACGCTGGGTTGGCTCTTCCTGCCCTATGCCGTGCTGGAGGCGATGTATGTGGGCGCGTCGTCGGTGCTGCCCGTGCGTGGCGGCGTGAGCGAACTGTCGCTTGTGGTGGTTGCCGACAAGGTGTTGCTCCACCCTATAGGTCCCTATTGGTACATACATACCATGATAGTGTGTTATGCGGTAAACTATTTTTCCGCGAAGGTCTTGCCGCCGCGCATAGGCACGGTGGCGTTTGTGGCCGTGGTGGGCACGGTGCTCTATGCCCTCGATGCCGTGGCCGGCATCCTCTCGTTTTGCAATGCCATCTACTTCATGGGCGGTTTGGTGGTAAGGCGCAGTGGCTTGCGCTTCGCCGACGTGTTTCGTCCGTCGCTGGTGGCCGCCGTTCCGCTCGTCATACTGTGCAGCTTCGAGGGCAACCTTGACCGCGCAACGCTTGGCGGCGTGGCCATCACCTATCTCGTGTCGGTGGTTGCGCTCTCGCTGATGCGCTTTGCTCCGCAGTCTTTGCGCCGTGGCGCGCTCTACGTCGGGGCGAACACACTGCCCATACTGTTGTTCTCGCCACTGTTCACCATGGCCGCCAAGCCCCTTGTCGGCGTGTTTGCGTTCGACCAGACTGGCCTCGTGTTTCTCGTCGTGGCCACTGCGCTGGCCGTGGCTGGCAGTCTTGCGATAGCCTATGCGCTGGATAGGCTGCGCCTCTCACCGCTTTTTTGCGGACGAAGTCTGCTCAGGAGCGTTTAGCGAAGTAGGTTGTCCAATTTGATGTACCTATTGTGGAAGGTGTGCAAGTAGTGGGCGACGTGTCTCACGTCGCAATTGGCGCATTGCCGCTTGGTGTGCGGTGGGACACCGCACCCACTACAGATGAGCCACATCAAATCAGACAGACTACTTGTAAACGCTGTTTTCGAGCACAAAGTGTTAATGAAAGTTAATGCGGGGGGGGGTAAAATAATGAATTATAAATTATTAGTAATTCAAGTAAAATCTTTTATCTTTGCATATGAGCATGCGACAGGGCTGTGCTCGGCAATCGCTGTGGGCGCACGATGCGTCGGCAATGCAAGCGGTTTGCCGCCGCTGACAGGTGGGTCTTCACCTTTCGGAAGATGCGGAACGGCGCACTTGGCATCCATGCGTTGCATTGGGCATGGCGGCGGCTGATGGAAAACAAATTTGTTAATCAAAATAATGATAGCTATGGATGTAGGAAAAAGGATTAAGGAGGTTATGCAAGAGAAGGGCAAAACAGCTTGTTGGCTGGCGGCGCAAATACCGTGCGAACGCTCCAACATATACAATGTGTTCCACCGCAAGAGTGTGGGGGTCGATTTGCTTTTCATACTCTCCGACTTGCTTCAGCACGACTTCTTCGCCGAACTATCGGGCGAGTGGAAGCAACGCAAGAACTCTGTAAACGAATGATGCGCTTGGGGCATGCCGCATTGCGGCTCCCCAAGCGCATCATCGTTTGCGCAAACTAGTGTTTTCGCTGTCCACAGGATGCTTTCGCCATGCGCCAGTAAGGCGCGGCATTAGGCTTCCCTCTGCCTAACGCCCATGCGCGCCTCCACCACGTTTATCACATAGTCGCCAAGCTTTTCACACTCGCTTATTATGTCCATGTACATCGTGCCGATGGCATAGGTGTACTCGTGGCTGTTCACGTCGTTTATGTTCTGGCTCTTCAGCTGGTCGCGGTAGTTGTTTATCTCGTTCTCAATGTTGAACGAGCGGTTGGCGTCGAAGTTGTCCTTGCGCCCAAGCAGCAGGGTATTCATCTGCGAGAGGCTGTCGTCGGTAAGCTCAAACATCTGGTTGATGTGCTCATACTGTCTCTCGGTGAAGTCCTCCTTGCCTGCCACCTTGCGGTTGATGGTGCGCGCTATGTTGTAGCAGCTGTCGCCGATGCTCTCAAGCTCGGATATCTCGCGCAGCATGGCGCGTATCTTGGCCTTGGTTTCGTCGCTCAGGTGGGAGTCGCTCACGCTGTCGAGATACTTGGCTATCTCTATCTCCATGTTGTCGCTGATGCTCTCATACTTCTCGATGCGCGCGAAGAGCTTGGTGAACGCCGCGTCGTTGGTCACGCCAAGCAGTTCCCTCACGAAGCCGAACATCTTCTGTATGCGCTCGGCAAACGACTGTATCTCCTTTTGCGCCTCAAGCACCGACAGCTCGGGGGTCTTCATTATCGAGTTGCCGCCGATGTAGCGCAGGCGGAAGTCCTCCTCGTCGTCCTTGGCGCGCGGCTTTATGATCATGCACACGAGCTTCTCAATCTGCGGGATGAACCATATGAGTATGGCCGTGTTGCAGATGTTGAACGAGGTGTGGAACGCGGCGAGCACCATCGACAGCTTCGTGGCGTCGAGCACTCCCTTGGATGCCGGGTCGTAGTTGACCATTCCGCACACGACATCGACAAACGGATAGAACAGGCACAGCACCCAAATCACGCCAAACACATTGAACACCAAGTGGCCCAGCGCAGCCCGTCGGGCCTGCACGTTGGCTCCAAGCGCGGCCAGGTTGGCGGTGAGCGTGGTGCCGATGTTCTCGCCCATCACGAGGGCTATGCCCAGGTATATGGGCAGCACGCCGCTTGAGCACAGCACCATGGTGATGGCCATGAGCGCGGCCGACGACTGCAATATGCAGGTGAGTATGGTGCCGATGAGCAGGAAGGCGAGAATGGTCCAGTACTTCTGCACGTCCCACGAGCTGAAGAACGCCACCAGGTCCTTGTTGTGGCTAAGGTCCATCTCGTTGCCCGTGGCGCTGAGCATGGCCAGCGCATAGAACATGAACGCTATGCCGAAGAGGAAGTCGCCCGTGTAGCGGTGCTTGCGCGTGTAGATGAGCAGGATGGCCACCACAAAGGCCGGATAGACCACGTTGGTGAAGTTAAAAGAAAAGCCCAAACTCATTATCCACGCCGTGAGAGTTGTGCCGATGTTGGCTCCCATGATGACGGATATGGCTTGGGCGAGCGTTAGAAGTCCGGCGTTGACGAATGATACTGTCATCACCGTTGTTGCTGTTGACGACTGCACGGATGCCGTTACAAACATTCCGGTGAGCAGTCCAGTGAAGCGGTTTTTGGTCATTGTGCCTAGGATGTGGCGCAATTGCGAGCCCGCCATTTTCTGTAGGGCCTCGCTCATCACCTTCATTCCATAGATTAGCAGTGCCAATGCTCCGATAATCTTAAAAAATATCCAAATCGACATATTTAAATTTAATTGATTGCCGCTGTGTTTTACATTGTCGGAAAAAGGAATTAACTTTACGTTCGTAAATCCTTTAACTGCAACGACAATGAAACAAGTAATACAAATACGCTGCAAAAATACTAAAAAAACCAAAGACATCCGCATTGGGAGTACACTTTCTGAAATTTTTAGGGAGTTCGGGCTAAGCATGGAATATGGTCCTGTGAGCGCAAAGGTGAACAACGAGGTGAGGGGCATGCACTATCGCGTGTACCACAGCAAGGACGTGGAGTTTCTCGACCTGCACTCCTCGTCGGGACAGCGCACCTACACGCGCACGCTCTTCTTCGTGCTCTGCAAGGCTGTACACGACCTGTATCCCGACGGGAGCGTGTGGATAGACATACCCGTGTCCAACGGCTACTACTGCGACATGAACATAGGCCACCCCGTGACCGATGCCGACGCCGACCGCATAAGGGAGCGCATGCAGGCCATCATCGACGCTCGCATACCGATATGCCGCCACGAGTGTACCACCGAGGAGGCCGTCGGCCTGTTTGGTGCGCTGGGCCACGACTCCAAGGTGAAGCTGCTGAAGAGCATAGGCCGAATCTACACCACATATTATGACATCGACGGCTACCTCGACTACTACTACGGCTCGCTGCTCACCAACACGTCGGAGCTGAAGCTGTTTGGCCTGGAGCGGATGTACGATGGACTGCTGCTGCGCGTGCCATCGACCAACGACCCCTCAAGGCTCGTCCACAAGGTGCAGCAGGACAAGATGTTCGACATATTCAAGGAGCACCACCAGTGGCAGTCGCTGCTTGGACTGCGCACCATTGGCGACCTGAACGACGCCGTTGACAAGGGCTTGACCACTCCGCTGATAAACCTGTCGGAGGCTTTGCAGGAGAAGAAGATAGCGAGGATAGCCGACACGATAGCCGAGCGGCGCGACGAGGTGCGCATGGTGCTCATTGCCGGACCCTCGTCGAGCGGAAAGACCACCACGTGCAAGCGACTGTCGATACAGTTGCTCGCCAGCGGACTGCGCCCGGTGCCCATCTCGCTCGACGACTACTTCGTAGACCGCGACAAGACACCCAAGGACGCCAACGGCGACTTCGACTTCGAGAGTCTGTATGCACTCAACCTGCCGCTGCTCAACGAGCAGATGAACACGCTCTTTGCCGGGGGCGAGGTGGAGCTGCCAAAATACAACTTCCAGACGGGACTTAGCGAGCGCAGCGGGCGCAAGCTGAGGCTTGGCAAAGACGAGGTGCTCGTGGTGGAGGGCATCCATGCGCTCAACCCCGAGCTTACGGCGCAGGTGCCCGACAGAATGAAGTTTCGCGTGTATGCCTCGGCCCTGACCACCATACTCATCGACTCGCACAACTACGTGCCGACAACCGACAATAGGCTGCTGCGCCGCATCATTCGCGACTACAAGTATCGTGGCGTCAGCGCGCGGGAGACCATACGCCGCTGGCCGTCGGTGCGCGAGGGCGAGAAGAAGTGGATATTCCCCTATCAGGAGAATGCCGATGCGATGTTCAACACCGCCATGCTCTTTGAGCTTGCCGTGATAAAGGCGCAGGCCGAGCCGCTGCTCGAACTGGTGCCGGAGAACTGCGAGGAGCACAGTGAGGCGTTCCGTCTGCTGAAGTTTCTGCGCTACTTCCGCCCGATACCCTACAACACGGTGCCGCAGACCTCGCTGCTGCGCGAGTTTCTTGGCGGCAGCTCGTTTAAGTATTGAGGATGCGGATAATAGCATTCAAACGCATTTTGCTTAATATGCCGTAACAGGCAAATGTCAAAAATTGACCTGCCTCGCCTTTGCGTGGGGCAGGCCTCTTCAATGGTGCAGCGAGACGCAGAGCCTACTAAGTTTGCCTTGCTAGACTTTGTCGCCGTCGGTATTGTCGCACACTCTCATCAGAAGAGATAAAAAGGCAAAGTAAATCTTCGTCAGAAAAGTTTAGACAACTTCATATAAAAGAAAAGGAAGGCAACCGCAAGGCTGCCTTCCTTTTTGTATGAGTGTATGCTGGATTACTTCAGCTTCTTGTAGCCATAAGCAGCGCAAGCGCCGAGCTGCTCCTCGATGCGGAGAAGCTGGTTGTACTTGGCCATACGGTCGGTGCGGCTCATAGAACCAGTCTTGATCTGGCCTGAGTTTGTAGCCACGGCGATGTCGGCAATCGTTGTGTCCTCGGTCTCGCCCGAACGGTGAGAGGTAACGGTTGTGTAGCCATGACGGTGAGCCATCTCGATGGCGTCGAGAGTCTCGGTGAGCGAACCAATCTGGTTAACCTTGATGAGGATAGAGTTGGCAGCACCCATCTTGATGCCCTTTGCGAGGAAGTCAACGTTGGTAACGAACAAGTCGTCGCCCACGAGCTGGCAACGGTCGCCGATGGCGGCTGTCAGCTTCACCCAGTTGTCCCAGTCGTTCTCGTCGAGACCGTCCTCGATAGAGTCGATAGGATACTTGGTGATAAGCTCCTCGAGATACTTGATCTGCTCCTCGGCTGTGAGCTTCTTGCCGTTGGGATCCTTCTTCTTGCCGTCCTTCAGCTGACGGTAGTCGTAGAACCACTCGCCATTCTCGCATACAGCGAATTCGCTTGCTGCGCAGTCCATGGCAATCTTCACGTCCTTGCCTGGCTCGTAGCCAGCGTCCTTGATGGCCTGGCAGATGCTGTCGAGAGCGTCCTCGATGCCGTTGAGTGCGGGAGCGAAACCACCCTCGTCGCCCACAGCGGTAGAGAGGCCACGGCTCTTAAGCAACTTGGCGAGAGCGTGGAACACCTCGGCACCCATGCGGATAGCCTCGCGCTCGCTGGCTGCGCCAACGGGACGGATCATGAACTCCTGGAAGGCGATGGGGGCGTCAGAGTGAGCACCACCGTTGATGATGTTCATCATAGGCACTGGCAACACGTAGGTGTTGGCGCCACCGATGTATCTGTAAAGAGGTATCTGGAGATAGTTGGCTGCTGCGTGGGCTGCTGCCAACGACACGCCGAGGATGGCGTTAGCACCGAGCTTCGACTTGGTCTTTGTGCCGTCGAGTTCGAGCATCTTGTAGTCTATGGCGCGCTGTTCGAGCACTGACATTCCTATGATGGCGGGGGCGATCACGTTATTCACGTTCTCAACAGCCTTGAGCACGCCTTTTCCGCAGTAGCGGCTCTTGTCGCCGTCGCGAAGCTCGAGAGCCTCGTTCTCGCCTGTTGACGCTCCTGAGGGAACAGAAGCGCGGCCTACGAAGCCCGACTCTGTCGTGATTTCAACCTCTACTGTAGGATTGCCTCTGGAATCAAGGATTTCCCTTGCATGAACATTTTCGATAATCATAGTTTTTCTTATGTTTTTAAACTGTTAATAATGCCGTTTTTACGCAGTGCAAAGATACTGCCAATAATTTATATACGACTGTCTTGCATATTGCAAACGGCGCACATTTAATATTATTTAGTAATGAAGTCGGCCAAACTTTTCTGATGAAGATTTATTTTGTCTATTATCTCTTCTAATTTCAATCTCCAAAGCTTTTTCGATGAGTTGCAAGGCTTTGGTGTGCTTGGCTTTTATCTTTTTCTTCCTTTCTGAGTTTTCGTCGTTTCGTGCTATGTTGTGCAGCAAGTCATTCCGTTTCACCCTCATTGCGACAATGTCTCCAGAGTGGATGATGTTGAGGAGATAATCATCGTAAGAGTCTGGTTTGTTGTGGGTGAGCGTCTTCAATGTTTCAACGATGTCTTTGTCTACGCCAATGCTCTCCAGTTCAGACAGTGTGCATGCGGAGTCTTCCACAACATCGTGCAGCACCCCGACGATACGCTCTTTGTCGTTGTTCCCTTTTAGTGCCACTGCCAAGGGGTGTAGCAATGCGGGATTTCCGTCCAAGTCCGTTTGTCCACTATGGTATTTTGCGGCAATCATGACCGCGTCTTCAAAACTTATCATGTCCTTCTCTTGTTGGGGTTGTTTACTAAGTTGTTGGTTTCGTCAGTAGCACTTTGGCCGTCAGAAGTCGGCCTCGCGCTCAAAGCGCATTGGACGGCCAGTGGTGGGGTGGAGCAGTTCGATGCTTTGGGCGTGGAGAAACAGCCGCTGTGCGCTGTGGCCATAGAGGCCGTCGCCCTCGATGGGCGCGCCAAGGCCACGACTGTGGGCGCAGTGCAGGCGCAGTTGGTGGGTGCGCCCCGTGTGTGGGGTGAGCACAATGCGCGTCAGTCCATGGCTTTCGCCAACGATGCGGTATTCGGTCAACGCCTCCTTGCCATGGTCGTCGTCAACCACTTGGCGTGGACGGTCGAGTGGGTCGGGGCGCATGGGCAAGCTTATCATGCCCGACAGGGGACGGTCGGGGCGGCGCGAGAGCAGAGCCACGTAGGTTTTGCGGATGGTGCGCGCGGCAAACTGCCGTTGCAAGTTGACGTAGGCCGCCATTGTCTTGGCCGCCACAAGCAGTCCGGAAGTGTCCATGTCGAGCCTGTGGACGAGCAGCGGCCCGTCGGCCTGGGGCCACATGCGGCGCAGCTCCGACAACACCGACACGCGGGCCGACTTGCCCGGAACGCTGAGCATGCCCGAGGGTTTATACACCACGGCTATCACTTCGTCCTCATACACCACCTCCATCTTGTCGCCGCCGCGCCCACAGGCCAACGGGTCGGGGTCAACGTCCATGCCCTGCATCATGTATTCGAGTATGGGTTTGCACTTGCCACGGCACGCAGGATAGTATTGCAAGTGGTGGCGCACCTCGGCCTTGGGCGACGCTCCCCACCAAAACTCGGCCATGCACACGGGGCGCAAACCGTGGAGAAAGGCATATTGGAGCAGCTTAGGGGCGCAACACTCACCAGCCCCCGATGGCGGTATGCTGCCTGTGGCGGCTTGGAATATGTCGAGCAGACTGCGCCGCTCGCCATGGGCGTTGAGCATGACAAACTGCGAGAAGAGCCACCGCTGCAAGTCGTCGGACATCGTGCGGCGGCGGCTCCGCAGACAGTCGATGGCCGCGCGCCGCGACTCCACCTCGCTCTCCACTGCTGCAAGCCGCTCGGCGTTGCGTTTGCGCATGCGCCGCAGCTCGGCCTTCATGTGCTGGCTTTCGCGAATGAGGGCTTCCTCACGCTCCGCATTGACAGTGCCGTCGCCACGCAAGGCGTCGCGCCTTGCCTTTGCCTCGGCCATAAGGGCTTTGTAGCCGCACTCTTCGTTCTCGTTCTCACGTCTTATCGTGTCGGCTCGCTCCACCAGCGCAAGATATTCGCCGCTGCTTTCAAGCTGGCTTATCTCTCGTCCAAGAGCCTCTATAGCCCTCTCGCCACGGCAGAACACGCCGTCGGGCTGGAGCATGTCGTAGACGGCTGGCACGAAGAAGGGCAAGTCGTTGCGCCCCTGCAACAGTCCGGAGTAGGCGGCGAGGTAGCCAAGCTGCCCCTCGCGCTCGACGACGAGCACGCCAAACATCTTCCCGCGCGCTATCTCGTCGCTCCATGATGGCTCGGCGGCGATGTGGCGCTGCACCTCGGCGGCGGCCTGGCGACACAGTGGGTGTGGGTCGTAGCAGAAGGGGTAGGTGAACCGCAGTGGCTTGGCTGCGTCGGAGTGCAGGGGGTGTAGCCTTGGCGTGGTGTGTCGCATGGGTGATGGTTGGGATAAATGGGAAAAACAAAGAGCCAAGGCTGCATGCGCAACGCTTGGCTCTTCAGTGTGTGTTAGTGTACCCCGACCGAGAATCGAACTCGGATCTACTCTTTAGGAGAGAGCTATTCTATCCATTGAACTATCAGGGCGCCCTATTATTGGTGTGCAAAGTTACTGTAAATCGCAGACAAAACAAAATAAGTAGCGGTAAAACTTGCCTTTAGCCCATGTCTTTACCACAGTACATGCGTGGCTCCATTGCCGGTCACGCCATTTGCGCCAGCAAGTCGAGCGCCTCGTTCTCGGCGGCCTCCATCAGTTCGCGCTCGCCGGGTCCTTTGTCGTTGATGCCGCACAGGTGCAGTATGCCGTGTATTATCACGCGGTGCAGCTCGTCGGCATACTCCTTGCCAAACAGTTCGGCGTTGGAGCGCACGGTGTCGAGGCTTATCACGATGTCGCCGTTCACCTTGTCGCCCTCGTCATAGTCGAACGTTATCACGTCGGTGTAGTAGTCGTGGCCGAGATACTCGCGGTTGACCTCAAGAATCTTCTCGTCGCTCACGAACATATAGCCAATCTCGCCCACCCGCCGGCCATGCTTGGCAGCCACGGCCTTTATCCATGCGGTTGTCTCGCGGCGCTTTATGGGTGGCATCTTCACGCCTTCCGCATTGTATGTTATCATGATTGTAAGTGTTTTGCTTCTATTTTCAATCCTCTGTGGAAATGCTTTCGCACTTTTGTTAACCCCTGTCTTCCTGCTGTTTGTGATGCGGTTTGCCTTTACGGCAAGAACTCGCTCACGTCGCGGCCGAAGTGCATAAGTTCGCGCACAAGGCTCGACGACACACTGGCGAGTTGCGGCTCGGCAAAGAGAAACAGCGTCTCGATGCCGCCAATGTGCAGGTTGATGTCGGCTTGCTCGCGCTCATACTCGAAGTCCTTGACGCTGCGCACACCTTTTATTATATAGGCCGCGCCGTTGCGCCGGGCGAAGTCCACCGTGAGGTCGCTGTATTGCTCCACGCCCACCTTAGGCTCGTCGGCATATAGCTTGGCTATCGTCTCGGTGCGCACTTGCGCCCCATACATGTAACTCTTGCTCTCGTTTACCCCCACGCCTATCACTATGCGGTCGAATAGGGGCAAGGCTCGCCTCACGATGGCCGCGTGGCCAATGGTGAAGGGGTCGAAGCTGCCTGTGAACACTGCTGTCGCCATGACTTTCTCGCGTCAGATGATATAATAGTGTGATTTTAAAACAGGCTCGGCTGCATAGCAGTGCCTGCGTATAGGTTGCGCCCGAAGTGCTGGTAGGCCAGTTCGGTGGCCATGCGTCCACGTGGTGTGCGCTTGATGAAGCCCTCCATGATGAGAAACGGCTCATATACCTCCTCCACCGTGCCGGCATCCTCGCCGATGGCCGTGGCTATGGTTGACACGCCCACGGGTCCGCCCTTGAACTTGTCGATTATCGTGAGCAGAATCTTGTTGTCGGTCTCGTCGAGTCCATACTGGTCGATGTTGAGTGCGGTGAGCGACAGCTGCGTTATGTCGGTGTCGATGGTGCCGTTGCCCTTCACCTGGGCAAAGTCCCTTACCCTGCGTAGCAGTGCGTTGGCAATGCGGGGCGTGCCTCGGCTGCGCCGCGCTATCTCAAGGGCGGCCTCGGCCTCGATGGGCACGTTGAGTATGTTGGCCGACCGTTGCAGTATGCGCTGCAGCGTTTCGGGGTCGTAGTACTCAAGGTGCATGTTTATGCCGAAGCGTGCGCGCAGAGGGGCTGTGAGCAGTCCGCTGCGCGTGGTGGCTCCCACGAGCGTGAATGGGTTGAGGTCAATCTGTATGGAGCGCGCCGACGGACCCTTGTCGATCATTATGTCGATGCGGTAGTCCTCCATGGCCGAGTACAGATACTCCTCGACCACGGGCGAGAGGCGGTGTATCTCGTCGATGAAGAGCACGTCGTTGCGCTCAAGCGACGTGAGTATGCCTGCGAGGTCGCCCGGCTTGTCGAGTATCGGGCCGCTGGTTATCTTGAAGCCCACGCCCAGCTCGTTGGCTATGATGTTGCTGAGGGTGGTCTTGCCCAGTCCCGGCGGACCATAGAGCAGGGTATGGTCGAGCGGTTCGCCACGGTAGCGCGCCGCCTCGACAAACACCTCAAGGTTGTCAACCACCTTCTGTTGTCCGCTGAAGTCGCTGAAGCGCAGTGGGCGCAGGGCGTTCTCAAACTCCTTTTCGGCCGACGATGCCTCGTGTCTTATGTCGAAATCTCCGTCCATCGGTTTTGCAAGTGTGACGTTTTTATTCCTTACTCAGGCATCATGACCACCTCTATGCGGTTGCCTGCCTTGAGCAGTTCGGCCATGAATGCCGACACGCTGGCCGGGGTCTGTGCCTCTACGGTCTGCTTGTAGTTGGTGTAGAAGTCGATGCCATAGTCGCGGTAGTCGTCAATCACGCCTTGCCAGTAGGAGTTGGTCTTGGTGCGGTCGTCGAAGTTCTTGAGCATATACTCCTTCACCTTCTTGAGCATGTCGGCGTCGCACTTCTTGGCCAGTCCCTCCATCTCGCCGCGCAGGCAAGACAGAGCCACGTCGCTCTTCTCGGGCTTCATGGGGCAGTAGGCCACAAGGCCGATGGTGGTCTTCTCGTCGAGGCGCGACACGTTGGCGTAGGCGCCCACGGTGTAGGCGGCGCTCTCCTTCTCACGTATCTTGTCGAGATATATCATGCTGAGCACCTGTCCGGCCATGTCGGCCTTCACTTGGTTGTCGAGCGAGTAGGCCATGTCGTTGCTGCGCCACATCATCAGTGCGGTGGCCTTGGGTGTCTCCATCTTGCGCTTGAAGCTGTTCACCACGATGCCCTTTGCGTCGGTGCTCACGTCGTGTCCCTTCTCAATATTCTTCTGAGCCGGCAGCGACGCAATGTACTGTTCTATGAGTGGACGTATGGATTCGTTGTCGAAGTTGCCCACGATGGTGAATGTGTATGCGGCGGCGTTGGCCGTGCGCTGCTTGGCAATGGCGAGTATGCGGTCGTAGTCAACCTGCTTCAGGCTCTCGGCTGTTAGCGGGGCGAAGCGTGGGTTGTGGGTTGTGGCGGTCACGTTGATCGAGTCGGCGAAGGCGGCGTCGGGCGACAGAGCCTTGTCCTTGAGCGTAACCTCGTAGGTCTTCATCAGGTTGTCGAACGACTCCTGGTCCTTCTTTATGTCGGTGAAGTAGAGATATACGAGCTGGAGCATGGTCTCCACGTCGTTGGGCGTTGACGATGCGCCGATGGTCTGTCGGCGTGTGTCGAGCGAGAGCGACGCGCTGGCAATCTTTCCGGCCAGGGCCTTCTCAAGTTCGGTGTGCGAGAAGTTGCCCAGTCCGCTGGCCTCCACCACGTCGTCAAACATCTTCAGGTTGGCGAAGTCGGCCTTGTCGCCATAGAGCGACGATCCGCCCTGGCCCTCGGCCCTAAGCGTCACCTGGTCTTTCTTGTAGTCGGTGTGCTTGAGCACCACCTTCACGCCGTTCGACAGTGTGAGTTCGGTGAACCCAATCTTGTTGTCGCTTGTCTCCTTCACAATCTTGCCCTTTGCGGGCAGCTTGGTTATCAGCGGCTCGTTCTTCACGTTGTCAACAAAAGCCGTCAGCTTTTCGGCGCGCACGTCGGCCATGGCCTTCAGCAAATCGTCCTTGGTGGGGTATACTGCACCTTCCTTCTCGGTGTTGAAGCTCATCACCACCACGTTGGTGTCGCTTGACGTGACGAGGTCTTGTATCGTCATGTTCACCATCTCAAGCGGCAGCATGGGCACCACCTGCTTCATCATCATGTAGTAGTCGTCGATCGACGGTATTGGCTCGTTGGCCAGGAAGTGCTCCTTATATTCGTCGCAGAACTGCGAGTTGTAGCGCTTGTCCTTGTTGCTGTAGGTCTTGTCGAGCAGGCTTATGAAGTTTGACTTCTGGCGTTGGTACTCGGTGGGCGTGAAGCCGAACTGCGCGGCGCGCAGGGCCTCGCGGTATACGGCGGCCAGAGCCTCGGCGGCGCGTCCCTCCTTGGGCATGGCACTAAGGTCGAACGCCTCTTCGGTCTTGGCGAAGAGGTATTGGCCATGGCTGCTCTCGGCACTCACGAAGGGGCAGTCGGCTTTTTGGGCGCACTCGTTGAGGCGGGCGTTGAGCATGGCCACGACGGAGTTCACGGCAAACTGCTGCATCAGATATGTCACGTAGCTCTTCATCGAGTCGGGCGTGGCCTCGTGCTTCAGCATCAGGTCGATGATGTTTACGCGCTGCTCCTTGTCCTTGTCGATGATTACGATGGGCTGGGCGTTGTCGGGCACGGCCACATCCTCCACGCGTGCCGGGTTGGTGGGCATGACGATGCCGCCAAACAGCTTCTTTATCTCGGCCTCCACGTGGTCAACGTCGACGTCGCCCACCACGATTATGCCTTGGTTGTCGGGGCGGTACCACTTCTCGTAGTAGTCCTGCAGCACCTTGGGCTTGAAGGTGTTGACAATTTCCATCTTGCCTATAGGCATGCGCTCGCCATACTTGCTGCCTGGATAGAGGGCGGGCAGGTTGCGCTCAAACATGCGCATGGTGGCACTGGTGCGCAGTCGCCACTCCTCGTTTATCACTCCGCGCTCCTTGTCGATCTCCTTGGGGTCGAGCGACAGTCCGTCGGCCCAGTCGTAGAGTATGAGCAGGCAGGAGTCGACGGCTCCGCTGCGGTCGGTGGGCACGTTGGATATGTTGTAGACCGTCTGGTCGATGCTGGTGTAGGCGTTGAGGTCGGTGCCGAACTTCACGCCTATCGACTCGCAGTAGCGTATCAGGTCGTTGCCCTTGAAGTGCTTGGTGCCGTTGAAGCACATGTGCTCAAGGAAGTGGGCCAGTCCGCGCTGGTCGTCGTTCTCCTGCAGCGAACCCACCTTTTGGGCTATGTAGAACTCTGCGCGGTGCTCCGGCCATTCGTTGTGGCGTATGTAGTAGGTCAGTCCGTTGGACAGCTTGCCTATCCTCACGTCTTTGTCGACCGGCACAGGAGGCAGGTCAAACTGCGCCCACGCCACCACTGCGGTCAGCAGCATCACGAGGCACGAAAAAAGTCTTCTCATCTTCATCATTTTAAATTGCATTTATAAATTGCCGTCATAAAAGAATTGCGCCCCGGCGGCGATGAGATGGGGCCTGCCCCACGTGTAGGCCATCGCCCGGCGCGCTTGCCTTGTGTGCAAAGGTAGACAAAAAAGCCCAAACGTTGCGGCTATGCAGCCAAAATAGTGGTATGCTCATGGGTGCATTATTCAAATAAAAGCCCTATATTTGCAGTTAAGTGGCGGCAATCGTGTAAATTTGTTCTTTCACCGCCACAAAACCACGCATGGTGTATACAAAAGACAGACGACTGCCCGTGGGCATACAGTCGTTCAGTGAGATAAGGAAGAGGGGCTACCTCTATGTTGACAAGACCGACCTTGTGTGGACTCTTGCCAACAAGGGCAGGAAGTACAACTACCTGAGCCGTCCGCGACGCTTCGGCAAGTCGGTGCTCGTAAACACTCTGCAAGCCTATTTCGAGGGCAGGAGCGAATTGTTTGAAGGACTGAGGATAATGGAGCTTGAGGCGGAATGGGCGTGCCGTCCCGTCATTAGGCTCGACATGAGCCGTGCAGGGGCAACGCCCGAAACGATACGTTCTTATCTGAGCAATGCTTTCGTGGAGTATGAGGCGAGATATTGCGTGAAGACAGTAGCGCAAGACACCCTTGCCAACCGTTTCGACGCCATCATAAAGGCGGCATACGAGCAGACTGGGCGACAGGTGGCCATACTCATCGACGAATACGACGCCCCATTGCTGCACTCGTGGAAGACCCCTTGCCACGAGGATTGTACCGCAGTATATCGGGAGGTGTTTGCCATATTGAAGGCCGACGACGAGTATGAGAGGCTTGTCTTCATCACAGGCATCACCAAGTTCACGCAGGTGTCACTGTTCTCCGTGCTCAACAATCTCAGCAACATCAGCTTCGACCCACAATATGCCGCGCTCTGCGGCATCACCGTGCAGGAGACCACCGACAACTTCATGCCCGAGCTGGAGCGCATGGGGCGGAAAAACGGTTGGACTGTGGATGAGACTATAGGACAACTGAAGGCCAACTACGACGGCTACCATTTCAGTGCCGGCAACATGGTGGATGTGTTCAACCCGTTCAGTCTCATCAATGCGCTCGACGATGGGGTTGTCAGAAACTATTGGGCCTCTTCGGGTGCCACGTCGCTGCTGCCGAAGTTTGTCGCCGACATGGAAATCCGCCTGAAGAACTTCGACCATTGCGCCTTGCTTGGCACTGTGGCCGAAACGTCCGACGTTACTGGCGGCGGGGCTGAGCTGTTTCTCTACCAGTCGGGCTACCTCACCATCAAGGGCTATTCCGACGGGGTCTATTTCCTTGGATTTCCCAACCAAGAGGTTCGCCAGGCTCTTAGCGAGGTGGTGCTGCCGGCCTTGGCCATGAGGCGAGACGCCGACATGCAGTCCACACAGGCTTTTCTCAAGGCTTACCTATGCACGGGCAACCTCGCCGAGGCGAAGAAGTGCCTGAAAGCCCTTGTGGCCGATGTGCCTTACAGCAACAAGAAACTCGCCTCGATGGATATGGAGGAGCGCTACAGGCTAATCCTGAGCACCATATTCAATGCCATAGGTTGCCGCGTGGAGGTTGAGCGGATGATGGCCACGGGAAGAATTGACATGGTGGTAGAGGTGGGCAACTACATATATGTATTGGAGTTGAAGCTGTCGAACAACGGCGGACTTGCCGCAGCCGAGCGGCAAATCACGAGCCGCAACTATGCTGAGCCTTTCAGGGGCGACAATCGCCGTGTTATTGCCCTTGCAGTGGAACTTGACGAACAAGGCAAAGGACTGGTTGACTGGAAGGAAGTTTTATAATCTTCCATATCCCGACCTCAATAAACAATTGCGCCGCACCTTATATATAATATAGGATGCGGCGCAACTGCAATTAAATTCTTCACTCTTCGTTCTTCACTCTTCACTCAAGAACATTCTTCATTCTTAATTAAATACCTTCCTTGCCGTGGCCTTGCCGCCACGCACCGAGCGCACGATATACACGCCGCGCTTGAGGTTAAGAGGTTCGGCTGATGGCCAGTCGGACAGATGCGCCACCGCATGGCCTGCCAAGTCGAACACCGTGGCGCCACTCTGCGCATAGGCATCAGCATCGGCCACGTCGTCTATCGCCGCCGCGCCGTCGGCAGTGAGAGCCACCTCCTCGGCGTTCATCACCCTGCAGTCGCACTTGTCGGTTGCGTTCACGTTGGCCACAAAGGCCACAACGCTCATGCGCTCCATGTTCCACTGCTGCGGAATTGCGGTCTCGTAGTTGAGGCTGAACTCGCCGCCGTAGCCGCCGAGACGGTCGCCCCATGTGGGCGTTACGCTCTGGCGCAACGAGTGGCGGTGCCAAAACGAGCCGCCGGAGCCGCGCTGGTTGGTGGTGAATATGCTGTCTTCGGTGAGGTAGACAAATAGCCGCAGACTGTCGGGCGAGGCCACGGGCAGCAGTTGCTTGCCGCTCACGTTTATGTCCACGCGCCTGCTCTTGGCGTCGGCCACACAACCAAGGTTGACCGACACTATGGCCGGGGTGCCTGCCATCGCCTCATACAGACTGGCCACAACGCCGTCGGCGATGTTAACCAGCGGACTGCCGCTGCTGAACGTTGACGGATAGTTGTCGGCCAGGCACGTGCGGTCGAACATTATGGCCGGGGCGAACGTGCCGCCGCCATAGAACCACTCGTAGGCCACACTGGCATCGACGGTGAGCGTGTCGGTGTAGAAGCCGGCGTGGTGGCCCACCTCGATGACGTCACCCTTGCCGCCAAGCACTCGGTTAAGCTCCTTGTGCCCGGCAGGACACTGCGGACAAAGTTCGGTGGAGAACACTTCGAGCAGTGTCTTGCGCTTGGCGAAACTGTCGCGCACAACCACCATGGCCTCTCTCGACGCGTTGTCGGTGGGCACTGCGTCGGCCTCGCCGTTCACCTTGCTCACCACCACCTGCACCCTCGGCTCGCCCTCGGCGGCGAAGCGCAGCGACGACAGGGCGAACGAGCCTGTGCGGCGCGGCTCAACGGCCAGTCCGCCAATGGTCTCCGTGCCAACAACTTGGCCGTCGGCCACGTAGCTCACCGTGAGCTGGCTCACCCTGTCGGCTCCGAGGTTGACGAAACTGCCACGGAAGGCCACGCTGCTGTCGGCCAGTGCATATTCGGGCATCACCATGCCCGTGAGGCGGATGTCGCCGCCGGGCAGCGAGTCGCCCTTCAGGGTGAGGCGCAGCGAGTTGCACAGTCCGGTGGAGTTGTCGTAGGGCTTCCATCCGGCTGAGTCCTTCAGCACCCACTCCTCGTCGCTAACGAGGGCGTTGCTCAGACTGAGCATCTTCGCACCCTTCACCTTGTAGCCTATGAACACCGCCGTGCCGTCGATCACGTAAGGGTCGCTAAGGCGGAATGTGGGCATGCCCGACTTTGTGGCGGTGAACGTCGCCCTATATATCGGCTCGCCATCGAGCGCATGGCTGACGAAGAACTCCACCGAGTCGCGCCCCGTCTTGTCGCGCAGTCCTATCTCGACTGCCGTTATGCGGCAGCCACGATATGCCCTCATGGTCGTCTCGGGATAGAACAAGGCGGCTCCGGCCACGTCGGCGTTGGCCACCTTCTGGTATGACACGGCGCGCCCGGCGCAGTTGCCCACCTTCATGCTGTCGGCTGCGGCGGCATGCACATTGGTGGAAACGACAAAGGCCGTGAGCGCGATGCCCACGACCTTCATCAGTATAGTTGCTTTTAGCATACTTCTTTTCTGCATTTCAAAGTAGGAAGTTGATTTGTTGTGGCTCATGTGTAGTGGGTGCGGTGTCTCACCGCACTCCAAGTGGCAATGTGGCAGTTGCGACGTGAGACACGTCGCCCACTACCCAACGCCCTCACACAAAGGAACAACAAATCAGACTCTCTCCTTTATTTTGCCACCTTGAAAGTCTTCGTGCCGTTGGCCGTATCCACCTTCACGATGTATGTTCCAGCGGCCTTGCCGGCCATGTTGAACGCCTTGCCCTGGCGACCCTCGGCCACAACGGCTCCTGCTGCGTTGTATACGGTGGCCTTGTCATATTCGCCATTCACGAAGAGCGTGTTGCCTCCGGCGAAGCTTACGCCCACGTTGCTGCGTATGGCCTGCACGCGGTCGATGGCCGTCTGCGTGTCGGTGTAGGCCAGTGCCGGGTAGTTGTACTGGCCGAAGCCCATCGAGCCAACGCCGCCGCCCACGAGCACCGAGCCGTCTTCGCTGCAGTCCCACAGTGGGTTGAGTCCGTTTGACACCGACCGATACTTCTTGCCGTCCTTTGTGGCGCAGGTGTACATGTTGTCGGTGTACTCCAGTTTGCCGTCGGCGGTGTAGATGAAGTAGGTGTACTCGTCGTCGGCTGTCACGTAGTAGCCATACATGTTGCCGTTGGCGTCGATGCTCTGTATCACGCCGCCGTTGAAGTTAACCTCGGGACCATTGCCCTCGTCGTCGTAGTCGTCGTAGCTGGCCTCCTCGCCACACTCAAACAGCTGCACCAGTTTGCCGTCGCGCACGAAGGCGGGGTTGAAGCCGCCGCCTCCGGCCATGTTCATGCCCACGACGGTCTTGCCGTCGTTGCTTATGTCATACACGAGAAACGAGGTGTAGCTCACCTCGTGGTCAACGGTTTTCAGTTCGCCGTTGTCATACAGCAGCGACTGTCCGGCCTTGCCCAGCTCGGCGTAGCAGGTGTCGAGGGCGTAGGTGCCGTCGTCGGCTTTCTTCCACAGGGTCACGGCTGTAACCACCTTCTCCGAGCGGCCAAACACCGAGTTGTAGCTCCAGCCTATGCGGTAGTCGATGTTGCCGGCTATGAATTTTCCGTCGGGGGTTATGGCGCGCGCCTCCTCGGAGAAGTCCTGTGCTATGGCGTAGGCCACCGAGAAGCTGTCGGGCACGGGCAGCTTCACCCACTCGCCGTCAACGGGCTTGTAGCCGGGATAGGCGGCCTCGGCCTCGTCGGGGTCGGCGCGCTTCTCAAAGCTGCCCACGATGATGCCGTCGTTCGACACGTCGTTGGCCGTTATGCGGTCGTGGTCGGTGTAGAGCTGCTCCAGGTTGTCGGGGTTGCTTTTGCGCCAGAGGAAGGCTCCGCCGTAGTCGGATGTCATCTGGCTCTGGTCGGCTCCCACTGCGTATGCGCCGTTGGCCGACACGTGGTTGAACACTCCTGCGGGCGTGAATGTCTCGCCGAGGATGGCGTCGTGGAACTCAACGTTCTGGAAGCTCTTGTTCACATACTGGGCGTTGGCCACGACAGTGGCCGACAGAGCCAAAGTAAGAGTAAGTAATTCTTTTTTCATAAGTTATAGTTTGGGTATGTTTGTGCTTGTCTTGTGGCGTAGGCTTGCGTCGGGATGGTGCAAGCGGCATTTATGGTTTCCGATGTAGTGGGTGCGGTGTCCCACCGCACGCCAAGCGTCAATGCGTCGGTTGCGACGTGAGACACGTCGCCCACTACTTGCGCACCCACCGCAATAGGTGCAATGAATGTGGACTGTATACATTTGTTAGCCACTAAAAACGAAAATGGCCGAGCCAAAACAGCTCGGCCATCCTCTAAATAAAGATGTTGGACCAACGGGACTCGAACCCATAATGACAGAACCAAAACCTGTAGTGTTACCATTACACCATGGTCCAATACCACTTTTCGAGGTGCAAAGATAGTATTTTTCAGTGTCACCGCCAAACATTCGGCTCGTTTTTTAGACGGGTTGTCCAATTTGTTGTGCCTATTTGTTGAGGGGTTATGAGTAGGTTGTCCAATTTGTTGTGCCTATTGTTGAGGGGTTGTAAGTAGTGGGCGACGTGTCTCACGTCGCAACAGCCGCCTTGCCTCGTTGCGTCAGCACCTCTTTTCTTGCGTCTGATGTGTCTACCGACACAGGTGTGCAATAAAAACATTTACAAATTAGGCTCGAAATACTCGCGTTTTCGCCACCGCTCTCCGTCACGGGGCTGAAAACGCTGGTTTTTGCGGTGTTTTGCAACTGCTTGTGCATCAAATTGATATGATTTATGTGCTCGCCTTCCGTGCATGAAAACCACGTAAAACAGGCGAAAAATGGCCTATTTTTGCCCCGAAAACCGCCCGTTTGCACTCAAAAAGTAGGCCATTTGTGCATCGTAAACATATCGTTTGTCACCCAAAAGTGATATGTTTGTGCCGCAAAAGCCATATCCGCATGCCCGAAACTGTGGTTTTCGCCGTCTTGAAACTCTAAAACGCGATTTTTAAAAGTAAAGATTAACTCAAGAAAACGCTGTTTTTTAGAGTGAGTGTGCAATGTGTCGAGGGGTGCGCTTTGAGTGGGCGGCGTGGCGCGGATTGCCACCACAAAAGCATCGAAAATATGACGATTAATTACCCAAATCTGCCTCACGAAGTGAGATCTGGGTAAGTAATCGCCATGGGAAATGTTCTTGTTGCAAGGTAGAGCGCAGCAGCAGAAACCCTTAATTCCAATTCAGAAGTATACGGATGCCGCATACAATGGAACGTTGGTCATCCAGTCTTGCTCTCTATAGTCTGACATTGAGAATCGTATGCCATGAAATCCAGGATGCCGTTCTACGAATGTTGACAGTGATTTAGACCGCAGGTTTTCCTCTGCTTTCGCCTCTATGGGCACGATGCCACAATCATGCTGGATTAAAAAGTCAATCTCCAATTTGCCGTCATTACTATAATAAAATACTGAAGTGTCTCTGGTCGCCACGAGCTGTGTCATCACATAGTTTTCTGTGAAGGCTCCCTTCGATTCCTCCATGCCATTCTCGGCAACCAGCAGTTTGTCGGCTGGGGTTTCGCTCATGGCACCGAGAAGTCCACAGTCAAGCGGAAACAGTTTGAAGCTACTGATGTCAACATAGAATTTCAACGGCATCTTTGGCTCTGCCACTCTTTCCGCCTTATATGCCAGTCCTGCATCCAACAGCCATTGAATGGCTGTTTCGAAATCTTTGGCTCTGGCTCCAGGCTTTGCCACGCCATAAATGAATTTCTTGTTTTCTTTTACTAATTGCGACGGCATTGATTGCCACACCATATTAATGCGGTTAGCCTCTCTTGACGGGACATGTTTGGAGATGTCCTTCTTATAGGTGAAAAGAATATCCTTTTGCGTCCTTCTTACCTCCATGGCGTCATTAGTCTCTATAAAAGTCTTTACCGCTTCGGGCATGCCTCCCACGAAATAGTATTCTCTGAGTGTCTTGATATATTCCGAGCGCAGCAGCTTGATGGTGGCCCAGTCTTTACTTTTGAGAATGTCAACCATTTGTCGTTTTCCTTTGGCAAGCAGAAACTCGTCGAATGTCATAGGGTAAATGTTGATAATGTCCACTTTCCCCACAGGGAATGAATCTCCATGGTGCATTGCAATTCCCAAAAGGGAACCGGCTACGGCAACGTGGTATTCTGGGGCTTTCTCGCAAAAATATTTGAGAGCCGCCAAGCCTCTTCTCAATTCCTGTATCTCGTCAAGAATAATAAGCGTCTTGCCTGGAATGATGTTTTGCTGGGTGATGGCGCCTATGGCAAGTATGATGCGCTGCATGTCATAGTCTTGCAAAAACAAATCTCTTGCCATGTTGTTGTCTTCGCAGTTGATATAAGCGACGTTCTCAAATTCCTGCTTGCCAAATTCTGTCAGCATGAAGGTCTTGCCAACTTGGCGTGCGCCAGCCAATACAAGAGGCTTGCGATATTTCTTGTTTTTCCACTCTTTTAGTTGGTTGATGATGTTCCTATACATAAGCTTCTGGCATTAAGGGCCTTCCATTGCAAAATTACATTTTTCCTACCGAACTTACAAGAAAAGTCACACTTTTCCTACCGAACTTTTTGCTAAAATCTACACTTTTCCTGCCGAACTTTTCGCTAAAAGCCACACTTTTCCTACCGAACTTTTCACTAAAAGCCACACTTTTCCTACCGAACTTTTCGCTAAAAGCCACACTTTTCCTACCGATCTTTTCGCAAAAATGGGTCTTCCGTTAAATGCGTGGATGAATGCCATTGCCATCTTGGCCTCGAAGAGGCCGTATCTCAGTAACCCCACGTGAAGCATAGCGGAACGTGGGGGAGTATGTGGATGTATGAAACGTCGGCTTCGAAGATGCCGCACATGAAGGGAAAGGGTGTTTATTCCTTTGCCTATGGTTATCTCTGCCTGTGTGCGGCATCTTCGAAGCCGAGATAAGGTGTATAGACTGTTGTCCCCCACGTTTCGCTACGCTTCACGTGGGGTTACTGAGTTTCAGCCTCTTCGAGGCTATGCCAAGCACTGTATCTTTATATGTGCAGACCTTGTACCGGGCATTTAGTAATGTTCAAAAAAATAAGTTGCGCATATTTTATATGATTTGTGGCGTGTTCTATAAATTCCACGCATTGTTAAACTTCATTTTTAGGTGGGTTGCTCTTTGTGTCTTTTTGATTTTATCCGGCATATTTCACTTTCTTCTTCAGTCGCATAGCCCGCTATGCTCTTTCAGAAAGAAAGTGAAATCTGCTCGGCTAAAATTCAAAAATCCATCAAAGGCAATTTATAGAACCCGCC
>CAVKUV010000024.1:0-36353 GCA_963659505.1 Lachnospiraceae bacterium
ACCGGGGACACAAGGATTTTCAGTCCTTTGCTCTACCAACTGAGCTATGGCACCATTGCGACGTTTGTCGTTTAGCGGCTGCAAAGGTAGGAATAAAAAGTCGCATAAAGAAAAGTTTTGGAGAGAAACAATTGTGGTTTTGTCGTTTTTTAACGGAAGTCATAGGATATTGGGATTTTTAAAGTTAAATAAAATGAAATCGAGAGGGCAAAATATGTCGGCTACAGGGGCAAAGGTTAAGGCCATCAACGTTCCGGCGGGACAGACAAGGGCGCAAGTGTCGGTTAGCGGACCCACGGGCGTCTACTGCGTGTCGCGCCTGCAAAAGGGTAAGGTGAGCGAGACGAAGAAAATCGTGGTGAAGTAAAGCCCACATGTTCGCCTTTTGAAGATTGCCAAAACATAAAGAACCGGGTCTGTGCCTCCATTCGGCACAGACCCGGCTCTTTATGCTTATTCCACCATCTTCCAGTCCAAGAACCCCTTCCCCTCTTCGTCGAGTTCGATGCCAACACCTATGACCTGACGTTTGTCGGCCTTGAATGGTTTCATGTATGGCGGTCGAGTATCATTCGCTCCACCTCCACCTTCAGGCCGATGGCGTTGAATATGGTGCTGATGATGAGGCGATAGCGTTTCTCCATGTCCATCGAGGCGAGCTTCTTGTTGCAGTAAGGCACGACGGCTTAGAAATTCACGTTCATAAGTGATTGCCCTATTGAATGGATAGCGTTGAGTATTTGCGTTTTCCGCTCGTTCGAAGGTTTTTTTGTTCCCTTGATATAACTTGCCAATAGGCTTTGTCTTATTCCAATTCTGCGTGCGACGGCAGACACGTTTAGTTCCGGATTGGTAAGGAATGCTGCCTGCAAGCCCGGGGCAGGTTCCTTTGTCTCGGGATAGCGGAAACTTTCAAAGCTCACGTCCTCATCCAATGCATCCCAATGGATGCCGTCATCCCACAACTCGCAATCGGCAAGTTGCTCAGGTGTGGCGTGTAGCAGACGTGGATAGAAAAAGAGTGACTGGTAAAGTTCCTCGCCCTCCGTTGTCTGAATATAGATGCGGTTATCCGCAAACCAAAGTTTTCTGATGTTCATAGTAACTCCTCCATTGTTTTTTATTCACCGTGAATATTGTACCATTCTTGCAGGAACTCCTCACGTTTTTCCTGCATCACCTCTATGGCTCTTTTAAGGTCTTTCGGTTTCAATGTGTTCTTCTCCATCATTGTGCCGTCAAGCAGATTGAACTTCGCCTTGCCATCGGCACCTTGCTTAGTTCGCGTTCGGCTTGGTTGAGTCGGTCTTGTCGGCAATGCACGTCGGCCAGGTTTGTGAGTATCATCGATTGGCCTATTGGGTCGTTGTGCGGCGAGAAGGCCAAAGCCTTTTCAATTTGTTTGATGGCCTGTTCGTATTCGCCCCGATCGGATGCCATGAGACCGAAGTTGTTGTAGTTGTTGCGTATGGCGGAGGAGTCGCCTGTGGCAAGGTTAATGTCGAGCGACATCTGAAGAAGTTCGGCGGCCTGGTCGTATTCATGCTGGGCGAAGTATATGGCGAACACGTTGTTGTAGAGAGCCGCGAGCCGCTGCTTGTCGCCAAGTGCTTTGGCTATGCCGATGGCGCGCTGGTAGTAGGCCAGCGACTGGTGGCTGTTGCCGAGCGAGTTGTAGTCGCCGGCTCCGCACGTCAGGGCGCGCATGAGCAGCACGGAGTCGTTGCGCGAGGCGTTGACCTGCGGGAAACTTTCGATGACGCGGTTTAGCACAAGGATGGATGAGGCCGTCTCGCCCCGCTTCGCAAGCGTCTCGCCCCGCTTCACGTCGTCTTGACTGACGGCAGAACGGCACGTGGCTGACAGGCACAGTAAGGCGAAGAGCAGGCAAAGGCAACGCTTTGCAGGGTTAATGCATCGGTGTGGCGCAATGTGTTTCATTTCGCAATGTCATTCAGTGTAGGTTTAGGGTGGTTCTATAAATTAGCTTTGCTGGATTTGTTCTTAGTTACGGCGGTAATTTATAGAACCGCCCTTTAGTGGAGCATGATGTGGGGTGGTCTTGGCAAGTGGCGTTTGGGAGATAAGCGGTCCTAATACCAATAAAGGCTTGGCTTAATACCAGTGTAGGCTTGGCTTGTATCGCTTGCCGCTATAGTTGAGCCGGTAAACCACGCACGCCATGGCGTACGACGGGATTACGTTGGTGGTCTTGCTGCTGGTGTAGCTCTCGGTTATGGTGTTCTCCACGTGCTTCAGCTGGCGCAGCAGGTCGAAGCCCTCAAGCACCACCATCAGCCGCCCCTGCATGAAAGTGCGCACGAGGCGCGCGTCCCACACGAAGTCGGTGGTGTTGAGTTGTGAAGATGCGTATTGCCGTCGGCCATACATGTTGAGGCTTGTGGCGAGGTCGAGTTTCCACGGCAGGTGCAGATGGGCGAGCAGTCCTGTTTCCCAGTCGATGGGGTGGGTCACGGTGCTGCCGTTGCTGGAGTACGACTGGCGGAAGCGCGAGCGCAGGGTGAGCACCTGTTCGCCAAACTTGCATTTTAGCCGCAGATCGTTGTCGATGCTTTTCACTGTGGCCTCCTTGCGCACCACGGTTGTGGCGTCGGCCACGGTCTTGTCCTTCGTCTCCTCCAGGCTCACCTTCTGTTGCAGTCCAACGGAGAGGTTGTTGTGCAGGAATAGCGTCGCCTTGCGGTTTAGCGGCAGTCCGATGAGCCATGCGGCCTTAGTGGTGTGGTTGCCGTTGGCGTTGTCGTAGGTGTACAGTTTCCGGCCCGACGGACGGTCGTAGCACAGCTTCGTCACAATGGCGTTGGCCGTCTGCTCGTGCTCCAGTTGCAGTCCTAGCTCGTATCTCATGTTCTTGCTCAGGTAGCTGTATGTCAGTCGCCCGTCCATCCACAACTGGCTCTTCAGTTGGCTGTTGCCACGGTAGTATGTCTGCGCGTCGGTGGTGATGGTCACATCTTCAGTCTGCTCGCACTCAGGCAGTGTGGTTGTGCTTTGAAACAGCAGCGTCAGTTTGTGGCGCAGGTTGTTGCTTCGCCATTGCGCGTAGGTGTTCTTCGCGTCGAACGACACGAAGCTCTGCGTGTGGCGGCGGGCATAGTCGCTGCGCTCGTATGTACGCGTCAATCGGTGCAGACCAAAAGGCAGGTATAGGTTCATGCTCCACACGCCCAGCTTGCCCGTGAGGCTCCACCGGTACTTCAGCATCCACTCCTGGTAGGTGTCGCTCTCGCGCTGGCGGTAGCTGTTGTCGCCCACCTTGTCGCCCTGCTCCTCCATGTCCTCGTGCTTGCCAATGTGCTTCAGTTGGTATTGCAGTGTGCCGAGGCTATGCTTCGTAAGCCAGATGTAGCTCATCTTGCCGTAGATGTCGTTGTAGTCGATGGGGCGCGTGAAGAGCCGCTGGTGGTAGTGGTATGTCGAGTCGATGGTCAAGTCATAGTAGTTTATGGTCTGCTCGGTCTGCTGCTCCTCGCGTCCGCCCTTGTTAGTGGCTCCGGCCTCCGCCTTCAACTGCTTGCGCTTGTTGTCGAACTTCACGCTTGCGGTCATTGATATGCCAGCCGTGTAGTTGTGGCTTCGTGTGGATGCGGTGTTGCGGCTGTCGTTGATGAGGGTGAGCTTGCCGTCGGCACCATCATCTTCCGACTCAAGCGAGGCTTCGGTCACAGTGGTGTTGTCGGTGGCGTTGTATGTGAATTTTGGTTTTACGTGCATGTCAACATTGCCGAGCATGGTGTGGAAGTCGTGGTAGGTGTCAATCTTCACCTTCTCGTTTCCGCCAACGGCATGCGACGTCTGGTGGGTGTTGCCCGACTCTATGAAGTTGGTGCGGTCGATGTCGGTCTCGGTGTGCGTGTTGGTGCGGTTGAATGTGAGGAAGCCCGTCACGTCCCATTTCTTCTGTTTCCACTTGTAGTCCCATCCGGCCATCTGCGTGATGCGCTGGTTCTTCGCCGCCTCGGCCGGGGTCCACTCCGTTTCCTGTCCGGGTTGGCGCGAGTCGTTGATGTCGTTGAAGTTGGCGTATGCCGTCATGCGCAGTTTCTTGTCGTCAACCATGGCAAACACCTTGTCGGAATACCGTGCGTTGGGGCCAAAAGCAGCCGACAGCTCCGCCCACCATTTCTTCTTGTACTCCTTTTTCAGGGTTATGCTCATGCGCTTGCCCTGGTCGTAGTCGTAGAACTTCACCATGTAGATGGCGTATGCGGGTATGCGTCCGGTCAGCGTTGATATGGCGTTCTTGAAGAAAGTCTTGCTTTCCACCATCATCTCCTTCACCTTCACGCCGTCGATTTCCACGTTGCCGCTGCTGTAGTATGTCACGTGGGGAAGTTTGCGCAGCAGTCTGTCGAGGTTTGCCCCTTCGGGCAGTGCGAAGGCGTCGGCGTAGAATGTGAGGGTGTCGCCCTTTACGTAGTGCAGCTTCAGCTCGTCCTCGTCTTGGGCGAGTGAGCTGACGGGCAGCATCGACATGGCGAAGGCCAACAAGGCGGCGAGCCTTACCTGGCGGATGGGCATTTTATTGTGTGCGTTGTGTGCTTGTGTCGTTTGCATGTCTCCTGTTTTTCGTGTTATGTTTGCGCAGTCCCTTTGCCTTGCGTCTGTTTTGGTTGTGCCGCATTGGCTGTGTCGTGCTGCATTGGCGCATGTGTTGGGTGAGGCACAAACTAAAAGGAATTGATTGTCTCACGACAAACAATTCCCACATTGTTAACCTTAATAATCTAATACCATGAAAAACACGGTACAAAGGTATGAATTATCGTTTATAATGGTATGTCCCTTAAATTTTATTGTCGTTTTTTATTTTATTTAAAGAATGGTTGCCGGCATGAATTCTTTTCCCGTCCATTTTAGTGTCAGGCAGCGCATTAGCGGTGCCGTTTCCTTGCGCTCGTCTTCCGTTTGCAGTGTCACTTGTGGTGTCAGTGTCAGTGTGTTGTCGGTGGGCGACAGAGCTGCGGCCACCATCAGCAAGGCCGTGTCGGGACAAATGTCGGCATATCGCTCAGCCGACATGGTGTCGGGGCGTACTATCAGTTGGGGCGCATAGGCTGCGGGGGCGAGCGTTGTCGATGGCAGTGGGCGCCACTTGCCAGTGAAGAAGCTGGCCTCGCTCTCCTTTGTCTGCAATCCAAACGTCTTCACCATGCACACCACGCATGTGCTTGAGTCGGGCAGTTGCGCGCTTGACGGCAGCACCTTCAGCTCTATTGCCATGCTTCCGCCCATGCTTATCCGGGCATAGTCGGCGGTCAGGGTGTCCATTGTGCATTGGCCGTTGAGCTTGTCGGTGACAATGGCCTTCATGCCTGAGTCGATGAAGTCGATCATGTCGAGACGGTTGTTCTTCGACATGGTGGGCAGCAACGAGTCGGGCATCTGCTTGAGCACGTCGCGCATGCTCGGCTGTTGGGCTTCTGCGCTGGAGCATACGGCGAGCATGGCCACTATGGCGGCGTGCCTTATGCGTGCGAATGTGCGTGCGGTCATTCCTTTCTCCTCCATATTCCTGTCACCTTGCGCCTTATGGCCACGGCGTTGGTTATCGTTATGAGCACGAAAAGCGCCAATCCTACTGCCAGTGACGGCAGCATCGAACCCTCGTCGATGCTCGGAAACAAGGTCTCGATTACCTCCATGTATTGGCCGCGCACTATGAATACCACCGTCCATGCCAGCAGCAACACGAGAATGTTGAGCGCGGCGGTGAGCAGCTGGTAGGGTAGGGCTACCTTTTGCGGACTGTAGCCGATGAGCAGCAGGTTTTCCAGCTTCGACGAGTTCTTCTGCACGAGCAGGTAGATGCTCAGCATGAGGATGTAGAAGCTAAGGATGCTGATTACCAGGCCCACGCCCATTACCAGCGTTACCACCATCTTCAGGAAGTAGGTGGTCTTCTCGGAGTTCAGCTTGTCGTCTTCCACCTCGTAGTTCTTGCTTTCCACAAACTGCGATATGTGGGTGTCGGTGGGGTTGGCCACCTCGACGATGAGCCTTGTGGGGTCGCTCTTCATGCCGGGAGCGTAGGTGTGGTTGCTCCAGTCCATGAAGCTCTGCGGCACGAGAATGCTGTTGAGCCTGTTGGAGAAGCCTATCACGCGCCCACGGAACTCGTCCTGCCGGCCATTGCCTTGTATGAAGATGTGGAAGTCGATCATTCCCACCAGTCCGTCGCTAATCTTGGGCAGCGAGCGGCTTTGGGCAAAGCCGAAGTTATACATGTTGATGTATGAGCGCGGCAGGATGATAGGCACGTCGTCGCCCTCTTGCCACTTCCACTGGTCGAGCGGCACATCGACGAAGCCGTCGGGCACACTCTCGAAGAACAGTTCGGAGCTGAGCACCTGCACGCCGTTGACCCCCATGCGGGCGTCGGCCTTGTATTCGGTGGATGTGAAGGCACCCACCTTGCGCGCAAACTTCTGCTCTTTCACCTCGGCCTCCTCGGCGGCGTTGAACGAGCTGTTGCGCCCCGACAGTGTGGTGGCGGTAGAGATGCGCTTGCTCACAATCAGATAGTCAGCACTCATGAACGAGTCGCCCTGGGTGAACACCGGCAAAACATCGCGGTAGAACTGGAAACCCAGCAGGACAATCAACATTCCCAGCAGGTTTGCGAAGAAGAAACCCACGAACTGCGGCACGCTGATGTGCCGCCTTAGCAGTTTCCAAACAAGATTCATAGTCTGAATGTCCTTTCGTAATTGAGTTCAATGTGCTTGCCTATGCTTGTCACTATCACGCCTGCGCCCTGGCGGTTGGCCTCGGCCATCATTATCTCGCCCATGATGCGCGAGTTGGTGTCGTCGAGATGGCTTATCGGCTCGTCGGCCAAGATGAAGTCGAACGGCTGCACCAGCGCCCTCATCATGGCCACGCGCTGCTGCTGTCCAAACGACATGCGCCCAATCTTGGCCTCTTTCTTGTCGGCAATGCCGAGCATGTCGAACCACTCGTCTATCTCCTTGCGTGTCTTGAAGTTGGTGAGCTTGTTCTTTATTTCCACGTTCTCGTAGGCTGTAAGCTCCGGAAACAGTCGCAGCTCCTGGAAAAGGTGGCTTACGTGGCTGGTGCGCATATCCACCCAATCGGCGGTTTTCAGTGTCTTTGTGTCTCTGTCGTCGAAGCTGATGCGCCCTGTGTAGTCGTGGCGATAGCCTATGATGTAGCTGCAAAAGGTGCTCTTGCCCTTGCCGCTTGCCGCCTCTACAAGATAGAGGTGGCCTTTTTCGAATGTCACATCCTGCCGCCACACCTCCGAGTGCAGGTCGTCGCGCGAGGCGAACACGTGTGGCAGAACATTGCTGAATACTATCTTTTCCATGTCGTATGGTTTGTTCCCTTTGTTTGTGGCGTGCCGTAGCGAAGTTCGGTTTGCCTTTGTCATTTCATGCTGAACACGACGGTGCCGACCTCGCCGAAGAACGGCTTGAGCAGACTTGTGGCCGCCGAGGCTTCAGGGTGGTTGCCTACGATGGCCTTGACGTTGGCCACGGCGCATAGTTTGCGCCCCTTCACGTCGCCCTGCGCCACTGGCGAGGCCGACTGTTGGTCTGTCGTGCCCGAGGCATTGGCCAGCTGCTCGCTACTGGCTATGGTAAGCTCGTTGCCGTTGTGGCCGAAGCACACGTTGCAGTCAGAACTTCTTAGCACGAATGTGCCCGGCTTGCTCCCGTTGGTTATAGTCGATCCTGATGGGCACGACTTCTTCCAGTAGTCCACATCGGCGAGCCAGTCGGCGTTGGCCGTTTGCGCCACCATGAGGAAAGAGCTTTTCTCCTCGCCCACAGTTGGCATGGCAACAATCACGTCGCCGTCGATGCTTCGTATCATCTTGTCGATGTCGAGCGCGGTGTTCAGTCCGGCGAGCAAAGCCCTTATGGCGTCGTTGCCGTGCAATTGCTTGATATACTCCTCGCCATTGAGTCCGCACGCCACCGCCACCGCCGCGTTGGCCGGTATGCGGTCGAGCAGATGTCCGCCGATGGGCTTGTATGCCGCAGCCGCGTCTTTCAGTGCCTTGTCGGTCGATGGGTCGAAGGCGAAGCTTTCGCCAGTTATTTCGAGCTGTCCCTTGCCGTTGGAGTTCATCGTCGCGGCAATGTATATGTCGGTTGGGGCGGTGCCTTTGGGCGCGCCAATGGTGAACAGTGCGGCCAACTTGTCGGGCAGGGCTTGCGCCTGTGCCACCAGCGCCACCGGACTGTCCATGGCTTCGAGCCTTTCAAACAGTCGCGAGTCCTTTATCCCATCTTCATCGTCGGCCTTCAGCCACTTGGCCATGCGCCGTTGCAGCTCGGCTTGCGCGCTGCCCACCGACGGACCCATTATGAGCAGGGCGTCCGACGAGTAGCCCACCACAAAGCTGTTGTGTAGCACGGCAAACATGAAACCCTTCTTTTCGGTTGGCTTGCTGCACTTGTGGTTGTCGGCGAGCCGTCCCATCCATTTTTCGAGGTCGCCCTTCGAGCTTACCGCCGCCACCATTCCGAGTGTGCCGTCGGTGGTCTCGAAGGCGTAGACCTTCTGTCGCAGGTCGATGCCGCAGTCGTTGGCGTCGTCGATGTCGAGCACCGCCTTGAGCATGGCGGCGCGGTCGCTGTCGTCCATGCCGCTTTGCGCCGCCATCTTCGTCAAGTCGAGCGACATAAGGGCGGTGCTGCCCTTTGGTATCACGTTTACATAGTCGGTGGAGCACGACGACATGAGTGTCGCCACCATGGCCATTGCGCATAGTATGCACATCGTGGCCATGCGCCTTAAACCTGTTTTCAGCCTTTTGCTTGTCATGCTGTATGTGTGTTATTGTCTTGCCAGTTGAAACATCATCACTGCCGCCAGTCCTGCCGTCTCCGTGCGCAGTCGGCTGCTGCCGAGGCTCACCGAAGTGAAGCCGTTGGCCATGGCCATCTCCACCTCGTCGGTAGAGAAGTCGCCCTCGGGACCAATCAGCACCGTGACATCTTCCGTTGGAGGCAGACTGCGCAACTGGTCAAACAAGCCCACCTTTGCATACTCATCGTAGCAGTGGGCGATGTATCTGTGGCCTTCTGTGTGGGCAGCGATGAAGTCCTTGAACGCCACCATGGTGTTCAGCTTGGGCAGCCATGCCTTGTGGCTCTGCTTGGCCGCCGCAACGATTATGCGCTCCAGCCTTTCGGGTTTCACCGTCTTGCGCTCCGAAAACTTGCAGTCGAGAAAGCTCACCTCGTCGAAGCCCATCTCCGTGGCCTTTTCAAGAAGCCATTCCATGCGGTCGATCATCTTTGTTGGAGCTATGGCAAGGTGGAAATGTCCCTTCCACTGTGGCTTCTGCGGCATGCTCTCAACGATGTGGTAGCAGCAGTGGTGGGGCGCTGTGGTCGTGACCTCGGCTCTGTACAAGCCTCCTTGTCCGTCCATGAGCATCATCTCGTCGCCGCTCTTCAGTCTTACCACGCGCATTGCGTGTGTGGCCTCGTCTTCAGGCAGCTCGGTTGCCGTGGCGGCGTTGGGAGCGTAGAAAAATCTTGTCTCTTTCATGTGCGTTACTAAAGAATTGTCAAGGGTGGCATTTACAGAGAGCCATCCCTAAATGTGGCACATAACATATTATTATTGTTGTTGTTTGCAGTGACCGTTTTTGCAGTTGCCATCATTGCTCTTGTCCTTCCTGTTGCGTGTCGGTTTTTGCCTTTCGGTTGCGCAGCTCGCCGTTTATAATCGATGCCAAACGGTAGTTCTCCTCATCGACCGCGCGTTGCAACTCCTTCTTCAGTTTGTCGGTGTCGAGCACGTTGATGGGTATCGACATCTTGTTGGTGTCGTCCCTGTAAGGCACGCTCTGCCTGTGCATCAGTTCGTCGCTTATATATAAAGGTATGGGGCAGACGCGGGTGAGCAGGATTGCGTCGCTCAGCCGTATGCGGTATTGCGACAAATCCTCGGTGTCGGTTATCACCGTCTTATACTCTCCGTTGTCGATGTCGTATATCTCAATCTCATATCTGGCCAGGCCAATCGACTCCGACAGCAAACTTACGAGCACTTCGGGCAGCAAGTGGCAACGCTTCTTGAAGTCGGTGTTGTTGCGTAGGCCGATTTGCTGCTTTATTTGGTTGTCGCACACCATGGTGAGTGCCCGTTTACCGTCGGTGTCGGTGAGCGTCACCACGGCCATGCCGTCGCCGCCCACAATCTCGGCTATGTTTTTGAACAAAAGTCTTGTCCTGTTCTTTATCATAGTGCGTATGTATTTTAAGACGTGTTCTATAAATGCGTCATTAGTTGGTTATGGCGGTGGTCCATAATGTTCTGTTGTCAGCCACGTCTATAAATTATATAACCTCCCTATAGTCTTTTCCCATTGTGAAACGCCTCAAAGCCGTGGCCTTCAGCGTTTGGCTTCAGTGTTATGGTGCCCCCCAGCCACACGGTGCCCTCGCGCTCTTCGGTTAGCGGCTCCACCGCCACTACCTGTCCGTTGTCCATTTCCACGACGCCTGGTTCCACCACAGAGCTTCCCGTGTCTATCGTGTTGGCCGCTATGCGCATAGTCCTTCCCATAGTCATCGTGTTGAAGGCTTGAACGCCTTCATCTTCTTTGCGTCTATCGGCATCATCTTCCTCGGTTCCAGAGGTTTGCTGTTGCTTGTCTCCATCGGTTTGGCCTTGCTCGTCTCCATTGGCTTTATGTTGGCGGTGTCGGAGTTGCCGATGGGGCGCAGTTGGGTTGCCGTTGCTGCGGTGTCGGCGGGAGCGGCGTCGCTGGGCAGTGGCTGTATGTCGTCCTTGCGGTGGAAGCGTATCAGCTGTATGTCGTCGATGAACAGCATCTTCCTCGTGTATGAGTCGTCGCTGCCCTGTCCGAGATAGAAGAAACCGTCTATCGCCTTGATGTCGGTGTCGTTGTTGGCTGGTATTTGCAGTTTGGCTACGCCCGACACGTTGACGTTGGCGTAGAACACGGCTGTGCTGTCGCCTTCATAGCTCACTTTGGCGCAGATTATGCCGTCCTTGGTGCCGCTTTGGTACATGAAGTTGGCCATGATGTTGAGCACAAACGAGTCGCCGCGCCTGAATGTGGTGTCGGCCTTTATGCTGAAGTCGATGCGGTTGTAGGGTGGCGACGGCATGAGAAAGGCGCAAGTGGCGTCCTTCCAGATGTTTGCCGTGTCGCCTGTGGCTGTCAGGTTGGCAAACTGCCCCATCTCGCCCACCGAGGCTCCAAGTCTTGTCGCCTCGCTCTGCATGCGCTTCGACACCGCGTCATACACCTTTGCAAGGTTTTCGGCGTGCGAATAGTAGTACACGAGCGACGAGTCGAACTCGGCCTCGCTCACGGAGTGCTTCCTCAGCACATCGAGATAGTAAAGGTTGCGGTTGTAGTCGGCGTTGTCGCCTTGCGAGGCGAGAGCCTTCGACACGTAGTAGTCATACAGAATGTCGGCCATGTCGTCGGGCTGAATGTACTCCGACGGCACCTGCGGCTTGCATCCTGCCAGTGTCATGGCCAAGAGCATGGCCGCGGCAAGAGCCTTGCGCATGCTAATCCTGCGCGTTGTCGTTGTCTTGGCCATGCTTCTCTGTGCCTTTTTCGCTTATGTGCGACGTTATGGAGTTGAGTTCCTTGCGGTAGAACAACAGCAGAAGCACAACTCCTACGCTTATGGCTGAGTCCGCAAAGTTGAAGATGGGGCTGAAGAACACGAATTCCTCTCCGCCGACCATGGGCATCCACGACGGCCACGTGGTGACGATGAGCGGGAAGTAGAACATATCGACCACCTTGCCCATGAGGAATGGGGCGTAGCCGCTGCCGAAAGGCACGAAATAGGAGGTGTAGAACTCGGAGGAGCCGTTGAACACAAGTCCGTAGAACATGCTGTCGAGTATGTTGCCGGCCGCTCCGGCGGCAACCATCGCCATGCAGACAATATAGCCCCGGCGTATGTCGGGCCGCTTCGCCACCTTATATATATAGTAGCCGATGGCCGATACGGCCACTATGCGGAACACCGACAGCACGAGTTTGCTGCCTATCTCCATGCCATAGGCCATGCCATTGTTCTCGATGAAGCGTATCTTGAACCACGAGGCGATGTCGATTGTCTCGTAAAGGGTCATGTTGGTCTTCACCCAAATCTTTATGGCTTGGTCTATCAAAAGAATGGCTATAACAATAAGTATAGCCATTCTTCCGTTGTTCAGCACCTTTCCTTGCTGTTTCATTTCTTTCTGTTCTGCTTTGATTCAACGCTAAGCGTTGCGTGTGGCACGGCGCGCAGGCGCTCCTTTGGTATCAGTTTGCCTGTTATGCGGTCGATGCCGTAGGTTTTGTTTTCTATTCTCACCAATGCGGCCTCAAGACCGTTGATGAACTTCTGCTGCCGTCCGGCCAGCTGTATCAGCTCCTCCTTGCTCTGTGTGGCGCTGCCCTCCTCAAGTATCTTGTATGTGGGCGACGTGTCGTCCACGTCGTTGCCGTCTTGGTTCATCAGGCTGCGCATCATCTGCTCGTAGTCGCGCTTGGCAAGAGCCAGCTTCTCCTTTATTATGACTTTGAACTCCTCGAGTTCATCGTCATTATAACGTGTCTTTTCTGTGGTCATAAGAATAGATTTTATTAGGTTTTAAGGCGGGTTATATAACCCATTTTAGCGTGTCATATACCCCGCCTTTTTGAATGTTGTGTCCGTTGTTGCGGCTATACCTTTTCAACCTTGATGTTGGCCTTCGTGTCGTCGAGTTCAATCTCCGGTCCGTCGTTGTCGGCCACGACGATTTCGTTGGCGAGCACCTGTGCCTTGATGTATTGCGCATATCCGTCGATGGCGGCCACCACGCGGTCGCATGGCGACACCGTCACCTTTATGCGGTCGGTAATCTCCAGTCCGCCGTCCTTGCGCATGTTCTGTATGCGGTTGATCAGCTCGCGCGCCATGCCCTCGTTGCGCAGCTCGTCGGTAAGCTCCACTTCGAGCGCAACGGTGAGGTTGCCCTCGTTGGCCACCAGCCATCCTGGTATGTCCTCGCTTATTATCTCCACGTCGGTGGCTTCGACGATGGCCTCCTGGCCTTCCACGGTGAGCTTTATCGAGCCTTCGCTCTCCAGGCGCGCTATCTCGTCTTGGCCAAGCTCGCCCATGGCGGCGGCGATGCCCTTCATCAGTTTGCCAAACTTCTTGCCCATGGTGCGGAAGTTGCACTTCACCTTCTTCACGAGTACGTCGGAGCCTTCCACAAACTTCAGTTCCTTGACGTTCACCTCGCTCTTCACCAGTTCCTTCACAGCCTCGATGTGTGCCTTCTGCTCATCGCTTGTGGCCGGAATCATCACTGCCTGCAGCGGCTGGCGCACCTTAATGTTCACCTTGCGGCGCAGTGCGAGCACCATCGAGGTTATCTTCTGGGCCAGGCCCATGCGCTCCTCAAGGTCTTTGTCTATCAGACTGTCGTCGGCCACGGGGAACTTGGCCAGGTGAACCGAGCACACCGTGTCGCGGCCAGTGGCGCTGGTGAGGTCGAGATAGAGTCTGTCGGCATAGAACGGGGCGAACGGAGCAAGCAGTTTTGCTACGGTTTCCAGACAAGTGTACAGAGTCTGGTAGGCCGACAGCTTGTCCTTGCTCATCTCCTTGCCCCAGAAACGCTTGCGGTTCAGGCGCACATACCAGTTGCTGAGGTCGTCGTTTACGAACGACTCAATCAGTCGGCCGGCGCGTGTGGGGTCGTAGCTTTGCAGTTCGCGGTCTACATTATTAATTAGAGAGTGCAGCACCGACAGTATCCAGCGGTCTATCTCCGGGCGTTCGGCCATAGGCACGTCGGCTTCGGCATAGTTGAAGCCATCGACGTTGGCATAGAGGCTGAAGAAAGAGTAGGTGTTGTATAGCGTGCCGAAGAACTTGCGGCGCACCTCGTCAACTCCCGCAGGGTCAAACTTCAGGTTGTCCCACGGCTCCGAGTTGGTCATCATGTAGAACCTGACGGGGTCGGCGCCATACTTGCCAATCATCTCAAACGGGTCGGTCACGTTGCCCACGTGCTTCGACATCTTGTTGCCTTTGGCGTCGAGCACCAAGCCCGACGATATGACATTCTTGAAGGCCACACTGTCGAACACCATGGTTGCGATGGCGTGCAGTGTGAAGAACCAACCGCGCGTCTGGTCAACGCCCTCGTTGATGAAGTCGGCGGGGAACGCCAACCGCTTGTCTATCACGTCGCTGTTCTCGAAGGGGTAGTGTACCTGTGCGTAGGGCATTGAGCCTGAGTCGAACCACACGTCGATGAGGTCGGTCTCGCGCTTCATTGGTTTCCCCGTGGGGCTAACCAGCACGATGTCGTCAACATACGGGCGGTGCAGGTCGATGCGGTCGTAGTTCTCCTGCGAGTAGTCGCCCGGAACGAAACCCTTGTCCTTGAATGGGTTTGATGCCATCACGCCAGCAGCCACGCTCTTCTCCATCTCGTCATACAGCTCCTGCAGCGAACCGATGCACAGCTCCTCGCCGTCTTCGTCGCGCCAGATGGGCAACGGAGTGCCCCAGAAGCGCGAGCGCGACAGGTTCCAGTCGTTCAGGTTCTCAAGCCAGTTGCCGAAGCGTCCGGTGCCGGTAGATGCCGGCTGCCAGTTTATGGTCTTGTTGAGTTCGGCCATGCGGTCCTTCTTCGCCGTCGAGCGGATGAACCAGCTGTCGAGCGGATAGTAGAGCACAGGCTTGTCTGTGCGCCAGCAGTGCGGATAGTTGTGTACGTGCTTCTCTATCTTGAACACCGTGCCGTTCTGCTTCATCTCCATGCAGAGCACGATGTTGAGGTCTTCGGCCTTGGCGGCCGCCTTCTCGTCGTATTTTCCGTCTTTGTTGAACTCCGGGCTGTATGCGTTCTTCACGTAGTCGCCCTCGTGTTGGCTGTAGGCGGCGGTGTCAACACACGACGCCACGAAGTTCTTGTCGAGTTCGTCCACGTGGTAGTACTTGCCCTCAAGGTCAACCATTGGGCGCGTCTCGCCCTTCTTGTTGATGAGGAAGAGCGACGGGATGTGTGCGTCCTTGGCCACCTTGGCGTCGTCGGCACCGAATGTCGGGGCTGTGTGTACTATTCCCGTACCGTCGTCGGTGGTCACGTAGTCGCCGAGGATTACGCGGAATGCCATGTCCTCCATCTCCACGAAGCGGTCTTTGCCGTTCTCGCCGTCAAACACCTTGTCGGCGTGGTCGGCGGCATACTCCTTGACGTATGCCGGCGAGTTCTTGTCGAGCTTGGCCGTGGGCTTCACCCATGGCATCAGCTGCTTGTAGCGCAGTCCCTCAAGGTCGCGGCCTGTGTATTCGCCCACGATGCGGTAGGGTATCACCTTGTCGCCGTGCTTGTAGCTGTCCATGGGCGCGTCCTTGCCTTCGGGCTTCAGATAGGCCGAGAGCAAGTCTTTGGCAATGATTACGGTGATGGGGGCGTCGTTGTAGGCGTTGTAGGTCTCAACGGCAAGGTATGTGAACGACGGACCTACGCACAGAGCGGTGTTTGAAGGCAGAGTCCATGGTGTGGTCGTCCATGCCAGGAAGTAGGGCTTGCCCCACTTTGTCCACTCCTCTTTGGGGTTGGCGGCCTCAAACAGTGCCGTGCATGTGGTGTCCTTCACGTCGCGGTAGCAGCCCGGCTGGTTCAGCTCGTGCGAACTCAAGCCCGTTCCCGCTCCGGGGCTGTATGGTTGAATGGTGTAGCCCTTGTAGAGCAAGTCCTTGTTGTAGAGTTGCTTCAGCAGCCACCACAGCGTCTCGATGTATTTGTTGTCGTAGGTGATGTATGGATGGTCGAGGTCGACGAAGTAGCCCATCTCCTCGGTCAGCTTGCGCCACTCAGCCGTGAACTTCATCACGTTCTCGCGGCACTTGTGGTTGTAGTCCTCCACCGAGATATACTTGTCCGACGCCTTGTTGTCGATGTCGGCCTTGGTTATGCCAAGCTCCTTCTCCACGCCAAGCTCAACGGGCAGTCCGTGGGTGTCCCATCCGGCTTTGCGGTGCACCTGGAAGCCCTTCATTGTCTTGTAGCGGTTGAAGGTGTCCTTGATCGACCGTGCCAACACGTGGTGTATGCCGGGGTGTCCGTTGGCCGAAGGGGGACCTTCGAAGAATACAAACTGGGGGCATCCCTCGCGCTCGTCCACCGACTTGCGGAAGATGTCCTCCTTGTTCCACATTTCCAATATTTCGCTGTTGACTTGCGTCAAGTCCAAACCGTTGTGCTCGGCAAATTTCTTGGCCATGTCCTTATCTGTTTTTTTAAGTGTGTGTTTCCTAAAAAATGGCTTTGCCAAATTGTGGCTCTGTCTTCGAGTGCGACTTGTCGGCGGGCGATGTGGCATAGCTGGCTATACAACTGAGCTGACGGGCAAATCGGGTCGGAGTGAGGCCGCAGAATGGCAAAACGTAACTCATAATTTCTTGTTGTCTTTATGGTGGGAATTTCCGTAACCCACCATTGGTTAAGACCTTATTTAATATGGAGCACAAAGGTAGTGTTTTTTCCCCATATCGCAAAACTATTATGTTTTTTTAGGCACAGGATGGCAGTGGCCATGCTCTGCCTGTAGTGGGCGTTGGGTGGGGCGGCTTACTGTCCGCCGCCCACGTATTGCATGATGAACGCCTCGGCCACGGGCAGGAAGCGGTCGTGGCCGCGCGAGTTTAGGTGGGCGGTGTCCTTGCCTTTGCCTCCTTGGAAGTATATGCGGCGGAACGATTCGTTTTGGGCGTGTATGCCACTGCGGCGCGCACTGTCGAACACGGGTATGCCGTAGCTGCCGCACACCTCAATCATGGCATCTACCACCTTCTGGCGGCTGCTGCCCTCGAAGTTCTCGCAGCACCACGGGGTGAAGAAGAATATCCTCGCGTTGGGCCATTTGTCTATCATGCCACGGCAAAGCTCGCCCAGCCGCTCCTTGAATGTGGGCACGCCGATGCTGTCGATGCGCGCCGCGTCGTTGTGGCCGCCAATCACCACAACGTAGTCGAGCGTGTCGCTCATGCTTTTGTAGCGGTGGTAGACGCCGTTGCCCCATTGCCTGAGGTCTATTGTGAGGCAGTTGCCGTTGCGCCCGTAGTTAAGGTACTTCATGCCGTGCTTTTGGGCAAACTTATAGTGCCATGTGTTTTCCATTGGCTCTTTGTGGTTGCGCACATAGCTGTCGCCTATCACGCCGATGGTTTTGCCCTTCAGAGGGTCGGTTTGCTGCGCCTGCATAGGCAATGCGGCGAGGCACATCATAGAAAAGATGGTTGCAAGTTTTCTGAGTTTCATTGTTCTTTTTTTGTAGTAGAAAAGGCGGACAGAAGCGGAAGTGCAAAAGAAGAAGCTTCCGTTTCTGTCCGCCAAGTAAGTAATGTTATTGAGTTTTTTTTATTTCATGCGGTAAATCTCCGTTCCAGCCATGAGGAACGCTCCGAGACCATAGTCGTCGAAGTCAGGCTCGCGGTCGTAGGTCACGGGCTGCGCCTCCTTAGGCTCCTTGCCCGAGCCTTGCACGTAGCCCAGGAAACCGTCCTTGTGCAGGCAGTCCTTTACCATGGCGTTCCATGCCTTGTAGATTACGGGCTTGAACTCCTTTGCGCTGAGCAGACCGTGGTTTACACCGTAGGCCATGCCATAGGTGAACATGGCCGTGCCGGTAAGCTCCTTGCCGCCGTAGTTGGTGGGATCGTGCAGGCTGACGTTCCACAGGCCGTCCTCGCGCTGCACCTTCTTCAGGGCGTTGCACATCGTCACGAGCATGTCGGCATACTCCTTGCGGTGGTCGGCGTCCTTGGGCAGCAGCTCCAGCACGCGGCACATGGCCATCACTATCCATCCGTTGCCTCGCGCCCAGTAGCAGTCTTCGCCGTTAGGCTCCTTGTATGGAGGGTCGAAGTCGGCGTCGCGCCACCACAGTCCGTCCTCGGGGTTGAACAGTCCGTTGTCGCCGTGCTTCGTCTTGGTGTAGGTGTACATGTCGTAGGCCCTCTCGTAGTATGCTTTGTTGCCCGTCAGGTTGCCCATCTGTATGAATATTGGCATTGCCATGTTCACCGCGTCAATCCAGCTCCAGTCGTCGATGATGTCGGTAGCCATCATCGTGTCGATGGCACTGCGTATGGCCTTGATGTAGCGGTCGGGGTGCGACGGGTTGTTCTGATATAGGAATATGTATGTCTGTCCGGCGCACAGGTTGTCGGCGTTGCGTGGCAGCACTCCGTTCTTCGTTCCGCGCAGTTGCCAGTTGTGCTTCTCGCCCCAGTCCACCATATAGTCGATATACCGCTTCTGGGGGTCTATCTTCCACAGCTCGGTCAGTCCCACATAGTAGCATCCGCGCGTCCACAGGTTCGACTCGTAGCTCTTCTTGCGCGAGGGGTAGGGTATTGACACTCCTGGGTCGGTCCACTTGTTAAGGTAGTGGTCGTTGGCCAGCCGCATCTCGCTCAGCACGTCCTGCTTCTTGGGCTTCGAGGTGCTTGCGGTGGCTGCTTCGGCGTTGCTTGCGAACAATGCGGCGCACAGCAACGGGGCAATGATTTTTTTTAGTTTCATGGTTATTGTTGTAGTCCGTTATTATTGATGCGTTATTATTGATGCGTTATTATTGATGCGTTATTATTGATGCGTTATTATTGGATAGTATTGTTATCTGCAAATTTACTGTTTTTGCTTCGCTTAGCCCGATTAACGGTATGGCTTTTTAGGTTCTTTAACTACGTGACAAGGCAAAAGTTTGGCTCTTCTGTGAAATGCGTGGATGAATGCCATTGCCATCTTGGCTTCGAAGATGCCGCACATAAAGAAAGGGCAGCTGCATGAAACAAACAATGTCGCACCGTTCTAATTCAAGTTTTACTTTCTTCTTCAGTCGCATAGCCAGCTATGCTCCTTCAGATAGAAAGTGAAATCTGCTCGGCTAAAATTCAAAAATCCATCAAAGGCAATTTATAGAACCCGCCTATAATAATAGGGATAGGATTTTTCTGCTTGATCCACACTCCACTGGCACGACCAGTGTTCTCCGTCGGCTGTCGACAAAGGCAGTCGCAGCGCGTCCTTGCCTATGAGGATGTTCAATGCCAGTTCCTCGCCATACAAGGTCTTGTACGTTATGTTAAAATGGAATGTCATAAGATTAGTTGTTTAGGTTATTTCTTGTTCTTTATAATAGACACCGACAAGGCTCCGCAGACAAGCAGCACTCCTGACACTATCATCATGGTGCTCTGATGCGAGCCTACAATTCTCAATACAGAACCGCCACTCAGCGCCGCCACAATCAATGGAATACAGATGGTGCCATTGAAAAGTCCGAGATATGCTCCCATGTGTCCGTAGCCCTGCAGGGCATTGGTGACAAAGGTTAGCGGCATCGCCAGCATGGATGACCACCCTGCACCAATCATTAGGAATGGGACGAGCAGCATATACTGGGCGTGAATGAATGGAACGAGGATAAAACCTGCTCCACCTATCAGCAAGCTGACGCTATATGCCACCTTGGTGCTCTTGAATTGTGGCAATACTGTTGCCCACAACACACTGCCCACCGCCAGCACGGCAAAGAGGACACCAGCCCAGTTGCCTGCCTCCTGAAACTCGGCGGAAGCCACATCCGTGGTGTGCCATACGGTCTCGGCTATGGCTCCTGTAGTGTAGTTCCACATGAAGAGAAAAGCTGCCCAGCTGAAGAACTGTATCAGTCCCACCTTCCAGAATGTGGAAGGGGCATTCTTCAGTAGGACAAGCCAATTTGCCTTTCCTCGTTCACCCTTTTTTATTTCATCGCTTATTCCATTGTATTTGGCATAGTCCGTTGGATCCCATTCCTTTACTTTCTTCGTGGTGTACATAACGCAAAGGATGAAAATGGTGGCTCCAATATAAAATGACCATATGACGGAATCGGGCACTGTGCCCTTGTCAGCTACATTATCAACGCCTAAGAAAGTGAGCAGGAAGGGGAAGATGTAGCCCACCACCTCACCCGCATTGCAGAGGAAACTCTGCATGGAGTAAGCCTTCGCCTTCTGCTTCTCGTTTACCATATCGCCCACAAGCATCCTGAAGGGTTGCATTGCCATGTCTAAACTTGTGCCAAGAAACACCAGCGCAATGAGTCCGAATAGCATCGCTCCGCTGGCCGTCAGTCCAAACGAACCGGCATTTGGCAACAGGCACATCACCAGTACGGCAACTAATGCGCCTGCAAAAAGATATGGAATGCGTCGGCCAAAGCGGCACCAGGTGTTGTCGCTCAGCGTGCCAACGATGGGCTGAACCATAATTCCCATCAACGGCGGAAGTATCCAGAAGTAACTCAATTCATGTGGGTCTGCGCCAAGCGTGGCGAAGATACGCGAGATGTTGCCTCCCTGCAAGGCGTAGGCTACCTGCACGCCAAAGAATCCGAAGCTCAAGTTCCAGAGTTTCCCAAAGTTTAAGTCTGGTTTTTGTGTCATTATTGTTCCTTATATTTGTAGTGCAAATTTAGAAAATAATCCTCATATGTAATGTCTTTACTGGCACGAACCCCAACAGAAAAGAAATGGAAACATTACTAAAAAAGCATGGTGTCCAGTTTGATGTGCCGAATGTGTAGTGGGTGCGGTGTCCCACCGCACACAAAGCGCAATGCAGCAGTTGCGACGTGAGACACGTCGCCCACTACCCAACGCACCCTCCACAATAGGTTCGTCAAACCGGACACCATAACGATGAAGTCGCCTAAACTTTTCTTGAAATTCAAAAAAAAGTTTAGGCGACTTCAATGTTTACTTTATGATAACTTTTCAGATCTGCTTACCTTATGATAACCTTCCTGATCCGCTTGCCAGTCTTCACGATGTTCAGACCCTTATGGAGTTCGCTGATGCGGCGGCCGGCGGCATCGTAGTATTCGGTGGCAGCGTTGTTGAGGTCGTCCACAATCTCGGTGGCATCCATTCCTGCAGCATCGTCACCAATGTTGATGCGCAGTGACGGCGCACTGGCACTGCTGCCCGTGATGTAGGCATGGTAGCGCTTTAGCTTCACGCCCTTGTCGCCGCTATAGTCAGCCACGCTGTAGAACTTGTCGTTGGCAATGAAGTAGCCGTCGTCCTTAAGCACCTGGTCGGTGAATGTTCCAACAAGACGAGCACCCGAGTTGGCATTGACAGGGGCTGACGTTACGGTAGCGTTGGTGGTCTGAACGCGTACATAATTGTCGCTCTGTTCCTTCTTGCAGACAATCAAAGGCGTTCCAGCCTCTATGATGCCACTTTCAACTTGGGTAAGCGTCACACTCTCTGGGTTTACACTCTTGAGCAAGTAGATGTTGAAATCGTTTTCATTGTAAAGATCTTCATAGGTCACGTCAAAGGAGAACGGCAAGCAGAGCGTTCCCCAGTTGGAATCCATACGACGCTCATACACAATTTTTGAAACCACGTACTCTTCGTCGTCATACAGTACGAAGTTTGTGCTGTCATCCATCCAAACCCAATTTTCATAGGTGAGGGTGAGAGGTGTACCTTTAGCGTACAGCGTATAATGATGGGGATAACCCGACAGTAGCATATAATCGTATTCACCCGCAAGCTTGAGGAAGTAGCCGTTTCGGTAGTTGGCATAGTCACCATTAATCTTGCTCTTGTCATAGCTTATGACACCATTCAGAGCCGTGCAGCCCGTAAACATGTTGTTAGAAGAAGATAGCTTTTGGGTGGTAAAGCCAGTGCCCGCACAGATGGTGTCCAGCGCAGTACAGCCATTGAACATCGAATTCATGTTGGTAACCTGTGATGTGTTTAAATTGTACAGATTCAACTTTTTGAGCGCCGTGCATCCCTGAAACATACTCTCCATACTTGTTGCTTCAGAGGTGTTGAGATTTTCCATTCCCTCAATGCTTGTCAAGTTTGTCATTCCGGCAAACCAAGAATTTGTCGCATCTGGGCGCGCATCGCTGAAACTCTTGTCAAACACCACCTTGGTCGTCTGGTCGACTATGTCTTTCCATTCGCTACGGACATTCACTCTGTAGTCGCCATCTTGCTCGTCGCTATTATAATAGAAGGTAAGAACTCCATCGGCATAGCGTGCATACATACCTTTCCACCATGAAAGATAACCCGTCTGGTAGTTGGCGTAGGCTGCGTCGGTGTTGTTCTCGTCATAGCTTACGGCACCCTTCAGCGCAGTGCAGCCCGTAAACATGTCTTCCGACTTGGCGACAGCCGCTGTGGTGAAGTCCCCGTAAACGTAGATGGTTGTGAGGGTGGAGTCGCCATAGAACATTTTGCCCATGTCGGTTACCTTGGCTGTGTTGAAGCTGCCCAGGTCGAGTGTGGCCAAATTCTTACATCCGGAGAACATGCCTTGCATGTCGGTGACGTTGTCGGTGCTGAATTTTGAGACGTAAAGCCTTTTTAGTGCTGTGCAACCGCCAAACATATCACTCATGTCCGTTACCTTGGCTGTGTTGAAGCTCAACAGGTCGAGTGTGGTCAGTTTCGTGCAGTCGGAGAACATGCCCTGCATGTTGGTGACATTGTCGGTGCTGAATTTTGAGACATCGATCTTTGGCATTGCCGTGCATCCTTTGAACATATTGGCCATGGTCTTTACCTTGGCCGTATTGAAATGTGTGGGATCAAGATTCGACAGTGACGAGCATCCATTGAACATATCGTCCATAGACTCGACATTGGCCGTATTAAAATATGTGAGATCAAGTTCCAACAGTGACGAGCAGCCACAGAACATGCGTGACATATTCGTTACCGAAACCGTACTGAAATTCCACCTAGGATAGAGGTTTTCTATCGACGAGCATCCATAGAACATGTCGCTCATATCTGTCACTTTCGCAGTGTTCCACTCGCTGAGATAGCCATTCTCCAGCGACTTGCAACCGCTGAACATTCCCGACATATTGGTGACATTGCTCACGTCGCATTTTTCTATTGGAATCCATCTAAGATTGGTGCAACCGCTGAACATTTTTGACATATTGGTGACTTTGGAGGTTATAAAAACAGAAGTATCAACCTTTCCTTGACCATTTGGAAAATACCGAAACGTCTCGCAGTCACTGAACATTTCACTCATGTCGGTTACATTTTGTGTGTTCAACCCAGAAATGTTGATATTCTGGGACAACGACTTGCAGCCACGGAACATCGCCTGCATATTCTCGACTACAGAGTTTTTGAAGCCACCAGTATTAAGAGTCGCCAACGAGCTGCACCCAGAAAACATGGCCGACATGTTTGTCACCTTGCTTACGTCGAACGTCGAAAGGTCGAGCGTCTTTAGTGCGCCACAACCATTGAACATATTGGACATGTTGGTGACATTGGCTGTACTGAAGTTTGACACGTTGAGCGAAGTGAGTGTGCCGCAGCCATTGAACATGCCCGACATGTTTTTGACTTTTTCCGTGTTGAACTTCGACACGTCGAGCGAAGTGAGCGCCGAGCATTTGTTGAACATGTCTGCCATGTCGGTGACATTGGCCGTGGTGAAGCTCGAAATGTTGAGCGTGGCCAACTTTGTGCAACCATTGAACATGTTCGCCATGTCTTCCACCGCGCCGGTGTCAAACTTAGACAAGTCAAGCGTTGTGAGCGCCGGGCAATTGGCGAACATGTTGCGCATATTTGTAACTGCTGAAGTGTTGAAGTTTGAGACGTCGAGGGTTTCCAGTTTGTCGCAAAAATCGAACATGCCAGCCATATAGGTTACATTGCCTGTGCTGAAACTTGAAAGGTTGAGCGACGTCACGCCTGAGCATGAGAACATATATCTCATGTCGGTGGCATCGTCTGTTTTGAAGTTCGAAAGGTCTATCGAGCTGAGTTTGCCACAGTTGAAGAACATATAGCTCATGTCGGTCACCTCGCTGGTGTTGAGGTTTTCCATTCCCTCAATGCTGGTGAGTAGGCTCATGCCTGAGAACCAACTGCAACAAGAGGTTGGGGCATAGTCCTTGAAACTCTCATCGAACACCACCTTCTCCACATATTCTCTTTTCGAGTTCCAGTCTGGAACTGGGTTGAGAATGTTGTTAATGCTGTAGTCATTAGAGCCCCCTTTGTCATTGTTGTAATAGAACGTAAGGGTGCCGTTGTAAAATCGCGCGTAGGCTTGCTTCTCCGCCATCAATTGGGCAGGGACAGCCATCATAAGCATCACCAATAGGGACACAAGAGTCCACTGGGTGGGGTGATGCAAAACGTTTAAAGTTTTCTTCATATAACTATGGTTTGTATTTGTTATCGCGAATACGTGGGTGCAAAATTAGCAAAACAAATTAACATACAATTATTTGCAGCCTTTAAAAGCGCATGCAGATGTGCTGAATGTCATCGATTACGCAAGTCATTAGGACTTTTTCGCATTTCGCCTTGTAAAAACAGGAAATATTCCGCTGATTTGGGCGTCGTATTGAGGGATTATTCGGCTTACTTCAGCTGGTGTAAGCTCTTGCTTCAGCTGGTGTAAGAGCTTACTTCAATTGGTGTAAGAGCTTACTTCAGCTGAAGTAAGCAAGCAAAAGCGTGACTTTACCCATAGCTTATGGCATAACGGGGCATGATAGGCATATTAAGCAATAGGCATGATAGGCATGATAGGCATGATAGGCATATTAGGCTCAATAGGCATAATAGCTACAAAAGCGGAGCTGCGGCAAGCGCACAACCTCGTGGGGTGTAGTGCTTGCCGCAGCTCCGCTTTTGCATGTGGGTTGGCTGCGTGGCCAGAGAGGCGCGGGGCTTAGAAGCCTCCGCCGGGACCACCGAAGCCACCGCCTCTTGGCGGACGGTTGCCGCGCTGGCGGTCGCCACGGTCACCGCGGTCGCCACGAGGACCATCGCCGTCGGGTCCGGGGCCACCCTGGCGCATTTCGCGGCGAGCGTCCTTCGAGCCAAAGAGGTTCATGCGGTAGATGACGTGCAGCATGGCGTAGTTGGTCACTGCGTTGTACTCCACGTCGCTGCGCTGCATGGCGTTGATGGTGCGGCTGAAGTTGCTCTGCTGGTGCAGCAGGTCGTAGAACTGCAGGCTGATGGTGAGCGGCTTGCCGGTGAGGAAGCTCTGGCTGAGCTGCGCGTTCCACAGCAGTTCGTTGGTGTTGAGCGACGCGTCGTTGTAGCCACGGCGGCTGTTCATGTTGAGGTCGGTGGCTATGCGCGTGCCCCAGGGCAGGGTGACGTTGGTGTTGAAGCCATATGAGAATTGCCACGTGTCGAGGTTGGAGTTGCTCTGCAGCTCGTTGCGTGCGTGGTTGTAGCGCACCGATCCCGTAAGCTCAAACTCCATCCAGTCGTTGCGGTAGCTGGCCGAGAGGCGTTCCGAGAGGTTAAGCTCCTTGGTTACGTTCTTCTGCGAGCTGGAGTTGCGGTTGAGGTTTAGGTAGCCCACGTTGTTGGCGTAGCGCACGTCGGTGAAGGTGTTGACGTTGAAGTAGCCGGCGGTGTCGATCGACGTGTTGTACATGAACGACGCGTTGGTGTTCCAGTTGCCGTTGATGTTCTCAGGCTGCGTGGTGCGCCCGCCGGTGGTGGGGTCGTAGGTAACCTTCTGCGATATGCTGTTGCTGGTGGTGGTGTAGCCCAGGTTGAACATGATGGAAGCCTTGCGACGCTCGAAGTAGTTGTTGTAGAATAGGTACATATTGTTGGTGAACGACGGCTTCAGTCCGGGGTTACCCTTGGATATGTTCAGAGGGTCGCTGTTGTCGGTGATGTCGAGCAGGTCGGTCATCGAGGGCTGCGACGTTGTTCCGCGGTAGTTGAACCTGAGCTGGCTCACCTTCGATATTTTCCAGCGGAAGTCGGCGGTAGGCGTCACGTTGGTCACGGTGCGCGTGGTGTCGACATTGCGTCCGCGGTAGTTCTGTATGAACTTGGTTTGCTGGGGCATCACCGTCACGCCCACGTTCAGGTTATAAGCCTTGCGTATCACGCGCAGCATGAGCTGAATGTCGTGTATGTAGTTCTTGTACTCGGAATATCGGCTGAGGCTGTCGTCGCGGTAGGCGGTGTAGGGGTTGCTGAGCCGCGAGAGGTAGTCGTCCCATCCGCGGTAGGCAGTGCCGATGCCGTCGAAGTAGTTGGCTCCGAGGTTGCTGAAGTCGTAGGTGGAGCGGTCGCTCTTGGTGTACTTATACTGGAACTGGTAGCTGAACTGTAGGAACGTGGCCTTCATTATCGGCTCGCTGTATGTCAGCCTTGCGCTGTAGTTGGTGTTCTTCTGCGGCGTGAGGTTGTAGCGGTTGGTCTGGTAGGTGGAGTCATAGCCCAGGTAGTTCTTCGTCTGGTACAGATGCACGTTGTTGGTCTGCAGGCTCTTGCTGTTGCTCTCGTTGTAGCTGGCCTGCATGCGCAGGGTGATGTTGCGCCCCATGGAGTTGAGCTTGCGGTTGATTTGCAACGAACCGCCCACCTTCTTGGAGTCGCTGTAGGTAATCGAGCGGTTGCTCCTGTGGTTCACCATGAGCGAGTCGGCGGCCAGGGTGGCCATGTCGGCCGCGTTCAGTGGGTTGGTCACGTAGAGGTAGGGGTCGGCATTGTACGTTCCCGACTCGCTCAGGCTCACGCCGTCGCTGGTGGAGTAGTTGAACTCGGGGCGAAACATGATGTTGGTCATGGTGTCGGGAGTCCACTCAAGGCGCATCTGCGCGTTCCACGAGTTGCTGCGCGAGAAGTTCTGCCTGATGCTGTTGGAGAACGAACCCGTGGTGCTCACGAAGTTCTCCGACGAGGTCTTGCTGTAGGCGTCGCCGTCGTTGTGGTTCCAGCGCACGCTGCCGTCGAGTTTCAGCACGCCCTTCTTCTCGTAGTTCATGTTGAAGCCCACCATCTTGCTTGCGCTCAGTCCGGAGCGTCCGCCGCCGAAGCGTCCGCTGCCGCCGCCACCAGGGAAGCCCATGTCGTTGACGTTGTTGGCGTTGCCGAAGCCCATGAGGCGTAGGTTGCTGTTGAAGCGTGCCGCCATGGTGCGCGCCGCATAGCGGTCTTGCGTGCCTATGCCGAGGTCGGTGTTGGAGAACATGCCCTTGTTCATGCCCTTCTTCAGTCCGAAGTCGAGCACGGTCTGCTCCTCGCCGTCGTCGATGCCCGACACGCGCGCCAGGTCGCTCTTCTCGTCATACGCCTTCACCTTCTCCACGATCGACGTGGGCAGGTTCTTCATGGCCGTCTTGGTGTCGCCGGTCATGAACTCCTTGCCGTCGACGAGCACCTTCTTCACCGTCTTGCCGTTGATCTTTATCGTGCCGTCGTCGCTCACCTCGGCGCCAGGAATCTTCTTCACCAGTTCCTCGACCACCGACCCTTCGGGTGTGCGGTAGGCCGCTGCGTTATATATGAAGGTGTCTTCCTTGAGCGTCACTTTGGCCACGTTCGACACGATGGTGGCACCCTTGAGCATTATGGCGTCGGGCGACAGGGCGACAGAGCCGAGGCTCACGTCCTTGCCATCGGCCACGGTGATGTTGCGGGTGTAGGTCTTGAAGCCCACGCAGGTTATCTTCACTATGTACTTGCCGTCGGCCGGCGCGGCCACCTTGAAGTCGCCGTTGTCGGCCGTCACCACGCCTTTCACCAGTGTGCTGTCGGTCTTCATCAGCTTTACCGTGGTCATTGGCAACGCTTCGCTTGTTTCCTTTTCCACCACGCGTCCGGTGATGCTGCGCTGCGCCATCGTTGGGATGATTGTCATGAGGGCGACAATCAGTAGAAGGAGTTTCTTCATTATGCTTGTTGGTTTGTTTTTGTTCAGTTGCGACTTGTTGTTTAGCCTTTGCACGACTTTATGACGCTAACAGACCACAAAGGTTTAACCATCGTTTACCGATAAACGCCCACGGCGGCGCACTTTCCGCATTTTATGACGATGAATGCGGAGCGAGTGGCGTGGTTTAGGAAAAATTAATTGTATGGGGTGATGGTGGAGGGGCAGACTGCGGATGGCGTTTGCCTGTATGGAAGATGTGGCCGGACAGTGCTCTTTTCGTACAGAAAGGTATGTCTGAAAAGTACAAACGGGCGGGTTGTACGAGAAAAACAGACGGTTTCGGACGTATAAGTGGCGCAGTTACGGTTGATAACCTATACATTTGCTGCGTACTAACAACCATTAAATTAACTACATGCTCAGAACAACTATTACCTCATTACTGTTTGCGCTGGCCGCGTGGCTGCCGGCGCAGAACAATCTGAAGATGCATTTCGACTTCGGGAATGTGTCTGGCAGAAACATAACCGACTCGATATCGGGAGTCACAGTTCAGGCCGCCGGCGTCGCATCGGTGGTTCAGATTGGCAAATACCACGCCCTCGACCTTGGCAACAACAGGGGCTATCTGCTCATGGGCAAGGCTACGGGCGAAATAGTGCAGTCGCTCAACGACTACACAGTGGCCGCATGCTACCGCGTGGCCAGTGACGCTTCGCTGTCGGGCAACGGTTTCTTCCTGTGGACGTTCTCCACATCGGCAACCGGCACCGCCACCGAAGGCCAGTACACCGCCTACCGTCTGAACGCCCAGCGCATGGCCACGTCAACCGGCGGTTATAATAATGAAAGTGGCATACAAGTAGGCACCACATCGTCAAAGGGACGGTGGGTGAGTGTGGTTTACCGACAGAGCGGCACCACCGGCGAACTCTTTATCGACGGGAAACTTGTGGGAGAGAACGCCTCCATGCCAATCCTTAGCAAGGTATTCACCCAAACGCCCACCTGCTGCTATGTGGGACGCTCGCCGTTTGCCGACGACAACTTCCTGAGAAACACTCTTGTGGCCGACTTCCGCGTCTACGGAGAGGCCGTCAGCGACGCTGAGGTGCAGTCGCTCGCCGCCTTGGCCACCGACATCGACAAGGAATACCGCTACGGTACGCCCGGCGACCCAACCGCCCTGCAGGCTCTTGTGGCCGAGGCAAAGACATGGATCGACGCAGCTACGGGCAACTATGCGCCCAATGCAATAAGCGAAGTGCAGGACGCAGTGGACATAGCCAATGCCGAACTGGCCACGGGCAAGGCTTCGCAACTTCTGCTCGACGAGCGTTTGCAGGCACTGCAAACAGCATTCGACAAGGCAAAGACCACCGAAGGCTATGCCTCGAAGCGCATGTTTGAGGAAACAAACAACCACGGTTTCATCCATCCGGGCGGCATTGTCTCCCAGCAAGACATCGACAGGGCGAAGCAACTGCTGGCCGAAGGCGACGCGACCATAACCAAGGCGTGGGAAATACTGTGCGCCAACGAGTACAGCAGTGCCGACATACAGACCTGGCCCGTGGAAACCATCGTTCGCGGAGGCAGCAGCGGCCAGAACTATATGAACGTGGCACGCGGCGCAGCCATGGCGTATCAGAACGCTTTGCGCTGGAAAATCGGCGGCACGACAACTAATGCCGATGCCGCAGTGCGCATACTTATGGCATGGGCAAAGGGCAATAAATATGTGAGCGGCGACACCAACCTGTCGCTCGCCGCCGGCATTTATGGCTATGAACTGGCCAACGCTGCCGAACTGATGCGCGACTATGAGGGTTGGAGCAGCGACGACTTCGAGACGTTCCGCCAGTATATGATACGTGTGTGGTATAATCCGGCCATCGATTTCCTGCGCCGCCGCCACGACACTTGGCTCAACGCTCGCTACAGCAACCTCGGAGAGCGTCCCGGACACTACTGGAGCAACTGGGGACTGTGCAATGCGCTGTGCGTAATGAGCATAGGCATACTGTGCGACGACGTACACATGTACAACCAAGGTGTGTCTTTCTACAAGTACGACCACGTGGGAACCTATAAAGACCGCACCAACAACACGGTGATAATCAACGACGGATGCAACGAGTTCATTGGCAACCTTGTGCCTGTAGTGCTGCCCGACGAGCGCGGTCCGCTGGGCTATCTCGGGCAGATGCAGGAGAGCGGACGCGACCAAGGCCACGCTCTGATGGCTCTCGGCCTGGCTCTCGACATCTGCACGGTGGGTCTCAACCAGGGCGACGACCTCTTTGCCTACATGAACGACCGCATCGCTGCCGGAACTGAGTTTGTCGCAGCCATGAACTTCGGCGGTGTTGACGCCACGAAGCTGCCTTGGATAAACTACAACTACGCCGACTGCCGCGGCACGATGGGGGCAGGGTGGCAGATGACATGCCCCAACACCGGCGGAAGCGGCGAGTACCGTCCCTACTGGGATCGTGCAATCGGTTATTACGAGGGCATGCGCGGCGTAAAGCTCCAGTATGCCGACAAGGCGCACGCCAAGATTTGTCCCGACGGGGGCGGCGGCAACTACAGTCAGAATAGCGGCGGCTTCGACCATATAGGCTTCTCCACGCTCACAAGCTGGCGTCCGGCCATTGCAGCCGACTCGGCCATCACTCCGCTTTCGGGCGACATTATATATAAGGGTGAGACTTACGCTAACCAGACCAACCTCGGCGGACTGAAATACAACTATGAGGCTGGCGCCACCAAGGCCATTCCGGCCGACAGTGCCGACATTACGCTCGTGCCGCAGTTGCCCGAGGGAACGGAAGACACCGGCAAATGGCTCTGGAGCACAGGGGAAACCACGCGCAGCATAACCGTCAAGGCCGACCGCAGCTACATATACCGCGTAAGCTACACCGCCGCCAACGGCAAGGTAAGCCATCAGGCATTCGCGATAGCCGTGTGCGGCGACGGAAAAGCCGACCTTATGACGGCGGAGATGGCAGTTGACGGCGTGGAGGAGACCACGACCGAGAAGACCGTGCTGCAAGGCTCGAGCGTAAAACTGTCTGCCAGTGCGACAACGGGCTGGACCAACGACTATCTATGGGACAACGGTTCTACGGAAAGTACAGTCACAATACCGGCAATAGTGGCTTCGCGCCAGTACCGCTGCCAGTATGCCAACCAAAGCGGCGCGGTGAGCGAGAGCGTGTTCAGCATCAATGTGGTGGAAGCGCAGCAGACCATCAACGGAGCAGATACCAATGAGGTGTGCGTGTTGGCCGGCAGCGACTGCACCTTGCGACTTGTCATTCCGTCATATGCCAACCCTGACGACATAACCTGGCAGGACGGTTCGCACGGCACTTCGTTTGAACTGAAGGACGTGAGGCAGAGTGTCACCGCTACGGCCACATACCACGACGTTGTCTACACCTACACCGTCGATGTCAAGGCTTCCGACTTCTCTTACTACAACATCCTGACCACCGACAAGGGCTACAGCATAGTCAGCTCGGCCGACGAACTGAAAAAGCTCTCCGCAAGCAGTTACTTCGTGCTCGCTTCAGACGAGGCAGACCTGCTCGTTTCACTGCGCGACGCACCGAAAAACGGCAACAAGGGACTGCTCTTCTCCACGCCGGCGGAGCCTACGGCCGACCTTTCGAGCGTGTTCACCATCGAAACCTACGGCGACGCCTTCTGTCTGCGCAACATTGACTACGACGCGCTGCTGCTTCAGACCGAGTGGGACCGTCCCGACCAGATAAGAACCCACGACCAGCCGACGGCATGCGAGTGGTCTCGCTTCCTTTTCGAGTACAACGGCGACAGTTGGACTGTGGAGAACGGCAAGTACACAGGCAATTGGCTTGGACTGTGGACACCGGCCAACGGATACAAGGCGGGCGAGGAACTGGCCTGCAACAAGACTGGCGATGACATCTGCCACCTGCAGCTCTTTGCCATCAACCGCAGCCGTTTCCACAACGACTACACCCTGCGCGACGACGCCCCCGTTGACATAACTCCACTGTTGGCCAACCCCTCGTTTGTTGCCTCCAACGGCTATGGATGGACACTGTCTGGCTCATGGGGCAACCAGCGTTACAATGGTGCGGCCGAGGTTTGGCACTCTACTAACTTCGACATTTCGCAGACAATTTCAGGACTGCCCGAAGGACGATACACGGTAACTTGCCAGATGGCCAACGGCGATGGCCGCAATACAGGCTACCTCTACGCCGCTACAAGCGTGGCGACCAGCAAGGACGTGGTGACGCAGAACTGCTCAGGCAGCGATTTCGCTACCGAGCGCGACAAGATGGCAAGCAACTCCGCCTACGGCAAACTCTCGGTTGACGTGGCTGTTACCGACGGTGTGCTCACTATCGGTGTGGCGGAGCCGTCAGCCGGCACCACATGGCTCGTGTTTGACAACTTCACCCTTACCTACAGCAGCCCCGACGTGTCGGGCATCGCTGAAGTCAAGCTGCAACACGACGGCAGCCGCGCCGACAACTTCGTCTACGACCTGCAGGGACGGCGGTTGACAAGTGTGCCGCAGAAGGGGCTTTACATACGCAACGGCAAGAAATATCTCGTGAAATAAGTAATGTTCAAAAAATAACTTGAGCAAGTTTGTAGAGTATGCCCATATCCGTTATTTGGTCTGTTAGTCCCTGTCTTTTTGCCGTTTTTGCGACTTCTTTTCAGTCACATAGCCCGCTATGCTCCTTCAAAGAAGCCGGCAAAACCGACTAAAAATACAGGGCAAACTTGCGCAACTTATTTTTTGAACATTACTAAATCCACATCATGCGCACGAAAAAAGCGGTTCTTCCCTTAAATGTGAGGGCAAGGTCTGCCCATATAAAGGTACAGTGCTTGGCATAGCCTCGAAGAGGCTGAAACTCAGTAACCCCACGTGAAGCGTAGCGAAACGTGGGGAACAACAGTCTCTGCGCCATATCTCGGCTTCGAAGATGCCGCACACAGGCAAAGCCATTTCCCTCTTGTGCGGCATCTTCGAAGCCGATGTTTTCTCCCTCCACATACACCCCACGTTCCGCTACGCTTCACGTGGGGTTGCTGAGATACGGCCTCTTCGAGGCCAAGATGTCAATAGCATTCATCCACGCATTAAACAGAAGCGCTAAAAAAGCGGAGGAAAGACAAGAAGAAGTCTTTCCTCCGCTTTGTTTTTTGTAAATTGACTGTCCAATTTGTAGCTCCCTTTGTAGTGGGTGCGGTGTCTCACCGCACACCAAGCGGCAATGTGGCAGTGGCGACGTGAGACACATCGCCCACTACTTGTATGCCTTATTCATTTCGTCCTTTTTTGTGAATGATACTTGCTTGAAAAGATATCTGCGGTTGCATAGCCATATTTGTTGGAGTCGAAATAGACTGCAAAATCCTGGGAAGCGTGGCTTGAGAGAGGGGCAAGATGTAGCCCGCTGCCAGCCACAGTGCTTGCGTCGGCTACAGTAAGGTATTCATTTGATGATATGTTGTGGAATTTGTAGTATCCATCGCTTTGGGGCAGAAGTTCCCATAGGGCAGAGTCGCCATTCCCATTGTCGCCAAGACCGAGGCCACCCATTCCCGATGAAAGATACCTACCCGTTTTTGTGGCTTTAATCTTGAAGTGGTTGGCTTTGTCGGTCCGAACAAACTCAAATTCAAGATTGGTGTTGTCGTTGTCGTCGTCAATGCAGAGGCTTTGGCCTTCTTTCTGCGACACAAGGCGATTGGATCTTTTCTCCAAAATGGCGTATTTGTTTCCTTTGGAAATCTTCTTGGCTCGTTTGTAACGGTACATATTGTCAAACACACCCAAGTCCCATTGGTCATGCCATGCCACCGTGGGATAGCCCGACCTCATACTAATCGGAAGCCAGACGTGAATGGAATTCCCCACATCATTCGGATTCCAACGGTCTCCGACATACACGTAGGCATTTTCTTTGCCTTCCACCTTGAACACATAGGCGCTTTGGGAATCGTATGTGGTTTGTTTGCCTTTGTCAACGGCAAAATTAGTTCCGTCGTACGTCCAGTCGCCGAGTATGTTGAATGTATATGCCGTCCGTCCGGGATTGGGCGCCCAGCCAGTGCATCCGCTGAACAATCCATAGTATATGTCTCCGACCTTGAAGATGGCGGGAGCCTCGCATTTCTGTCCTTTCAGAATCTTAGTCTCATTGTCCGACGGCTCAAGGTAGTCGGGGCGAAGCTGTGCGACATTCATGTTCGTGTTCATGTCTGTTGAGCCGAAATGGTATGCCTTGCCGTCGTTGTCAACAAACAGGGTCTGGTCGCGTGAGTCGTGCGCGTTAGGGCGGAATGTCTTATACAAACGGTACGGGCCTTCAATATTGTCGCTTACAGCCACGCACACCCGCGCTTCTCCGTAGCCGGTGCCATCTTCCCAGTGGCTCCACATGACCCACTTTTTGCTGGTGGCATTGTAAGCGACCTTAGGACGCTCCAGGAGGCGGCCTCGTGCGATGTCATTCTTGTCGTCTCGCATTTCGCCCTGTGTGGCCAATGCGAGTCCTGCTCGTTCCCAATCATAAAGATTGGCTGACTTGTAGCAACTCACTCCGTTGGAAACCGATTTTGTGCGGTCTTCGCCAAACCAATAATACGAGCCGTCATGATAGATGACACAGCTTCCATGGGCATTGATTGCTTTTCCGTCTTTGTCGAGCCAAACCTGCCCAGGCTTGATTTGTGCCGGCGCTGCTTCATGGAAAGCCATTGCCAGCAGAAAAATAAAAAATCTTCCGAATTTCATGTTGTAATAGGTTGTTTAGAAAACTTGGTAATGAATAATGGCAAAGGTAAACATAAAATCCGAAAAGCCCCCAACTCTTTGGGGATTTAGTGAAGACGATAGTTTGCGGCTTATGCCATTTGCGGCAATCGATAGTCCACTGTTCCACTTTTGTTGGGAAAAAGTGGAGGAGCTAAGCGACGGCACTCTGGGTATATATCCATCCGTCTCTTACCATAACCCTACGGGGCGCAGGGCATTGCAGAATATTTACCGAACATCTGAAGAAAGTCTCAAAAAGTCTCAAAAAGTCATAGAAAGTCTCAGAATCTCATAGAAAGTCCAACCTATATTCCCCCGATGGAGTATCTTTATGCCGTCACTGAAAGTCAGTGACAAAGACAAAAGCCGACAGACATGCAAATTGATTACCTTTCACTCCGTAGAGCGAACGTTGCTTCTTCACTCTTCGTCCTTCACATCTCACATCCTCTTTCCATGGCAACCTGGCAACCTGGCAACCCTTTCTTTAAATCCTCACGTGCGCGCGAGCAGGAAAGCTTTAAGAATTAAATTTATGAATGATATAGCATATAATATTTATAGAAAATGGTTGCCAGGTTGCCAGGTTGCCATTTTGGACAGCACTTCACAAGTGACATAGATAGGCATCGTAAATGGCCTGTTTAGCCCTTCTAAATAGCCTATTTAGCCCTTCTAAGTGGCTTAGATAGACACCGTAAACGCCATAGTTATGAACACGGAATGGCGGCTTAAACCTATAAGGGAAATACGGATATGGAATATGATATAAAGGACAAAATAGAATGGACGGTGGTATTTCTCACCGAGTTTGGAAAGCGACATGGGCTGACGCTCAAGCAAGCTTTCAACTATCTGCTGCGCTACAAGGGCATCAACTTTGTGGAGCGGCATTATGACTATCTGCATACCCAGTCGTTCGCATCCGTAGTGGATGACATGACCGAGTATTGCGGCAAAATGGGAGGTGGCATACGATGAAAATAGAGGAGACAACAATATGAGCAATATACAAGACAACGAGACATACCGCCGAGTTCATTTCGCAGTCATGGCGATAGAGAATGGTGCGAAGAATCTGGGCATCAGTGGTAAAGACATGCACGACCGCTTGCAGAAACAGGGGCTGATTCACAACCGCCTCTTTAAGCGATATGAAGAGCTGCACACGCAGAGTCTGCAATGGGTAGCAGAAGATATCAGTGAAACGCTATTAAATTGGGAGGCAGAGTCATGACAATATTAATCTTTCATCAACCATCGTAAAAGAGGACTAACCGATATGAGAGACAATGTATTATGGCGCAAGCAGAGCCGCATCATCATGTTGCTGGCAGAAACTCTGCATATCAATGCAGAGCGGGCACTCGATTTGTTTTATTCCACCCAAGTATATCAACAGCTGATAAATCCGAAGTCGGGCTTACAACTGATGAGTGACCAGTATATTTTGGAAGATCTCATCAGAGAACTTAGGGAATGACTCCACAAGCTATGTTGTTCCTTGCCTTTGGATGAAGGCAATAAACGTCGTGGTCTTTGGCGTTGTATTAGCGTTGGTAGTCCGAATGGCTCGAAAGAGAAAGCTGTACGTAAAAGTGGCAACGTGTGGATGTAAAGGGGGCAACAAAGTGAAAAATAACGAATAATACAGACTAAGCACGATGTGCAATGTCTTTAAGAAAAAAAAGAGTAAATATGAATAAACAACAACTTGCAAACAAAATATGGGCATCGGCAAACAAGATGCGTTCAAAGA
>CAVKUV010000025.1:0-34328 GCA_963659505.1 Lachnospiraceae bacterium
TTCAGGGCGCGGCATGCGCCGAAGCGGTAGTATAAGGAGAACTGACCACAAAAAATAGGTACATCAAATTGGACAGCCTAATAAATTGATAGGGTTTCCTGTTTGGTGCTTGGAATGCCCAATTCGTTGTTTCTTTTGCGGTAGGTACGCAAGTAGTGGGCGACGTGTCTCACGTCGTAATTTTTGTATTGCCGCTTGGTGTGCGGTGGAACACCACACCCACTACGCATTAGTCACCACCAATAGGACATCCTTCTTAACATATAGCCTTCTGTGCTGCTTTAACAAAGTGTGTGTCTTTAACACTATTTAATAACCCTACTTAGCATCATTTGTGTTTTCTTTCGTATTTTTGTGCCGCGGACAAAAAGAAAGGGTGCGTGGCAAATATGAAAGTTCTCGGCAAGTGATGACGCATTTGGCCAGACGCTTTTTTCTATAATATATATGTTCGCGTACAATTAACTATTAACTAAATTAACTGTAAACAACATGGGGTTTCGTGTTAACCACACGGATTTTAACGCCCCAGACTAAAAACCTACTGACGGGTCACTTCGGGGGACTATTGGGGCTTGATAGCCATCATTGTCCGCAGAGCTAACTTGGAGATATTAAAAAAATTATATTCTGCTAACTTTAAATTAATAACATTTATGGGAATTTCAAGACTACTCTTTTCAGGAGCGTTGCTGCTTGGATGTGGCATCGCTCATGCGACTGTGGTTGACGGCGTAAGGCAGAAGCCTGTGCCCCAAAAGACCACATTCCAGTATGGAGAAGCTTTCTATCTCTACAACACCGGCGCCAAAGCGTTTTGGTGCGGTGCAAACGACTGGAACACACGCGCCTCTGCTACCGATGAGGGATGGCAGGTGAAGATTGAAAAGTTCATCGGCAGTGAAGATGCCGAATGGGACGGCAAGACCGTCATCCTTAGAGACTCCGTCCAGAAGGGAAGCTTCAGCGGAAAATGGTTGAAGGGCTGGTTTGTAACAGCGCAAGACGCGGAAACCAAAGCCAATTATTTGGATGGCAACATCTACACCGACTTCAACAATCAGGTTGACACGCTGTGGACCATCACCATGCTTGAGGACGGCATCGTGCGTCTTGGCGCAAGCGAGCGCAACACCGACTATTTGGCAGACAGCGTTAAGGTGAACCCGTCTTACGTTGGAGTTGACCAGGCTCTTGACAACGGAACCAACACCCGTCTGTGGGCATTCCTCGATCCGAGCGTTTCCACCAACTGCGTTGATTGGTATTTCGTTTCACCGGCAGACTATAAAGCCCATGGCGAAGCCCTCGCTGTGTATAATGTAGCGCAGAGCCTGTATGACTTGATAGTTGAGGCTAAGGGTAAAGGTGTTGACGTTTCTGCATGGACCGCAGTCTATGAGAACGAGGCAACCACAACCGAGGAACTGAACACGGCCATTGCCGAGGTGAAGGAGGCCATCAGAAAGGCCGACGAAAGCCAAGTGGATGCCAACGACCCCGTTGACAAGACCAGCCTTATCTCCAACCCCGACTATGCCAGCGCAAGCAACTCGGGATGGTCTGGCACCGCTCCTGCATTCGGTTATGGCGCAGCAGAGTTCTACAACAAGACATACAATGCTTACCAGAAGATAGCCGACGCTCCTAATGGAGTGTATGCCCTCAGCCTCAATGCGTTCTACCGCGCAGGTTCTGCGGTGGCATCTTATGAGAGCTACACCAATGGTGACACCAACAAGCTTGCCCAACTCTATGCCGCAGCCGGTCAGGACACATTGACCACTGCTATCATGAACATCTTCGCAGATGCGCGTGACAGCAAGCTCGGTACAGGAACTGAATATAACGAAAAGGGACAGAACTCAGATGAAGGCACTGCTTTCGTTCCCAACAACATGCAGGCAGCTTCAGCTTACTTCGAGGACGGACGCTACGGCAAGAACACTGTGTTCTTCGGCGTTGACGACAACCAGTTCATAATCGGCCTGCTCAAGACCTCTACCATTGATACCGACTGGACCCTCTTCGACAACTGGAGTCTGAAGTACTACGGCAACTCTGCCCTCGCATTCCAGAAGTGGCAGGAGCAGGTGGTGGCTGACGCATACGACACAAGCACCATTCCTGACGGCACATTGATGACCAAGGGAGCTAAAGAGGCTTACGACGCTGTGAAGAGCGGCTTGTCTACTCCGGTCAGCAAGGATGAGGTGATGGCAAACATCAAGGCTCTGAACGAAGCCGCCGCCGCCCTCAAGGCCAACATCGCCGCATGGGAGGCTTACAAAGCAGCTGTGACCGCCGCAGACGCTACGCTAAATGACGAAGACGTTGCAGAAGGCACCCTGAAGGACGAGCTTGGCGACATGGTATTTGACGCTGAAGATGATTTGGCAGCTTTGACACTGACCACCGAAGAGGTGCTTGACAGAACAGAAAAGCTTGTTGCCGCCAACGACAACTGCATCAAGAACAGCATCAAGGCCGGCACTGACGTTACCGACAAGTTCCTTGTGAACGCACGCTACGAGGATGGCGCAAAGGGCTGGAACGGCAATCCTACCGTGAACGGACCTTCAAACAACAAGTGCGCAGAGAAGTACAACACCGCATTCGACGTTTACCAGGAAGTGAAGGACGCTCCTGTTGGAGTTTACTCCGTTTCGCTCCAGGGCTTCTATCGTCCGGGCGACAACTCCGTGGCTTGGCCTATATACTATAATAACGGCATGAAGTGGGATAAGTCAACCACAATCTGCGTGTATGTGAACAACAACACCAACGCCTTGAAGAACATCTATGACGAGCAGACAAAGAAGGGTGAGTTGTTCCAGACAACGGGTCTTGTAGGTCCTGCACCGTTTGAGGCCGAAATTGACGCTGTCTCTCAAGACTCTGTATGGTTTGTCAATGACATGACCAACGCCGGCATCGCCTTCTCTAACGGCATGTACACCAGCACCGCCTTCGGTCTTGTGGCCAAGGCTGGCGATGTGCTCCGCATAGGTATCAAGGGTGAGCTTGACAACACCAACCAGTGGGTATGCTGGGACAACTTCAAGATGGTTTACCAGGGCTTCAAGGCTGACATCATCAAGCCTGAGCTGGAAAAGGCCATTGTAAGTGCACAGGCATTCGTTTGGAATGAAAACACGCCTGCAAGCGCAATGAGCAAGACCGCATTCGAGAAGCTGACAACAGCAATCTCGGAAGGCAACACCGCCGTTGCCGGCACTGACGGCAAGGCAATGTTCAGCGCCCTCTCAGATCTCTATGAAGCCATCGAGGCAGCCAACGCTTCCATCAAGACTTGTGAAGAACTGGTTTCGCTTGCTGAAAGCATGAACAATCTTGCAGTCTCTGCCGACTGCCCAGCTTCTGAGGCCGACAAGGCAAAGGCTGTCGCACTCTATTCTGAGGTGATGGCAGGCGTAGAGGAGACATCTCTTACCGACGAGCAGATTGCAAACTATGTGACCAAGATAAAGGAAATGCTCGTAACGCTCAAGATACCTTCAGGAGAGGCTACCGATGACAATCCTCAAGACCTCACCGCACTCATCGCCACACCGGGCTTCGAAGATGCCGACGGCAACAACTCTACTTCGGGCTGGACAGACGCAACAGGTAGCTTCGGTAACAACGACACCCAAAAGGCTGCCCTGCTCTATGAGTACTACGAGAAGACGGATGTGGATATGTATCAGGACATCATTGGTTTGCCCAACGGAACATATCAGGTATCAGCCAACGCATTCTGCCGCATGGGTAGCTCTACTGCCGACGCTCAGGCATACACAGACAACCCCGACACTCTGAGCAACGCTCTGCTCTATGCAGTTTCTGCCGACAACGTTATGAACTCGGTGGGCATCATGCCTATCTCTGCAGGTGCTTTGGAAGAGTCTATCGGCGCAGGTTCTGAGTCTGACGTCACCATCAACGGCACTGCAATGAAGGTGCCCAACGACATGGTTTCTGCCAATGCTTACTTCCAGATTGGCCAGTATGTCAACACCGTAACCGTGAAGGTGACGGATAAGACACTGCGCATCGGTCTCCGCAAGGACACCAAGGTAAGCTCTGACTGGCTCATCATCGACAACTTCAAGCTGATATACTTCGGCGAGAACAGCGACAAGAAGCCTACAGTTATCGACTCCGTTGACGACACTGCCTCTAAGGTGGCTAAGGTTGAGTACTTTAGCGTGAACGGCGTGCGCAATGCAACACTTGTGAAGGGTATCAACATCATGAAGACCACTATGGCCGACGGCAAGGTGGTTGTCAACAAAGTCGTGGTGAAGTAAACCTTCCTGAATGTTTCCGACTGTAACTGACATCAGGTCGCAGTGGGAAGCATACTTCAAAGGAACGGAGATGGGGCAAGAAATCCCCATCTCCGGTTCCTTGCTTATTATCAACAAAATGCCCTTATTTATTATCAACTAACATTACCGACACCATGAACATCACGACGAGGACATTCTGCCTGTCTTACCTCTTTGCAATGGCAACGGCCATGCAAGGTCAGGTGACAATGACAATCGATGCCACACAGCGCGGACCATTAATCGGCGACCACCACTATGGACTCTTTTTCGAAGAGATAAACCACGCCGGCGAGGGCGGACTCTATGCCGAATTGGTGAAGAACCGCAACTTTGCCGAGGGGCTTGAAGGCTGGACTGCCTATGGCGATGCGCAATTGTCGCTGACAACGAGCCAGTTGCTGAACAGCGCACAGGCAAATGCTCTTGACATCAACACCACTGGCGCAACCGCCTCGAACATGAAGGGTGTGGCCAACGCCGGATTTTGGGGCATGAATATCGTGAAAGACTCTACATATCAACTCTCTTTTTACGCCAAAGGCAACGCCATATACACAGGCAAAGTGTTTGCCCGACTGCTGAGCAACGACGGAAAGACCGTTATCGGTGAGGCCACGGTGGAAGGAAAAGTCACATCAAACGCATGGAACAAGCTGACCGCCACAATAAAGGCGACAGGCAGCGACAAGAAAGGACAGCTATTGTTGCTTACGGGCACCAGTGGCCATCTTTATGTGGATGTTGTGTCACTGTTTCCTTACACTTGGAAGAACAGGAAGAACGGACTGCGTCCCGACTTGGCGCAGCTCCTTGCCGACACCAAGCCGTCATTTCTCCGCTTTCCCGGCGGATGCTACGTGGAAGGCTCCGGCTCCTATGACAAGACATTCCAGTGGAAGAAGACCATCGGCCCCATTGAGGAGCGTCCGGGTCATCTCAACAACAACTGGGGCTACTGGTCGAGCGACGGACTGGGCTTCGATGAATATCTCCAGATGTGCGAAGACCTCGGCGCAGCACCGCTTTTCGTGGTGAACATAGGCTTGGGCCATGGCTACACCTTTACACTTGAAGAAACGGAAACTCTGGTTCAGGATGCGCTCGACGCGATAGAGTATGCCAACGGCGACGCTTCGACAACATGGGGAGCCAAGCGCGTGGCCAACGGACATCCCGAACCTTACAATCTGAAGTTCATTGAGATAGGCAACGAAAACTATCAGGCCGACGCAAACGCCCAAAGCCAGCAATATGCCGAACGCTACTATATGTTCTACAAGGCCATCAAGGAGAAGTATCCCGACATCATTACAATAGGCAATGTGGAAGCTTGGGGTACAGACAACCCCTCATGGCGCAACGAATATCCGGTGGAGATAGTGGATGAGCACTACTACAGAAGCCACTCATGGATGCGCTCCAACTACAACAAGTATGACTACTATCCACGCAGCATCAAGGTTTATAACGGCGAGTACGCCGCCAATGCATCAGGCACCTACGGCACCTATGGCAACATGAACAGTGCTTTGGGCGAGGCCGTTTACATGATGGGCATGGAGCGCAACAGCGACGTTTGCGTGATGGCTTCCTTCGCCCCCATCTTCACCCACGAGTCCAATCCTCTGTGGGCTTACGACATGATACACTTCAACTCGTCTGACAATTTCGTCACTCCTTCCTACTATGTGCAGCAGATGATGAGCCAGAACCTTGGCAAGCAAAACCTGTTGTGGACGGAAAGCGGCAACAAGGTGGCCGCTTCGGCCGATGTGCAGGTGGGCCTCGGTGCGTGGCAGACGCAGGTGGTCTATGACGATGTTGAGGTTTCCGACCTTCAGGGCAACACTCTGGCCAAGGAAAACTTTGCTGACGGACTCGGACTGCTCACTCCCGTGCAAGGCACTTGGTCGGTGAGCGACGGTGAAGCCGTGCAGTCGTCCACCAGCGACAACTGCACAGCCTACCTCAACACCACCATCTCTGGCGGACAGTATATATATAAGGTGCGCGCGAAGAAGACCGGTGGCAACGAAGGCTTCTTGATAATGTTCAACAGAACGGGCACTCAGGACTATATATGGTGGAATCTCGGTGGCTGGGGCAACACCAAACACGGCGTGGAGACCTGTGTGGCTGGAAGCAAGACCACAGTGGCGACAGCCTCTGGCTCGATAGAGCTTGACCGTTGGTATGACATAGAGATAAAGGTTGACGGCTCCGAGGTTACCTGTTCGCTCGACGGCACACAGATACACAAGTTCACGCTTCCCACCGAGCGCGCCCTTTACCAGAGTGTGCAGATTGACGAGCAGTCGGGCGAGCTGATACTGAAGGTGGCCAACCCCAATGCATCGGCACAGCAGCTGAACCTGAATGTCAAGGGCATGACCCTTGGCGACGCAAGGCTGACACGCCTGTCGTCGGCCGACGGTACTGCCGAGAACACCATGGACGCTCCCGACAACGTGAAGCCGGTAGAAGAGAATGTGGCGGCCGACCAGCTCCGCAGCATCACCATCCCGGCATATTCACTTAACATCTACCGCATAAAAGCCAGCGACATCGCCGCCGACGCAACGGAAGTGTGCAAGGCTTACGAGGAGGAAGACGCCGACAAGTGTGGCTATCTGTATGCCCACATGCACACAACGAAGGAGATAACCTGCTTTGCCTTGAGCCAAAACGGCAACTATTGGCGCGACCTCTTTGACAGTGGCGAGGCTTTCGACACCAAGAAATACACCACGACAGGGGGCATGCGCGACGCTTACGTGTGCCGCAGCCAGAAGGGAAACTTCCTGTTGGCGGGAACCGACATGACCTCCAGCCTCGGTTGGACGAGCAACCACCGCATGACGTTCATGCGTTCAAACGACCTCGTGCATTGGGACAAGATGGTCAGCGTTGACCTTGAGTCGGAGGAAAACCTCAAGGCTCTGGGGCTGAGCAGTGCCGCCGACATGACAGCGGCTTGGGCTCCGCAGATCATCTTTGACCCTGCCACACAGAAATACGTGGCCTATTATAGCGTAGGCTTCCCTGACCGCCACCGCATATACTACTCTTTGTTCAACGAGGACCTTACCGACTGGACCTTGCCGCGTCTGCTCTTCGACCCTGAATTTGACGTCATCGACGCCGATATCGTATGGAACGATGTTGACCAGCGTTACCAGATGGTGTTCAAACGCGAGGGCGACCGTGCCTTGAGCATGGCTGTGGCAACGAGCCTCGTGCCTACGGGCAGCCAAACCACGGGCAGTTGCCAGTGGACTTTGGTGGATGGTTTCGGAGTGGACGAGAGTGGCCAAAGCATTGAAGCTCCGAGCCAGTTCCGCTATATCGGCCGCAAGACATGGAAATTGGGCTACCAGAAGTATAGCGGAGGCTACAATTACAGGCTGATGGACATGGACGAACACGGCATGAGCCCCACAAACCGCACGGACATGGTGGGCAATGTGAGTCCGCAGCACGGCTCTTTCGTCAAACTTACCGAGCGTGAATACAACTATCTGGAAACATGGGAAAAGGTGGTGACCAAGCTGTCGCAAGTGAAGACGATGTATGAAGTGACGTCCGACAATCTGTATAAAGAGGCAATGGACAAGGCCGAGAGTGCCATAAGCACCGACGGCGGCAGCTTTGATGCCAACGAGAAGTCAATGGGCGAGGCTTTGCAGGCCGTAGAGAACGCACTGGCCAACGGCACCGACTACCGCGCTTTCCTCTTGGAGCAAGTAAAGAAGGGCAAGGCTACCGACCTGACTCCGCTGATAACCAACGCCGACTTCTCAAACGGGGGCACCGGTTGGACGCAAACTCCCGGCAATTTTACCAATGCCAACGGCAATGTGGCCGAGTATTGGAACACCAATTTTGATTTCTACCAAACAATCAGCTCACTCCCAAAGGGCGACTACGAACTGGGAGTGCAGTCGTTTTTCCGTATGAGCGATATAAGTTCGGCTCTGTCGGCTCACAATGCCGGAACGGAAAAGCTCAACGCCATTCTTTATGCCAACAATAGCGAGATGCCTGTGATGAGTCTGTATGACGACTCAATAACACAATACAAACAGAGTCCGTATGACTATCCCGACAATGTGACGGCAGCTAACACTGCGTTCAACACCTACGGACTATATGCCAACACCCTGCGCTTCGCACTTGCCCAAGAGTCAGACCTCAAGTTTGGCATTCGCAAGACGGAGTGGAACTACAGCGACTGGTGTTGCTTCGACAACTTCACGCTGCGCTTCCTTGGAAGCCAATCGTCGGTGGCTTCGGTGAAAAACGATTGTCGCGAGGATGGCAAATGGTATGACCTAAAAGGACTCGAAGTGACAGAAAAACATGCCAAGAGTGGCATCTACCTGCACAACGGCCAAAAGGTGGTGCGCTGAAACAGAAATGGAACGGAGCAAATGGACACGGCTGCCTTTGCCTAAAACAAAGAAACTAACAACTAACAACTAACAGCATGAATACAGAAACGGTAAGACATTGGGGAGTAAAGCCTCTGCTTGCTGCGACACTGATGATAGGGGCCGCCGCCATGCTACAGTCTTGTAAGGATGATGTCCTTACAGGACAGCCAGGATGGCTTGGCAACTCTATTTATGAACGGTTGCAAGAAGAGGGCAGTTACACCTACACGCTCAAACTGATAGATGACTTGGGCTACCACGACGTGATTTCCAAGACGGGTTCAAAGACCTTGTTTGTGGCAGACGACGCGGCGTTTGACAGTTGGTTTACGACCAACGCATGGGGAGTGAGGAGCTATGACGGTCTGACGACAGCCCAGAAAAAGCTGTTGCTCAACGGTGCTATGGTAAACAATGCATACCTTATTGAACTGCTTTCCAACGTGAGCGGCAATCCTCCTGAGACGGGCAAGTGCATGAGACGCGAGACCGCAAGCTCGTATCTTGACTCTGTTTATGTAATCAAACCAGACGAGATGCCCAACACGACCTATTGGAAGAGGTATAAGGATGCTGGGCATTCAATAGTATTGCTCAAGGACAATACCACTCAGCCGATGATCCACTTGTTGCCGGCATACATGAAACTGAACAAGATTACCGACAAAGACGTGAAGATACTCACCAACGGCGAGGCGCAATCAGCAACAGAGGCGTACATCAACGGCAAGAAAGTAATTGAGCGCGACATCACCTGCAAGAACGGATACCTGCACAAGGTGGAAGGTGTGGTGGAGCCGGCAACAAACATGGCTGACCTTATACGCCAGAAGCCGGAAACAAAAACATGGTCGAAGTTGCTTGACCGTTTCAGCGCACCCTATTATGACGATGCCGCGACCAAGGAATACAACCGCCTGTATAACAATGAAGACTCCGTGTTTGTGCTCCGCTATTTCAGCGACTGGGCCAAAGGCGGAAAGCTGACGGGCGATCCCGATGGCAAAGCTGTCAAGGCAACCCTCGCTTTCGACCCGGGTTGGAACCAATATATGTATAGTAACACCATGGGCTACGACCTTCACTATGACGCCGCGGCCATGCTCGTGCCGAGCGAAGAGGTGTTGACGCAGTGGTGGGACAACTCGGCTCTGAAACGTCACTATGCCGTTTGGGACAGTGTGCCAGACCTTGTGCTCTCAAAACTGTTGCGCAACAACATGATTGACAACTTCTCCGAGAAGGTTCCGTCGAAGTTCGACAACATACTCAATGACGCAAAAGTCAAGATGGGAGTAACCCCCGCCAACATCCAGAATTGCTATATGGCCTGCAACGGTGTGGTCTATGTGGTTGACAAAGTGTTTGCTCCAAGCGCATACTCGTCAGTGTCGTTCCCTGCCTTGATTGACCAAGAGAACTTCAGCGTCATCTATGAAGCCATCGACGAACTGGAGTTTGACCCGTATCTGGGGTCAATGGACTCTAAGTATGGTTTGTTGTTGCCCACCAACAAGGCACTGGAGCACTATATAGACCCAATTAACTATGGTGAAAAAGACAAGAGCTTCATCAAGTTCATGTATGACCCGGATGTGGAAGACGGCATCAAGGTCAAGGCCGAGCGCTATAAGCTCACCTACAACTCTGACGGCACTCCCAATTTCGACGAGTCTGTGAAGCTGCAGTCCAAGGTTTCGGAGACTGTGATAAAGAACAGACTGGAAGATTTGCTCAACCAGTGCATCATAGTGCTGGATGCCGATGCGAGCGACGTGGCCAACAAGGTGACCGCCATTGACGGCCAGCACACCTACTACAAGACCAAGGGCGGCAGCATCATCAAGGCTGTGCCCAGCGGCGATGGAATTGTGTTCCAAGGTGGGTTGCAGATGGAGCATGGCATGAGTATAGAAGTACCCCAAGCCGACATTATGACGCAGGAGAACGGTTGGGCCTATCAGACTCCTTCAATGCCGTTCGGCTCGTCACAGACGGTCTACAGTCTGCTGAAGGAAAAGAACGAGTACAAGAACTTCCTTGATTTGCTCGACGGCAGCGACCCGGATTCCGTTTCTTCCAGTTTGCTTGTCAACTCGCTTAGCAATGACAAATACACCTGTACCAATGCGGATGGCGACAACTACAACATGCGACTGTTCGACAACTACAATTACACTGTATATGTTCCGAGCAATGCGTCAATACAGAAACTGATAGATGACGGTCTGTTGCCAACATGGAATGACTTTGACACATACCGCACCTTGAAAGAAAATGCCAGCAGCACAGAAGACCAGGAACGCTACAGTCACGCTTGCTATGTGATAAAGAAGCGCATAATGGACTTCGTTCGCTACCATATCCAGGACAACTCCGTGATAATCGGTGGCCAGGCAGTGACCAACACGGCCTATGAGTCGATGCTCCGCAATCCTGTAACCAACCGCTACTACTCTCTCACAGTAAACTCTGACGCAAACGGACTTTCTGTCAAGGACGTGAGCGGCAACACTCGCCATGTGGTCAAGACCGATGGCCTGTACAACCAGATATGCCGCGAATACTGGTTCTCTGGTTCACGCAGCAAGAACCAATACACGCGCACCATCTATCAGGCATCTGACGCTGTGGTGCATCTTATTGACTCTCCGTTGTATTATGGCACACTCACCAAGTGGAAGGACGAAATCTAAAAGTAACCATGATTATGAACAAGGAAACAAAATATACCGCAAAGCTCCGCATCTTCGTATGGACTATGTTGATGTTGGTTGCGACTGTTGCTTCGGCGCAGATTTCGTCAGTCCGTGGTACGGTGAACGACGAAATGGGGCCGTTGATGGGAGCAACGGTATGTGAGATAGACGCCACAGGGCGTATCATAGAAAGTACTGTTACCGACTTTGACGGAAACTTCACAATGAAGATCCGCAATGTCAAGGACAAGTTGCGCTTCAGCTATGTTGGTCTGAAGAGCAAGACTCTGGCCATAAACAAGACTGTCTATAATGTGAAAATGGAGTCGGCGACAGTTATCAAAGAGGTTGTCGTCAAGTCGAAGCGCCGTATGCAGGGCAACAGTCTGCCTATACCGCAAAGGGAAGTGTCGTATGCCACCCAGACCATCTCTATGAAAGAGTTTGAGGGACTTGGCATCACTTCTGTTGACGAAGCCCTGCAAGGCCGTATATCCGGTCTTGACATTCTCTCCAACTCAGGAGACCTCGGTGCTGGTTCGACCATGCGTCTGCGTGGTTCCGCCTCGCTCTCCACTCTGACCGATGCCAATCCTCTTATAGTAGTGGATGGAAACATTAGGAGCGTTGACCTCTCCAACTTCGATATGGCTGGCGCCAACAACGAGAAGTTTGCCGAGCTGCTCAACATCAACCCTGAGGACATTGCCAGCATCACCGTGCTTAAGGATGCTGCCGCTTCGGCCATCTATGGTAGCCAGGGTGGTAACGGTGTGATCGAGTTGACCACCAAGCGTGGCGCAAAGGGTCCTGCCAGGGTGACCTATTCGTTGAAGCTCACTGGAACCTACCAGCCCGACGGCTACGACCTGTTGAGTGGTGACGACTATACCATGCTGCTCAAGGAGTCGTATTTCAATCCGCAACAGAGCGACGCGGCCAGCAATATCCGCGAGTTGAACTACGACAAGACGTTCTCTGAGTATGAGCAATACAACAACAACACCGACTGGAGAGACGCCGTGACCCAGTGGGGTCTGCGCCAGAACCACTACGTGTCGGTGTCGGGCGGTGGCGAGAAGGCATCGTTCCGCATCGGAGGTGGTTTCGACCATGAGACAGGCTCAATAATCAAGCAGAAAATGCAGCGCTTCTCCACACGCGTAGCCCTCGACTATAACATCAGCCAGCGTATACGCGTGTCTACCAACTTCTCGTTGACCTACACCAAGAATGACTTCAACAGCGACGGCCTTTTGAGTCTTGCCATGAAGAAGATGCCGAACATGAGCATCTATGAGCAGGATCCTAACACGGGAGCTGACACCGACCGCTATTATCAGATGCTGCAGAGTGCCTCAAGCGTGTTCGACAAGAACCAGAAAGACTATGTTAACCCTGTGGCAAGTGCAAATCTGGCCAAGAACCAGCGCCGCACCTACGACCTGTCACCGGAGTTGATCATCAAGTACCAGTTGCTGGGCATGGATGAAGACCACTGGCAGCTGAACTGGCAGGGCAGCATGTATATGAATGTGTTCAACCAGTATGACGATAAATTCTATCCATCGGAACTGAAGACCGTTTCATGGAATCAGGGAATTAACACCTCTTCGGCAGGAAGCAACAAGAGCGTGTCGTTCAACACCAAGCAGACCCTGACCTTGATACCGGCTTTCAAGAACAAAGACCACTCTGCCATGATGATGGGACGCTTCGAGTTGACGACAGGTTCGAGCAACGGTTCTTCAACCAGCGGCAAGGGACTTGCGTCTGGCGGCATCGAAACGCCTGATGCCGGTGGCTTGATAACCGGACTTAGCTCTTGGTATTCGGAGTGGCGCTCGATGTATCTCACCTATTCTGCCCACTATGCCTACAAGGGTCGCTACGTGTTTGACTTCACCCTTCGTGCCGATGGAACCACCAAGTTTGGCCCGAGCAAGCGTTGGGGCTATTTCCCCGCCGTGTCGGCCAAGTGGATTATCAGCGACGAACCCTTCATGAAGTCCACCAAGAAATGGTTGTCAATGTTGGCCCTGCGTCCCAGCTGGGGTAAGACTGGCCGTCAGCCGAATCAGGACTTCCTTTATGTGAGCACATACGTATCGGGCGACAAGTACCTCGACATGACGGCCATGCGTCCGGAGAAAATTCGCTTGACTGATTTGCGCTGGGAGCTGAACAGCAGCTACAACCTCGGTATTGACCTCGGATTGTTTAACGACCGTCTGAACCTGTCATTGGAAGTCTACACCCAGAAAACGTCAGACATCCTTAATGGTGGCTACCGCATCCCCTCAAGCACGGGATACACAACACTGGCCTACCGCAATGGCGGTTCGCTGAGAAACACTGGTTGGGAGTTCCACATAAACACCAACAAACTCGTCAAGGCCGGCAAGTTCACCATGGATGTCAACGCCACTTTCAGCAACAACCGCAACGAGATACTTGAGATGGACAGCTACGTGCTTGAGTCGCTCAACTCCGTTTACAAGTATGGCAACCGCGAGTGGCTGCAGCGTGTGCAGATTGGCAATCCTTTCGGTGCCATCTACGGCTTCCGCTATAAGGGAGTGTACCAGTACAACTACGACACCTTTGCCAACATGAGCGCAGAGGAACGCGCGCAGTTCATCGCCGATGGCAAGACAGCCCCTGTTGCCATGAATGCCAACGGCGAGGTCGTTACCGATGCCGACGGCAATCCTGTCAGAATGATGTACAACTACAGCAATGACACTTCGGGCAAGAACTACAAATTCAACGGCGGTGATGCCATCTATGAGGACATCAACCACGATGGCAACATTGACGCTCTCGACATTGTGTATCTCGGAAGCTCGCTGCCAAAGTTGAACGGTGGTTTCGGTTTCACTTTCAACTATGGCGCATGGCGTCTCACCACGCAGTTCACCTATCGTATTGGCAACAAGATACTCAATCTTGCGCGTCTTGACGCCGAGGCCATGATAAGCAATGACAACCAAAGCCAGGCCGTCAACTACCGTTGGCGCAAAGAGGGCGATGTGACGTCTATACCACGTGCCATGTATGGCTCTACTTCCAATTACAACACGCTTGTCAGCGACCGCTTTGTTGAGAAGGGCGACTATCTGCGCATGAACTATGCACAGCTGTCATACGCCATATCCAAGAAGCAGCTGAAGTGGATAGGCTTGAACCGCATAAGCCTCTATTGCAGTGTGAACAACCCGTTTGTCATCACCAAGTATTCGGGTGTTGACCCCGACATCGTGAACAGCGGCTATGCTCCAGCTATGGACACCTCGCAGACACCTCGCGTACGTTCCTACACACTGGGCGTGACTGTAGATTTCTAAATGCCAACCATTCATTGAAAACTCTAAAGAAATGAAGACAAAATATTATAAGATAGCCTGTGCGCTTGCCGCACTTGCCGGTTTCTCTTCATGCTCCGATTTCCTTGAAGTGGAGCCGCGCGACAAGATAGTTCTGGACAAGTTCTGGAATGAGCGCGCCGATGTGGAGTCTGTCGTGGCCAGCTGCTACAGCTCCCTTCAGTCGTCAGCCTGCATCAAGCGCATGATTGTTTGGGGCGAGGCCCGCAGTGAGAACATGGATGCCGGCGACGATATGGACAAGGACGTGAACCTTGAAAACATCTTCAAGGCCAACATCACCTCCACCAACCCCTACACGTCGTGGGTAGACTTCTATTATGTGATAAACACCTGCAACACGGTCATCAAGTATGCACCCACCGTTGCCGCCAAAGACCCAGGCTATACTGAGAGCGAGTTGAGGGCCACTATAGCCGAGGTGTCTGCCTTGCGCGACTTATGCTATTTCTACCTCATCCGAACCTTCCGCGATGTGCCTTACACCACGGAGCCTTATCTCGACGACAACCAAACAATGGACTTGGCGGCTACGCCATTCAACCAGGTGCTTGACACATTGATACAGGATTTGGAGAGCGTCAAGGGAGATGCTGTTCACTACTATCCCACCACAAAGACCAACTATCAGACTGGTCGCATCACAAGCACGGCCATCAATGCCATGCTCTGCGAAATGTATTTGTGGAAGCAGGACTACCAAAAGTGCATCGACTATGCCGACAATGTCATCGACGACATGAAGCAGCAGGCAGAGAAGGACCGTCAAGAGTCGGGCTTCAATGCTACGGCCATTGACCAGGAGATGGAGGGCTATCCATTGTTGGCCTCAAGGTATTCCAACTCGCAGAATGAATTTGGATATAACTATGGCCAGATATTCGGTAATGGCAACAGTTCCGAGTCAATATTTGAGCTTACTTTTGACAAACAGAATGAGGCAATGGTTGCCAACGGAGCCATTGGTGACTTCTATGGTAATCTCAAAAAAACAATTGGCTTCATCTCGCCGTCCTCTTATGTCGGCAGCGACGTTTCACAGAAGCAGTATAATGTGTTTGCCAGCAGAATTGATGCCCGCAGTTACAATTCCATATCCAATATGGGAACGACCAACAGCATAGCGAAGTATACATGGAAGTCAAGCAGTGTTAAGGTTGAGGGCAGTAGTGCAGCTGCTGCGACAATATCCACATTCTATTCCGGCATATATGCTGAGGGACAGGTCAGGGCCAACTGGATTATTTACCGTCTGGCCGACATCATGCTGCTCAAGGCTGAGGCTCTCACGCAACTGATGTCAGACAATGCCAGCGACGGAATATCTGATGCCGACAAAGCCTACCGCGACCGTGCGTTCCGTCTTGTGACGGTAATCAACAAGCGTTCGCTCTGCCAGTATCCCCGTAAGGACACTCTCGATCCAGCATCTTATGCTACCAAGGCTGCCATTGAGAATTTGGTCTACGACGAGCGTCGCCGCGAACTGTTGTTCGAGGGCAAGCGCTGGTTTGACCTTGTGCGCCGTGCTCGCCGCGATGGCAAGACCGACTACTTGAAGTCGCAGTCGTGCAACAAGTACAGCAGCAACAAGCAGCTAGTGGAGAGCAAGCTTAGCCGTATAGAGTCCATCTACTGGCCGTATAACTATGATGAGCTGAAGGTAAACAAGAATTTGAAACAGAATCCCGCCTTTGGTTCTGGTCTGAACGAAAGCTACGAGTAGCAATGTTTGGTCAGAAGACCAAAAACAGTATTAAAACCATCTGTCTAACATACTTAAACAGTAGAAAACGATGAAAACATTAAGATATTTGATGCTCTCTGTCTGCTGCCTCGTTTGTGGAGCGAGTTTCGTTGGTTGCTCCGACGATCCCGACAGTGACAACTTCTATACCTTTACGGGTGAGATGATGAGCGACTACATAAACAACCGTGCGCAGTATAAAGATTTCGCCACAGTGGTAAAGCGCGCCAACATGATGGACTTGCTTTCCACATACGGCCACTACACCCTGTTTCTTCCGTCCGACAGTGCGTTCCAAACCTTCTACAAGAAGCGTGGCATACAGTCGGTTGACGACCTGACCGACAAAGAGTGCGACACTATAGCCCGCACTCACTTGGTCAACAATATGTACACCACGATTGAGATGATTGACGGCACGCTCCATACTCCCAACATGAATCGCCGCTACATCCAGATTACCCACGAGAACGATGAGGAAGGCAACTCGGAGGTGTGGCTCAACCGTATGGCCAAGATTTATTTCGCCACTCAGGACGACTCTGTGGAGAATGGCGTGGTGCAGCCCATCAATATGGTGCTTGAAAACACTAATAGCTCTGTCGCACAGATTGTGGATGAAAACCCTGAGGTAAGTTACTTCTCGGCTGCTCTCAAGGCCACCGGTCTTGTTGACTCGCTGGAGTACATCAAGGACGACTCTTACGACAAGACGGCCTATCCTACCTATACCTATACCTCTGACTTCTGGAAAGAGGTGGCTCGTGTACCGGAAGAAAAGTACAAAGGTTTCACGCTTTTTGTCACGCCAAACAGTGTTCTTCAGGAGAAGTATGGCATTAGCGGCGAAAACAACGAGGAGGTGCTGAGGAAACTCTATGACTTGGCTTGCTCGCTCTATGACCCGTCTTATCCCGACGATGTCAATCAGCCATACCATGGGTTTGATGTGACATTAGCCGACGGCACCAACTCTCTTACCCACCGCAAGAACCCGCTAAACCGTTTTGTGGCCTACCACATCGTTACGCGCGACGTCAAGGGCTATGACTACCTCACTCCGCTCGTGCTGACACAGAACTACTACAAGGGAGCAATCGGCATCAAGACCGACAAGATGAACCCCAACGACTGGTATGAGACGCTTATGCCCCATTCCATGATTAAGTTCGAGCAGCTCACTGTCACAGGTGATGGCGGTGCCTATCTTGGCCAAACAGGTGTGAAGAACGAACGCTACGCCAACCGCCGCTATGACGACAGATACAGCATTGAGGGCGCACGCATCTATCCCACCATACCCAGCCAGTATGTGCAGGACGCGCCCAACGGACGCTACTTCTACATCAGCGACATCCTGGCCTATGACAAGCAGACCCGTGAGGAAGTGCAGAACTGCCGCATCCGCATGGACTTCTCTACGGTGTTCCCTGAAATCATGACGCAGGGCATACGTCTGAACGGCGACCCGACACAGGACGACAACTCGGGCACTCCCGACTATAACGGCAAGAATGGCTTCAACTATTACTTCCCCGACGGCTACCTCGACGGTGTGACCATGCGCGGCAACTGCTACTTGGTATATCGCCGTCCGCACTGGAACTTCTGGTCATACGAGGGCGATGAGTTCAACCTCTTCGGCGACTACGACTTCACGTTCCGTCTGCCGCCAGTGCCAAGCAAGGGAACCTATCAGTTCCGCCTAGGCTTCTGTGCCCTCGACACCCGTGGTGTTGCCCAGATTTACTATGACGACAAACCGCAGGGCATACCTATCGATATGCGCAAGAGGCTCGACAATGCGTCAATCATGGGTGACCAGTTTACCTTAAATGGTAAAGACTACACCAAGTTTACCGACGAGGAGAAGATAGAAGACCAGAAGTTCCTTAAGAACAAAGGCTGCTATCGCGGCCCCTATGGAGGCTACCACACTCCTGGCGGCACCACCATCAATGAGTTTGTGACCAATCCGCGCACATTCCGCCGCGTGCTCTGTACGGCCACCATCGATCCCGACGACGGAAAGGACCACTACATCCGCATCCGCTGTACTTCCACCAGCAAGCTGGGCAACAACAACGAGTTCATGATTGACTACCTCGAAATAGTGCCCAAGAGCGTATATGCCGTTGACGGCGACGGTGAGATGGAAGACGATTTGTAATCCTAAAAAACAAATGTTATGAAAAAGACATTCAATCATTATATGAAAGCAGCGGGGCTGGCTTTGGCCGCCCTCGCCGCCGGCGCTTGCTCCGACACGTGGGACGACCACTACAACGGGGGCAACGGCGTGCCGGGAAGCGATGTCTCCTTGTGGCAGGCCATTGCCTCCAACGACCAGTTGTCCAACTTTGCGCGTGTCTTGGACTCGTGCGGCTACAAGCCGTCACTTGACGGTAGCCAGGTGTTCACGGTTTTCGCGCCTGTCAATGCCGGTTTCACCGCGGCACAGGCCGACAGTGTGATAGCTCTCTATAAGAGCGAGAAGCAGAGCGGCGTGATAACCAAGGACAACAAGGCTATAAAGGAGTTTATACAGAACCACATCGCATTGTATAACTATTCAGTGGCGGCAACCGCCAGCGACACGTCTATCGTGATGATGAACGGCAAATATCTCGGCTTGGGTGGCAACCAGTTTGCTGGTCGGTCTTTTGAACTAAAGAACCAGCTTACCCAAAACGGAATGCTGTTTGCAATAGCAACTCCAGCCGGTTATGCTCCAAATATCTTTGAGTATTTGAAGCGAGATGCCGACTTGGACAGTCTGGGAACTTTCCTCTACAGTTACAATAACTACAAGTTTGACCCTGACCAGAGTGTTGCAGGCGAAATAGTGGACGGACAGACCACCTATCTCGACTCAGTGAAGGTGTTGGAGAACGAATTGCTCACCACTTACATCGGTGAAATCAATGACGAAGACTCCGTGTTCAGAATGGTTGTGCCCAACAACAGCGAGTGGAACCGTCTGTTGGCCCAGTACACTCCGTACTTCAACTACAATAACACCGTTGAGAAGCGCGACTCTATGCAGTATTTCTACTCGCATCTGTTCATAGCCAACGGCACAGTGTTCAGCATGGCCTCCAATACCGAGCAGTCATTGCAGGACTCTGCCTTGTCTGTAAACGCACGCTCTTACAGTCTGCGCGAGCAGCTCTACGGATTCAAGGGCGCTAAGTACTACATCTACGACGACCCCAAGCCTTTCGAGCCGGGCGGTGTGTTCTACGGAGCCGAGAAAGTGGCTTGCAGCAACGGCATCGTCTATAAGGTTCCGCAGTGGAACTTGCATCCCACGCAGACGTTCATGCGCAAGATATACGTGGAAGCCGAAAACTCCAACTACCGCAAGGAGTATGACGAAGCCTCGTCGCGCGTGCCCAACATCGTGACTGTGTCTTCCGACAACAAGCAGTTCTACAACAAAGTGTCGCAGAACAAGTATATCGAACTTCTCTCGAAGACATCGAACAGTCTGCCGTCAGTGACATATTACGTGCCCGATGTGCTGTCAAACGTTCCGTATGACATCAAGTTGGTGATGGTTCCGGCTCTCGCCGGTGACACAGCCGCCACTGATGACAACCGCAAGAAGCTAAAAGTGAACGTGGAGATTGGCTGGCAAGACGAGAACGGCAAGGAAATTACGGAAAAGAAGCTCAACAGCCAGGAATGCAAGAAGGATACGGTTGATACGCTCTTGGTGGCAGAAAACTTCGTGTTCCCCACCTGTACCCACGGAATAGACCCACAGGTGACATTGAAGGTTAGTGCCGCCCGACTTAGATCCTCAGAGAAGGATAAATACCAGACATCCCTGCGTATAGACTGTATCATCCTTGAACCGAAGGAGGAGATAAGACAGTAAGTGTTTAACCTATGAATAATTTGACGACTATGAAACGATATATCATTTGGGGAATCTCGCTGATGGCGGCTTTTCCACTCTGTGTCGCCGCACAGGAAGACGAGACCGAAGAGCAGCAGGCCGAATCCACAGCAAGAGTGCTTGCCCCCAAGAAGAAAACTTACGAAACACGTACCGTCAAAGGACGTGTGATTGATGCGACAACAAAGTCTCCCATCGCTGGTGCTATCGTCAAGGCCAGTGGGGTGGTTGGCTACAGTACGCTGACCGATGACGACGGAAGCTATGAACTTGCAGTTCCAGTATTCGCAACGTCCGTCTACGTGTCAGCGCCCGACCACAATGCAGTGAAAACCGGTCTGGCCAACGGTGGAACGCAAGGCGACATTGTACTCTACAACACCAACTTTGCCACCGATTATTCCGAGAGCGAGAATGTGCGTGGCGACAAGCAAGCCACAGGCTTTGCCTACAGCAGTGCTGTGAACATCAAGGACGAGATGCAGAAGCAACTTGGTGCCTATGCCTACACCACAACCCGCAGCGGAACTCCTGGCGTGGGCAGTGTGACCTTCATACAGGGTCTCAACTCGCTTAACGCCAATGCACAGCCTTTGGTGGTGATTGACGGTGTGATAGTAGACCAGCAGTATGGCCGCGAGATGCTGCATGACGGTTTCTACAATGATATCCTATCCAATGTCAATCCGGCCGACATCGAGAAGGTGACGGTAATGCGCAACGGAACGGCCCTCTATGGAGCAAAGGGTGCCAACGGCGTGATACTCATAGACACTCGGCGCAACAAGTCGATGGCCACGCGCATCACGGCCAGTCTGTCGGGTGGAGTTACTTTCCTGCCCAAGTACTACGACATGATGAGTGCCGACCAGTATCGCAGCTATGCTTCCGAACTGCTTCGCGGCACAGGAACCAAGAACACAGACTTCAAGTTCCTCAATGCCGATCCCACCTATTATTATTATAAGCAGTATCACAACAACACCGACTGGAAGGACTACGTTTACCACAAGGCTATGATGCAGAACTACGGCATCAACGTGGAAGGCGGTGACGCCATAGCCAACTACAACCTCTCGGTGGGCTACACCAATGCCGAAAGCACATTGAAGGAAAACGAGATGAATCGTCTGAACATACGTTTCAATTCAGACATCAGTCTGGGCAGCCGTCTCTCTCTGCGCTTCGATGCTTCGTTTGCCAACACCACGCGCAACATCCGTGACGATGGCGCTCCATCCGGCTATGACGAAGGCACCCCGACAGCACCCTCGTTCCTGGCCTATGTGAAGAGTCCGTTCATGAGTCCGTACAGCTATGGACGCGGAAAGTTCTCCGACTCACAGTTTGACACCTCCGACGAGAGCTATCTCGATGAGGCCCTCTCTTCACTGAAGTACAAGAACTACAACTATCGTTTGGGCAACCCAGCCGCCTTCAACGAGTATGCCGACGGAGAGAACAAGAACCATTTTGAGAACTCAATGCTCAACTTGAGCGTTACGCCCAAGTTTGTCATAAACCCCAATCTTTGGGTTAGTGAGCATTTCAGCTACAATCTTGTCAACACCAACGAGATGTACTATATCCCCATCAACGGTGTGCCCGACTATTATGTGTCGAGCGTATACGACTACCGTGAGAACGAGGTGCGTTCGTTGGCTTCCAAGCAGAACTCGGTGATGAGCGACACCCGTATCGACTGGAGCAACCGCTATAACGCCCACAGCGTCCATGTGTTTGGCGGTGTGCGCATACTGTGGGAAGACTATTCTTATTCCACCCAGTTGGGCTATAACACGGGTAGCGACAAGACTCCTTACATGAGTGCCTCTTTGGCCAATGCCCAGGGCAGCGGTTTGGGTGAGGCATGGAACACCATGAGCGTGTATGCCCAGGGCGAGTACAACTACAAAGGACGCTACTTCCTTCAGGCCAACCTTACCGCCGACGGCTCGTCACGCTTCGGTACAGAGGCCGACGGTTTGAAGGCTTTGGGTGCAGTGTGGGCAATATTCCCCGCCGTTCAGGCGTCATGGGTGCTCACCAACGAGCCGTGGTTGGCCAACAACAGTTATGTCAGCTATCTGCGGCTGACGGCGGGCTATGACGTGAGCGGCAACGACGACATCGACTACTATGCCGCCCGTAGCTACTTCCAGGGCAAGCTGTTCATGAATAGCATTTCTGGTCTCTCTCTTGCCGGCATTGGCAATACGTCCATACAGTGGGAGACCACCCGCCGCATGAATCTCGGTTTGGATGCCAGCTTTTTCAACAACCGCATCACCGTTGGCTTCAACTACTTCAAGAGCAAGACCGACAATCTGCTCACTGTGCAGTCAATTGGTTTCCTTTCCGGTTTGAAGAACAACTGGGGCAATGGCGGCAAACTTGAGAACGAAGGCTTTGACGTGTCAGTCGGCGCAAAGGTGCTGGCCACAAAGTCATGGTCTTGGCAAGTGGGAGCCAGTGTTGGACACTACAAGAACAAGATAACCGCACTGCCTGAGGCAAGCGGCTATATTGACACCGATGTCTACGGAGCCACCGTACGCTCACAGGTCGGCCAGGCAGCCAATCTGTTCTACGGCTACAGGACAAAGGGAGTGTTTGCCACCACCGAAGCAGCACGCAGTGCCACAGACAAAGATCCTAACGGACTTTATATCATGGCCGACAACGGTATCACACGCAACTATTTCTCTGCTGGTGACGTTCACTTTGACGACATCGACGGCAATGGAGAAATCAACGAGAACGACCGTGTTGTCATCGGCGACCCCAACCCCGACATCTATGGCAACATTTTCACCACTCTTGCGTGGAAACGTTTCAAGCTCGACTTGCGCTTCAACTATTCTTTGGGCAACGACATCTACAACTATATGCGCTCGCAGCTTGAGGGCGGAAGCCGCTTCCTCAACCAGACCACTGCCATGGCCAGCCGTTGGCAGGTGGAGGGACAGCAGACAACCATGCCCCGCGCCACCTTCAACGACCCGATGGGCAACGCTCGCTTCAGCGACCGCTGGATAGAGGATGGCAGCTACCTGAAGCTGAAGACCGTCACCCTGTCATACGACCTGCCTCTCACTTCGCAGTTCATCCAGGGTCTGCAGTTCTGGATACAGGCCAACAACGTGTTCACGCTGACCAAATACTTGGGCACCGACCCCGAGATGGCCATGACTTCGTCTGTCATCGGTCAGGGCATTGACCTCGGCCGCGTGCCACAAAGCACATCCATAGTAGCTGGAGTTAAAATTAACTTGTAAATAATGTTTGTAATATGAAAAGCAACAATATGTTCAATAATATCAGGCATGCAGCGGTTGTCCGTTACAAAGGCGCGATGGCCATGGTGTGCTTGGGCGCAGCGGTAGCCGGACTGACATCTTCGTGTGCCGATTTCTTTGAGCCTGAGTCTGACCGCATCATTTATGCCGACAAAGACCACCTCAACAATGCCACCGACACCATCTATTCAGTTACTGGCATCTTGGGCAAGCTGCAGGCACTGGGCGACCGCACCATCCTGCTCGGCGAGGTGCGCGGCGACTTGGTTGACATCAACACCACCACCAGTGCCGACCTCCGCGATGTGGCTCTCTTCAACGTCGGCGACGACAACGCCTACAACAGTCCGAGCGACTACTATGCGGTGATCAACAACTGCAATTACTTCATTGCCAAGGCCGACACGGCGCTGAAGAACAACCGCAATGAAAAGATTTTCATGAAGGAGTATACTGCCGTCAAGGGCATTCGCGCCTGGACATACCTGCAGTTGGCCATCAACTACGGTAACGTTCCGTTTATCACTACACCCATCCTGACTAAGGAAGAGGCCGAGCGCGAGTATGACAAGAAGGGCATAGCCGAAATATGCGACTGGCTCATCAAGGACATCCAGCCTTTGGCCGACGAGGAGTTGCCAGGCTATGGCACCATACGTGGCCTTGAGTCGCGCTTGATGTATTTCCCCATCTATCTGATGTTGGGCGAACTCAACCTGTGGGCAGGCCATTACAAGGAGGCCGCGCTTAACTACTACAACTACATCAGCAAGCGCAACGGCAACAATTCTTCCTATCCGATTGGCAGCACCCGAGGCACCTTCTGGCCCGATGGTACAACGACGTTCACTAGATACACAAACGTTTATGCCAACTATTCATCGACGTTCGGCAATGAGTCCTATGGTTCCAACTCCGAATACATAACCATCATCCCCGGCGACTCTATCCCTTCGGAGGGCAACTACAGTCAGTTGCGTAATCTCTTCAACTGCACGTCAGACAACAATGCCAAGTTTAGCCTGACTCCTTCGCAGTCTATCAAGGACCTCTCTTCCGCCCAGACGTGTACTTACGTCATGTCCAACAATAGTGGCGTGGTCAAATATGGTGTTGTGCCCAAGGGCATAGGTTATATGCGCGACGGCGACCTGCGTCTCTACAATGTCTATATGCAAATGGAAAATGCGATAATCAACGGCGAACGTGGAGAATATCAGTACATCCAAAAGTATTCTACGCGCAACGTTCCCGTATATCGCCGCACCACAGCCTATCTGCGTCTGGCTGAGGCCATGAACCGTGCGGGCTATCCCCACTTTGCCTACTATGTGTTGGCTTCGGGCGTCAACAACAAGGTGATAACCGACTCCATAATGAAGCATTATCCCTCGGCTGCCGACTCGGCGTTCCTTAGCAGGTTCGACTTCCCCACCACACGCTATGTGCTTCGCACTCCCGACAGGTTGGGTTCGGAAAACACCATGGGCATACACGACCTTGGCTGTGGTTGGAGTCTGCAAAACCCCGACTATCAGATGCCGTTCGACTCTGCATACATCGACAAAGCCACGGGCTACTATAAGTCGGAGGCCGACTCAATCCAGGAGCGTCAGTATCAGATTGACAAGGTTGAGCAGATGATTGTGGATGAGGGAGCGTTGGAAAACTGCTTTGAAGGCACGCGCTTCTACGACCTGATGCGTGTGGCTCTGCGCCGTGGCGACCCCAACTTCCTTGCCGACCGCGTGTATGCGCGTCGTGGAGAAGCCAACAAGGCAGCCATGGAGGGCGAGATAAAAGTAAACCTCCGCAATTCCAGCAACTGGTATCTCCACTGGAACGGAAAGATAGGCATTGAGCCTGTGTCCGACAAGAAGGAGCAATAATACAACACAAAGGAAAGGGTTGGACTTCGGGCGACAGTAGTGCCGAAGTCTGACCCTTTCTCTCTTTTTTAGGCGGACTCTAACCCGTCCAAAAATGAAGTTTAACAGTGTGCGAAATCTTTAGAACACGCCTTAAACAAGAATATTAACGTTGCGTGAAATCTTCAGGACACGCTTTTAAAAAGTATTCTAACTATATCAACTGTCAAATGGAAATCTTTATGAAAACAAACAACCTCATCCGGCGCAAAGCCTTTGTTTGGTTGCTGGGCGCCATGTCTGCGATGACCTTGTCGGCCGCCAACACCACCGAAACGGTGGAGCAGGTGAAGGGAACAGTCACCCTTAGTGCCGACGTTGACTATGTCATCACTTCGGCAACGCCGTTTGCCGATGGTGCAGTGCTCAACATTGCCAACACCGACAATGCCGTTGTCATCCTTTCGCAGGTGAAGCCCTCTGCCGTTGCCGCCCTTTATAAATACATTCAGGTCGGCGGAGTGAAGGCTTCCGCCGCCAACTGCATGGTGAAAATCTATGGCGACGGCTCTATAATCCTGCCGCACAACTCTGGCATTAGTCCGCTCACCGTATATACCGAGAACGGTTGCCAAGGCTCGTCAGAGGCTTTCGCCGTAGGAAATCGCGTCTCTTTGGACGGCAAAGCCATCGACAACAAGATTTGCAGCTTCACCCTGAAGCGCGGCTACATGGCCTGGTTTGCACAAAAGGCCGACGGCACAGGCTACAACCGCCTGTGGGTGGCCGACAAGAGCGACATCAAGGTTGACCTTCCCGGCGTTCTCCGCAAGGCCGTGTCGGCCCTTCGCGTTAGCCAGTGGAACGATGCCAGCAAGAAGGGCTATGCCGGCAACGACGTTACGGCCAACACCATGCTCAACACCACATGGTGCTACAACTGGGATGCGGGCATCAACGTGTGGGCCGACCGCGAGTATGTCACCCATCACCACCACGAAGGATGGCCGGGCATAACCGATGTGGGCAACAACGGAACCTCGGCCAACATCCTTGGCAACAACGAGCCTGACAACACCAACGACTCACGCGAGCAGGTTAACACCGTGGCCGAAGTGCTGGCCACATGGCCGCAGATGATGGCCACAGGCCGCCGTTTGGGTTCGCCGGCAGTGTCGGGCAACTACAGTTGGCTCTATGAGTTCATCGATTCCATCGACGCGCGCGGATGGCGTTGCGACTTCATTGCCGTCCACGCCTACAGATACAACGACTGGAGCAGCTGGTACAGCTTCTTGAGCGGCATCCACAACCGCACTCACCGCCCCATATGGATTACCGAAATGAACTACGGAGCCAACTGGACAGGATGGCCAGGCAGCGACACAGACTATGGCGATGCCAACGAAGCCATACTCGCGCAGCACCTCAACCCCATCATCGACGGGCTTGAGTCTACCCCTTGGCTGGAGCGTTACGCCATCTACAACTGGGTGCAGAACTGCCGCAAGGTGTACGACAACGACCACGGTCGCCTTACCCAGGCCGGCCAGTACTATGCCGACAAACCGTCGTCCGTGGGCTACGACTCGCGTTATGCCGCAGTTCCGGCGGTCAAGGCCACAATGAAAGATCCCGACCAACTCACCGTGGAATACAAAAAGTCGAGTGGGGTGGCTTTGCTCACGTGGAAAAACTACAACGGCGAGAACAACTACGCCATATATGTGGAGCGCAAGGTTGACGGCGGGTCGTGGGTGCAATTGGCCGAAATCGACCAGCAGGGCGGTCTTACCGACTATGCCTACACCGACTCAACCGTGGTTGACGGTGCCTACTACCGCATTCACATCATCGACGGCAAGGACAAAGACCGCTACTCACGTGCCGTGGCCGCAGTGTCGCTTGAGCACGAGGTGGGCGAGACCATAACCTATAAGGGGCAGCAACGTTATCTCGGCGGCAACCTCTTTGCCAATGGCGATTTCGACCTTGGCTCTGAAGGCTGGACCAACGGTCTTGGCGAACCTGTCTCGTTGCCCGATTTTGCTGTCGTTCCTGTGGGAAGCATCGACGACGGGGCCTATCTTCAGGCGCGCTCCCATGCGGGCAAGGACAAGGCCGGCGCGCTCCGTACGGTGGTGAGCGTGGTTCCGGGTGCCGATTATTACTATGTCAATTCCGCCAGGAGCAGCGCTTCTGCTCTCCATTATCTATATCTGAGCGAAACGGGCGAGTCGGCTGACTCCACTGCTGCCGTCACGGTGCCCACCTCGGCTTGGGGTTCTGTGAGCTATGAGGTAAACACTGGCCGCTACGCCAATGCCATCTTCAACTGCTACTACCTGAACTCAGTTTCGCAGATTGACAAGATTACCCTTTGCCGCGTGTTCGGCACGCCCGAGGAAGCCTATGCCGACGGCATTGTGCAGCTGCGTAAAAGAGCTGAGCTTGCCGCCAACTATCTGAAGGACGATGCTCGCTTGGTCTCAGAACTCAAGACGGCCATAGCCGCTGCCACTGGCACTGACGCCGAGACATACATGGCTCTGAAGACTGTGGTTGACAACGTGCTTGAGGCAAACAACCAGAAGTCCACGCTTGAGGGTAATGTCAGCGAGGGGCAACAGCTTGTGCGCATCAAGGCCGACGGCTACGAACTCGTGCAGCAGGCTCTCGATGCAGTGGCTGCGGCTACAACCTCCGCCGAGACCATTGCTGCCGCCAACCAACTGGCTGAGGCCATCGACTTGTGCCAAACCAGCGGCTACGCTGACGGCGTTGTCTATTCGCCGACCTTTAATGAGGGCACGCTCAACTGGACTACAAAGTGCGGAACATACACCGGAGGTGAGCAGAAGGTGGCCACTCTTGGCGGCAAACCCTGCTGGAAGGCTTTCTGGAGCGGATTGTCGGCTGCGGAAGGCCGCGCCAAGACAATGGAGGTGAAGCAAGACGTGGCCAAGTTGACCCACGGCCTTTACTCTATGGAGTGCAAGGCCGCCACCGAATTTCTCTGTCTGTCAGACCAGCACGGCTACCTCGCCCTGTCGGGCGACACCGTGGTTACGCCAACGCTCACGGCCAACTATCTCGACTTGCCCACCGTTGACAATGAGAGCAAGTGGCAGACGCTGTCTACCGCCAGCCTTTACGTCAATGAGGGCGAAACCCTGACCCTGGGTTTCGTGGGTTCCAAGACTGGTGCCGTTGACGGCTCTTGGCGCGAGTTTGGCGTGAAAGACGCTCAGGGCGACAACCGCGAGGGCTGGTGGGCGGCCACCGATTTCCGCTTGAAGCGCACTCCCGTATATCGCCGCACGGCAGCCGATGGCGAGTGGGGCACCATTTGCTTGCCCTACGACATGACCGCCGCGCCCAATGTCAAGCTCTACCAGTTGGCCGGCATCACGTCCGACTATAAGAACCTCGTGCTTGAGGATGTTGAAAGGGCGGAGGCCGGTGTGCCTTGCATCTATCGCATGACAGGCGACGAGGCATGGTTTCATGAAACGGGCGAGGCCGTTTCTTCCGCCTCGGTCACTGACTACCAACTGCGCGGCAACTTCAAGACCTCGCAGAGTGCCCGTGTTGGATATTATGTGCTTCAGGACAACGCATGGGTGCGCGTCACTTCAGGCAACCGTCCCAAGCTCACCAGTTTTGGAGCCAGTCTGACCACAGCTACCAAACTGCCCATTGTTGATGCAACCAACGCCGTGACCATGCCTATCGAGGGTGCTGACGAAGAGATAGCCGCCGGCATAGAGTCTGCCACCGTTTCGCCCGACGCTGATGCCACGGAGTATACCGTCGGCGGTCGCGTCGCCAACCCCAAGGGCGCAGGACTGCGCATCGTGAAGAGCAAAAGCACTGTAAGGAAAGTGGTGGGCAAATAAGGCCGCCACAAACGCCCCACGCAAACGCCCCACCGTCTGGCCGTTGTCCGGCCAAGCGGTGGGGCTTTTGCGTGGGGCTTTTGTCTTGACGTACCCTTTGTAACTGGGGTGTTCAATTTGTTGTGGCTAATGTGTAGTGGGTGCGGTGTCCTACCGCACAATCGTTGACTGAAGTTGTTGCGACGTGAGGCACACCCTCATGCCTCCCGACTACAGCAACGGAGACATATAGAGCGGCAGGTAAACGACACCTTCCTTTTGCACCAAATCTGACGTGTGGATGACATAAGGGGTCGCAAGATAATTCTTATACTTCTTGATGCATTTCTCCAAGGATGATATGGTATAACGGCTGGTCGATTTCACCTCTATCGGTGAGATGTTGTGCTTGCTCGTTATCGTAGGCTTGGCTATCAAAAAATCGATTTCCATTCTGTCGTCCGCCTCACGCGAGTAGTTGGAATAGAAGAATAGCTTATGCCCCTTTGCCCTCAGCATCTGTGCCACGATATTCTCCACAAGCATCCCTTCGTTGATTTCCAGCTTGTCCATCATCAGCTTTTTGTAGAGAGTCTCTTGCATAATTTGATTTTCATCAAAAGCCATACTGATGAGCAAACCGGTGTCTGCCATATAGCATTTCAAACTCGAACTCTCCCTTTTGAGGTTGAGTCCGATGCTAGGTTCTGTCGCTCCATAGCAAATGTTGGCTACCATAGCTTCGTTCAGCCAAAAGAACGCACCTTCATACTCACGCATTCTGGCTCCTACCTTAATCTCAGAAAGACGGAATTTCTTCTCATGTTTCTGTAGTTGGCTCGGTATCTGGTCGAAGATGCTCGTAATCCTCACCTCGTTGCCCTCAGCATATTTTTGTATGTCATTGCGATAAAGGCTGATGATGGCACGCTTTACGATATCGACCTCCTTGAAATCACGGGTTCGCACAAAAGTGTCCACAGCCTTTGGCATTCCACCGACTATCATGTATTGACGGAAAAGAGTCATGGCCTTGCGGTGCATGTCAGGCCCGAGAGGCTTGCATCTTTCAAACTGCGTTTTGATGAGCTGCATCATCGTCTCTTCTCCCATCGCCCAAAGAAACTCCTCGAAATCCATCGGATACATGTTGACTCTGATTTCCTCGGATGGAATCATGATGTTTTTGACATTCTTGTTGATGGAGACCAGCGACCCTGTCTCGATATAGTCGTAACGTCCATCTTTGACCAGATACTTGATGGCTGCCCTCGCCTTTGGGAAGACTTGCACTTCATCGAATATAATCAGCGATTTGCGTGCAGTTAACCTTACATTGAAATAGAGCTGCAAGTACATGAAAAATGTGTCGAGGTCGTATAGATTGTGTTTGAACAAGTCTAACACCTGATGCATCGTATTGTTGAAATCTATCAAGATATACGATTCGTATTCGTTCTTGGCAAACTCTTCCACGATATAACTTTTACCAACACGTCTAGCCCCATCAATGAGCAAAGCGTTCTGCCCATTGTTGTCGGTTTTCCACTTTAAAAGTTGACTGTATATCTTGCGTTTCATGACTGTCTGTTTTTCTTAAATCACACGTTTCCTAAGTTTCAATATGCTTGATTTTACACGTTTCCTAGGTTTTGCTGAGCGCAAAATTACACATTTCCTAGATTATGGCCATATCCTCCATGGAGGTTTCTTCGACCTGTACGGTTGAAATACGCCTTCACGTGTGGTATAAAGGCTTGCGTGATAGTGGGTGCGGTGTCTCACCGCACAATCGTTGACTGAAGCAGTTGCGACGTGAGACACGTCGCCCACTACTCAACATTCCATCACGGGCAACCGTATAGTCCGCAATTTTTTTTCGCTGTCACTAACGAACCTCTCTTAATTCTAAATACCAAGCCCCACTGTCTGGCCGTTGTCCGGTCAAACGGTGGGGCTTTTGCGTGAGGCGTTTTTTTTGTTCTCTTCCATCACTTAACGGGATGTCTCCCCAAAAAGAGCGTTCGCAAAATTTGTGAATGTCATGGCTATGCTTTAATTTTGCAATTATAATGTATAACTGTCGATGGAAGTGAGATTTAATGAGGATTATCTGCAACGGTGTCCAGTTCGTCGTACAAAAAAGTAGTAGAGTACCTTTGATGGGTTTATACATGTCGCATATGTATAACTTTGGCGTATGCCGCACCCTGAAAGGGCAACTGCATGAAGCAAATGATTTCACTTCATTCCAAATCAAGCATGCCTTCATGCTGCTGCCATTTCGCAGCGAACCCCGATGCAACTATACACGGATAATATGTTGTCCAAAAGTAGGAGCTTTAAACTGAACACCCTAATAAATAAGCATGGCATGAACCAGAGTATAATAGCAAACGACATGACTCCTGCATTTCCGACTCATCCTGGGGAAATATTGAAGGACGAAATAGAATACAGGGGAATATCCCAACGCAAGTTGGCTGAAGAAATGGGGATGGCTTATTCCGCATTGAATGAAATACTGAATGCGCGTCGCCCCATCACCGAGAAAACCGCACTTTTGTTTGAGGCGGCTTTAGGAGTGAATGCCGAGCCTTTGCTGAAGATGCAAATGCGCTATAACATCCAGACGACCAAGAAGGATGTTGCGTTTATGGAGCGTTTGGCGCGGGTAAGGAGAGTCGCTGCTCTTTGAAAGCTCCATAATGGCTAAGTGACGGTAAAATATCACTGTCGCAATGGCATAGGGTCGTGCAAAAACGCCATGGGAAGTCTTGCAGAACTCGGCATCAAGTCACCCCAAACACAGCACAAAGTTATCCTAAACACGTCACTAAGTCACCTCACATCGAACGATGCGCGTGCTCATATCGTTCGATACGAACACTCACATCGTTCGATATGAGCACGCGCATCGTTCGATGTGAGCCAACTTTCCATGGCATTTAGCATGACTTTCCATGGCATCCATCATAACTTGCAGGGGCATCGGGCATGACTTTCCGCCGTCGCCACCTATGCCCATGTGGCCATTGTTTTGCCCTTTGCCACAACTCCATTTCGTAACTATGCCGTTTACGACCCGTAACTATGCCATTTACGAGTGCTAACTATGCCATTTACGCATGCTAAATGGCATAGTTACGAAATGGTACAGGGAAGAGTGGGAAAACAAAGGCTGGACTCTACGCCCTCTTTTGCTTATGCAGCGCCATGCAGGGCAGGTGTGGCGCTGTCGCTAAGGATGGTTCTATAGTAGGCTGTCCAATTTGTTGTACCTATCGTGGTGGTGCGCTGGGTAGTGGGCGACGTGTCTCACGTCGCAACTACCGTATTGCCGCTTGGTGTGCGGTGGGACACCGCACCCACTACAAAGCGGACAACAAATTGGATAGCTTAGTTCTATAGTTAAAAAAACAGAGTTTCTACAATCTCCAACTCCTATTTGTTTTCTTTATTTATCAAATTGACCACCACCTTTACCATTACGTCCTTCTCTTCCGTACGACTTTCTGCAATCATCAGAGTGAGGGCCACGAGCGTGTTGTCGGCAATGCGTTTGTGGCCGTCCTCACCATAAAGTATGCCGTTTTTCTCCATGAACCAGAGGAAGAGCATGGCGGCAATGCGCTTGTTGCCGTCGCTGAAGGAATGGTTCTTCACCACGAGGTAGAGAAGCATCGCTGCCTTTTCCTCCACGGAAGGGTAGAGGTCTTCGCCGCCGAATGTCTGGTATATCTGTCCGATGCTGCTTTTGAAGGAGCCGTCCTTCTCGTTGGCAAACCACTGGCTACCGCCGAACTTCTCCTTCAGAGCATTGATGGCTTCCATGGCATTCTCGTAGGTGGCGCGGAACGGCTCTTCACGGGTCGTCCGACTGATGCCAAGCGACTGGTAATCATAGCGGTCGAGCGTGTCGAGGGCATATACGTAGTCGCTGATAACGCTGAACAATCCCTCATATTCACCCATTGTCACCTTCTGCTGCAAGGTGATGGCACGTGACATGAGATTTACAACGCTCTTCAAGTCGTCATAGTGGTCGAGCCGTTTCTGGTTGATGGCGTAACCCTTGATGAGGTATTGTTTGAGGATGCTGTTTGCCCATTGGCGGAATCGAGTGCCTTGTACTGACTTCACACGATAGCCGACAGATATGATAACATCAAGGTTGTACATCGTCGTTTCTGTCACTTGTTCAAAGCCTTCCCGGCGGCCGTATTTCTTGGTATGTGCAAATTTTGCACATGTGATGTCTCTGTCCAGTTCTCCCTCTTTGAAACAATTGTTTATGTGGCGCGTTATCACGGTACGGTCACGGCCAAACAACTCCGCCATCTGGCTCTGCGTTAGCCAGACTGTATCGTTCTCCAGTTTCACGTTCAGCTCAATGTTGCCGTCAGCCGAACGGTATATTTCTATTTGATTCTTCTCCATAGACTTTGGTATTTACTGCTCATATACAAAATTCGTCAAAGTATTTGAGATCAGCAAGCAATTCTCGGAAAATCCGTTCGCAGGCATGGTGCCTACTCTTGTTTCTGTTCATCTTCTCTGTGATGAAGAAATTTGAGAAGGTGAGCAGACAAGCCACGAACAGATGCTAAACAAAAACTCCCCATTGCCGGCTTTAACCATGCAATGAGGAGTCTTGGTTTTACGGAGCGTTAGTCTCGTTTGTCTCAGTTTTGGGGCTCTTTAATAGGCTGTCCAATTTGTTGTTCCTCTTTTTTGTGGTCAGTTCTCCTTATACTACCGCTTCGGCGCATGCCGC
>CAVKUV010000026.1:0-33698 GCA_963659505.1 Lachnospiraceae bacterium
CATTGTGGGGCAAAGATAATACTTTCCGCCAAGACTTCTGTGTACTACAAACGCGTTCCCCAGAACGCCATCATTGAAAATCAAACATTTACACCGAAGCAACCCTTGAAAATTCATTGAAATTTGTTGGTAGGGGTCAAACTTGGGTTAATCGCAATATTCCTAAATAGGATACAAAAATATGAAAAATATGGCGAATGTGCGAAATGTTGGTGTCGAAAAAGACAAGGGTTTCATAAAAACGCAAAAAAATAAGCCAAAAAGACCAAGCGGCGGCTTACAATGAGTAAACCGCCGCTTGGCATGTATAAATCAGTCATGAGCATTGATGTCCTTTGATTGCAGGCTCGCTGCGTAAAGGCGCTTCTGGAAGTGAAGCCTTGGTGACGGCTCAACCGAGCAGCTGCTCGATGTCGCGCTGCGGCAATATGCACAGCACGGGCTTACCGTCGGGCGTGTAGTTGACGTTGGAACAGGCGAACAACTCGTTGACGATGTTCTCCATTTCGGCGTTCGAAAGAACCTGCCCCTGCGGCACGGCTGCGCTGCGCGCCATGCTGAAGGCCAAGGCCTGGCTTACCTCCTCGTTTGAGACGCTGCCCTTCTCAACTGCATCGGCCACCATCGACGTGAGCAAATCGACGTGATTGATGCCGTCAAGTCCCACAGGCACGCCGTTTATGGCGTAGCTGTTATGGCCAAGGTCGGACAACTCGAAGCCCATCGATGCCAGTTCGGGCAGTATCTTGGCGAGCAGCACTCCGTCGGAAGGCGGAAACTGCACCACCTCGGGAAACAACACGCGCTGCGACTCGACGGCGCGCGAACTGGCCATGGCGAGATAGCGCTCGTAGCGCACGCGGATGTCGGCGCGCTGCTGGTCGATTATCATCAGTCCCGACTTCACCGCAGTCATTATGTAGCGACCCTTATATTGGTAGTGGGCTGGCGAACGGTCCTCGTTGAGTCCACCAGCGGGCATTGGTTCGCTATAGGTTTCGGGCATTGGTTCGCTGTCGGCTTCGGACATGGGGCTTGGCATGTCAAACAAGTCGGGAGTTTCGGCCTCCGCACCGCCACTGGCAAGACCATCGTACAGCTGATCCCAGCCTGCCGACGACTTGGCCGTCGAAGGACGGCTCTGCTTGAAGGGGTTGTAGGAAGGGTCGTAGGTGGGCGAAGGCATGGCACTCTCCGCCGATGGGTCGAACAAGGGGATGTCGGGCTTGCCCTCGGTGTCGAAATCGATGGAGGGTATCTCGCAAAACTGGCCTATGGAGTCTTTGACGGCGGCGGTGAGTATCTGCCATATGGCTTGCTCGTTCTCAAACTTTATCTCGGTCTTTGTGGGGTGTATGTTGACGTCGATGTCGGCAGGGTCAACCTCGAAGTAGATGAAATACGGCACGACAAGCCCCTGTGGGATGAGCCGGTCGTAGGCACCCATCACGGCCTTGTGGAAATAGGGGTGCTTCATGTAGCGCCCGTTGACGAAGAAATACTCATGCACGCCCTTCTTGCGCGCCGCCTCGGGCTTGCCTACGAAACCGTTGATGCGGCACATCGAGGTTTCGACCTTTACGGGCAGTATCTCTTGGTTGAAGCGTTTGCCGAACACGTCGGCTATGCGCTGACGCAAAGAGCCGGCGCGCAGGCACATAAGCTCGGCCCCGTTGCTGCGCAAAGAAAAGCTGATCTGCGGATATACGAGCACTATGCGCTCGTAGGCCGCCATGATGTTGTTGAGTTCGGTGGCGTTAGTCTTCAAGAACTTGCGGCGCGCCGGCACGTTGAAGAATAGGTTCTCGACGAGGAAGTTGCTGCCCACGGGACACGACACAGGCTCTTGCGAAGTGACCTTCGACCCGGATATGGCCACAAGCGTGCCCACCTCGTTGGCGGTGGTGCGCGTGCGCAGCTCCACCTGCGCCACGGCGGCTATCGAGGCCAACGCCTCGCCACGGAAACCCATGGTGTGGAGGGCGAACAAGTCGTCGGCCTTGCGTATCTTCGACGTGGCATGGCGCTCGAACGACATGCGCGCGTCGGTCTCGCTCATGCCCTTGCCGTTGTCAATCACCTGTATTGAGGTGCGCCCGGCATCCACCACGAGCACGTCGATGGTGGTTGCTCCAGCGTCGATGGCGTTTTCGACAAGCTCCTTTATTACCGACGCCGGACGCTGTATCACCTCGCCAGCGGCTATCTGGTTGGCCACCGAGTCGGGCAGCAGTTGTATTACATCACTCATAGGAGTTTAATTCTTTAAGATGTGGTTGTGAAAAAATGGTTGTGAATGGCGCAGACATGACGCACAGGCAAACAATATCGCCACAATGCGCTACGCCAACAGGCAATAGGCCATCATGAGCAATAGCAGCACGATGGCGGCGGCGACGGGCAGCGAAACACTCGCCCCGCGCCCAAAGCCACGGCGATGACTGTGGGACTGACCTGCGGAGAACGCTCCGCGGAGGTCGTCGGGACGATAGCCTTGGGCTGAAGACATGCCCAAGTCGCGCTTGGCACGCTCCTCTATGTCGCGCAAACGGTCGGCCCGCTCGTCAACATACATATATCTATGGTTGAACGGCCTTGGCCGCCGCTGCTTGAACAGTGACATCGTCCTCCTCCCTATTCGTTTGGTTTGCCTCGTCATGTGCAGAGGGTTTCGCCCTGTTGCCCTCCGCAGACTTTATTCCGCCTTCTGTTGGCGTGGCCTTGCCGCTCGCCTCACGCGTGGCAGCCGGCAACGCCTCTTCCTGTTGCGGTGTCGATAGGTGTTGCAACGGTGCCGACTTGCGCTTCACCACCTTCAGTTCGGTGCCAGCCTTCTTGCCGCGCCAGTTGAATATGTCGTCCTTGTCGAGCGGACGCACATAGTCGAACCACGCGAAATTGGGCAGGAACTTCTTGTCGGGTGGTATCTGCGTCATGGGATACATCACGCCCTCGGCCTTCGGCATCCATATCTTCTTCATCTTGCGGTTCTCCATGAACATGCGCAGGCGGCTCGTTTCCGTGTAGTTCAGACCGAGAAGTGAGCTGTCGCTCTCCTCGACGGGATAGTACACCACCAGCACATTGTCGTTGGCCTCGGCCTCGTCGATGTCACCGTGCTTGAAGTAGGCAAACATCTCTTTCGACGACACTTGGTTGTAGTGTACTGTGTCGGGCATCTGCTCTATGGAGAACGCCTGTCCGATGACATGGGCGCGGTTGATGGTGGAGTCTTTCATGTAGACTTCAATCACCTCGCCGAGCAACTGCTGGTTGTTGTTCCATACGATGGGGTCGCGATACATGGTCATGCACGAGTCCTTAGAGTTGTAGACAAGCGAGTCGCACACGGCCTGCACGTCAATCCTATATGCCCGCACCTTGTTGTAGGCGTGTATCTTGCGGTAGACAGAGTCGGTGTTGATGTTGAATGTGTATATCTTGAAGGTGTCGGCGTGCATATACAGCGAGTCCTTCTGCGAGTAGTCGATGGCCACGGCCCGCTTGGTGGCGAGGGCATAGCCCGTCGTCTCGTCATACCAGCAGTAGTCGCCGGTGAGCTTGTTCTTGTTGATGGAGTCGATGTAGACGACGTTGTTGAAAGCCTCGCTCGTGCCCTTCTTGCTGTCGTGATAGACGCTGTCGCCCACCATGGTGCGCCCGTTGTTTCTCATGGTGGAGCGTCCGTAGAGTTGCGACCGCTCGTTGCGCGTGTCGTAGTAGCCGTCTTCGGTGTAGATGCGGCTGCTTCCCGACGTGATGTGCGATGGGCCAGTGACGTGGGCCAGCGACTTGTCGGTGTCGTAGTGTAGGGTGTCGGAGGTGAGATAGTAGTCCTTGCCCCTCATGCGCACGTTGTAGTTGAAGTCGGCCATCTTCGTCTCTGTGTCGTAGTCGCCCCAGTCGGCGGTGAGCGTGGTCTTTCCGTCAACCAGCTTTCCACCCTCGAAGAAGTAGCCGATGTTGTACAGACGATCGAAATTTAGACTGTCGGTATACAGAGTGGTGTTCTTGCGGTGCTTCAGCACCACATTGCGGCGAGCCTCGGCCATCTGCTCGTTGCCGTCGTAGTAGGCGTAGTCGCTGAAGAGCGACAGAGTGTCGCCTTGATACATCTTGACATGGCCAAAAGCTTCAAACGAATTGCTGGTCTCGTAGAACAGCGCGCTGTCGCAATACAGCTGCGCCCCCTGATGCTTGAAGTGTACCTTGCCGTTGAGTATCTGTGCGTTGGGGTTCTTAAATTCGTCGTAACTCAGTTGGTCGGCGTGTACAAGATACACGCGGTTGTCGGCCATCTTGGGCTTGCGCGTGCCGGTGCGCCTCTTCGCCTGGCTCTTCGCCTTCGCCGAGGCCGACTGCTTCGACCGTGCGGCGGCCGACTTTCCCGACTGCGGCGCAGCTTGGCTCGACTGCGCGAAAGGCATCGGCCACCCGGCGTTGGTGCGCATCGACTGGGCCGCACATAGCCCAAACAGGCATAGAACCGCCACTATCGCGACTCTATGCCCGTTGGTTTTCTTCATCAAATAAGCTATGAGTGTCATTTAACCCAGCCCGTATATTCAAAGTTACAGTTCTTGTAGCGGTCGTTTACGCGGGTGTAGGTGGTCTTTATCTTGCCTACCACCCAGTCGCGCAGCTTCGCTTCGCGGCGCTTGCCGAGCACAAGGTCCTTCAGCACCTGATAGTCGTCGGTGACATTGGCCTTGTGGCCGTCTATCCTGTTCTTCAGTTTCACGATGGCGCACACGGTTTTCCCGCGTGAGTTTATCATCTCGAACGGTGCCGACACCGCGCCTACGGCCATGGTGTCGACCACGCGCGCCACTTCCGACGGCAAGTCCTGCATGCGGAACTTTGATGTGTACTCGCCCACGTCGAGGCTGTTGGCCATAAGTCCGTGGTTGTTGCGCGTGTCCTTGTCGTCGGATATCACCGATGCGCCCTCCTCAAACGAGAACTTGCCGCCCACGATGTCGGTGCGTATGGAGTCGAGGCGCAGCAGCGAGTTGTCGATGGAAGCCTGCGACACCTGCGGCTTGAGCAGTATGTGGCGCACCTTTATCTTGTCGCCGCGCTTGTCGATGAGCTGGATGATGTGGTAGCCAAACTCCGACTCTACAATCTTCGACACCTTGGTGGGGTCTGTCAGGTTGAAGGCCACGGCAGCGAATGCCGGGTCGAGAGGTCCGCGCCCAGTGTAGTCGAGTTCGCCGCCACGGCGCGCCGATCCCGGGTCTTCGGAATACAGTCGGGCGAGCGTGGCAAACGACGACTCACCCTTGGTGATCCTGTCGGTGAAGCCGCGAAGCTCCTCCTTTATGCGGTTTATCTCCTCCTGCTCAATCTTGGGGGTCTGCGTCAGTATCTCCACCTCCACCTCTGTCGGCACGAAAGGCAGGCTGTCCTTTGGCGTGGCGTTGTAGTAGCGGCGCACCTCGGCTGGAGTGACCTTTATGTCCTCAACGAGCTTGCTCTTCATGCGCTGCGTGAGCATCATGCTCTTCAGTGCGTCGTGCAGTTCGTTGCGTATCTCGGTGATGCTCATCTTGCGGTATTCCTCAAGCTTCTCGCGCGAGCCAGTCTGCTGTATCCAGTCGCTCAGCCGCTCGTCGACTGCCGACATAATCTCCGACTCGGTAACCTCGACGCTGTCGATGGCCGCCTGATGCAGGAAAAGCTTCTGCACGGCCAGCTGTTCGGGTATCACGCAGTCGGGGTCGCCATTCCATCGCGTGCCTTCCTGCAACGCCTGAAGCCGCGACGTCTCGACATCCGACTTCAAGATGGCCTCGTCGCCCACCACCCATATCACTTCGTCGATGACATTGCCGCCATCGTTGGCGTCGTCGGCTGCAGCCTGTGCTACGGGGCACGCTACGGCCAAAGCCAGCAGCGCAGCGGTCAGGATGCGCACCTTGCCTGTTTTTCTGTTCATTCTACTTATGGTTGTTTACCGTTTGCAACACTTCCTTGTTGACCACCACGCCATACCTCTTGCGCAGGTCGGCCACCCATTCCTTCTCAAGCGCGTCCTGATAGTCGGCCGTCACGAGGCCGCGCACGTCGGTGTAGTCCTCGGGCCCTTTCTTGAGCACCTTTCCGTATGTGGCGTCGATGGGATAGCCCTTGGTCTCGGCCACCACTGTGTCCTTCTTGAACACGTCGCGGTCAACGAGCGCATTGTCGCCCTTCTTGAATATGCCCTTCTCGGCCCTTATGCGTATCAGTGTGTCGGGGTTGAACGTTGTGCGCAGCGCCTCGTTCCACTTGTCGAAAGCGAGCTTCTTCACACAGTTCTTCACCGCCTTCACGTCGTCCTTGGTCTTCACGTGGTAGGCAATGCCCTTGAAGCGCGGCTCTGTCCAGGCATACTTCTTCTTGTTGTTGTTGAAGTATGCGCTCAGTCCGGCCTCGTCCTTCGCAGCCTTGTCCCAAACGGTGCGGTTGCTTATCTCATATAGCAGCAGTCCGTCGTGATACTCGCGTATGAGGTTGCGCAAGTCGGAGTCGGCGGCCACCAGCGAGTCTGTTCTGTTCTGCAGAACCTGCTCTCTGGTCAGCGTGCCGTGCGACATGGCCACCAGCGAGTCGATGTTGGCGTTGGCTATCTGCTCGCGCACATTGCGCTGCTCGATGAATTTCAGTATGTTGTGGCGCAGCGAGTCGTAAGGCTCAAGCTGCTTGCGGTCTTTCATGAGAATGATGTGGTAGCCGGCAGGCGACTTGAACGGTTCGCTCATTTGGCCCACCTTGAGTGCATAGGCATGGTCTTCAAACTCCTTGAACGTCTGTCCCGGGCCTATCCAAGGCAACAGTCCGCCCTTGCCCGCCGACCCCTTGTCCTGCGAGCACTGCCCGGCCAGCTTGGCGAAGTCGGCCCCCGCCTTCAGTGCGTTGTATATGGAGTCGATGCGCACCTTTGCGGCCGCATCGTCGTCGGTGCTGGCCTTCTGTCCCACCATTATCAATATGTGGGCTGGGCGCACAAGTCCTCCAGGGCCAATGCGCTGCTTGGTGTTGTCGTATATGTGCTTGGCCTCGCGCTCGACATCGGCATCCGAGACAAAAGAGGGGCGCACCTGCAAGTCGCGGTATTGCGCAAACTCCTTCTTGAACGACGACAGCGTGTCGAGCTTTGCGTCGAGTGCGGCGGCCACCTTCAGTTTGTAGTTGACGAAGAGGTCAACATACTCATCGACAGTCTTCTTGTCGACCACTCCGTCGGCGTTGTTCTTGTTGTAGGAGTATTCAAACTCAGAGCGAGCCACAGGCTGGCCGTTTATAGTCATCACCACCGGGTCGTCTTGCGTCTGTGCCGCCGCAAACAAGGGGCAGCCCATCAAGACGGCCAAGAGAAAATTTCTGTTCATCTGTCTTTTGCTTAGTGTATTGCTGTCAGGCAAGCGCGTTGCCATTCGTAAACGGGGGATTATCGATTGACATAATCCCCCGTTGTATAATTGTATTCCTAAAAAATCCACGACGTGGCCTTTGTGACTATTCGTTTAGTCGTTAGGGCGCGAGTAGTTTGGAGCCTCGCTCGTTATGGATATGTCGTGCGGATGGCTCTCAAGCACACCGGCATTTGTGATGCGGGTGAACTTGGCGTCGTGCAGCCGCTCGATGCTGGAAGCTCCGCAGTAGCCCATGCCAGAGCGCAAGCCGCCAACGAGCTGGTAGACCACCTCCTGCACGGTGCCTTTGTAGGGCACGCGTCCGGCGATGCCTTCGGGAACGAGCTTCTTCACCTCCTTGGTGTCCGACTGGAAGTAGCGGTCCTTCGAGCCGTTCTTCTGCTCCATGGCCTCAAGCGAGCCCATGCCACGGTAGCTCTTGAACTTCCTGCCGTTGAATATGATGGTTTCGCCGGGACTCTCTTCCGTGCCTGCCACGAGCGAGCCTATCATCACCGAGCTTCCGCCGGCGGCCAAAGCCTTGACAACATCGCCCGAATAGCGCAGACCGCCATCGGCAATCAATGGAACGCCAGTGCCCTTCAGCGCACTGTAGACGTCGTAGACAGCCGAAAGCTGCGGCACGCCCACACCAGCCACCACACGCGTGGTGCATATTGAGCCGGGGCCGATGCCTACCTTCACAGCGTCGGCTCCATTGTCAACGAGCATCTTCGCTGCAGCGCCAGTGGCCACATTGCCCACCACGATGTCTACGCCAGGGAATGCCTTCTTGGCCTCAACCAGTTTTTCTATCACATATTTTGAATGGCCATGGGCGGTGTCGATTACTATTGCATCGGCTCCCGCGTCAACCAGAGCCTGCATGCGCACGAGAGTGTCGGCGGTCACGCCAACACCGGCGGCCACGCGAAGGCGCCCCTTGCTGTCCTTGCAGGCCATGGGCTTGTCCTTGGCCTTTGTTATGTCCTTGTAGGTTATGAGTCCTACTATGTGGTTGTCCTTGTCCACAACGGGCAACTTCTCTATCTTGTTTTCCTGCAATATCTGCGCGGCGGCTGCAAGGTCGGTCTGCTGGTGGGTGGTCACAAGGTTGTCCTTCGACATCACCTCGTCAACCTTTTTGTCCATGTGGTGCTCAAAGCGCAGGTCGCGGTTGGTGACTATGCCCACAAGGTGGTTCTCGTCGTCAACCACGGGTATGCCTCCGATGTGGTACTCGGCCATCATGTCGAGCGCGTCCTTCACGGTAGAGCCGCGGCGGATGGTGACAGGGTCGTATATCATGCCATTCTCAGCCCTCTTCACGATGGCCACCTGACGAGCCTGGTCCTCGATGGTCATGTTCTTGTGTATCACGCCGATGCCGCCCTCGCGTGCGATGGCTATTGCCATTTGCGCCTCGGTCACGGTGTCCATGGCCGCAGTCACGAACGGGATGTTAAGCTCAATGTTGCGGGAGAACTTCGTTTTCAACTCCACCGTCTTGGGCAGCACTTCTGAATAAGCTGGGATTAGCAGGACGTCATCGTATGTCAAGCCGTCCATCACTATCTTATCTGCAATAAATGATGACATAATGAAACTTTAAAAATTATTGCGTGCAAATTTAGCAAAAAAGATTAAGACAAGGTTTGCCGCCACTCCATTTTCTTTTGCAGTTAACACGATTTAAGGGCGGTTCTGCAAATCACTACCGTAACTAAAAAAGTATATTATGGATTACGTTTTGCTGGATTTTTAGAACCATCATAATGCGCTGCGGAAGCACTCCGCAGCGTGGCCATGCGATATATATAATAATGTGTATGGCTTTGTAGGCAGGCAAATGCAAAATGGGCATGCGGCAATTGTGTGGCTCGTGAATGCACATTGCAACATTCCCGATTTCACGCATATTCCTTAGGCTTTCGTAACTATGCCATTTACGGGTGCTAACTATGCCATTTACGATGCCTAAGTGGCATAGTTACGAGTCGTAAATGGCATAGTTACGAAATGAAGGGCGAACTTGCGTGTTGGAGAGCGGTTTGCGGAGCGGAGAATTAAGGGCGAAGAGTGAAGAATCCAAATGCCCTTCGCTTGTAGTGGGCGACGTGTCTCACGTCGCAGTCAGTGCATTGGCAATTGTTGTGCGGTGAGACACCGCACCCACTACAAGCGAAGCCACGGATGGCATAGGAGGTGCGCCGCCTCGGCGTACCAAAAAGCGCAAGCTTTAACCCCAGCGACACATTGGCTAATTAGTAGGCTGCTAAAGTCTCGCTGCGCCCATTCAGACTTGCCGGTAAAGCCACATATATACTTATGCATCATCTTTTTGTGGGCGCAGCGAGGACGCAGCGCCTACTAAGTTTGCCTTGTTGGACTTCTCGTGGTCGATTGGTACGGCGAGGCGCCGTACCTCCTATGCCCTTCCTTGGCTCTTGTAGTGGGTGCGGTGTCTCACCGCACAACAATAAGCCAATGCCTTGGCTGCGACGTGTCTCACGTCGCCCACTACAACTGCTCTTGGCATTCTTCATTCTTAATTCTTCACTCTTAATTCTTCACTCTTCATTCTTCATTCTTCATTCTTCACTCTTCACTCTTCACTCTTCACTCCTGTTAAAGTATTATTGCATTTGATAAATAATGTTCATTTGCTTTGCTTTTGGCCGAAACATGATATTTTTGCAGGCGGAAAAGCGAGAAACAGTCATTGCCCATATCGTTTTTTGCAATCTTGAATGTGCTGGGCTCGGCGTACAATACTCCTTATACATCTTATATTATATTACACAACGAAGCATGAGACTTTTAGACCAAGCGCAACAGGCGGTGAGCCTTGTTGTATGTTTGCTGGTGGTAGCCTCGCTTGCCGTGGTGCGGCATGGCGAGCTGCTGGGACACGAGTTTGGCGCCAAGGCGGCGACGACGCCCACGGCTATTGACAACGACACGCTGCGCACGCTCGCCGACGGCACCATGGTAGTGAACACCACGCGGCTGGGCAGCGACATAGTGGGCTATGCCGGACCGGTGCCGCTGGAGATAAGCCTGAAGGACGGCGTGGTGACCGACGTGCGCACCCTCGACAACGCCGAGACCAAAGACTTCTTCGACCAGGCCGCCACGCTGCTTGGCAAGTGGCGCGGCAAGACCATCGACGAGGCCGCAAGCATGGAGGTTGACGCCGTGTCGGGAGCCACATTCTCGTCGAAGGCCATAATAGGCAACATGAGGCGCGGCCTTAGCTACGCGCAGACCGCCATCGGCGGCGCGGCCAAAAGTGAGGCCGGCGGCGCGGATGTGTTGTCGGCCATCGACCTGTCGGCCAAGGGCGTGGCCGGACTCGTGGTGGTGCTCATGGCGGCGGTGCTGCCGCTGTTTGTCAAGAACCGAGTGTACCGCACGTGCCAACTTGCGCTCAATGTCATAGTGCTGGGCTTCTGGTGCGGCGCGTTCCTGTCGTACACCTCGCTGCTGGGCTATGCCGCCCACGGACTGAAGTCGATGACGCTGGTGGCGGCGGTGATGTTGGCCACGGCCTTCGTCTATCCGCTGTTTGGCCGCAGGCTGCACTACTGCACCCACGTGTGCCCCTTCGGATCGCTGCAACAGTTGGCCGGCAAGTGCGGAGTGCATAAGTTGAAGATGAGCCAGAGTGCCGTGCGCCGCCTCGACCAGCTGCGCCAGTTGCTGTGGGCGTTGCTCATGCTGTGCGTGTGGGGCGGCGTTTGGACCGACTGGATGGACTACGAGGCGTTTGCGGCATTCATCTTCCAGTCGGCCTCGTGGGTAGCCGTGGCCATAGCCGCCGTGTTTCTGCTGCTGTCGTTTGTGGTGGCGCGCCCCTATTGCCGCTTCGTCTGCCCCATGGGCACGCTGATGGCCATGTCGCAGAGCCGTGGAGGAAAGAGGCCAAGAAGGTGAAGAGCCACCTGTTACACCTATTTATTAATAACAAACAACTAACACATATATGAACACATCAAAGCTATTGAACATTGTGCTGGCCGTGGCTCTTGTGGCCGTTAGCATACGGCTCGCCATGGTGAAGGGCGCAAGCCAAGACAACGACGACGCTGACAAGCCAACGGCAACGGTGGCAGAAGAGGCCAAGGGCGACTTCAAGGAGTTTGACGTGACGGCCAATTTCCAAGCCAACCCCTTCACCTACTTCACAGGCAAGGGACTGCTGCTCGCCGCCGGCGACAGCACCAGCTACAACGAGATGACAATAGGGTGGGGCGCACTGGGCAACATCTGGGAGAAGGGCATGGCCATGATGACCGTGTTTGTGGCCAAGAGCCGCCACACCCACGGCTACATGGAGCGCGCCCGATACTTCACCGTCATGGAGTTTGACGACGCCCACAAGGACATACTCGAATACATGGGAACCCACAGCGGGCGCGACGGCGACAAGGCCGCCGCCCTCGGTCTGCACACGCGCTACACCGAGCACGGCACGCCCTATTTCGACGAGGCGAGTGCGGTGTATGAGTGCGAGATGATATACCACGCGCCGTTCGACCCCAAGGGCTTCGGCGACATGCCACGGGAGTTTTATTCCACCTACACCGCCGGCATACACTCTATGTACATGGGCAAGGTGGTTAAGGCGATGAGGCGATGACACCAACCGTGGAACTGCTGCGCACGTGGTTTGCCGACTTCAACGTGCGCTATTTCGGTGGGGCGTTGCCCATGCCGCTGCTCAAGGTGAGCAACGCGCGCACTATGCTCGGCCAGTTCAGCTGCCGCAAGGTGCGCGGCGGACTGCTCGGCCTGCGCTCGGCCGACGAGTATTGCATATCCGTGAGCCGCTACTACGACATCCCTGAGCGCGAACTGCAAAACGTACTGCTGCACGAGATGATACACTTCAGCATCAGCCGTGGCAAGGCGCGCGACACCTCGCCCCACGGTGTGCTGTTCCACCGCGAGATGGACAGGCTCAACGCCCAGGGGTGGCACATCAGCGTGAGCACCAACACCAAGGGCTGGGCTTTGAGTGGCGGCAAGCGGCGGTCGCTGCGCTGCGTGGTGGTGGCCGCCACGAGCAAGGGCTGCTACATGGCCGCCGTGCAGCGGCCTTACGTGAGGGCGGTGGATGGCGTGCTGGCGCGCGTGGGCGGCTTTGAGCAGCGGCGGTGGTACTACACCAACGACGACTACTTCCAGTCGTTTCCCCTTGTGCGCAGTCCGCGTCTGCGGCGTGTCGGCGAGGCGGAGTTTCGCGAGGTGTGCGCCCGCTTGGAGGCGCAGGCCAAGGGCGGTGGCGGCGGAAAGTGAAATGCCTTGTAGTAGGTGCTGCGTCCTTGCTGCACCCGTTGTGAAAGGGGCAATGCCGATAGTGGGCTAAAGTGAAAGAAAAGGGAAAGTGTGGTAGACTTTGACGCAGTGAAAGTTGACCGTTTTGGACAACTTTCATTGCGGCGCGGCCACAAAAGTTTTCCATCGAGATGTGTAGTGTTATGATGGAAAACGACTAACTTTGTGCCGCTTTTTCAGACTACAAAAGTAATGGAAACACAAAGAACTTACACTTACGACGAGGCCCTGGCGGCCTCGCTGCAATACTTTGGAGGCGACGAGCTTGCTGCCCGCGTTTGGGTAAACAAGTATGCCATGAAAGACAGTTTCGGCAACATCTATGAACAGTCGCCCAGCGACATGCACCACCGCATAGCCGCCGAGCTGGCGCGCATAGAGCGCAAATATGCCAACCCCATGGACGAGGCCACGATATTCGGCCTGCTCGACCACTTCCGCTACTTGATACCCGCCGGCAGCCCCATGACGGGCATAGGCAACAACCACCAGATAGCATCGCTCAGCAACTGCTTCGTGATAGGACTCGACGGCGACGCCGACTCCTACGGAGCCATCATGCGCATCGACGAGGAGCAGGTGCAGCTCATGAAGAGGCGCGGCGGAGTGGGCCACGACCTGTCGCACCTGCGCCCCAAAGGGTCGCCCGTGAACAACTCGGCGCTCACTTCGACCGGACTGGTGCCGTTCATGGAGCGATACAGCAACTCTACGCGCGAGGTGGCGCAAGACGGACGGCGCGGCGCGCTGATGCTGAGCGTGAGCATAAAGCACCCCGACAGCGAGGCTTTCATCGACGCCAAGATGACCGAGGGCAAGGTGACCGGGGCCAATGTGTCGGTGAAGATCGACGACGACTTCATGCGCGCCGCCACCGAGGGGCGGCCTTATGTGCAGCAGTTCCCCATTGACAGCACCGACCCGCAGTGGCGAAAGGAAATCGACGCGCGGGCGTTGTGGCGCAAGATAGTACACAACGCGTGGAAAAGCGCCGAGCCGGGAGTGCTCTTCTGGGACACCATAATCCGCGAGAGCATACCCGACTGCTATGCCGACCAGGGCTTCCGCACCGTGTCAACCAACCCCTGTGGCGAGATTCCGCTCTGTCCCTACGACTCGTGCCGACTGCTGTCGATCAATCTGTACTCGTATGTAGCCAACCCGTTCACGCCCGAGGCGCGGTTCGACTTCGACCTCTTCCGCAAGCATGTGGCTGCGGCACAGAGGCTGATGGACGACATCGTCGACTTGGAACTGGAGAAGATTGACCTAATAATAGAAAAGGTGAAGAGCGACCCGCAGAGCGACGAGGTGAAGGGAGCCGAGGAGCACCTGTGGGAGAAGATAAGGCGCAAGAGCGGCATGGGACGCCGCACGGGCGTGGGCATCACTGGCGAGGGCGACATGATTGCCGCCATGAACCTGCGCTACGGCACTCAACAGGCCACCGACTTCTCCGTCGAGGTTCACAAGACGCTGGCCTTGGCGGCCTACCGCTCGTCGGTTGACATGGCGCGCGAGCGCGGCGCCTTCGAGATTTACGATGCGCAGCGCGAGAAGGACAACCCCTTCGTATGCCGCATAAAGGAGGCCGACCCGCAGCTGTATGCCGACATGGCTGCCTACGGACGGCGCAACATTGCCTGCCTGACCATAGCCCCCACGGGAACTACGAGTCTGATGACGCAGACCACAAGTGGCATCGAACCGGTGTTCATGCCCGTGTACAAGCGCAGGCGCAAGGTGAACCCCGGCGACGAGAACGTACACGTTGACTTCGTCGATGAGGTGGGCGACTCGTTTGAGGAGTACATCGTTTACCACCGCAAGTTCCTGAAGTGGATGGAGGTGAACGGCATCGACACGCAGAAGCGGTACACCCAGGATGAGATAGACGCACTGGTGGCGCGGTCGCCCTACTACAAGGCCACGGCCAACGATGTTGACTGGCTCATGAAGGTGCGCATGCAGGGCGCCATCCAGAAGTGGGTTGACCACTCTATAAGCGTCACGGTGAACCTGCCCAACGACGTTGACGAGGACTTGGTCAACAAGCTCTATGTCGAGGCTTGGCGTTCGGGCTGCAAGGGCTGCACCATATACCGCGACGGAAGCCGCTCGGGAGTGATGATTTCCGTGTCGGACAAGAAGAAAAAGAAGGATAAGGACAAGGAGAAGGACACCGAGAAGACCACGCCACAGTGCAAGCACCCCGAGGTGACCGAGGTGAGGCCCAAGGAGCTGGAGTGCGACGTGGTGCGCTTCCAGAACAACAAGGAGAAGTGGGTGGCCTTCGTGGGTTTGCTCAAGGGCTATCCCTACGAGATATTCACCGGACTGCAAGACGACGAGGAGGGCATCGTGCTGCCCAAGACCGTTACCAAGGGCAAGATAATAAAGCAGACTGACGAGAACGGCAAGCACCGCTACGACTTCCAGTTTGAGAACAAGCGTGGCTACAAGACCACCGTCGAGGGACTGAGCGAGAAGTTCAACCCCGAATACTGGAACTATGCCAAGCTCATCAGCGGTGTGCTGCGCTACCGCATGCCCATCGACCACGTGATAAAGCTGGTGGGCTCGCTGCAACTGAAGAGCGAGAGCATCAACACGTGGAAGAACGGTGTGGAGCGCGCCCTGAAGAAGTATATCGTTGACGGCACCGAGGCCAAGGGACGCAAATGTCCCGTGTGCGGCCAGGAGACGCTGGTATACCAAGAGGGTTGCCTGATATGCAAGAACTGCGGAGCTTCGCGTTGCGGATAGGATATGCATGAACGGAGGCTTTAGTGACGGCTGCCTTTCAAGCCAGAACTAAAGCCTCCGTCGCTTTTTGCCATACAATCAACAAGAGAAAAGAGAAGATACAATGCAACTGAACACAAGCTACATATACTTGAACGATGTGCGCTTGCGCGCCTGTCACGGCGTGTTGCCGCAGGAACAGGCCGTGGGGGCCGACTTCGTGGTGAACCTCCGCGTGGGCTTCGACATAGCCAAGGCCATGGCCACCGACGATGTCGGCGACACGCTGAACTACGCCACATTATATAATATAGTGAAGAGGGAGATGGGGCAACCGTCGAAACTGCTGGAGCATGTGGCCGGACGCATGGCCAATGCCATAGAAACGGCCTTCCCCGATATTACGTCAATCGACCTCAACATAACAAAGACCAACCCTCCGATGGGGGCCGACTGCAAGGGGGCTGGCGTGGAGCTGCACTTAGGGCGGTGAAAACATTGCAAGAACCAGCATTAATAAAAGATAAAACCCAATGATATATTCGGGTTTTTCTTCAGAAATAGTTACTTTTGCACAATCTTAACAATTGTTTATGGGCAAAAGACCACTTCTCCTTTGGGCTTTACTCGTTTGCTGCGCATTTGCTCTCAATGCTGCGGACAAGCGCTTCACGCTGGTCATCGACGCTGGCCACGGAGGCCACGATGCAGGTGCGCTTGGATCATTCTCAAAGGAGAAGAACATCAACCTCAACGTGGCGCTCGCCTTTGGCCGCTACGTGGAGCGCAACTGCCCCGACGTGCGCGTGGTTTACACCCGAACCACCGACAAGTTTGTGCCGCTGCACGAGCGCGCCAACATAGCCAACCACAACAAAGCCGACCTTTTCATCTCGATACACACCAACGCCCTGCCCGGCGGACGCACCGCACGCGGACTGGAGACCTACACCCTGGGTATGCACCGGGCCGCCGACAACCTCGACGTGGCCAAGCGCGAGAACTCGGTGATACTCGTCGAGAAGGACTACAAGCAGCACTATGAGGGCTTCGACCCCAACTCCGCCGAGAGCTACATCATGTTTGAGTTTCTGCAAGACAAGAACATGGCGCAGAGCGTTGACCTCGCCAAGATGGTGCAGCGGCGCGTGTGCGCCACGGCGAGCCGCCCCGACAAGGGCGTGAAGCAGGCCGGTTTTCTTGTGCTGCGCGAGACTTCGATGCCCAGTTGCCTTATAGAGCTGGGCTTCATCACCACCGCCGACGAGGAGCGGATGCTCAACACCGACAGTGGCATCGACAACCTTGGGCGTGGCATTTATCTTGCCTTTGCCGACTACAAGGGCAAATACGACAAGACGATAACCGTGCCTTTCCAGGCTCCGCAGAACGACGACGTGGCGGTGCAGCCGATGTTTCCGCAGCAAGACACTCCGAAGAAGACGAAAAAGAGCAAGAAGAAGACCTCGCAGTCGATTATCGACGAACTGGCAAGCGCACGCTCTGGCGCAGCACAAGTGCAAACGCGCGGAGTTGGCACAGACAACGAGGGCGGCACAGACACCGTGGCGGCGCAGACGCGCAGTGCGGCAAGCGACCGTAAGGACGCAAGCGAAGCTCCGGCGGCAAAGCCAGCAACGCAGGAAACAAAATCCGCAGCACAGGCGGCAAAGCAAGTTGCAGCACGTGAAGTGAAACCTGCTGCGGCTACAGGCAACGGGGTTGTGGTGCCAAGGCGTACTCAACCCGTGGCCGAGGCAGCCGATGTGCCGGTGTTCAAGGTGCAGATACTGGCCAGTGGAAGCAAGCTGAAAACTTCCGACAGGCAGTTCAAGGGTGCCGAAGACATCGACTGCTACGTAGAGAATGGCATGTATAAGTACACAATAGGGGCTTCGGCCGACTACAACGAGATATACAGAATGCGCAAAGGCTTGCTCGACAAGTTTCCCGAAGCGTTCATCATAGCCTTCAAGAACGGCCAGAAGATGGATGTGAACCAAGGCATAAGGGAGTTCAAAAGCAACAGGAATAAACGTTAAACGGTCAAAACATAACACATGAAGAAAGAGGTACAGATAGCCTTAGTGGCCATAGTGGGGGTAGTGATACTGTTCTTTGGAATGAAGTTTCTGAAGGGCTTGAGCCTCGTCTCAAGCGAAAGCACATATTATGCGGCGTTCGACGACATAAGCGGACTCACCAAGTCGAGTCCTGTGTATGCCAACGGCTTCAAGGTGGGGACGGTGCGCGACATTGCTTACGACTACTCCAACAGGGGCGACATCGTGGCTATGCTCGACATAGATAAGGAGTTTCAGATGCCCAAGGGTGCCGTGGCCGAGATTGAGAGCGACCTTATGGGCAACGTCAAGGTACACATCGTGATACCGCAGACATTCAGCGGAACCATGGCCGATGGCGACACTATCAACGGCGACATCGCCCATGGCGTGATGGACAAGGCTTCGGCCATGCTGCCCACAGTGAGCAACATCCTGCCTAAGCTCGACTCCATAATGGTGAGTCTCAACGCCTTGCTGGCCGACCCGTCGATACGCCACTCTCTGCAAAACGTCGACCAGATAACGTCAGACCTGACAAAGACCACCAAGCAGCTCAACTCGCTCATGGCAACGGTTAACAGGCGCGTGCCGGGAATGCTCGCCAAGGCCGACGGCGTGCTCGACAACACCGACAAGCTGACCAAGAACATGAGCCAGATAGACGTGGCCGGAACAATGGCCAAGGTGGACGCCACGCTCAACAACGTGCAGGAGATGACCCAAAAGCTGAATAGCAACGAGGGTACGCTCGGACTGCTGATGAACGACCCGCAGCTGTACAACAACCTATCATCGACAATGCGCGACGCCGACTCGCTCGTGGTTGACCTCAAGGCCCACCCCAAGCGCTACGTCCACTTCTCGCTGTTCGGTCGCAAGGACAAATAAAGGCGGGTTCTATTAAAAAAACATATCGCTTAGTCTAAATAACAGCGCGCATTGCCTCTTTCTTGGCAATGCGCGCTGAATGTATTGATATAAAAAGCATTGGGCGTTGCGAGGCAATCCCCTTGATTTATGTTGTAGCAAATGCTTAGACACCGTTTCGCCCCAGTGGAGCGGCGTGCGGATTTGCGCAATTCAAAAAAAAATGCGATATTTGCAGTCCTTTTATAAAAAGCTATAGTTTTACCAAGTAAGCGAAAACAATCCAAATCCGATGGCAGACGACAGTCATAAGGAGCTTTGGGACAAATGCCTTGCACTAATCAAGGAGCATGTAACAGAGCAACAGTTCAAGACGTGGTTTTCCACAATAGTCTTCGAGGTGTTCTACCCCGAAGAGCACACCCTGTTGGTTCAAGTGCCGAGCAATTTTGTCTACGAGTACTTGGAACAAAACTACGTTGGACTGCTCAGCAAGGTCATCTCTCGCTACTTTGGTCCCAACGTGCGGCTGCGCTACCGCATCGTCACCGACAAGAAAAACAAGAAGACTGTGGATGTTGAGGGCGACGAGCCGTCGGCCATCGAGCCGCCGAAGCCCATGGCGCGCGCCAACCGCACGCCATTAAGGGGTGACGCCGCCGTTCCGCAAGACCTCAACCCACAGCTCGACACCCACCTCACCTTTGGCAACTACATCGAAGGGGCGAGCAACAAGCTGCCGCGCACCATCGGAGGGTCGATAGCCGAGCATCCAGGCAAGTCAACGTTCAACCCCTTCTTCATCTATGGCCCGTCGGGCTGCGGAAAGACCCACCTCGTCAACGCCATCGGCGTGCGCTGCAAGGAGCTGTATCCACAGAAGCGGGTGCTTTATGTCAGCGCGCGCTTGTTTCAGGTGCAGTTTACCGATGCGGTAAGGCAGAACATCACCAACGACTTCATCAACTTCTACCAGTCCATCGACGTGCTCATCGTCGACGACATCCAGGAGTGGGCGACAGCCACCAAGACCCTCGACACGTTCTTCCACATCTTCAACCACCTGTTTCGCAACGGCAAGCAGATAATATTGGCGAGCGACCGTCCGCCGGTAGCCCTCCAGGGCATGAAAGACCGCTTGCTCACACGCTTCAGCTGCGGACTCATAGCCGAGCTGGAGAAGCCCAACGTGCAGCTTTGCGTTGACATACTCAACACCAAGTGCCGCCGCGACGGACTGAAGATACCCGTCGACGTGATACAGTTTATCGCCTCGACGGCCAATGGCAGCGTGCGCGACTTGCAGGGCGTGATAAATTCGCTCCTTGCATACTCCATCGTCTACAACAGCAAACTCGACATGCGCTTGGCCGAGCGCGTGATGGAGCGCGCGGTGAAGGTTGACAACCGTCCGCTCACCGTCGACGACATACTCGACAAGGTGTGCAACCACTACAACGTCACCCAGCAGAACGTGTTCAGCCGCAGCCGCAAGCGCGACTACGTGTTGGTTAGGCAACTGTCGATGTACTTCGCCCAGAAGTACACCAAGATGCCAGCCTCGCGAATAGGCCAGCTCATAGGCAAGCGCGACCACTCCACGGTGATACACAGCTGCTCCACCATAGAGCAGAGACTAAAGACCGACAAGGCTTTCGAGGCCGAGGTGGCAAGCATAGAAAACTCTTTCAAGCTAAAAAACAATTGAATAGGACATTCATGTTACTTTGGGTCTGTGCCATGTGCGCCATTGGCGTGCCGGCACAGACTTTTTCGTTGGCCGAGGGCGACCTGCTGTTCTGCGTGAGCAAGCGTGCCAACGACATCACCGCAGTGACCGAAGGTCTTGCTGGCCGCCCCATCGACCATGTGGCCATAGTGCATCGCGACGGCAAGCGCGTGTTTGCCCTTGAGGCGATACACAAGGGCGTGTGCCTCACGCCGATAGACAGTTTCATGAAGCGGCGCGACTCGCTTGTTGTCCATGCCCGACTGCGCGACACCACAGGCGTCAGTCTGTCGGTCAGACGTGCCTTGCGCTGGCTGGGCCGCCCCTACGACTTCTTCTTCATGCCCGACGACAGTGCCTTCTATTGCAGCGAACTGGTGCAGAAGAGCTACCTCGACACCAACGGCCAACTGATATTCAAGCCCATACCCATGTCGTTCCACGACAAGACAGGCCGCGTGACCAAGCATTGGCGCGACTACTATGCCGCCAACGGACTCACCGTGCCCGAGGGTGAGCCTGGCAGCAACCCTGGCGCGTTGTCGCGCAGCGACAAGATTATTGTGTTGCGGTGGCCTTGGTGACGGTGAAAAACAACTTGTTACGATTTGAGTTGTTGTAAATAGGTGTTACTTGAAAAAATGCGGCGAGGCGGAAAAGCCCATGCGTTGTGCATGGCTTTCCCGCCTCGCCTTGTCTTGTGATATAGTGGCGATGCCCCGAGAGACTACAGGTTTACGTTCACCGCCAGTCCAGCCATCACCCAGATGCCTGGTTGCGGTATCTGTCCGAAGTCGTAGTACGTCTTGTCAAACAGGTTGTTTGCCTCGACATACAGTTTCCACGCATCGGCGTTCCACGAGGCGCGTGCGTCGGTCACGGCATACGGGACATAGCCCCTCACGTTGCCGTTGGCGTCGGTAAACGTGCCTCGCCGCTCCTGAAAGCGGTATTTCAGTGTGAGCATGAGCCGCCGCCAGGGGTTCAGTTCCAGCGATGCGGTGGCCTTGTGGCGCAGGTATTCCAGTGTCGATCGGCTCTGTATGTTGTCAGGCTCGTCTTTCGCCTGGTCGATATAGCTGTACGACACGTCGATCGACCGCAACACGCTCTGCGTTGGCAGCAGCTTCTTCATGTTGAACGAGAGCGAAGCCTCCACGCCCACAGAGTTCACCTTGGTGAAGTTCACCGACTGCCACACCGCCTCGTTGCCCTCGTCGGTGCGCCTGATCCAGTCTATCATGTTGGTGCAGTGGTTGTAGTAAACACACGCCGAGGCGCTGATGCCGCCGCCGGCATATTTCAGTCCGCCCTCCACGGCCTGCAGCTCCTCCGGCTTCAGGTTCTTGTCGGCCTTGTGTCCGCCTACAGAGTAGTATAGCTCAGTTACCGAAGGCATGCGCAGCGACGAGTTGTACGACGCATACACCTTCCACTGCCGCCCTATGCGGTAGCTCATGTCGACGCCCGGATACACGCGCATGTTCATGTTGTTCCACGAGTTCTTCACCGCCACGATGCCAGCCGACAGGGTGAAGCGCTCCAACAGCACGTTGTGCTCCAGCACGAAACTGATGTTGCTGCGGTTTAGTCCGCAGGTGTAGTATCGGTCGGTGCCCTTCACGTGGCGCGGGTTGTCGAGCTGTTCGCCGAGGTTGGTGCTCACCAAGTCCTCGTTGCGCAGTTCGGCGCACACTGCGGTGCGTCCAGCAATCCAGTCGAAGTAAGTGTTGATGTTTACGCCATACACGTCGGTGCGGTGATGGTTGTATGGCACTCCGTTGTTCTGTGCGTCGTCGCCCCGGTATAGTTCGAAGCGGTCGATGTTCCTGTTCCAGTATATCGACGGCTTCAGGTGCAGCCGTCCTTGTTTTGTCTCCGCCTGTATGGCGGTAAACGTCTTCATTGTATGTTCAAACTGGTCGTCCCACTTTGCGCCGTAGAATGTGTTCGACCCAAAGTCCTTCGTGCTCAGTCCTGCGTGCCACCTCACGCTGATGTCGCTGTCGGTATACGCCCCTTGGTAGAACGCCTTTCCTCCCTGGAAGTCGGCGTTTAGTCCACCCTGCTTGTTGCGGCTGTAGCCGTCCGACCGTGTGTAGCTGCCCGACACCTGGTTGTTCCACTTGCCGCTTGCTGCGTTCACCCTCGCCCCGGCGTTGGCGTAGCCAAAGCTGCCGCCCTCTATGCGTGCCGAAGCCGAGCTTCGTCCTGCCGGTCGCGTCACGATGTTTATCGCCCCCACGAGCGACGACGTGCCATACACGCGTGCGCTTGGCCCCTCGAGCACCTCTATGCGCTCTATGTCGCTTATGTCTGCGGGAATGTCGAAGGCGTTGTGTCCCGTCTGCGGGTCGCAGATGTTTATGCCGTTCAGCAGGATGGCTATCTGCTCATAGTTGCCTCCGCGTATGCTAACGTCGGTTTGCGCCCCTATGGGTCCGCGTTGCCTCACGTCGACTCCCGAGGCATACTTCAGCAGGTCGTTTACACTTTGCACTGGCGCGGCCTGTATGGCCTCGCGGTCCAGCACAGTAACAATTCTCGCAGCCTGACTCGCCGTCAGTGGCGCGCGCGTTCCCGTCACGCTCACCTCGTCGAGCAGCAGTTCCCGGTCGGTAGCGGTCACGGTGTCGGCAGGCAGCGGCTGTGCGCCAATGCCCTCGGCACGTGCGTGCGACAGGGTAGCCACGCTCAAGACGGAGATTACCACCTCGCGTCCAAGGCAGGCAAAGAGCGAGTAGCCCTTGTTTCCGAACCGTCGGAACACAAAGACGTCGCGCTTGATGAAACTGTTTTTGTACATTTTGAAAAAAAAATTACGCCTTGCGCGTGTTATTGTGCGCAAGGCGTATGCAAAGGTAATGGTTTATGGGCGGTTCTGAAAATTACCGCCTCACTAATATTGGTGTGGCTACAACGTGAAGCGCACTTTTTTTGTCGCTTGTGGCAAGGCTACCAGCCCGAGTCGGCGCCGCCGCCCCCAGTGCTTCCGCCGCCATAGCTTCCGCCGCTGAAGCCGCCGCCCCCACCACCGCCGCCTCGCCCGAACATCGAGCCAAACAGCATTCCGGTGAGCAGAGGGTCGATGCCGTTGCCGCCGCCACGGTTGTCTTCGGGCGTGTCCCTTACCACCACCTTGCCGCACTTCGAGCACACATACACATCCTTGCGGTAGCTCACTCCGCCCATGCGGTAGTGGTCGGTCGACTTGTGCATGAGCGCCTTCGTGCCGCACTGCGGACAGCGGTGCTTGCGTCTGTGGGTCACGAGAAACACCATCGCGCCCACACAGATTGCAAATAGCAGCAGCGTGAGTCCGTTGCCGCCGTCGTCATTAGCCTCGGGCTTCATCGTGCCGTCGAGCACCGCGCTTGCGGCCTTCACTCCGGCCACCATGCCCCCGTCGCGGTCGCCCCGCTTGAATGCCGGCACCATGTAGCTCATCTGTATGCGCTTGCTTGTGGCGTCGGTGAGCGTGCCTTCTATGCCATAGCCCGTTGCGAAGCGCACCTTGCGCTGGTCTTCCACATAGAGTATCAGCAGTCCGTTGTTGTTCTTTTTCTTGCCTATGCCCCACGAGCGGAACAGCCGCACGGAGAAGTCGAACACGTCGTCGCCCCCAATCGACGGCAGCATCACCACGGCCACCTCGATGCCCGTGGTGCGCTCAAGGTTGGCGAGTGTCAGGTTGATGGTGTCGCGTGCCGCTTGCGAAAGCAGACGGGCAGGGTCCGACACATGTTGGCGCACGTCATGCAGCCTCACGTTGGGAATGTTTTCCACCGTGTAGCCCACCGCCGCACTGTCGCCCCGCGCCGCCATCATGGCGGCGGCGTTCAGCAGCAAGAGTATGGCCAATATTGTTTTTCTCATTGCTTAGCCTCCGTTTTCGCAGTTCTCTCCACCAAGCCTTGTTGTCAGAAGCTCACCTTGGGAGCCTTCTCCGCTCCTGCCTCAGCCTCGAAGTATGCCTTCTTGTCGAAGCCAAACAGTCCTGCTAGTATGTTCTTAGGGAAGCGGCGTATCGTTGAGTTGTATTCCTTGGCAGCGTCGTTGAAGTCCTTGCGCGCCACGGTGATGCGGTTTTCTGTGCCTTCAAGCTGCGATTGCAACTCAAGGAAGTTCTCGTTGGCCTTCAGCTGCGGATAGTTTTCGGCCACCATGAGCAGCCGTCCGAGAGCGGCCGACACGTTGCCCTGCGCCTTTTGGTATTGCGCCAGTTTTTCGGGCGTGAGGTCGGTCGGGTCAATCTTCACCGACGTGGCCTCGCTGCGTGCCTTCACCACTTCCGCCAGAGTGCTCTTCTCGTGCGTGGCATAGCCTTTCACGGTGCTCACGAGGTTGGGTATCAGGTCGGCTCTGCGCTGATATTGCGTCTCAACGTTGGCCCACTGGTTTTGCACTCCCTCGTCCATTGTCACGAGTCCGTTGTAGCCCGTCACTCCCCACAGCAGGACAACCACCACAATGGCTCCCGCTATTATCCATCCCAAATGTTTCTTGCTTTTCATATCTTCTCGTTATTTTTATTGTTGTAAACTCATTGTTGAGGCTGCAAACATGATGCCAATCTGTTGAAGTCTTTTTTGACGAAGATTTGTTTTCTTGAAATTCATAAAAGTTTAGACAACTTCGTTCGTTTGTTTTACAGATTAGGCTGTCCAATTTGATGTGCCTATATTTTGAGTATATGTATTGTCGGGCTGAAAGCCCAGCACTCCATAGCCCAGGGCAGCGCCCTGGGTTTTAGTCCGTATGCGGCTATGCGCCCTGTAAGGGCAAAAGTATATAAACCTCTCATGCGATAGACAAAAGTCAACAAAACCATGCGCTCAGTCATGAAATACGTAGCGTTCGTCATATTTAATGCCATAGATGTTCAAAAAACTTATGTATTCGTCTTCAAATGAGACCTTTTTATGGTGCTCTTTCTGATTTTTGATATAGTCCATTGTTTTACCAACTACCGATTGGCTGACGGAATATGCGGCATATCCTCCTTGCCATTCAAAATGTCTGTATCGCAAAGGATCCAATGTCTTTATCCAACGGCTGCTGTTTCGTTTAATTTCCTCTGACACTATAGATATCGTTGTGTCCCGGGAGAGAAGGAATAAGGCGTGTGTGTGGTTGCCAGTTCCGCCTACCCATACATTGATGCATCCTGTAGCGTTAATCAATTGACCTATGTAGCCATGCAGACGTGGAAGGTCATTGTCAGTTACCTCAGGGCTAGTCGCTTTTGTGTGGAATATGATATGTATGTATATTTTGCTGAGAGACTGTGGCATAATGCTGTGGCAATGAGGTTTACATACTTTTGCCCTTACAGGGCGAAGATTGGTGTCACGAGTATACCCAGGGCGTTGCCCTGGGCTATGTAGTACTGGGCTTTCAGCCCGTTGTGCCATGTTTGGCTTTCTGCCATTGCGTCATCATTGTTTTCTGTTATATTTTGGTACATCAAATTGGGAAGCTCGCTTTCCGATTGCCGGGCGCAGCTTAGTAATGTTAAAAAAATAACTTGCTCAGATTTTTGTACAGGTACGGGCTGAAAGCCCAGCACTCCATAGCCCAGGGCAGCGCCCTGGGTTTTAGTCCGTATGTGGCCATGCGCCCTGTAAGGGCAAAAGTATATAGCCTTGTGCATTCTAGTCTATACACTTTTGCCCTTACAGGGCGAAGATTGGTGTCACGAGTATACCCAGGGCGCCAGCCTGGGCTATGTAGTATAGGGCTTTCAGCCCATCGTGGTAAAATCTGCCAATCATATAAAATATGCTCAAGTTATTTTTTGAACGTTACTTATCGTTTGCAAATATAATGCAAAACCCATCCTTTCCAACAGGCGGCCATGCCATACCGTTGTTTTGTTTGGTTTCTTTAACTTGTTGGCTTTCGGGGCGCATATTAATAATGTGTAATTTTGCAGCGTATATTCAAGATAGACTGTCCAATTTGATGTAACCCATGTGTAGTGGGTGCGGTGTCCCACCGCACACCAAGCGGCAATGCAGCAGTTGCGACGTGAGACACGTCGCCCACTACTTGCGTATCCACCACAAAAGGAACAGCAAATAGGGCACCCAATATTCAAGATAACACATAATATTCAACGATGAAAAAAGGATTGGCGGCCCTTGCCTTTGGCACATTGGCGTTGGGCATGACAGAGTTTGTGATGATGGGCATACTGCCCGATGTGGCCAAGGGTCTGGGCATATCCATAATACAGGCCGGACACCTCATATCGGCCTATGCCATTGGCGTGTGTTGCGGTGCGCCAATGCTCACCGTGGCCCACAAGTACGGTCCCAAGAACATATTGCTCGTGCTCGCTGGCATGATGCTGCTGGGTGCGGTGCTCTGCTCTGTGGCCCCCAACTACTATGTGATGCTTGCTGCGCGCTTCATAGCCGGACTGCCTCATGGTGCCTATTTCGGTGTGGCGTCGATAGCCGCCGTGCGCCTGGCCGACGAAGACCACAAGGCCGGAGCCGTGTCGATAATGGTGGCCGGCATGACCATAGCCAACCTGTTTGGCGTGCCGCTTAGCACCGCCCTCAGCGGCAACATATCGTGGCGTGTGCCTTTCGTGCTTGTGGCTTTGCTCAGCGTGCTCGTGCTCTTCTACATCTGGAAGTGGGTGCCGCGCATCGAGGCTCTGCCCGACAACGGCTACAAGGGTCAGTTCCGCTTCTTGCGCCACGGTGCGCCGTGGCTCATCCTCGCCGCCACGGCATTGGCCAACGGCGGCATCTTCTGCTGGTACAGCTACGTGGCACCGCTTATGACCCACGAGGGGGGCTTCGCCGCCGAGACGGTGCCGCTGCTCATGATAGCCGCCGGCTTCGGCATGGTGGTGGGCAACCTCACGAGTGGACGGCTCGCCGACAAGTATGGAGCCGGGCGTGTGGCCAAATACACCCAGGCCATAGTGGTGGTGGCCCTGCTGCTCATATTCTTCCTTGCCGGCTACGGTTGGGTGTCGGCCCTGCTCATGATGGTATGCACCGCCGGACTGTTTGCCGTGAGCGGTCCGCAGCAGTTCCTCATCCTCAAGTACGCCCCCGGCGGCGAGATGCTCGGCGGTGCGCTCATACAGATGGCCTTCAATCTCGGCAACGCCCTTGGCGCCTACTTCGGTGGTTTGCCAATGTCGTTTGGTCTACCTTATCGCTACACCGCCCTCGTCGGCGTGCCTGTGGTGCTGCTCGGCTTCGTGTCGCTGCTTGTGTTCTGCCGCAAATACGAGCGCAGGGAGGCGTGAGCCTTTTTTTCGGCATGCTTGCAAGATAGTGGGCGACGTGTCTCACCGCGCAATCGTTGTCAGAAACGGTCGCGACGTTAGACACGTCGCCCACTATGCAGCATCCCCACACAAAGTTCGAACAACAATTACCCCTCCGTCCTGTTTATTGCCACATTAAACGCCTTGCATCGGCGTGCCTTTTGGTTGGAGCGGCACAGCGAGAAGCGTCCGAACTTCTCATATATGTCGAGGCCCCGTCCGAGCGCGATGATCCAGCCCGTGTCGGTACGTATCATTCGGTCGTGGTCGGCCTTGAAGTCATAGGAGAACTCAATGCCCATTGGCAGCAGTTCGTCGGCCAAGTCGTTGAACGAGTCAATCACCTCAGCCACCTTCTCGTCATCGTCATTCTGCGTGCTCAGGTGTATCTTCACGTTGTCTTGCGTGGTAATGTCCTTCACCATCTGTATGAAGTCCACGAGATTGTCTATCTGGTAGGGCATGCGTACAAACGGGTCGGTCAAGTCTATTTCCCTGGCCGTGCGCAGGTAGTCGCCAAACAGTTCCTTGTAAGTCACTCCGCCTTGGTTCTCGCGTATGGATATTGTCTTGGCTACAAGCGGTTGTATGCGCGGTCGCAATGCCCTCTTGCCTTCTTCCGCCTTGCTCCCCTCCGCTTTTTCTTCAGTAGAAGATGATGGCAAGGCCACTACCATTTCATCCTCGCTTTCAGCCTTCTGCTCAATCACGTTCTTGTGGTGATATTCCAGGTTTTCAAGCGTCTCCACCTTTACCGTTTCCCCCGTCGCCAGCCAATTGTACTCAAACTTTGCCGGTTCGGCGCAGAATGTGCTGTCGATGATGTATAGCTGGTCTTTCACCCGCTTGCGCCCCTCGGCGGCGAAGTCTATGATTTCCCTTGCCTCCTCGTCCGTCATCCTCCCGTCGGGATAAATGAGTTTGCACAGTCCTGAGAACGTCTTGCGTATGGCGTTGTGGTCACGTTCTGAGAGAGAGCCGCTGAATTTGGCATACTTCGCCATGTTGGCCGAATAGTCTATGCCGCGCATCTCATGCAGTATGGCCGATATATAGTCGGTTATTAGTCCGTAGCCAGTGCTGAACGACGCCTTCTTCAGCACTTTCACCTCCCAGCCGGGATTATACAGATGTATTCGGTCGAGAAAAGCACCCGTCTGTAGGAAGTCGTTGGGTATCGACTCCAGCAGATGCGACGTCTTGAGCATATAAGGCACGGTGTGCTTGGTGTTGCCCACAAACGACATCGAGGCCGTGCTCTCGTGCGTGCCCTTGCCTCGGTTGAACGATTTGTTGGCCAGGTAGTTCTGCATTGTGTCCACGAGCTTTGCCTCAATCGCCCTGTGAGGCTTTTGCTCATACTCGTCCCAAGCCACCACATCCCAGTAGCCCACCAGTCCGAGTATCTCCTTGTTTCCCGACATCTTCACGAATAGTCGTGCCGAGGTCACGTCGCCGCCGCTCACCAGCACGCTGTATGGCGAGAACTCCTGATACACGTGCGACTTGCCCGTGCCTTTCGGTCCCAGTTCCACGAAGTTGAAGTTGTTCTCTATGTGTGGCAGCAAGCGCGCCAAGGCAACGAACTTCTCCCTTCTGTTGAGCGGTTCGGGATTCAGTCCGATGGTGTGCATCAGCAGGTCAATCCATTCGTCCGTAGTGAATTTTCCGCGCTGTGCCACATACTCCTCCAGGTCGATGTTGGATATCTGAATGGGCTTTAGCGACTGTATCTCCCAGCGTATGCGCACATCATCGCCCGACAGATAGTTTATCTTTATTATGCTCCACACCCCGTTGCCCGACAGCAGCTTAGGGTTGCGCTGCACTATGCTGTCGCCAATGGGTATCTTGGCGAGTCCGAGGTTGGCGAAAGCCACCTCATACTGGTCTTGCTTGTCGTTGAGCGTCGCCGTGATTTTGTCGATCACGGTATACGATCCACGCTCTCTTATCTTGCCTTTCACGAGGTCGGCCTCCGCCCGGCTTATGTAGTTGTTGCGTATCACGGTCTTCACCTTCTCCACGCCCTCTTCTATAATCTGTGGGTCGTCGCTGGCGCAATACTGTCCCAGTAGATATTCCAGCACATACGTCGGAACCGGCAGGTTGCCTTTCACCTGGAAAGCCAAGTCCTTCCTTACCACCTTGCCCATGAATGCCGCCAATATTTTGTCTTGTAGTGCCATGTTTTTAAGCCCGTCTTAAAAGTCGTCTTGTTCTATCAACGTGTTGTTTACTATGTTCTTTTCTATCACAGGATTCAGCAAGTCGTCCTTCTTGAACACCTTAAACTGCATTATCTTCGAAGTGGCCGACTGCGTCACTGTCAGGTCAACCTCATAGATGCGGCTTGCGCCCATCTCCGTGTCGGTTGAGTTTAGCGTTATGGTCTTGACTGGCGTCACGGGCTTGTCTCCCACATACACCGCACACAGCACCGTAAGCTCCTGCATGTCCATCGACACAGCCTCGCCCTGCACGAGGTGGGCTTTCAGTCGGCTCGACGCAATGGTCAGAGTCGGCTCCAGTAGCGTTACGCTCACTTTCTGCTTTGCGTTGACGCGCTTGTAGCGGCTGTGTATTACCGGTATTACCAGTTCCTCCAGCGACGCTCCGCCATGTGCAAAGGCATAGTCGCCGCCTTTCACGGCGAGCCGGTTTGTTCCCGTTGGCACGCCTATGTAGTAATCGCCCTTCATCGCCGCCACACTCGGCATCGGGAACTTTGTTATGCCCGTCTCCTCCTTGTCCGAGTGGCCTATGTAGTAGCGGGTGGTCTTGTCGGTGCAGTCTTCCGTGATGGCTTGCTTGTCTTTCTCCTCAAACGCCATGTCGTTATACAGGAAACCGTGGTCGGCAGTGATGAACACCTCCGTCACGTTGGCCTGGTCGTGGATGAAAGTCACCAGTTGCACAAGTTCGTCAAACACGTCCTTGCATGTCGATGCAAACGTCTTTAGCGAGCATCCGTGGCAGTTTTCGTCGAGCGTGTTGTGGAATACGTACACCAGTTTGTGCTTAAACACCTCGCGCTTCTCCGTCTTCGACAGTGCCATGAGCTGTTTGTAGCCTATGCACAGCGAGTCGTCGTTGCGCTTTTGCAGTTGGGCGGTGCGCGCCTCTGTCGAAGCCAGCACCTTTCCGTCCACCTCCATGTCCTCTCCCGTGCAGGCCAGCGTGTCGTGGGGCAACAGCGACGGCTTGCAGTATTTAGTCTCTGTGGGCAACATGGCGAGGGCGGGCGTCAGCGTGGCCACGTGCTTCTTGCCCGTCAGTTGCTGCATCAGCTCCTGCGCCATTTCATATCTCAGCGCGTCACTCACTATTACCGCCGTCTTCTGCTTCAGGTTTTGCAGTCTGTTCCTGAAGAAGTCGGGTTGGCGTTCTATGGATGTAACGGTTTCAAATCCCGTCCCAAGTTCCTTTATGCAGCGCACCCACTCCAGGTTCAGTTCGTTGATGATTGCCGCATAGTCCATGTCCAGCTTCGCCTTGGTCTGGTCGGCCAATTCCGTCTTCGACGCCAAGTCCAGTTCCGCATAGGCGCACACCGCCTGGCGATAATACATGTCCAACAGATGTAGTTGGTCGGCATATCGCGCTATGTATAGGTCGGGGGTGTTTAGCTTCAGTGTCCCTATGGCGTTCACGGTGCCATAATACTTGCATAGGCCGCGATAAAGTGCCAATGTGTGTTTAAACGTGTCTGTGGCAAACGCATTCTGCTCCAGTCCCTGTAGCCGTCCGTCCACCTCGTCGGGGTGGGAGTATAGGCTTTCTTTGATGAGCCTATGCGCCATTTCCCTGCCCATCTTCTCCGAGACGAACGAGTAGTGCGCGTCGGTGCCATACACGTCGAGCAAAGTCTCTTCCTTTATGTTTTGCGCCAAGTGGTCTATGGCCGGGGCGAAAGCCTCGTTGAGCTTTGTGTTCTCCGCTATCGACGATAGTATGGTGTTCAGCTCCTGCAAGCGCACGCCGTTCTGTATCTTCAGGTGCTTGTAGGGGTCAGCCTCGTTCATGGCGAGTTGCTGGGTTATGGCATTATATTTCATGGCCTCCGCCACCTTCTTCATCGGACTGCCGCTCATTTCGTCGTAAGCGAAGCCTACGAGCGACATGGTTTTCTCCTTGAGTGCCATCTGCACGTCGTTGGCCCTAATCTTGCCGCCCGACGCGAGTTTGCCCCAAAAGGCGTTGGCCTTCGTCGTGTCCTCGTTGTCGCTCATGATGATTATGCGCGCTATTATCTGATACCACTCCAGCATCTTCCCACTGTCAAGATAGGCCGACAGTATGCCGCGATAGCAAGCGTCAAACGAGAATGCGGTTGCGTTGTTATATAGAGGTGCCAGCACCTTGTTGAATTTGTCGCGTAGCAGTTCGGTGATGTGTCGTTTGAAGAAGTCGGCATATTCCATGGGTATGCCCCGCTGCTGCATAAAGGCGATGGCGTCTTCCTCATGAAACACCATGTTGGCTTTTAGCGCGCCCATCAGCGGGAAGTTTATGCACGTGTCTTGTGTGGTCGGCTCCATTTGCCTGAACACCATCACCACCTTCTTCTCCTTCCATTCTCCTGCCAGTTTCACCTTGGTGGTAAACCAGTCGCCCTCGAATGTGTGGTAGACATAATCCTCCGGCCACGGGTCTTGGCATTGCTCTATCTCATAGCGCACCATGTCCATCGGGTCGAACACGAAGAGCACCCTCAGGTCGGCTCGCGACGCGAAGTAGTTGTATATCTTTTCTCTGATAGTCATTTGTCGTTGGTTACTTTATCTTCTGCAGCACGTCGCCATACTTGGCATAGTTCACCACCACGCCGTCGTCGAGGTCGATGCTTATCTGCCGGTTGGCCACCTCGTGCAACCTTACGTCATATTCGCGGCACTCGTCGAGGCATTTGTCATAGTCCTTCAGCTGCTTGCGCTCCTGTGCCGACAGTTCCGCCTGGCGTGCCATCAGCGCGTCGATGCGCTGCTTTAGCCACTCTATGTAGGGCAGCAGATATTGGTTGCGCACCTTGCCCACGGTGTAGGCATCCATGCGGTGCATATACACGAGGGCGCGGAATGCCCCCTTCTTCGAAGCGAAGAGCCAGTATATGGGGCGGTTCTGGTACATCCGCTTGTGGTCTTTCCAGAAGTCCTTCTGCAGATATTCGCTCAGACTCTTGCCCAGTGCCCGCTCCATGTAGTTGAGGTTCTGCGTCAGGTGGTCAGCGCCGAAGGCTGTCTTCACAAACTGTGCCAGTCGGCTCACGGCATTGTCGCTGAAAGGCGAGTTGTCGTCCATGAGCGGCACTATGCCGTCGTCGTCGATGGCGAAGCGGCTGTTGGGCACCATCTCGTTGTATTGCGCCACGCCGTCGCCCTGGTTGGCGAGTATCAATCCCGGCTTGTCTATGCTGTAGCGACCCATCATGCAGCCTATGGCATAGCTGATGAGTTGCTTTATGATGGCATCGTCGTGCCATACTATATGTTGAGTGTTATTGTCTGTCATAATCATATACTATTTATTGCAATCCCCTTCTCCATGCTGCAATCTTCCGCTCTTGCCAATGCACTGAATTGGCTCCATTTTAGATTTTGAAAGACAAGTAAACCTGTCTGAATGTACATCTTCAGATTCGGCAAGCAGTGGTTGCCGAATTGTGAGATTGGGGGATTGTTCATGGATTTTGCGGTAATATATATGGGTCAACTGGCTATTTGGAAATCGCGATTTCCAAATAGCGCAGTTAGGCACAGCTAAGTGGACTTTTCTAAATGCTCGAAAAATTGCGTCAAGGCTGTAGCATTCAAGTTCGCCTACGACCTCGCCTCTGATACCTCTATTTGCGACGGTTGCAATTTTTGCAACCGTCGTGGCTGGAGGCAAATCTCCGTATTCCGTTCCCTCTGCCATGAAGACGGGAAAATTTGCCGTGCTATTTCGTGTTTCAAACTTTTTCATCATTTGTTCAAACTTATGTTTCTAAGTGGGGCGTTCAGTTTACAGCACCTACCTTTTTTATCCTTGTATAGTTTCATCGGCGTATGCCGCGCCCTGAAAGGGCAGTTGCACATAGCCCAGGGCAACACCCTGGGTTTCAGATGTCTCCGTTCTATCTTGCGCCCTGAAAGGGCAACTGCATGAAGGCGCACTTGGTTTTATTCTATGTGACATAGTCTGCTTCATGCAGCTGCCCTTTCTCTAAGTTTGCAGAGGATTGCGGCGCAGCCGCATAAACTCAAAAAAAAGGAACG
>CAVKUV010000027.1:0-32576 GCA_963659505.1 Lachnospiraceae bacterium
GCTACGCTTCACGTGGGGTTACTGAGATACGGCCTCTTCGAGGCCAAGATGGCAACAGCATTCATCCACGCATTTAACAGAAGAGTCCGCATTTACGGCTTTGCCTCGACATAGTTCAAACTGCGTTTGATACTACTCTCGGCTTGTGCGTAAATTATCATTTATCTGACGATTAAGTCTAATTCGACGTTCGGTCTCGCATTCTGTCCCTCCATCGTTAACCGACCTAACTCGTAATACTCGCATTTGTCGGGGGCTGGTATCTGGACGTGCAATCGGTATTGCGTCCAACCCTTCATACAATCAAAACAACCTTTAATATGGTAAGGCTTGGATTTTACCACTCCTTGAAGCCAACTCACGAAAAACCACTCCGAAAAATGCACGCAACCAACAATAAAAAGGGGCTGCCCATGGCAAAATATAAGTTTTTTCGACTACTTTTGCAAAACTAAAAAAGTCGGTTCTATTAATGTTCGCATAGGCTGATTTCCGTCGGTGCAGCGCTTTGGGGAAACGGGCGCACAGACGCGACGGAAACATGGCCATTGGCACACGCAAAAAGGCAACGCCATTGGGCAACGCCGGAACGGAAGGGCATTGGGTGGAATGGACGAAAGACCGTAGGCAGAATTAACTGGACAGACCAAAAGAGAAAGCAAAGATGGCAAAGAAAAGGAAGACAAGTCAGCAGGCATCGTCATTTTCGGAAGCGTTGGGCTTCAGCAGCATATTCCAAAACGAGAAGTTGAAATTCGTTGTCGGCATCGTGCTGGTGGCCGTCACGGTATATCTGATATGGTCGTTCATATCGTTTTTCACCACTGGCAACGCCGACCAAAGCCTAATCGAGATGCCCAAGGCCGGCGAGATGCTCAACGCCAACCACGAATACAACAACAGCTGCGGGTCGATAGGAGCGCGCGCGGCCTACTTCTTCGTGAAGCGATGCTTCGGCTTCGCCGCCTTCCTCATACCGTTCTACCTGTTGCTTGTGGCCATGAAACTGACACACGCCTACGAGGTGAACCTGCTAAAGTGGTTTTTCGGCACCATGGTGGCAATGGAATGGACTTCGGTAACCATGGCCAAAGCCCTGACCCCACTGTTTGACGACAGCTGCTACTGCCCCGGAGGCGACCACGGAATGTACATCGCGCAGTGGCTTGAGAACGTTGTGGGAACACCAGGACTAATAGCCATACTCGTGGTGGTGGCCATAGCCTTCCTTACCTATATAAGCGTAGAGACCGTCTATGTGGTGCGCAAGATACTCAACCCCACGGGCTACATAAAGCGCATACAGTTCTCGGTGAACGACGGAACCGACAAGGGCGACACTGTGCTAACGGGCAAAGCCGGCAAGAAGGACAAGAACAAGCCGCTGGAGACGATGGAAGACCCCACCACATTCGACGATCCGCAAACGGAGTCGATAGACTTTGGCGACGGTAAGGACGACGGCGTGAAACCCACGCCGGCCCCATTGCCCGTGGCAACGCCAGCCAAGGATAAGGCCAAGGCCGACGACGGCGGCGGCGAAATGATTGTAGAGGTGGCATCGGACGAGGAGAAGGCCAAGGGTCCCAACCTCGTGAACCTTGGAGGCAAGCAAATGTCGCCCTACGACCCAAAGCGCGACCTTGAGAACTACCACTACCCCACCCTCGACCTGCTCGCCAAGTATGACAGCGACGGCAAGCCGTATATCGACATGGCCGAGCAGACCAAGAACAAAAACCGCATCATCGATGTGCTGCACAACTTCGGGGTGGAAATAAGCTCCATAAAGGCAACCGTAGGCCCCACCATCACGCTCTACGAAATAACCCCGGCGCAGGGTGTGCGCATAGCAAAGATAAGAAACCTTGAGGACGACATCGCCCTGAGCCTCTCGGCACTCGGCATACGCATCATAGCCCCCATACCGGGCAAGGGAACCATCGGCATCGAGGTGCCTAACGCCAAGTCAAACATAGTGTCGATGGAGAGCATACTCAACTCGAAGAAGTTTCAGGAAACGTCGATGGAACTGCCCTGCGCCATAGGCAAGACCATAACCAACGAGGTGTACATGTTTGACCTGGCCAAGATACCCCACCTGCTTGTGGCCGGTGCCACAGGACAGGGAAAGTCGGTTGGACTCAACGCCATAATAACGTCGCTGCTCTACAAGAAGCACCCCGCCGAACTGAAGATTGTGCTCATCGACCCGAAGAAGGTGGAGTTCAGCATATATGCCTCGATAGCCAACCACTTCCTGGCCAAGGTGCCCGACGAGGACGAGGAACCCATCATCACCGACGTGACCAAGGTGGTGCGCACGCTAAACAGTCTGTGCAAGGAGATGGACACACGCTACGACCTGCTGAAGTTGGCCAGGGCACGCACCATAAAGGAATACAACAAGAAGTTCATAGCCCGACAGCTAAACCCGGAAAACGGGCACCACTACATGCCATACATAGTGGTGGTGATCGACGAGTTTGGCGACCTGATAATGACCGCCGGCAAGGAGATAGAGATGCCTATAGCCCGCATCGCACAGCTGGCGCGCGCCGTGGGCATACACATGGTGATAGCCACGCAGCGACCCACCACGTCGATAATCACGGGTAACATAAAGGCCAACTTCCCCGGACGCATGGCGTTTAAGGTGAGTGCAATGATCGACTCGAAGACCATTCTCGACCGTTCGGGCGCCAACCAACTGATAGGACGCGGCGACATGCTCTTCCTGCACGGCAACGAGCCTGTGCGCGTGCAGTGCGCCTTTGTCGACACACCGGAGGTGGAGCGTATCAACAAGTTCATCTCGCAGCAGCAGGGCTATCCTGCGCCGTTTGAGTTGCCCGAGCCTGACGTTGAGGGCGGCGAGGGCGGCGGAGCTGCCGACGTTGACCTGATGCACCTCGACCCAAAGTTTGAGGAAGCGGCTCGCATGATCGTGCTTAACCAGTCGGGAAGCACCAGCCTCATACAGCGCAAGTTCTCCATTGGCTACAACCGCGCCGGACGACTGATGGACCAGTTGGAGAAGGCCGGCATAGTGGGGGCGGCTGTGGGCAGCAAGCCCCGCGAGGTGCTTGTGCAGGACGAGGTTACACTGAACAACCTGCTGGCCAACCTGAAGCAGTAGGCACACCGACGACACCCCCTCTCTTTTGAACTATCAACCGAAAATATAGACATACAATAACATGGGAAGACTTTTTTCATTAGTTTTGGCATTGTCGCTGCTGCTGGGCGGCTCGGCAATGGCGCAAACGGCACGCAGCGTGCTCGACAAGACCGCCGCTGTGCTGGGCAACAAGGGTGGCGTTAGCGCACGGTTCGCAATATCGGGCGGACAGGGCGGCACGACAAGCGGTTCCATATACGTGAAGGGGCGCAAGTTTCACGCCACGGTGCCTATGGCCACGGTGTGGTTTGACGGGCGCACGCAGTGGACCTACATGAAGCGCAACAACGAGGTGAACGTCAACAATCCCTCGGAAAGCGAGCTTCAGGCCATCAACCCCTACAACTTCATCAACATCTACAAGTCGGGCTACACCTACTCAATGACCACCAGCAGCGGCAACTACACTGTGCATCTGAAGGCATCGGCCTCGCGGTCGATCAAGGAGATGTATGTGGTGGTTGACAGGAAGAGTTATGTGCCGTCGCAGATACGCATGCTGCGCAACGGAAAGTGGACCACGATAAACGTGACCAACTTCAAGAAGGCCACGCTCAACGACAGCATGTTTCGCTTCAACTCGCGCGACTATCCTTCGGCCGAGGTAATTGACTTGCGATGAACAGCCTGACACTGCACCTCAACTTGCTCCGCAACATGGGGCTTGGCGCGCGACGCAGTCATATGGCGGGACAGAACATGGCGGCTCAGGTTTTGGTGCTTCTGGGCTTTGCCCTGATTGCCGTATATCTTGTGGTCGTGGGCATCACGCTTGGCTTGGCCGCTGCCAGCGGCAACTACGCCATAGTGTTTGCCTTCGTGCCTCTTGTGTTCACGTTCGACTTCGTGTTGAGGCTCGGACTGCAACAGACACCCGTGGTTGTCATCAAGCCATACCTGCTCTTGCCCATCAAGAGGAGCCTTGTGGTAAACTGCTTCCTCGTCCGCACGCTGGCAGGGTTTGTCACTTGCCTCTGGACATGCCTGTTTCTGCCCTATGCCTTCATCTGCTTCTGCGGCGGACAGGGTTGGCTCGCATCGGTGGCCTTGTTTGCCGTATGCATGCTTTTGGTGGTGGCTAACAGCCAGTGGTATCTATTCATCCGCACCTTGGCGAGCCGCAATGTGGCATATTGGATTATTCCTGCGGTGGTGTATTGCTTCGCCGACTGGCTTTGCGTCGCCAGCCTCGACAAAGACGCGAACCTCACGATGACGGTTTGCGACAAATATGCATTCACCCCTCTCGCCGTCGTTGTCTACGTGGCGGTGTTGGCTGCCTTGTTTGCCGCCAACCGCAAGACACTGCTGCGTTGCGCCGCCGACGAAGTGGCAAAGGCCGATGCCGTAAACTACAAGCGCAGGATGCGCCTTGGAGCGTTAGACTCGCTGGGATGCATCGGCGAATATCTGAAGTTGGAGGTAAGAAGCGCACTGCGCAACAAGATGGTTAGGGGAAACTTCATTTCGGGGGTGGTCAGTGTGGCACTGCTCAGCATCGCCACGACCTTCACCGACGCCTACGACGGCGACTTGATGCACAACATGTGGTGCCTCTACTGCTTTGTCATCTTCGGAGCCATCAATCTGGTAAAGGTGATGGGCGTGGAGGGCAACTACATGGACTTGCTCATGACGCAGCGCGAGAACATATTCATGCTGCTAAGGGCTAAATACTACTTCTTTTGCGCCGTGCTCGCGCTGCCGCTGATTATGCTCGCGCCGGCCATCATCGCGGGGAAGTTCTCGACGCTCATGGTGGCATCGTATTTATTCACCACGTCGGGCACAGAATATTTCCTGCTGTTTCAGCTCGCCGTCTACAACAGGCAGGCCATTCCGCTCACACAGGGCGTGACGGGAAAGGCCAACCTCAACAACTCGACGCAGATTGTGACCAATCTGGTGGTGCTCTTCGCCCCCGTCGCACTGACGTTGCTGATTACGTGCATCTTCGGATCGACCACCGCCTATGCGGCAATGGGCATAATTGGACTTGCGCTCACGCTCACCCACAAAATATGGCTGCGCAACGTGTATGTGAGGATGATGCGACGCAAGTATGAAAACCTTGAAGGCTTCCACGCCACCAAGGCACACTGACCGCAGCAGCAATCGAAAACGACAACAATCTTAGATACACATAAACAAAACACTACTTATTATGAACAAAAGGACTCTGCTATTAGGCATGGCGACGCTCGCCATGGCGCTGTCAACGCCCACTGGCGTGATGGCAAAGAAGAAGCAAACGATGAAGCACTATCTGTTTGCCTACTTCACAGGCAACGCACCTGAGAAGGAACAGGTGTGCTTCGCTGTGAGCGACGACGGATTCAACTACACTCCGCTCAACGGAGGCAAACCCATCATTGGCAGCGACACCATAGCACTGTCGAAAGGAGTGCGCGACCCGCACATACTGCGCGGCGAGGATGGGATGTACTATATGGTAGTAACCGACATGCGCTGCTCGCTCGGCTGGACAAGCAACCGTGGCATCGTGCTGATGAAGTCGCGCGACCTCGTAAACTGGGACCACCACACCGTACACTTCCCCGACCGCTTCAAAGGCACCAACTTCGCCAATGTGACGCGCGTGTGGGCACCGCAAACCATCTACGACAAGTCGGCAGGCAAGTACATGGTGTACTTCTCGCTGCTCACCAACGACGGCACCATACCATACGACAAGGTGTTCTACTGCTACGCCAACGCTGACTTCAGCGACTTGGAGTCGGCACCAGTAGTGCTGTTTGACTACAAGGAGCCAAGCATCGACACCGACATCGTGCAGGACGAGAACGGCACTTACCACCTGTTTTTCAAGACCGAGCAAGACCGCAAGCACAAGGGCATAAAGAAGTACACCTTCACCGACCTTCACGCGCCCGACACATGGAAACTGCGCCCGGGCTTCTGCGAAGTGACAAAGAGCGACGTTGAGGGTGCCGGCGTGTTCCCGTTGATAAAGGGCGGCTGGTGCCTCATGTACGACTGCTACCGCGATCACCACTACCAGTTTGCCAAAAGCGACGACCTCGATACGTTCACCTATGTGCAGGACACGCGCACATCGGGCGACTTCACGCCGCGCCACGGCACAACGATGCAGATAACCAACAAGGAATACAAGCGTCTGCTGAAGGCGTTCCCAACGGCAAAGAAGTAGCGGCGCGATGTTTTTCACTGGCATAATAATAGCGGTGAGCACATTCCTCATAATAGGATTGTGCCACCCGCTTGTCATCAAGACCGAATACCACACCGGCACGCGCCTGTGGTGGGTGTTTCTCGTGCTCGGCATAGTGGCCGTGGCGTGCGCCCTTTTCATCGAGAATGTGATATGCTCGTCGCTGCTGGGTGTCGTTGGAGCGTCGCTGCTGTGGTCGATAGGCGAGCTTTTCGAGCAGCGCAAGCGTGTGCTGAAGGGTTGGTTTCCGATGAACCCCAAGCGCAAGGACGAATACGTGCAGGCTGACGGCGACGACAGCCACGCCGGATGTGGGTGCAAATCGGCCAAGGCCGAGTGTGAAACAATGGACAACAAGACGCAAGAATAAGGGATGAAGACAGTGTTGATACTTGTGGGGAAGACTGCCGACAAGCATTTCGCCGCCGGGATAGACGACTATGTGGGGCGCATTGGCCACTACATGCCATTTTCGGTGGTGGTGATTCCGGAACTGAAAAACACCAAGAGCCTCGACAAGGAGCAGCAAAAGGAGATGGAGGGACGGCTGATAATGGCACAGCTTCAGCCGTCGGACACCGTGGTGCTGCTCGACGAGCATGGCAAGGAACCGCGCAGCGTGGAACTTGCACAGTGGCTGGAGCGCAAGCAGCAGACGGCACGCCGCCTCGTGTTCGTCATCGGCGGCCCATACGGCTTCGCCCAGCAGGTGTATGAGCGCGCCAACGAACAGCTGTCGCTCTCGCGCCTCACATTCTCACACCAAATGGTGCGCCTCATCTTCGTGGAGCAGATATACCGTGCCTGCACCATAATGCGCGGAGAACCTTACCACCACGAGTGACACAACGACAAACTATAACACAAAAAACGCCGCAAAGTGCGACGTTTTTTGTGTTTTTTCAGCCTTAGCATGAATTACGCTCTTGCGACAAGGCACTCAGCATGGGCGACAAACTGACTGCATAACACACAAAAAGAGCGCATATTGGCACACTGTTTGCAATTAATGGCGTATATTTGCAAACCATAACCACGCGAAGGCCACCCTCGGGGCAAACAGCATTGCCGACCGGGGCAGGGCCATACACAAGCAAACAGACGCGAAGGCCAATGCGGCGAACGCCACAGTGGCACAAGACAAAAAACGGAAAACAAAGAAAGGACACAACCACATGACAAGCCAGTTTTCACCAAAAGTCTCCGAAATACTCGCATTCAGCAGAGAGGAGGCCACACGCTTGGCAAGCTGTTCGGTGGGTCCGGAGCATCTGCTGCTCGGACTTCTCAGGGTAAAGGAAAGCCCCGTGCTCGACGTGTTCAGACGACTAAGGGTCGATCTGCACGCGGTAAAGACCGAACTTGAAGACAAGGTGAGAAACGACGACATAACAACGCCAATGAACACAAGCGAGTTGGTGCTCAACGAGAAGGCGAGCAACATACTGAAGCTTGCTGTGCTGGAGGCCCGGATGCAGCACACCCAAAAGGTGGACGAGCAACACCTGCTGCTAGCAATACTGCACGACAGGGTTGACAACGGGGCGAAACAGGTGTTGGAGAGCAACGAGATGAACTATGACGACACGTTCGCCCTGCTACAGCAAAAGAGCGGTGTGCAAAACGGAATAGGACTGCCCGACGAGGAGGATGATGATCTGCTTGAGCCTACGGGCAACGCCGCCAACGGACAAGCCGCAGGCAAAAAGAGCCAGGCCACACAAACGCAGAAGCCTGGCGGAAAGACTCCCGTGCTCGACAACTTCGGCATCGACCTGACAAAGGCCGCAGCCGAGGGCAAACTCGACCCCGTAGTGGGGCGCGAGCGCGAGATAACGCGAGTGGTGGAGATACTTGGCCGACGCAAGAAGAACAACCCTATATTAATAGGTGAGCCGGGCGTGGGCAAGAGTGCCATTGTGGAAGGCTTGGCGCAGATGATTGCCGACCGCCACACTTCGCCGGTGCTGTTCAACCGCCGACTGATAAGCCTCGACATGTCTGCCATTGTGGCAGGAACAAAATACCGGGGACAGTTTGAGGAAAGGCTCAGGGCTCTGATAAAGGAGATTGAGCAAAACCCAGAGGTCATCGTCTTCATTGATGAGATTCACACCCTGATAGGCGCGGGATCGACACCGGGAAGCATGGACGCAGCCAACATGATGAAGCCGGCACTGGCACGCGGCACCATACAGTGCATCGGAGCCACCACCCTCGACGAATACCGCAACAGCATCGAAAAGGATGGTGCACTGGAACGACGCTTCCAGAAGGTGCTCGTAGAGCCGACATCAACCGAAGACACGCTGACAATACTGCACAACATAAAAGACAGATATGAGCACCACCACCATGTGGCATACACCGACGAAGCTTTGGCGGCATGCGTGCGGCTCACCGAACGCTACATCAGCGACAGGCAGTTTCCCGACAAGGCCATCGATGCCTTGGACGAGGTTGGTTCGAAGGTTCACATAGGCAACGTGCGCGTGCCGCGAGAGATAACCGAGAAGGAAAAGGAGATAGCCTTCATAAAGGAAAAGAAGCAGGCGGCGGTGAAGAACCAGAACTACGAGTTGGCCGCCGGCTACCGCGACCGCCAAACCGAACTTGAGACGGAGCTGGCCGAGCTGAACGAGAAATGGAGCAACGGCGAAACCGACGAACGCCAAACCATAACCGAGAAGGAGGTGGCCGAGGTGGTGTCGACAATGAGCGGAGTGCCCGTGCAGAAGATGGCCGATGCCGAGGGCATAAGGCTGAAGGGCATGGGCGACGAGCTGAAGTCGGCCATCATAGGACAGAATGCTGCCATTGAGAAACTGACAAAGGCGATAATGCGCAACAGGGTTGGACTGCGCGACCCCAACCACCCAATAGGCGTGTTCATGTTCCTCGGTCCCACTGGAGTTGGAAAGACCTACCTGACGAAGAAACTGGCCGAGTTCATGTTCGGGGCGTCTGACTCACTCATACGCATCGACATGAGCGAATACACAGAGAGCTTCAATGTGTCGCGCCTCATCGGTGCGCCTCCGGGATATGTGGGCTACGAGGAAGGCGGACAACTCACAGAGAAAGTGCGCCGCCACCCCTACTCCATCGTGCTGCTCGACGAGATAGAGAAAGCACATGGCAACGTGTTCAACCTGCTCCTGCAAGTGCTCGACGAGGGCAGACTGACCGACGGCAACGGACGCTTTGTGGACTTCCGCAACACGGTAATAATAATGACCAGCAATGCGGGAACGAAACAACTGAAGGACTTCTCAAGAGGTGTTGGATTCAATGCCGCCGGCGTTGGCATTGCCCACAACGACAAGGACAAGGAGTATGCGCGCAGCATTATACAAAAGGCGTTGAGCCGACAGTTCTCGCCGGAGTTTCTGAATAGGCTCGACGACATAATAACCTTCGACCAGCTCGACATGGCTTCCATAAGGCAGATTGTTGACATCGAACTCGCAAAACTCTTAAAGAGGGTGGAAAGCCTTGGCTACCACATGACGATAAGCGAAGAGGCCAGAAAATTCGTGGCCACCAAGGGCTACGACGTGCAGTTTGGCGCACGCCCTCTGAAGCGCGCCATACAGAACTACATCGAGGACGAGCTGTGCGAGCGCATCGTCAACGGCGACTTGCAGAGCGGCGCATCCATAAACATCGTTAAGGAAAAGGACAAAGACAAGCTTTCGTTTGAGCCGCAAGCCGAATAAGCTTTGGGGACAACAGAAAAGAAACGGCGAGTGCCTGTTTGCAAGCCACATTGGCCAAGCAAACAGGCACTCGCCGTTTCTTATGTGCAACACCAGTAGCACGCACTATATGCGCTCCACGCTCTTCACGCCCTTCACGGTTTCGAGCTTGCGTATAAGCGTCTTCAGGCGCGACACGTCCTCAAGCTGCACCACGAGGTTGCCGCTGAATAATCCGTCGTGGCTGTCTATGCTTATGCTTCTTAGCGTGAGCTTCTCATCCTTGCTTATTATGCTTGTCAGGTTGTTGACGATGCCGATGTCGTCGTTGCCTATCACGCGCAGCGTTATCGAGTATTGCGAACCGCCCTTGCCGCTCCACCGCGCCTTAACGATGCGATAGCCAAACCGCCTGTGCAACTCCGGGGCATTGGGACAGTCCTCACGGTGAATCTTGATGCCACCGTTGACGCTGACGAAGCCAAACACCGCGTCGCCATATATGGGCTGGCAGCAACGCGCCAACTGGTAGTCAACGCCCTTCAGGTTGCGGTCGATCACAAGCACGTCGTCGTTTGGCTTGGCCGTGTCGGCTGGGTCGGCCTTGAAGCTGTACTCCTCGGCACTGCGCGACTGGTTTTCGGTGATGCCCTCCTCACGAGCCTTCAACTCAAGATACTTGTCGATGACGGTGTTTACGTCAAGCCCTCCGTCGGCAATCTTGCGGTAGAAGTCGCTCGTCTCCTTAAACCCAAGCTTTTTTATCAGCTTGGCCATAATGTGCTCTTCCTGCTCTATCTTGCGGTTTTTGAACTTCCGCTCGATCATCTCCTTGGCAAAAAGCCCCTCTTTGGCCTGTGTCTCCTTCAGAGCCAACCTTATCTTTGCCTTGGCGCGCGACGTCTGCACGATGTTGAGCCACTCCTGCTTGGGCTTTTGCGTGCTTGAGGTCATTATCTCAACCTGGTCGCCGCTGTGCAGCGGCTCACGGAAGGTAACGACCTTGCCGTTTATCCTCGCCCCTGTACATCCGTTGCCTATCTTGGAATGTATGTGGTAGGCGAAGTCGAGCACCGTCGCCCCCTTGGGAAACTTGTAGAGGTCGCCCTTGGGCGTGAACACGAACACCTCGTCTTCATACAAGTCCATCTTGAACTGGTCCATCATCTGCGCATCGTCGCTCGTCTCCAGTATGTTGCGGATGTTGTTGAGCCACTCGTCAAGGCCAGTTTCACCCTTTATGCCCTTGTATCGCCAATGGGCGGCCACGCCGCGCTCGGCCACCTCGTCCATTCTCTCGGTGCGTATCTGCACCTCCACCCACTTCTTCTCCGGACCGAGCACCGTTATGTGCAGACTCTCGTAGCCATTGCTCTTAGGCACCGACAGCCAGTCGCGCAGACGCTTGGGGTTGGGCTGGTACATGTCGGTGACTATCGAGTAGGCTTGCCAGCACTGCATCTTCTCCTTCTCCAACGGCGAGTCGATGATGATGCGTATGGCAAACAGGTCGTAGATGCCCTCAAAGCCACATTTCTGCTTCTTCATCTTCTGCCAAATGGAATGTATGCTCTTGGTGCGCCCCTTCATGTGGAAGCGCAGTCCAGCGGCGGTGAGCTTCTGCGCGATTGGACCTATGAAGCTCTCTATGTAGGCGTCGCGGGCTGACTTTGTGGCATTGAGCTTCTCCTTTATCATGTAGTAGACATCGTGCTCGCGGTATTTCAGCGACAAGTCCTCAAGTTCGCTCTTCAACTTGTAGAGTCCCAGTTTGTGGGCCAATGGGGCATACAGATAGGCCGCCTCTTCAGCCACCTTGTCCTTTGCGGCGTTGTCGCTGTCGCGTATCTGTCGCATCAAGTTCACCCTGTCGGCAATCATGATGAGTATCACCCTCATGTCCTCGGCAAACGACAACAGCAGGTTGCGGAAATTCTCGCTCTCAACAACGGGCTTTTTGGCATACAGTTCGGCTATGCGCATCAGTCCGTGCAGTATCCGCGCCACCGACTCGCCAAACTGTTCTCTCACATCGTCGATGGTGGCGTAGCCGTCGGCCACGCTGGGATGCAACAGTATTGCAAGCACGGCATCGCGCTTCAGACCAATCTCCTCAACCACAATGAGTGCCGTGCGGAAGCCCATGAGTATGGGGTTCAGTCCAAACACGTTGCGGTGTATCTGGTTGTTATCCAGCGACTGTTTGATGTGGCTGCGCATCTTTGCCTCGTCGTCGGGTTGCAGCGAAGAGCCTATCGCACTCTTCAACTTGGCGTATATTTCCAACGTCTCATTTCTTTCCTCTGTGGTGAATTCAAATGTGTCAGCCATGTCTGTCCTAATTTATATTGTGAGTATGTTGTCGATAGCCACGTGTCTTCACTTGCTCTCTGATTGCAGCTTATCTTATGCAAAGATAATGCAAGCGAGTGACAAAAGAGCTTGCTCTCAATTGGCCGAGCGCAGCTTATCTTATGCAAAGGTAGTGCAAAAAAGTTGAGAAACAGTAGTGTTTTATACAACTTTCAGATTACATTTCTTCATTGTTTGCCCACATTCATATTAGACTGTCCAATTTGTTGTTACACCATAACGGTTTGCCCTACTGTACATACTTTTTGGACTTGTATTCACCAAAGTCATGGTAGCCAAACTTTTTCAACTCCTCTTCAGTCACATTCATTAGCTTCTTGTTCTTTTGGTTTTCGGCTTTTATAGCTTCCAGTCCTGTCTTCATAAAGCCAATGTAGAACTGATGCTGTTTTTTGATGAAGAAGCATATTTCCTTATTCTTGAAAATGCGCTCTACCGCCTCAAGCTGTGACTTGCATCGGGTTGGGCTCAAATAAAGAGTCATCTGAACATTGTAGTATTGCTGCATACGGGACTGCTCAAGATCTTCATTAACCTTTACCATCTTGTTCTTTTCATTAAAGCATTTGCCTACACACTCAACGAACGCACTGCTGCCTATGCTTTTCCATGTGTCAATGTTGGTACTGAATATATTCTCTGCTGTATTGTCCACGGTAAAAGTATCGAACACCATCAAATATTGAACAAACAATCCCAAAATGTCGTCAGAAACCTTATCAAGGGTATTGTTGTCATGATGTTCCCATACAAGCATGTTTATGGAGTCTCGGGCTTCCATCTTCTTAATCTTTTTCTCCAAGCCTTCGCAAAAGTCGTCAAGGTTATGTATCACCATCAAGGCCGCAGTGCGTTCCATCTGCTCCTTTTCTTGCTTTTGCTGGAAATATGTTGTTCCGATGGTCACAATGATGCCAATGATGGTGCCAAGCGTGGCACTCGATGTTTGCATCAAGAGTTCCAAAAGCTTATTTTGTGCCATATAGTCTGTTCTTTATAAATGATTTAGTGACGACGAAAACGCCGTCACTAAAAAATCTGCGATTGGCAAATAGGCGGTTCTATGCGTTTCGCCCGAAAAGTAGAAAGGGATGTATGGTGTCTCACCACGCATTGCTTGCAAAGGCGCGAAGTGAGACACCTGACTGTTGCTATTTTACCACTAACATTTCAAACCAGTTTCCCGATTTTTTATGAGTAATCTTTATCTCTGCAGGGAAGGCGTAACGCTCGTCCTGCCGCAGCCGAAGATTGCGCTCCATATTCTTACGTGTGCGCTTCACCTTGTCGTTATAGATGATCTTGTCGTTGAAGATAACCTTCACTGGCTTGTCAAGATCCATCATCTGGTCGTTGAGGCAAATGGTCAGATGATTGAAGTCGCACTTAGTAATGGTCACAGTGTTGCCCTCATACGATGCACGCACCTCCTTGTGGCGTGAGTTTTTCTTTGATTTCACCTTCAGCCAATAGAATGCCGATGCCTGATTGTCTTCCTGATGCCACACAATCGTCTTTGGATACGGATTGCGTTTGTACTGCTCCATCCAACTGATAGCAAGGGTGTCTACTCTGTCCATCCAGTGTGGCTTACCCTTGACTATTTGTCCGTAGTGCTTGTATCCATCCGGATGCTGGCGTTGCAGAGAGTCCATCTCGGCAATGCGCTGTGCATCTACCTTGTTGCGGTTGTAACTGGTATCAAGAGCACCGCACCATATAGAAAGCGGAGTGTTGTACAGATTCTCCAGTCGCACGTCACCGGGATGTCCCGCCATCGTGGATGCCGCTGCCCAAGAGTCGGCCATGCGCGGAGCCAAGCGCCACACTGCGTCGCCACCAGCAGAATAGCCGAGGATGTAGACCTTGTCGGGATTTACGTTCATGTGGGTGACGCAGAAGTTGATGATATTGCGATAGCATTTGTTGGTTTGTGGCTTGAAGTGCATGTCCCAATCGTCGTATGGAGCACGCGGACACAGATATACGCCCTCCTTTGGTGTGTAGAGATGCCACTGGTTGCGCCATTGCTCACTATTAACCTCTTTTGTAGTGTTGCCGCCACCATGAATGGATATGAAGAGCGAGCGTCCGTCGGCAGGTTCGTCACCGAATGTCTGCCAGTGGATTGGCATGGCTATGGAGCCAGCCTTCACGCTATTGTAGGTCGTGATGTATGCCAGACGGGCCTTTTCTTTTGCTTTCCACTCGGCCACCACTTCCTTCTCTACCTCTTTCGCCTGCGCTTTCGTCAGGTCCTTTGTCTTGTCGCCAGCCCACGCAAGGATAGTTGCGAAGGCAAGTGCTAATGTCAATGTTGCTTTTTTCATATGTTTGCTTTTTTGTGATGATACAGAAAATACGTAATAGGTCATATGTCACGTTTTTTCTGATTTTCAGCACCCGTCTTGTGTGTTCATGTCACTTTGTGCGCTTCGGGAGATTTATCTTGATAAAGTGCAGCCATCCAGTTTTTCCACAGCATTCATAGCGGCTAACAAGTTTGCTGTTTTTTATGAGTGTACGATAAATTTGAAAGACAAAGTCTGAACGCATATACAATTCTTTGTATCGTGAGGCATTCTGAAGTTCCCATAGCCACGACTGTTCTGATGTGAAAGTTTCGATGGCGGCTTTGGGCGGCTCTATGAAAGAGTATGTGAATGTGTTCTCCCTAATTTGTCTCCATGGGTCTATTGTATATTCCCACCTTGCGTTGTTTTTAGTATCGTCCTTCATGCACTTGTCCACTGTCGAGATGTCCATCATCGTTTGCGAGGAGCCTACCGATCCGGATATTCCTCCTGTGAGGCCAGCACCGCTACTGCCAAGTTCGCCGCCGATATTCCAGCTGGTGGAAGTGGACGTAGTGGTGGACGCATTGGTGGACGCAGGCGCATGCTTTGTCAGTCTCAGTCCATCGGTGATTGTCACGCTGTCTCTCCATCCATTCATTGTCACCCAGTTGTTCACTTCCCAGTTGTTGGCATAGAAGCCCTGCATCTTCCATTTGTGCGTTTTTCCATCACCGTCAGCCTTGTAGTCCTTCTGCGTCCATTCGCCGAGCCAGAAAGTACTGTTGTTTCCTGTTATGGTCTGGTCTACTAGAAAGTAGTCGGTGTCGGTGCTGAATTTATGTACTGCATAGATGGTTGTGAACACGACGTAAGGCGTTTGTTTGTTCTTCAGTTTATAAAAATAATCAGTTGACATGGAACAAATCCACGTGTCGGTTTGTGCGTCAAGAATACTGCTTAGCTCGGTGTTGGTGCGTGTAGCGGCTCCAGCCATTCTTGTTTGCGCTACGGTGTTTTGGTCGGTATTGACCCACTCTGCGGCTTCGTCGGCAAACAGTCCTTCCTCATAGTCGGTCAGTACGGCACGGTTGGCTGCCGACGTGTCGGTACTGTCGTTTACGGGAATGTCCATTCCGAACACGTCGGATGAAAGGTTGAAGCCCCACATTTCCACAGCCTCATCGTTGGGTTTTGACTCTGGTACAGTCGTGAGCGCGGAACCGTCGGGAATGGAGAACGCCATCAACATCATCTCAGAGGCCGACGGGCGGTCAACAAGTATCTTTGCTCCATGCTTGTATGCAACGGCGACGCTTTCCTTTACCGCCTTTGGCAATGTTGCATATTTCTCCGCTGGAATGAAAATCAGCTCGGTGGTACTGTCAACCTCCGATTGCCTGTTTGTGACGCGGGCAAGAACTTTCTTGCCGATGCTGCCATAATCTCCTTCAAACACGTATGCCTTGGCATTGGTCTTTGTCGTCATTGCGTCGACCGTCGGCGTGTTGTCAACGGGTTCCGTGTCTGTCATCTCTTCTTCCTCAACGGGATTTTGGGCATCGTCGTTGCTGTCAGAACATGAGGTGCTGACCATAGCCGCCATTGCGATGCAAAGTGCGGCTGCGGATGTCATAAAGAACTTTTTCATATGCTTGTTTTTTATTGGTTATTGGTAGTTGGGACTGTGTGATGGGCAACATGTCTCACGTCTCAACAGTTTTCGTTTATGATTGTGCGGTGAGACGCCGCACCCACTACGCAGCCGACGTTCGTGTTTTATCCGAACGTGCATTTTCAACCGTACAGATCGAACTTTTTTCACTGTATGTTCGAAGTGGGTACTTACCAGATATGTGTGCGCTTCTCTGGCTTGAGATAATACTTGTCGCCCCACTGCACATCATATAGCTCATACCAGCGGTTGCAGTTCATCGTTGAACCGATTAAGCGAGTATAGTCGTTTGCATGTTCGTCGTATTCAAGCCAGTAAAGATTGTCTGCCAAACCGTACTTGCTTCGCCACAAATTGGCGTATGCCTGGAAGAAGTGTTTCTGCTGTTTGACAAGTTCGTCGCCGTAGTAACCTTGCTGCTCCAACTTGGCTGTGTATGCCTGCAGAGCTATTTCTAGTCCTCCCAGGTCGGCAATGTTCTCAGCAAGCGTCTTCTTGCCGTCTGTGAAGGTACTTCCAGGACACTCCATGTATCCAGGCAAGTGGTTGTAGCAGTCCAAGAGCAGTTGAGTACGTTCGTCGTACTCCTGTTTGTCAGACACCGTCCACCAGTTGACGTCTTCACCTTTCGGTCCGAAGTGGGAGCCTTCGCTGTCAAATCCGTGGGTCATCTCGTGTCCCAGTGTCGTACCTATTGCATATAGCGTAGCGTCTGAGTTCTCGCTGGAGTAGTATGGGCTCATCACGAACGGCGAGAGTATGGCAACAGCGTTGAGCCTATCTTCGTAAAAGCAGTTGACAGTATAAGTTGGGAAGCCAATGACAACACTATAATTCATCAAGTCCTCTCTGGCATTGCGCGACAGAATCTCTTTCTTCAGGTTGGCTCGTGTCTGTCTCAATATCTGCATATCCTCATAGAGAGAACCGCCTTTCAGATTAGGAAAGCCTGCGCTAATCCAGTTGTCCGGATAGAGGGCATGAAACTTCATGGCATTCAATTTTGTCTTTGCCTCCTGCTTTGTGGTGGAGCTCATCCATGTCAGTTGGTCTATGCGTGACGCAAATGCGGTTCTCAAATCTTCCATCATTCCGAGCACCTTGCTGCGCATCTCCTCCGTGCAGTACTTATCACAAAACGCCTTGCTCAGAGGATAGCTGAGCAGTGGGTCTATAGCTGCACTGATGAATTTTCCGTCACTTGAATTACGTTCCTCAATATACTTTTCGTAGGCATCTCTGGAGGCGAGAAGTATGTCGGCCGCCTCGTGACATATCATCATGTCGACAATGTGTCTAGCGTTCATTTCTATGAAATATCCAACATTGTTAATGGAAGAATAATTCGAGTTGTCGGGGAAGTATATGAGCTGGTCGGTATTGATTCCCAGTCCTTGGCAGAAAGCCTTGCCGATTTCATCGTATTGGGTGGAATTGCTTGAAGCCGTAGACCTCTCATGTTCGTAGAAGTCCTGCACCAAGCCGTCTTCGAGCACCGCTGCGGCATCCATTTCGTCCATTCCGAGTTGGGCAAGCCAGTAGGCAACGACCAAAGAATCATTGGAATTATCAGATAACTTGGTGATGTCTGACGCAAAATAGGTACTGGGGTCATGATCGAGGTAAACATAGTTTCGGTCGCCATAACCTTGCATTTCGAGTGACAGACTACTGCTCTTGCCTATAGCCAGGAATTTGCCTAACTCAGCCGCAATTTCGCTTGAAGTACCACATCGTCTCAGTTCCAGCAAGCTGCTGATATTCTGCCGCAACAGTTCCATGCCCGTTTCATTTTCCCCGAGGCTGGCAAGTTCGCGAGCCATCTGTTCCCGCTCCTTTAGTCCCAGTTGCGCCACCTTTTTGTTTGTTTCGTTTATAGCCTCATAAAAGATACTCAGTCCTCCGTCAGTAGCTTCCCCCTGTGCATCGTACCACTTACCCCAGCAGTACCGAGCGAAGTCATCACCTGGTTTAACGCTGGTGTCCATGTTTGCATCAAGGTTCCACTGCTTGGGGTCTATGGCGGACGGAGTAGCGTCTTTAGCAAGGTCATCGCTGCAAGCGGAAAATGTCAGTGTCCCAGCCACAGTAAGCAGCAGGGAGACTATGTTATGTTCGAATCTAATTTTCTTCATAAGTGGCTTATTTTTTTTTGTTTTAGGTGGGTTCTATAAATTAACTTTGCTGGATTTTGAGACTATTTTCGAACGAATTGCTATACTGTGTGGAACACGCCGCCACTATGCGGCGTTCCACTACAGCCAACCGCACAGCACACAAATTGCCTTCATGGAATTTGATTGGACTTGTGCCTGAAAGCCTATTCTTTCAGGCACAAGTCGTTGGAATGTTGTGGCTACTTTCGATAAATGGAGATGTGGCTACTATTCCGTCAAATTGCCGTTTGCATCAAAGACGTAGGTCCGATTCTTGTTAAACCTGCCATTTTTGATATCCTCTGCCATTTTGTAAGCCTTGCTAGAGTCGTTTTGCTTGTTAGATGTCGCAGGGCTGGACTTGATGGCTTTGCCGGCAGCATTGAGTATTTTGTAGCTACTTGAGAATACTCTTGAACACTTAAATGATGTGGTGTCTGTGGACAAGTCAACACCTGTTTTCAGTGTGACAGTCTTCTTGATTGAGAAGGAGGCAGGCAGTTTGGCCGTAAGCGTCTTTGCCCATGTTGTGCCAGTTAACGTTTCGGTTTTTGTGCCTGTGCCATCGTTGTACTCGTAGCAGACATCACAGTATTTCAGAATATCATCTGTGTCTGTAAACGACACCTGAAGTTCCACATTGGCGGGCTTCTCGTCGGCAGAAGAGGTCTCATTGTCATCGCTGCTGCCGCAGGCTGTGAATACAGTTACTGCCGTTGCGCAGCAGAGGATGGTTGCAAATGCCAACATACTTTTTCTCACTGTTTCAACACTGCTAAAAATCTTTCTCATAATTCTAATCTGTTTTGTGCCAGCAGTAGTCCCCATACGGCCAAGCGGTTTTTAATGGTGTTAGGTAAAGATAAGTAGACAAAAAGATGGCGTGGGAACACATCCGACGTCTGTTCCATTATCATAAGCCTTTATCAATGCCTATGACACCAAACAGTCAACGATAGTGCCAACACGACATGTGGATATATACATACACCTTATTATATAGTCCAATTCAGCACAGACATGCGCATCCACGAGGATACGATCCGTGCATAACGAAAAAAAGCACAATAAAGTTTGCTACAAACCACATCTCAGGGCTTCTACCGCTACGACATCCATGATGGCATTTGGCGAATTGATAGATGCCTATTAGTCAAGAGCAAAGCGTTGGACAAACGCCTTCCATCCGTCTTGGACTTCGTTTCCATCGATGTCCGCTTGACATCGTTTTTTCACCTCACGGCAAGGATTTCCAAACCTCGCATAGGTGTTGAACTGCCAAAAAGAAGGTTGTTGGAAGAATTCATCTCTCTTTCACGCTCCAATCAGACTGAAGTCCAAAGGCAAAGGTATGAAAAAAAAAAAAAAAAAACGGAGCACTTTTAAAGAGAAAATATTAGCAATCGTCATACAAATTACAACAATCTGCAACAAACAAGCATAAAAATGTAACTTTGCCAAGGAAAAACACGAAACAAGAACTTTGTCAAGAAAGAGTGACTTCCACTTGCGCTTCCTATACACAAGGTTCCAAGCAGAACGGTTGTCCCACACACAGTGCCAAGACAAAGAACAAAGCCAAAGGCTTGTCGCTTCCAAATATGAAACGACAAGCCTTTGGCTTCAATCAGCATCATCTTTATCCAACCATGAATGATGCAGATCCGCAATGTTCAACAGACAACTTTCAGCGGTTGCCTATTGCAGCACTTCGATTGCCTTCTCCATGTCACGGTCTTTCGCGTCGTTGGCCGCATTTTTGATCTTGCTGATTTCATCATCCGTCATGGCGTCGACAGGATAATCAGGAGTGATGCCAACGCCCTCCAAAAGATTGCCTTGCGCATCTTTGCTCATCGTGACTGGCATATAGAAGTACAGGTATTTGGTCACATTGCCTACCCATCCCCCATTGTTGGCGGTGTTCTCGCTAAAAAGCATGCATTGCGCACCACAGCTGTTCCGCCCTATCGTCTTCACGTGGTCGCCCTGGCTCTTCAGCATGAGTGGGGTCATTTCCGCCATGCTGGCACTCCAGTTGTCGATAAGGATTGCCGTGGGAATGTCGCGATTGAGGCTGTTGGATGTCACTACTATCTGCTGTGGCACCCACGGTGTGTAGCCGTAGGGATTGTTGTTCTCCTTCTTGCGAAAATAGCAATAGGTGGCGGTGTGGCTCACCAGGTAGTCGGTGAGATAGCGTGTGTCTCTTACGTAGCCGCCAGTGTTGCTACGCAAGTCGAGGATGAGTTTGTTTATCTTGCCCTCCTTCAATGGCTCCAGAAAATAACGGCGATAGTTTTCCACAGATGGGTAATATAAGGTAAACATGAAGTCGCCCCAATAGGCATAGAACTCCCTCTCATGCAACAGATATTCCGCCAATGCCTGACAGAACCATTGGTTGAACTTGATTTCTGAACAAAGGTTATCGCACTCAGCATCCCTGCTGAGCTGCTGGCTAATTCCGCTGGTAATGTCATCCACGTTTGCCGTCTGCGGCAGTCCGCTTAACGCATAAGGTATTCCACAACTTGCCTTTTTGGCGCAGTCGGCCAAGCCATAGTAGTCGCCATCGTTGCCATAAGCAACCATCTTCTTGCACAACGCCACCACATCGTCAGAGGCGAAATATTGGTCGATGCCGCCAAGAACAGCTGCCGCCTCACGCTCCACCTCGGCACGCTTTTCTTGCGAGGCCACCAGTTCATTGGCCATGCTGTCTATCTTCTGACTGTCCAGATGGTATCGGTTAGCCGCATTGGTGGGCAGATATTCCTTCTTATATGTGTAATTACAGTCTTTACAGATTAAGAAATTGCTGAAACCAAGATAATATGTGTCGGGGTGGTCTTTCATGAATCCGCCAACGATGCAGAACTCATCGGGCAGGTTGTCGCAAAAGGCCGTGCCATCTTGGCGGAGTTGACCATAGGCATACCCAAAACGGTCGTTCAGAGGAAAACTGTAGCCCCTCTCGCGCAAGGAACTCCTGAACTGCACCGTCTCAGTGGAAGTGTGGGACACGGGCAATGTGACTTTCACATAGAAGTGCTGGTCGATGATTTTTCCGACTATCTCCTTGAAATACTGCTTCGCCTTGGCGTTGTCGGCCAGTATCTCCGTCTGGGTAAACTCTGATGTGGCCAGGAATGTCTTCAGCGAATCAAACTTTGGCTTATATTCGCCATACACTTGGCCCCAGTCGAGCGACGACACGCCCGGTTGTTCGTTCAAGTCGCAATAGCGCTGGTTCATAACGCTCCAAAACACATCGAACAGGTCGCCATACGACTGCACGTCATCGTCTATGTAGTCATAGATCGATTTGCTGTTGGCATCGTTGTCGGCCACGCAGCCTGTAAGCGTCAACGACAATGCAGACATCAGGAAAAGGCTGGCGGCAATGGTCCTAAGCCCCACTGCCTTGCGCGACATATTATAATATGTGGTGTTCGCTTTCTTTATAATGGAAATCATTTTCATAAATCAGGTGTTTATTGGTCGTCAACTCAAAACTTATATGATGCTCCAACGGTGATTACGCTGGAATTGCGGCGCGCCGTCTTGCTGGTGAGCGACTTCTCTTGGTAGATGTGAGAGAAGCCATACTGGTAGCGATAGCCGGCAAAGGCGTCGATGCGGCCAAACGAATAACCAACCTGCACGCCTACCTCTCCACCGAAGAGGCTGCGGCGGAGATGGTTCTCGTTGGCACCGAAGTCGTAGGTGGATTTGTATTCAAGATGGGTTCCATCGCCCTCATAGCCTTCCATGATGTTCATGGGATAGGTGCCTTTGGTGTGCATTGAGGTGAAATAACTGTAATACACGCCCACTTGCGGTTTCAGCCAAAGCCCCTTCTCCTTGTAGGGGTTGTGGAGCAGATAATAGCCCACCGTGAGAGGCACGCTTATGAAACTGTTGGTGTAGCGTGTGTCCCAAGCGTCGTAACCAAGGTTTTGGTAGAGGTAGTTGCGCTGCACGAAGCGCACGCCAAGACCAACCACCAGATTGTCAACCGCATTGTATTCTGCCGCCACGCCAAACGTGAATCCCGGGCGCACCTTATAGGCCGTGTTGGGCATCCCCGACACGTCGGTGTCGAGCACGCTAAAACTTACACCGGTCTCCGCCTCCACCTTCCACTTGTAGGTGGACTGCAAACGGGACGTTTGCTCTTCTTGCACAGCCTGAGCCTGCGCCATCATGCCGCATGAGGCCAAAACCATTAACATTAGTGTTTTTCTCATCTACTCTTATCGTTTTGTTATTATTACATCTGAAAAGGACACCTTGCATCGGCGTTGAGTGCCCAAAAGGAAGCGGTTTTAAAGAACACATTCCCCAATTAAGGGTAGCTCTATAAATTAGCTTTTGTAGGAAGTCCAAGGGCAAAGGTATAAAAATTAACAAGACAAAGGAATTTTTAGCAAAGAATACTCATTGAGCGTATGTGATTTGATACGAGTTGCCCATAAAAAGTCCACTATTTGCAACAATCATGCGACACTATCGAGGCTATTTTCGTGAACATATACCATCCTCTTTGATGGAACGAGCAGAAAAAGAGTCTCGTTTTTTTTGTTTTATGCCACTTAAAATGTAATTTTATGCCGAATTTTGGATTTATTGACAGGCAAGACAATGAGACAGATAGAGGAACGATACATCAGTCTGCTTACAGACTTCGGATTCAAGCGAATATTCGGAACAGCGCCCAACAAGGACTTGCTCATCAACTTCCTGAACTCGCTGTTCGACGGGTTTCAGGTCATCAAGGACGTGAAGTTCCTCAACAGCGAGCATGTGGGCGATGTCTTCGCGGAGCGAAAGGCTATATTCGACGTATACTGCGAGAACGAGCGGGGAGAGAAGTTCATCGTGGAGATGCAGAACGCATACCAGCGGCACTTCAAGGACAGGTCGCTCTTCTACTCTACATTCCCCATACGTGAACAGGCCCCGAAGGGTGCCGACTGGAACTTCGAGCTTGACCACGTGTACACCGTGGCCCTGCTCAACTTCGACCTTGACGAGCCGGCGTTCGACCGGGGAGACATCAACCACGACGTTGGACTACTCGACAAGAAGACGCACCGCGTGTTCAACGACAAGCTCTCGTTCAAGTATGTCGAGATTGCCAAGTTCGACAAGTCGGAGAACGAGCTGGCCACACTTTACGACAAGTGGCTCTACGTGCTTAAGAACCTCTCGCGACTCGACAGCCGCCCTGCCGCGCTGAAGGAGAAGGTGTTCACGAAGCTGTTTGAGGAGGCGGCAATCGCCAGGTTCACGCCAAGCGAGCTTCATGAGTATGAGGACAGTCTGAAGGCTTACCGCGACGTGAAGAACTCGATTGACACCGCTCTGGAAATGGGTAGAGAAGAAGGACGAGCGGAAGGTCGAGAAGAAGGACGAGCGGAAGGTCGGGAAGAAGGACGAGCGGAAGGCAAGAGCGAAAAGGCAATGCAAATAGCAAGAAAGATGTTGGCAGCTGGCATGGACATCGCAACTGTTGCAAGAATGACTGATTTGACGGAAAGCGAAATCAAAGAAATGCAATTTTAAAGCCACCACACAATGAGACAGATAGAGGAACGATACATCAGTCTGCTTACAGACTTCGGATTCAAGCGAATATTCGGAACAGCGCCCAACAAGGACTTGCTCATCAACTTCCTGAACTCGCTGTTCGACGGGTTTCAGGTCATCAAGGACGTGAAGTTCCTCAACAGCGAGCATGTGGGCGATGTCTTCGCGGAGCGAAAGGCTATATTCGACGTATACTGCGAGAACGAGCGGGGAGAGAAGTTCATCGTGGAGATGCAGAACGCATACCAGCGGCACTTCAAGGACAGGTCGCTCTTCTACTCTACATTCCCCATACGTGAACAGGCCCCGAAGGGTGCCGACTGGAACTTCGAGCTTGACCACGTGTACACCGTGGCCCTGCTCAACTTCGACCTTGACGAGCCGGCGTTCGACCGGGGAGACATCAACCACGACGTTGGACTACTCGACAAGAAGACGCACCGCGTGTTCAACGACAAGCTCTCGTTCAAGTATGTCGAGATTGCCAAGTTCGACAAGTCGGAGAACGAGCTGGCCACACTTTACGACAAGTGGCTCTACGTGCTTAAGAACCTCTCGCGACTCGACAGCCGCCCTGCCGCGCTGAAGGAGAAGGTGTTCACGAAGCTGTTTGAGGAGGCGGCAATCGCCAGGTTCACGCCAAGCGAGCTTCATGAGTATGAGGACAGTCTGAAGGCTTACCGCGACGTGAAGAACTCGATTGACACCGCTCTGGAAATGGGTAGAGAAGAAGGACGAGCGGAAGGCAAGAGCGAAAAGGCAATGCAAATAGCAAAAAGAATGTTGGCTGCTGGCATGGACATCGCAACTGTCGCAAAAATTACTGATTTACCTCTTGGTGAAATTGAAACCCTATAATTCAATTTCACAAAATTAGACTAAGCGATGGGTACACGAAAAAAAGGAGTTCTGCAGATTCTGCGGAACACCCTTTTTTCGTGCATCCATCGCCAATGCGTCTTTATCTTTCAAACACATAGGTTTTGATGGTATCCTTGGTATTGTCCCAATTAGACTTTACAATGAATATTTTTCCCTCCCATGTGGAATATTGGGCACGCTGACCCTCATACACTTTGTCACACGCGGCGATTACCTCTGCGTCTTTCGATGTAGTGCAGAACAGGCCGACAACCTTTTCGATAGCTGTCGTATAGTTGGCTTTGGCGGTCAAGGCCACGAGCTGCTCCACCCCGTCACCTACCACAGCACCTTCAGGGGTGTAGCTAATAACGCCACCGACCACATCGTTTTCACTACTGCTACATGCTGTCATGGTTGTACACGCCATTGTCACGCAGATTAAGGCAACTGCGGCCATCAGTAACTTTTTCATAAGTCATTGTATTTAGAAGTGATTAATGTTTTTCTGCCGTCCATTCTGCTTTATGATTGTGCAAACCGCCGCTTTTTTATTGTCTGAGTGCAGTTTGTATTATGCAAAGGTAATGCAAAAAGGCAACAGACAATGCAAAAAGTCATCATAAACACCGACGATAGTTATGCCGGATGCCATGGAAAGTCACCTCATATCGAACGATGCGCGTGCTCACATCGTTCGATATGAACACTCACATCGTTCGATATGAGCACGCGCATCGTTCGATGTGAGCCAACTTAGTGCCGTCTTTAGGACGACTATGCGTGGCTTTCGGCACGACTACACGCCGCTTATGGCACAACTATAGCCATTGGCAAGGCCGCAGCGACACACACGAGCAGAAACAACATGGCTGCAAACACCATTGCGACAGCCGCGACGCACATGGCCGCAGTGGCTACACACGAACGAAACGTATTTGAAAAAGCGAATAATTGCAGAACTTTTATGTGCCGAATGTTAGCCAGTTACGGCAAAAGTTAGTAAATTTGTTGCACATTTAAATCTAAAGACAATGGCTATGTTATCAAAAGAAGACCTAAAGCAGATTGCCCAAAAAGGCATTACCGAAGAACAAGTCAACGCCCAACTGGAGCAGTTCAAAAGCGGATTTCCATTCCTCAAGCTCGAAGCCGCCGCAGGCATCGGCCACGGGGTGATGTCGCCCACCGACGACGAGCGCAAGCAGTATGAGCAGACTTGGGAGAAATACAAGGCCGACGGCCACGCCGTGGTCAAGTTTGTGCCGGCATCGGGTGCGGCCAGCCGCATGTTCAAGAATCTGTTTGCATTCTTGACCGCCGACTACGACACGCCGACCACCGACTTCGAGAAGACGTTTTTCGACAACATCGGCAAGTTCGCCTTCCACGACGCGCTCAACGAGGCTTGCTCAAAGAACGAGGGCAAAACGATAGCCGAGCTTGTGGCCGGCGGCAACTACAAGGCCGTCGTAGCCAACCTGCTTGAGGAGCGCGGCCTCAACTACGGCCAGCTGCCCAAGGGGTTGCTGCTGTTCCACAAATATGCCGACGGTGCGCGCACGCCCATGGAGGAGCACCTCGTGGAGGGCGCACTGTATGCCGCCAGCGGAGGCAAGGCCAGCGTTCACTTCACGGTGAGCCACGAGCACATGCCACTGTTCCGCGCCAAGGTGGCCGAGAAGCTCGACAAGTATGCCAAGAGCTTTGGCGTGGACTACGACGTGACCTTCTCCGAGCAGAAACCCAGCACCGACACCATAGCCGCCAACCCCGACAACACCCCGTTCCGCAATGCTGACGGCAGTTTGCTGTTCCGTCCGGGAGGCCACGGCGCACTGATAGAGAACCTCAACGAGATTGCCGCCGACGTGGTGTTCATAAAGAACATCGACAATGTGGTGCCCGACCGCCTGAAGGCCGACACCGTCGCCTACAAGCAGGTGCTTGCCGGAGTGCTCGTCGACTTGCAGGCCAAGGCGTTCGCCTATCTGCGCCTGCTCGACACCGGTGCCTACTCGCACGCCCAACTGGTGGAGATGATACGCTTCGTGCAGCACGACCTATGCTGCCGCAAGGCCGACATAAAGCACCTGGAAGACTCCGAACTGGCAATATACCTGCGCAGCAAGCTCAACCGCCCAATGCGCGTGTGCGGAGTGGTGCGCAATGTGGGCGAGCCTGGCGGCGGCCCGTTCCTCACCTACAACCAAGACGGCACCGTGAGCCTGCAGATACTTGAGAGCAGCCAAATCGACAAGGACAACAAGGAGTATCTTGAAATGTTCACCAACGGCACCCACTTCAACCCCGTTGACCTTGTGTGCGCCGTGAAGGACTACAAGGGACAGCCTTTCGACCTTCCCAAGTTTGTCGACAAGACCACGGGCTTCATAAGCAGCAAGAGCAAGAACGGCAAGGAGCTGAAGGCCCTGGAGCTGCCCGGACTGTGGAATGGCGCGATGAGCAACTGGAGCACCGTGTTTGTCGAGGTGCCGCTGTCAACGTTCAACCCCGTGAAGACGGTCAATGACCTTCTGCGCGAGCAGCACCAATAGACTGACCGTAGGATGGCCTCTTGAATTACCGTCACTATACCGTCAACGCCATACAAGCCATGGCAAGCCAAAACGCCATGGAAAGAAGAAAGAGGGGGGGGGATGTGCCAGCTTGCCACAATCGATGCGGCGCGGGTGGCGCTTTCCCCCTTTGCGCTCTGCAAAGGCATGCCGGGCCTGTAACCGAAATGTAACAGTTTTGAGTTATGTATGTAGAAATGAATGGCTACTTTTGCAGCCGGATAATACAAGTGGGGACATGAGCATGTCCACCGTAGGCAAAGCCAATTTTTATAACACACCAACAATGACTATGGCAAACAGTGACAGCAAGATACTTGTCGTTGACGACGAGAACGACCTCTGCGAAATTCTGAAGTTCAACCTTGAGACCGAGGGGTATGCCGTCGAGACGGCCAATTCGGCCGAAGAGGCTCTGACATACAACCTGCCGTCGTTCAGTCTGCTGCTGCTCGACGTGATGATGGACGGCATGTCGGGCTTCGCCCTTGCCCGCAAACTGAAGGCCGACGCCACAACCAAAGACCTGCCAATAATATTCCTTACGGCGCGCGACACCGAGAACGACACTGTGACGGGCTTCAACCTCGGCGCCGACGACTACATCTCGAAGCCATTCTCCATACGCGAGGTCATGGTGAGGGTGAGGGCAGTGCTGCGCCGCACCAAGGACGGACAGGCAAAGGAGGCTCCGGCGGTGCTGAGATACCAAGGGCTGGAGCTTAACCTTAGCAGCAAGACGGTGAGCATCGACGGCGAGGCCGTGGCATTCACCAAGACCGAGTTTGAGCTGCTGCACACACTGCTCGACGAAAAGGGACGAGTGTTCTCGCGCCAGGAACTGATAGACCGCATTTGGCCGTCGGACGTGCTCGTGCTCGACCGCACCGTCGATGTCAACATAACGCGACTGCGCAAGAAGATTGGCGTCTACTCAAAGTGCATCGTGACGCGCCTGGGCTTCGGCTACTTCTTCGACGCATAGGCGGCGCAGGGACTACCCCACTCTGCGACGTCGCCCTCTTCCGCCACACAGTGCGATCTGACTCCTCACCTTATATATATTATATAGGGCGCAAAATCATCTATAACCCATGGCGGCGCCAACCTTTGCGCACCGCCGCAAAACCACATTCTGCGATGAACAAGACCACCCTTGGCAAACGTGTTTATTGGAGCGTGCTTGCACTGTTTTTGGTGTTTGCCGTGCTGTTCATTGTCTTTCAGCAGACGCGTGAGAAGGAATACAAGGTCGAGACGCTCAACCTGCGCCTTCAAGGCTACAACGCCCAACTGTGTGAGGCGATGCTGCGCCTTGGCCGGGCCGACTCAACCATCGACGGCTATGTGCGCGACCACCACATACCCAACATACGCGTCACCATGACCGACAGCAAAGGACGCGTGTTCTACGACAACAAGCGCAAGGACTATGCCCACATACACAACCACAGCGGACGCAAGGAGATAAGCGAGGCACTGCACCGAGGCACTGGCTTCGACATAAGCCGCAACAGCGAGAGCGTGGGCGGCGACTTCTTCTATTCGGCCACATACTTCCCCGACGAGGGCTTCGTCATACGCAGCGCGCTGCCCTACAACAACGACCTGGCCAACTCGCTGCGCGCCGACCAGCACTACATCTGGTTTGCACTTGTGGTAGTACTGCTGTTGTCGGCGGTGCTCTACCGCTTTGTGCGACGCCTCGACGCCAACATAACCAAGCTGCGCATATTCGCACGCCGCGCCGACCGCAACGAGAGCCTCGACACCGAAGACCTCATCGGCTTCCCCTCCGATGAGCTGGGCGAAATCTCGGAGTACATAATAAAGCTCTACAAGCGGCTGCAAAAGACCAAGGAGGAGCAGAACGTGCTGAAGCGGCAGCTCACGCAGAACATCGCCCACGAACTGAAGACCCCCGTGGCCAGCATACAGGGCTATCTTGAGACCATACTCACCAACCCCGGCATCGACGAGGGCGTGCGCAAGCAGTTTCTCGACCGCTGCTACGCACAGAGCCAGCGGCTCGCAAGTCTGCTCGGCGACATATCCACGCTCAACCGCCTCGACGACGCGCCCGAGCTTAACAGTCTTGAGGATGTTGACATAGCGCGCATAGTGGAACAGATAACCAAGGAGACGGCTCTGCAGCTCAACGACAAGGGCATGAAGTTTGTGTGCAACCTGCCTGCCTCGGTGCCTGTGCGCGGCAACCACTCGCTGCTCTACAGCATATTCCGCAACCTCATCGACAACGCCATAGCCTATGCCGGCGAGGGCACCACGGTGACTCTCGACGTAAGCGAGGGCGAGGGTTCCGTGTGGCACTTCGTGTTCTGCGACAATGGCATTGGGGTGCCTGGCCAACACCTGCCACGGCTCTTCGAGCGGTTCTACCGCGTCGACAAGGGGCGCAGCCGCAAGATGGGAGGCACGGGACTTGGCCTTGCCATAGTGAAGAACGCCGTGCAGTTCCACGGCGGAGCCATCGTTGTGTCAAACCGCCCCGAAGGCGGCTTGCGCTTCGACTTCTCCATAAGGAAGAACGTGGGCGACAAGCGTTGAGCCGCTCCGCCCTCGCCAATGTCCAAGCATTGCATAGGCACGGCTTTGCCTATTTCGTAAGCGGTGTGCAAATGCCCGAATGTCACTAATCTGTACTTTTATTTTGCCGTTTAAGCCTTTTACACTAACTTTGCGGAGTTACTTTATGACGCACCATTGACATTCATACTATGCAAATAAGCAAATATCTTGTGGCAAACAACCGTGACCTGCACTGGGGACTCACCGTGAGCACCATCGGATACGAAGAGATAGCCCCTGGCGACCCATACCCCACGCGGGGCCATGCCGACGGATACTACTTCGATCTCGACAAGGGGCGCGTGCTCAACGAATACCAATTGCTCTACAATCTTGAGGGCGAGGGCGTGTTCAGCAGTGCACACGTGAACGAGGCACCCATAAAGGAGGGCGACCTCTTCCTGCTCTTCCCTGGTGAATGGCACTCCTACCATCCTTTGGAGAAGACAGGATGGAAGGGCTACTGGATAGGCTTCAGCGGCAAGAACATGGACGACCGCGTGTCGGCTGGCTTCCTCAGCCCCAACAAACCCATCTACCACGTGGGGTTCTCCAGCGAGATTGTGCATCTGTTCAAGCAGGCTTATGCCGCCGCACAAGAGGAGAAGGCTTATTCGCAGCAGCTCTTGGCCGGAATAGTCAACAATCTTGTGGGACTTATGTACTCGCTTGAGCGCAACATAGTGCTGGGCAAGGACAACGCCCACTTCGACATGATAAACAAAGGCCGCCTGCGCATACGCGAGGGACTGGAGAGCAGCCTCACAATACAGCAGATTGCCGAGGAGCTTGGCGTCAGCTACTCCAACTTCCGCAAGCAGTTCAAGCTCTACACGGGCATGAGCCCGGCCATCTACCAGCAGGAGCTGCGCCTGCAAAGGGCCAAGGAGCTGCTCACCACCACCGACCTTAGCATCAAGGAGATAGCCTATCGGCTCAACTTCGACTCGCCCGACTATTTCTCGGCCAAGTTCAAGATAAAGACGGGGCGCAAGCCAAGCGACCTGCGGCAGCATTAACAATGCCAATATATAAGGCACCGACATACAAAAGGGGCGCAATGCACAGTGTTTTTACACACCTGGCATTGCGCCCCTTGTATTAATGGTAGCGGCCTATGAAGTGTCGCCAAAACATGGCGGAGCTAATTCACGCCGCGCTCTCATTTTCGTTGTGTCACGCCATCATGTCTGGCGGTATTTCTATTTCTTTTTCCAGTAGTCTATGAGACGTTTCAATTCCTTCTTTGTCACTTGCATTACCGCTCCGTGCTTCTGCTCGGCAAAATTGGTGCGTGTGAAAGGCGACTTGCCGTCATCGAAATAACCAAGAGGAGTGAAATGCTCCATGTCGGTGGTCTCAACGAAGTAGAAGTTGTGCGGCGTGATGGAATACCTGTCTTGCATGAGCATCCATTTCTGCTGTCCGATTAGTTTCCAAAGCATTGGTGCTTCATGGCTTTGCGGCACTCCGTCGTCGAACGGTACGAATGAATAAGGTCCTGTGAGGCTGTCGCTGACGGCGTGTCTTGGGTGACCGTGCTCAGTGCAGAACAGGTGATATTTATTGCCGAAATGCGTGATATCGGAATCGATGATGTGCTTAGTGATGTTGCCATTGTCGTCTTTTTGTCCTGTAAACAACACTTCGGGGTCGGATGTCATACATGAGAAGTCATCGCTCATATAGACATAGCGTATGTGGTTGCGACCTCGCTGGAATCGTGTCGTAAAGTGCAGGAGTATCCTGCCATTGTCATCGGCGATCATCTCCGGAGCCCATGCACATCCTATTTCGCTCCAAGGCATGGCATTACCCTCACCGTCAGTCTCGCCCGTAGAGCAGGTCAGTGATGAAATATCGAGGTTGGTGCGTTGCCAGTGTATGAGGTCGCGTGAGCGGAGCAACACAAGTCCGCGATTGTTTCCCCAGTCATACTTCTTGCCGTCGCGTTCCCATTCGGTCTGACGCAGGCCGTCGCGCTTGGCGAATATGTGCAGGTCGGTCATGGCGGCGCAGAACGAGCCATCAGGAGCGCGGAAGATGTAAGGGTCGCGTATGCCTTTTTGCACTGCTATCGTATCGCCAGCCATGATGGGCTTGTCGTCGTTGAGAGCAGTCCACTGGTAACCGTCCCACGAGTAGGCCATGTGCAAGCCGTGGTCTGCATCCTTGTGATATACCATCACGTAGCCCGCCATGTCTTTTTCCTCTGGTGATTGTTTGGTCTCGGTTGCCGTAACTTTTACATAGTCTATATCAGGCATACGCTGCGCGTTGTTGTACAGGCGGATGACGTTGTCGCCTTTGTTAAGGTTGGTGTGCAAGGTTACAGTCTTCACCTTGTCCGTAGAGTCGCAGACGATCTTGCCGATATGCTTG
>CAVKUV010000028.1:0-32389 GCA_963659505.1 Lachnospiraceae bacterium
CCATGGCAACAAGGCCACCATCGTGGTGAGGTCTAACGACCCGCAGAAGCGCGTGTACAACTACCATGTGTACCTGAACCGCAACGGCGCGCCCACCGTGACCGCTCCGAAATCGACCACAACTGTGGCGCAGGGCGCTACCGCCACTGTGAAGCTGAGCGTGGCCGACACCGAGGGCGACGCGTTTACCGTGAGCATTGCCGACGACGCCAACGTGGCAAGCATAGAGACCGTGGCCAACACTGACGGCACGCAGGACGGCGTTAGCATTGACGACAATGGCGTGGTGAGCGTGGAGGCTGGCAAGTCGCTATCGCTCGGCGTGAAGCTGGCTCCCGACTTCGATGTGCCGGCTGGTCTGACAACGTTCACCGTGACGGCTACCGACCAGAACGGCAACTCTGCGCAGACCGACGTGACGTATAGCGTTGAGGCCACCAACCGCGCTCCCGTCTACACCGGAGCCGAGGAATATACGCTTGGCGTTGGCTCATTGTCGGCCGAATACTCGTGGACATCGCTGTTTACCGACCCCGAGGGCGACGACATGACATACAATGCTTATGTGCTCAACCCCGAGGCAGCAGTGCTCTACAAGTCGGACAATGGCTTTGTCATTGCCGCCAAGAAGGTGGCCGACACCGAACTGGCTATTGCCGCTACCGACAGCAATGGTTCGACGACAACGGTGAGGAAGCCGCTCAAGATTGTTTCGGCCACTGCGATAGGCGGTGTCGAGGCCGACAACGGCTCGTTGGCTGTGGATGCCGACGGCGCGAAGGTGGTTGTAACGGTTGGCGAACATATGGCCAACGCCACATTCTATCTGTATGACGCTGCCGGCAAACTGCTTGGCAAGCTCCATGCGGAGAGCGTGGCCGCCGGACGTTCGCTGAGCTTCAACACCGGCAGTCTGGTGTCTGGCGTCTACACGGTGCTCGTGAGTGCCGACGGCAAGACACAGGTGGCTAAGTTTGCCGTGAAGTAAAAACAACAGGCGTCCGCCTGGCGGATGTCTACTAACAATAAAGGCGACCCGTTGTCCCGAATTTGGGATGGCGGGTCGCCTTTTCTTTTCAGGCGGGTTCCTTTTCTTTTCAGCCCTGTTCCTTTTCTTTTCAGTCCTGTTCCTTTTCTTTCTATTCGTGGGCATCTGCGATTTCCAAGTGGAAGTGCAACGTTCCGCAGGGATGTGTTAGCCGTTAATTATGTATAAATATGCCATGCGAACGGCCATTTCAGCGAATTGTTTTCATACCTTTACCCCAGTAATCAATTGTTTTGAACATTACTAACAACTAACAACAAACAACTAAAGCCGTATGAACAGGATTAAGGAATCAATCATCATCGCCGTGGGACTGGTGCAGATGGGGCTTTGCGTGAAGATGGGCATCGACAACTATGCCGACAGGAGCCGCTGCGTCACCGTGAAGGGACTGTCGGAGCGCGAGGTGGAGGCCGACAAGGTGATATGGCCTGTGACGACCAAGGACATAGGCAACGAACTGCCCGACTTGTACAAGCGCAACAACGCCACTGTGGCCAAGGTGAAGGCGTTTCTGCTGCACAACGGGGTCAAGGAGAGTGAGATTATGGTGAACTCGCCAGTGGTGATTGACCTGAGAGCCGACCAGTATTCGTCGCACGAAGCGCCTTACCGCTACAACATAACGTCGGTGATCACCGTTACGTCGAACAACGTGAAACTGGTGCGCAGCATCATCGACAAGCAGGCCGAGCTGCTGCAACAGGGCGTGGCCATCGTCGATGGCGGATATGGCAACCGCGTGTCGTATGAGTACACGGCTTTCCAGAAGATAAAGCCGAAGATGATGGAGGAGGCCATAAAGAACGCCAAGACCACTGGCCAGCAGTTTGCCAAGAACAGTGGGTCGAAGCTGGGCAAGATACTCAGTGCCGGACAGGGACAGTTCTCCATCGACGACCGCGACGACAACACGCCTTACATAAAGAAGCTGCGCGTGGTGACCACCGTGACCTACTCGCTGAAGGACTGACGCCGTCAACTGACGCATGACCGTGCGTGCCGCCGATAGAAGAGCTTGGTCGGCATACATGGCCAGACGTGTTTGGACATAATCCTCATAATGCGCCGTCCTGCAAAGCATCCGCCAGTGGGGCGGCGTTCCCAATTTGCGTGGCCTACTTTTCCGTATGTCACTTTTTTCCCGTAACTTTGTAGCCCTTATGAATATAGGCGGGTTCTATAAATTTCCTTTGATGGATTTTTGAATTTTAGCCGAGCAGATTTTACTTTGGATAAGATAGGCTGCACCTCAGCAATTGAAGCGAGCTTCATTGCATTCGGTTTGCACTATCTTTCTATCTGAAGGAGCATAGCGGGCTATGCGACTGAGGAAGAAAGTGAAATCTGCCGGATAAAATCAAAAAGCCACAAAGAGCACCGTCTAAAGAGGATGTTTAACAATGCGTGGAATTTATAGAACACGCCGATATATATATTAAGGTGTAATGTGATGAAGCATAAAGCAGGATTCGTTAACATAGTGGGCAACCCCAATGTGGGCAAGTCAACGCTGATGAACCAGCTCGTGGGCGAGCGCATAAGCATAGCCACGTTTAAGGCGCAGACCACGCGCCACCGCATAATGGGCATCGTCAATACCGACGACATGCAGATTGTGTTCTCCGACACGCCCGGCGTGCTCAAGCCAAACTACAAGTTGCAGGAGTCGATGCTGGCTTTCTCGGAGTCGGCCTTGCGCGATGCCGACGTTCTGCTCTACGTCACCGACGTGGTGGAGCAGCCGGAGAAGAACCGCGACTTCCTTGAGAAGGTGGCGAAAATCAACGTGCCGGTGCTGCTGCTCATAAACAAGATTGACCAAAGCGACCAGAAGACGCTGGGGCGCATTGTGGAGAAGTGGCACTCGCTGCTGCCCAACGCCGAGATACTGCCCATATCGGCGCTCAACAAGTTTGGCGTCGACATGCTTCTCAAGCGCATCAAGGAACTGCTGCCTGACTGTCCGCCATACTTTGACAAGGACCAGCTCACCGACAAGCCTGCGCGCTTCTTCGTGAGCGAGATAATTCGCGAGAAGATATTGTTGTATTACGACAAGGAGATACCTTATTCGGTGGAGGTGCGCGTGGAGCAGTTCAAGGAGAGCGAGCACAGCATACACATCAACGCACTGATATACGTGGAGCGCGACTCGCAGAAGGGCATCATCATCGGCCATCAGGGCATCGCCCTGAAGAAGGTTGGCTCCGAGAGCCGCAAGGCGTTGGAGAGGTTCTTCGGCAAGAGCGTGTTCCTCGAACTGTTCGTTAAGGTGGACAAGGACTGGCGGAGTTCGCAGCGCGAGCTTGACAGCTTTGGCTACAACCCGGAATAATGGAGGGACGGAGCGGCCATGCGATAGCCGTGGCACACACATATTAGAACCAAAAGACGCTCCGTGTGTCCCCGTAAAATCATAATCAAAAAAATCAAGACAACAGAAATGCCAAATTTAGTAGCGATAGTGGGACGCCCCAACGTGGGCAAGTCCACACTTTTCAACCGCCTCACCCAAACGCGCCACGCCATCGTGAGCGACGAGGCCGGCACCACGCGCGACCGTCAATACGGCAAGTGCGAATGGTGCGGACGCGAGTTCTCGGTGGTGGACACCGGCGGATGGGTGGTTAAGTCGGACGACGTGTTCGAGGAGGAGATACGCAAGCAGGTACTCGTTGCCACGGAAGAGGCCGACATCGTGCTGTTTCTCGTGGATGTGACTAATGGCGTGACCGACTGGGACATGGACGTGGCCAAGATATTGCGCCGCACCAAACTTCCGGTGGTGCTCGTGGCCAACAAGACAGACAACAACGTGCAGCGCTATTATGCTGCCGAGTTCTACTCGCTTGGCCTTGGCGACCCGTTCTGCATAAGCGCGGCCACGGGAAGCGGCACGGGCGAACTGCTCGACCACTTGGTGACGCTGCTGAAGTCGGACACTACCGAGACGCTTGAGGAGGGCATACCGCGCTTTGCCGTGGTGGGCCGTCCCAACGCCGGAAAGAGCAGCATCATCAATGCGTTCATAGGCGAAGACCGCCACATAGTGACCGAGATTGCCGGCACCACGCGCGACAGCATCTACACACGTTATGACAAGTTCGGCTTCGACTTCTACCTCGTTGACACTGCCGGCATACGCCGCAAGAACAAGGTAACGGAAGACTTGGAGTTCTACTCCGTGATGCGCTCCATACGCGCCATCGAGAACAGCGACGTGTGCATCCTCATGATCGACGCCACGCGCGGCATCGAGGCGCAGGACATGAACATCTTCCAACTCATACAGAAGAACAACAAGAGTCTGGTGGTTGTGGTCAACAAGTGGGACCTTGTGCAGGACAAGACGCAGAAGGTGATAGACACATTCGAGAACGCCATACGCAACCGAATGGCTCCTTTCGTCGATTTCCCCATCGTATTTGCCTCGGCGTTGACCAAGCAGCGCATATTCAAGGTGCTCGAAACGGCCAAGCAGGTTTACCTAAACCGCAAGATGCGCATAGGCACCACGAAGCTCAACGAGACGCTCCTGCCGCTGATAGAGGCTTATCCGCCACCATCAATCAAGGGCAAGTACATAAAGATTAAGTACTGCTCGCAGCTGCCCAACACGCAGATACCCTCGTTTGTGTTCTACGCAAACCTGCCGCAATACGTGAAGGAGCCTTACAAGCGTTTCCTTGAGAACAAGATAAGGGAGAACTGGACGCTCACGGGTTCGCCCATAAACGTGTTTGTACGTCAGAAATGACACACTTGGCAAACATCGCCGCGCGGCACGCTGCCGCACTTAGGCACGTCTGTGGCGTGGCCGCGCGCTGCATGGCAGTGGTTGTGGCGTGCTCCGCAGCACTGCTTCTCGCCGCCTGCAAGGACGAGCCTAAGGAGGATTTCGCCGCCAAGGCGGCCAAGGCATACTACGACAACCTTGTACAAGGCCGCTACGCCGAATATGTTGATGGCTTTTGCAATGCCGACAGTCTGCCGCAGAGCTACCGCGACCAGCTTGTGGTGAACGCAAAGCAGTTTGCCGCGCAGCAGCTGACCGACCACGGAGGCATAGCCGATGTGCGCACGGTTACGTCGCGCACCGACTCCGTAAATGGACGCACCGACGTCTTTCTGCTGCTTTGCTTTGGCGACAGCACAAAAGAAGAGGTGGTAGTGCCTATGGTTGAGTGCGGCGGCGTGTGGAAGATGAAGTGATTGGCTTACGCATGGCTTCATGTAAAGCAAGCTTCATGTAAGGTAGGTGTTGCCTAATATAAATCATGCAAGGCAAGCATGGCCAAATGGAAGCCAGTGTGGCAAAGTAAAAACAAATAAAAAGCGTGTGGCATTGTGGATATCATCCGCAATGCCACACGCTTTTTATTTGTCCTGTTGTTGGCTTGTTATGGTGTAGGGGAGGCCGATAGTTGTGGCTCATATGTAGTGGGTGCGTTGGTAGTGGGTGACGTGTCTCACGTTGCAACTGCCGCGTTGCCGCTTGGTGTGCGGCATTCCGCCGCACACTGTCTCACCCTTTCTGCCTCAGCTTTTCCATTTCGGCTTTCTTCATCCGCTTCAGCAGGTCGCTGGCGAAGATGAAGTCGGTGAGCTTCTCGTTGGTCGAGCCCATTATGTCGGCGCTGCATCCCTGCCATTCCTTGCGCCCCTGGTATATGAACACGATGTTTTCGCCGATGCCCATCACCGAGTTCATGTCGTGGGTGTTTACCACGGTGGTTATGTTGAACTCCTGGGTTATGCTGTGCAGCAGGTCGTCGATGACGAGCGACGTCTTGGGGTCGAGTCCGGAGTTAGGCTCGTCGCAAAACAGGTATTTGGGGTTGAGCGCGATGGCGCGGGCTATGGCCACGCGCTTCTGCATGCCGCCCGATATCTCGCCCGGATACTTCGTCTGTGCCTCTATCAGGTTTACGCGGTCGAGGCAGGTCTGCGCCCTCTTGGTGCGGTCGCGCAGGTTCATCGACGAGAACATGTCGAGCGGAAACATCACGTTCTCCAGCACGGTGAGCGAGTCGAACAGTGCCGCGCTTTGGAATATCATGCCCATCTCGCGGCGCAGCAGTATCTTCTCCTTCTTTCCCATGTTCACGAGGTCGCGCCCGTCATACAGCACGTCGCCGCTCGTTGGCGTGAGCAGTCCCACGAGGTTCTTCATCAGCACGGTCTTTCCCGATCCGCTCTGTCCTATTATAAGGTTGGTCTTGCCGTTCTCGAACGTGGTGCTTATGTCGTCGAGCACCATTCTGTCGCCAAACGCCTTGCTCAAATGCTTTATCTCAATCATGTCGTTCTGTTGCTTTGTTGTGGTGTTGGTTGGCGCTTGGCCGTTAGCTTAGCAGTTCGGTGAGGAACACGTCGGAGCAGAGTATCAGCACGCTGCTGCTCACCACGGCGTCGGTGCTGGCCTTGCCCACGCTCACCGACCCGCCCTCTACGGTGTAGCCGAAGTATGACGGCACGCTCGATATGATGAACGCGAAGAAGAGGCTCTTGATGATGCTCATCCACACGAACCACGCCTTGAACGAGTGCTGCAGGCCCAGCGTGAGGTCGTCGGGGCTTAGCACGTGGCCGAATATGGCCGTGGCGTAGGCTCCGAGTATGCCCGTGGCCGAGCTGAACACCACGAGGAAAGGCATGATGGTTATCATGCCCAGTATCTTTGGCAGAATGAGGTAGCACGCCGAGTTCACTCCCATTATGTCGAGGGCGTCAATCTGCTGCGTCACCCTCATCGTGCCTATCTCCGAGGCTATGTTTGACCCGACCTTTCCGGCCAGGATGAGGCACATTATCGACGAGGAGAATTCCAGTAGCAGTATCTCGCGCGTGGTGTAGCCCGACACCCAGCGCGGCATCCACGGACTTTGTATGTTGAGTTTCATCTGTATGCATATCACTGCCCCGATGAAAAACGATATCAGCAGCACTATGCCTATGGAGTTGACGCCCAGCTGGGCCATCTCCTTCACATATTCCTTCATGAACATCCTCATGCGCTCAGGCCGTTGGAAAGTGCGCCCCATCAGCATGAGATATTTGCCCAGGGTTTCAAGCCATTTCAGTATTAGCATTGTCTTCGTAGTTTTTTGTTTCCAAGCCTTGCTTTGTGGCTGTGTGCGAGTGGTTCGCGGCTGTTGGCCGTTGGCAAGGCTTGCTCCGTGCAAAAGTAGGCAAAATCCGCCAAAAACCGAAACAACATAAATAGTTTTTGACATGGCCACGGCTTCTGCGCCCATGTTTGCCGTCAGTTGGTGTGGCGTTGGGTGTGGCGTTGGCTAGTGGGGCTGTTTAGATCCCGCCTTATCTCTTCTCTTGAAATTCATAAATATAGACGACTTCGGCGCGTGAAATATGGGAGAACCTAAATTTCGCAGTTATTTCAAGTTGTACTTGCTGATATTTCAGTATTTTTGCAAGGTATAGTTTAAAATATTCTCAGAATGGACAAGCAAATCATCAAAAACATTATCATAGAAAAGCAGATTGCCATTCCAAAATATAAGTTGACTCTCCGGGAAATCACCTTCGGCGACAAGAGCAACTATGTGCTGGTAGGTATAAGGCGAGCAGGAAAATCATATCTGCTGTACCAAGATATACAGACCAAAGTCAGGGAAGGGAAGATCACCATAAACGACGTGCTATACATCAACTTCGAGGATGAGCGTCTCTCATCCCTTAAAGCGGAAGAACTGGGTGTCATCCTTGACTCCTATATGGAACTGTATCCAGAACACCAACCTCTTATATATTTGGACGAGATCCAAAACGTTGAGGGGTGGGAGAAGTTTGCGCGTCGACTAAGCGACTCCAAGTATCGAGTTATGATAACAGGCAGCAATGCCAAGATGCTTAGCCGTGAAATATACTCAACCCTTGGTGGAAGATATATACCTAGGGAGATTTTCCCTTTTTCTTTTAAGGAATATCTTGCTTACCACCAAGTTCAACTGGACAGAAACTGGGAATACAACCCTGAGAAGAAAGCAGGAATAGCACACCTGTTCGACATCTATTTCTATGAAGGTGGCATTGCAGAATCGTTCGAGCAGCCAGACAAGAGGGAGTACACAAACGCTCTCTACCAAAAAATCCTGATAGGCGACATTGTGGAAAGAAACAACATTCGCAACTCCAGGGTATTTCGTTTCTTGGCAAAGAAGTTGGCGGATAGCGTGATGCAACCGTCTTCCTTGACGAGGCTGCAAAACTTGGTGAAATCCACAGGCGATACAATTAGCATGGTGTCGCTCAAGGACTATTTGGAATACATGCACGATGCCTACCTCTTTTTCTCTATTCCTAATTTGCTCTCTCCACTAAGTGAGCAGATGACCTTGCAAAAAAGGTATGTTGCAGACAATGGCATTCTAAACCTCTTCTTGTTCAATGGAGAGACCAAGTTGTTGGAAAACTTGGTGGCTATAGAGCTGAACCGCAAATTTAGAAACACGGATGGGGAAGTGCTCTTATACTATTACAGAAATAATATAGAGGTGGATTTCTGTGTTCCTTCACGGCACATTGCCATTCAAGTGACTTACAATTTGAATGATGATACCTACGAGAGGGAAGTCGGCGGACTTCAGCGATTTCTCAAAGCAAATCCAGACTACCAGGGATATATCATCACTCGTGATGATGAAAAGGAAATAGCAATGGAAGAAAAAGTCATCAGAGTTGTCCCCATTTGGAAATGGTTGCTTTTTGAGGACGTTTAGTGATGGCGAAAAAGTTGTGGCAGTCATGTCAAATACGGCAGTAAGTCATGCCAAACGCCATGGTAAGTCATGCCAAACACCATGGAAAGTCACCTCGTATCGAACGATACGCGTGCTCATATCGAACGATGTGAGTGTTCATTTCGAACGATATGAGCACGCGCATCGTTCGATGTGAGCCAACTTAATGCCGTATTTGGCATGACTTGCCATGGCGTTTGGCATGACTTTTCATAGTGTTTGCTACGACTTACCATCGTCTTTGTCACGACTTACCATCGTCTTTGCCACGACTTGCCATGGCCTTTGACGCAGCTTACTGTGGTAGCCAAGGCGACAAGCCACGTCGCCCTTTAGGCAAAAAAGAGGGAAACATACGTGAAAAAGCATGAAAAAGAGCGGTTTGGAAGTTGCCGATGCCGCCGCTTTAGTGCCATTTTGCTACCTTTGCACCCCGAAGCCGCCACGGAAGGTTGGCGGGCGTGCGCCACATTGGCGCAACGCGCGCCAACGGGCAATGCGGCGATAGCGATATGGGAATAATCACGTTTTTGAAGCAATGGTCGCTGCCAGTGTCGCTGGTGGTGGGCGCGTCGGTCTATCTGCTGTTTGCCAACGTGCCGTTTCTTGAGCCTGTGGGCGATGTGGCAGGCCCCATGGCCATGAAGTTGTTGCCAATGGTGCTGTTCGCGCTGCTGTATGTTACGTTTTGCAAGATAGATATCGAGGAGATGAAGCCACGCCTGTGGCACTTCCTCTTGCAGTTCATCCGAACGTCGCTCTCGGCCTTCTTCGTGCTGATGATATTCCTCGCCGACGACCCCGAGGTGAAGCTCGTGCTCAAGGGCGTGTTCATCTGCGTGATATGTCCCACGGCAGCCGCAGCCGCAGTGGTCACCGAGAAGCTTGGCGGCAGCATAGGCTCGCTCACCACCTACACCATAATAGCCAACATATTCACCATAATCATCATTCCGCTGCTCTTCCCAATGGTTGACAAGGGCAGCGACATCACCTTCGCCGCCACGGCCCTCATGGTGTTCCGCAATGTGACGATGGTGCTCGTCGTGCCGCTCATGCTGGCTCTCGTGAGCCGCAAGCTCATGCCCAAGATGGTCGAGAAGATAAAGAGTGTAAAGGACTTGGGCTTCTATATGTGGTGCTTCAACCTGTCGATAGTCATGGGAGCCACGGTGAAGAACATCGTGCACGCCAACATGTCGCCCTTCTGCATGACGCTGCTCATCGTGCTGCCGCTGTTTGTCGCGCTGGCGCAGTTCACCATAGGCAAGGCCGTGGGCAAGCCTTTTGGCGCGAGCATAAGCGCCGGACAGGCGTTGGGGCAGAAGAACACTGTGGTGGGCATCTGGCTCACGCTCACCTTTCTCGACCCTCTTGCGGCTGTGGCCCCCGGAGCCTACGTCATTTGGCAGAACCTGATAAACGCCTGGCAGCTGTGGTACAAGGAGAAACACGGCTACCTGAAGTGGTAGCCCACGCCCAAACGCCACTGTGGGCGGCCAAACGCCGACAATCAAGCGCCGCAAGGCTTTGCCGTTAGGATTAATATTCGTAATTTAGCGGCCAAAACCAGCTACTGACAATGAAAAGCAACACAAAAGGGGGCGACGGCGTGCTTCGCCGAGGGGGAGCGAGTCTGCTCGTGCCGTTCCTTATGATTACATCGTGCTTCGCCCTTTGGGGCTTCGCCAACGACGTCACCAGTCCGATGGTGAAGGCGTTTTCCAAGATTTTCCGCATGAGCGTCACCGAGGGCGCACTGGTCCAGGTGGCCTTCTATCTGGGCTATTTCGTAATGGCCTTTCCGGCATCGCTCTTCATCCAGCGCTACTCGTTCAAGGCCGGAGTGATGGTGGGGCTTTCGCTCTATGCCATCGGCGCGCTGCTGTTCTTTCCGGCCAAGGCCACGGGCGTGTACCTGCCCTTCCTGTTTGCCTACTTCATCATGACGTGCGGCCTGTCGTTTCTTGAGACGAGCTGCAACCCCTACATCTACTGCATGGGAAGCGAGGAGACGGCCACGCGCCGGCTCAACCTCGCCCAGGCGTTCAACCCCATTGGCGCACTGGCCGGAATGTATGTGGCCATGAACTTCGTGCAGGCGCGGATGAACCCCATGGACACGCTCTCGCGCGGCGAGCTTTCCGAGGCCGAGTTTGCCGCCGTCAGAGACTACGACCTCGGCGTTCTCATCCAGCCCTACCTCTTCATAGGCATCGTGGTGCTGGCTCTGCTTGTGGCCATCGCGCTGAAGCGCATGCCCATGGACGGCGACACCCACACTGGCAAGAGCTTTGGCCGCTCGCTGGTGGAGCTGCTCCACGCCAAGAACTACCGTGAGGGCGTGGTGGCGCAGTTCTTCTACATCGGCGCGCAGGTGATGTGCTGGACGTTCATCATCCAGTATGGCACGCGCATACTGATGGGCGAGGGCATGGGCGAGCGCGAGGCCGAGATGCTCTCGCAGAAGTTCAACATCGCCGCCCTTGTGCTCTTCACGTGCAGCCGGTTTGTGTGTACGTGGTTTCTGCGCTACATCCAGCCCGGCAAGCTGCTGGCCGTGCTGGCCGTGCTTGGCGGAGCTGCTGTGTGCGGGGTCATCTTGTTTACCGACCGCACCGGCCTCTATTGCCTTGTGGCCGTCAGCGGCTGCATGTCGCTCATGTTTCCCACCATCTATGGCATAGCCCTGCGCGGCCTTGGCGACAATGTCAAGGTGGGCGGCGCCGGACTCATCATGTCGATACTTGGCGGTTCGGTGTTTCCTCCGCTTCAGGCGGCCATGATCGACAGCGACTTCTCGCTGCTCGGGTTGCCTCCCACCAACACCTCTTTCGTGCTCTCTCTGCTGTGTTTCGCCGTGGTCGCCGTTTACGGCCACCGCGCCTACGTGCGCCACAACATCACCCACGACTATAATAGTTAGGTGGCTAGAGTGTCCAATTTGTAGTTCCCGTTGTAGTGGGTGCGGTGTCTCACCGCACACCAAGCGGCAATGCGGCAGTTGCGACGTGAGACACGTCGCCCACTACTTGCGCCCCACCACAATAGGTACAACAAATTGGACAGCCTAGTTAGAAGCTCTTCAAAAAAAGATATGCCCTGCATCGGCCTTTCGGCTCGGTGCAGGGCATATCCCTTTTTTATTTCTCTTCGGAAACCTTATTTCTGCAATTCCTCATTGGCCTTGGCTTGCTTGCGCCTCTTCAGCTCAAGCAGTACGATGGCCACGGCCACAATAAGCAGCAGGGCGTAGCCAATGTAGGCTATCGTCTCGGTGGCCTTCACCGACTTGGGGAAGAACGAAAGCTCAACCGTGTGGTGGCCTGGAGCCACGCTTATGGCGCGCAGGATGTAGTCAACCCGGCCAACCTCAACCTCGTTGCCGTCTACTTTGGCCGTCCATTCGGGGTAGTACACCTCGGAGAACACCACCACTCCGCCAGTGGCCGAGTTGACGTCGTATGTCAGTCGGTTTGGCTCGTAGGCCGTAATCTTGGCTATGACCGTGCTGTCCTGAGCCTTGCTGTCGCCGAGAGCCTCCTTGAACTTCTTGTCGGCCACGGCCTCGTGGCGCAGGTCTATCTTGCCCACGGCGTCAATCTCTTCGTTGGCGTTGTCAACGTAGCTCACCTTGTCAACAAACCATGCGTTGCCATACACGTAGGGGTTTTGCAGCGGCACGGTCTGTCCGCCTTGCAGCGGCACGATGAAGTATTTCGCGTTGAGCATGTTGAGCACGGGGAATATGCTGTCGCCGTTCACCTTGGTCATGTCGCCTCCGGCCTGTGCCACGGCAGGCATCAGCTTCTGCATCTCGGGCGATATGTGCGCCTCTATCATCTCCTGGTAGCGGCGCAGCTTGGCCGGGTGGTAGCCGCCGATGCTCTTGAAGTAGTAGGATGTCTCGTTCTCGTTGAACGTGTTGCCTGCGAGGTTGAGCACGCGGTAGTCGAGCGACTGGTCCTTGAGTATCTCCTTTTCTGTCTCCGTAGGCACCACGGGGTTGTCGCGCACGCTCTTCTCCACGAACATCTCGTCGTTGAGGTAGCGCTTGTTCACCTGCCACATGTCAACAAGGCAGAGCACGGTGATGGCCGCGATGGCATATTTCGCCTTGACCTTGCCCGTCTTGATGAGCAGGAGCAGCAGCGTGCCTATCACTATTATAAAGAACGAGCGCCAGCAGTCGGCGGTGAACACGGCCTTGCGCATCTCCGTGAGGTTGGCCAGCAGCGGCTGCAACTGTTCCTGTGGTATCTGCGAGAGTGCCTGCATCTCGGATGTTGACACGTAGTCGCTTGAGAACACCGTGGGAGCCAGTGCGAACAACAGGCAGAAGCCGCCCGTGAGCACAAAGCTGGCGCACACAAACTTCATCTTCTTGGTGAGCACCTCAGGCTCCTCCACTATGCGCTTCAGCGCGAGCATGGCCAAGAGCGGTATGGTGAACTCGGCAATCACGAGTATCGAGGCCACCGTGCGGAACTTGGAGTACATCGGTATGTGGTCGATGAAGAAGTTGGTGAAGCCCATGAAGTTGTGGCCCCACGACAGCAGTACCGACAATATCGTGGCCGCAAGCAGCGCCCACTTCATCGGTCCCTTCACTATGAACAGGCCCAGGATGAACAGCATGAGCACGAAAGCCCCCACATACACCGGGCCGCTCGTGCCGGGCTGCTCGCCCCAGTACTGGCCTATCTGCTGGTATACGGGCAGATACATGTTGTCGGCGTGCTCCATGGCCGTCTTGCTCTGCACCATCGGCACGCTGGCGCCACCCTTCACGTTGGGTATCAGCAGCGACCATGTCTCGTCGATGCCGTAGCTCCAGCCCGTTATGTAGTCGCGTTCCAGTCCGCTGTCGGTCTGGTTGTCCTTGGCCACGTCCTTCTTCACAAGTTCGCTCTTGCCGCGCATCGACTCCTTGCCATACTGCCACGTGTGGTACAGGTTGGATATGTTGAGGCTCACGCCTATCGCCGCGCCCACTATGCACACCGCCGTGGCCTTGCCAAACCGCTTCCACTCGCGCTTCATTGCCGCGTCGACGAGGAAGGCTATGAACATCAGCAGTATGACAAACAGGTAGTAGTAGGTCATCTGCACGTGGTTGGCATGCACCTCAAGTCCGGTGAACAGAGCCGTCACAAGCAGTCCCCACAGGTATTTGCCCCTGTAGGCCAGCACTATGCCGGCAATCATGGGCGGCAGGAAGCCCAGCGCCCACACCTTCCAGATGTGTCCGGCGGCGATGATGATGAAGAAGTAGCTGCTGAACGCCCATATTATGGAGCCGAGGGCGGCCAGCGACTGTCGGAAGTCGAACGCCCGGAGCAGCAGGTAGAAGCCGAAGAGGTAGAGAAACACGTAGCCCATCTCGCCCGGCAACCACAGGTGCGACGCCGACGACAGTTGGCCGAGCACCGCCCCGCTGTCGTACGACGGCGAGGTCTGGTAGGTTGGCATTCCGCTGAATATGGAGTTGGTCCAGCGTGTGCGCTCGCCAGTGCGCTCATAATACTCTTTTTGCTCCATGCCCATGCCCCGTCCGGCGGCGTGGTCGTTCTGGTAAAGTATGCGTCCCTCGATGTCGGCCGGGAAGAAGTAGGCGAACGAGAGCACCGCAAACAGCAGTAATGCCAGCACGTCGGGCAGGCATTTCTTCCAAATGTTCATTGTTATAGCGTTTTAAAGTTGTTTCGAATATGTGAAGTCGTCTAAACTTTTCTGACGAAGATTTATGGCTCTTTTATCTCTTCTTATTTTAGGGTGGTTCTGTAAATTAGCTTTGCTGGATTTTGAGAATATTTTCGAGTGCATATCGTCAGCGGGCAAGGGAGCAATGCGGGCATTGTGACCGAGCGAGGTGGCGATATGGGCCGAAAAGAGTCCAAAAGACAGCAAAACGTAATCCCATAATATTCTGTTTTTAGTTACGGCGGTAATTTATAGAACCGCCCTTCAATCTTCACCTTTCTTCTTGGCCGCTTGTTGGTCTTTCATCGGTCGTGCAGCTCGCTACACTCCCTCTTCAAGGCCAAAAATCACCTCAAGAATAAAGGCAAATCTTGAAATCCATAAAAGTCCAGGTGACTTCTGTGTGCAAAGTTAAGGCTTTTTGTCCACATTGCTCGACTATGAAAAGCAGAATGTGCGCACAGTCAGGCCTTTTGTGACGCTGTGGCTTGCGGATGCTGCGGTTTTCAGCAGGAAAACATTTAACTTTGCACGCCAAGATAGGCTGCGCTTGGCAACTTGAAGGCGCGCCCCACCCAACAAACAACATATCAATGGCAAACAAAAAAGAAAGCTTCCGCACAGGTCAGGCCACAGCCGACGACCTGTTTGACAGTTGTCTCGACATGGCCAATGCCCCCGAAGGCGACACGGCGGTAAACCGGCGCATGCACGAGACGCTTGTGCTGGCTTGCGCCGAAGGCACGCGCCGCTCGGCAATGAGCTTCGGCAGCGTGTTTGCGCAGGTCGATTTCCTGTGCAAGATGTATGGCGTGGCCACTGCCGACAAGGTGGCCATACAGGCCATGCGCCGCCACTCCAACAGTGGCGAACCGCTCAGTCGCAGCGAACGCCTCTACGACTTGCGCGCGCTCAGCCTCTTCATATCGGCGGTGTTTGCCGTGGATGTGCCGCAGAGGCTGCTTGCCGTGCTTCCGCCATGCAACCGTCCGGCGGCGAAGGGCGGCGTGCCCAACGTGGCGCGCATGCGCTGCATCGTTGACAGTTGGGACGACACCTTTATATATGCCACCACCGACGACGACCATGGTGGCACCGCCATATCGATAGACTGCTCCGACCGTGGCGACGGCCACGACTACGCCTATCTCCATAGGCTTCTTGCCAAGGGCATGCAGCTCAACCTGCTCGACAGCCACGCCGACGCTGGTCGCATCCGTCCGGGACTGGTGGTGGTTGAGCCTGACTTCCTCGTTGACATCAGTTCCATTGCCGCCTGTTTCACCGAGTATGGCCACAGTCCGCTGGCCTACACCATCAACCGTCTGCGCCCACGCCCCAACAGTCAACCCATACTCTTGGGAAACTTTGCCGGCAGTGCGCTCGACGACATCATCAACAACGCCGACTTCCGGCTCAACGACACCATCAACAACTCATTCAAGCGCCAGGCCATGCAGTTCTGCTCATGCCCCGGCTTCAACGCCCAGACGTTTGTTGACGACGCAAGCAAACAGGCCGAAAACCTGAAGGAGGTGGTCGCCACGCTGTTTGCCAAGCCCCAGGAGGGGCGCACCGGCGGCTACGACCGCCAGAAGGCCATGCTTGAGCCGTCGTTTGTGTGCGAGAGCCTTGGTTTGCAGGGGCGCGCCGACCTCATGACCACCGACATGAAACTGCTTGTCGAGCAGAAGTCGGGCAAGCTCGCCATGCCCGGCGCACAGCGTCCTGGCTCGCACCACCGCTATCATGAGTCGCACTATGTGCAGCTGCTGCTCTACTACGGTGTGCTGCGCTACAACTACGGCATAACCGACAAGACTGTCGATATGCGCCTTCTCTACTCAAAGTATAAGGCCGCCGAGGGACTGCTTGCCGTGAACTTCTACCGGAGCCTGTTTCGTGAGGCCATCAAACTGCGCAACCGCATCGTTGCCGGCGAGTTTCTTATGGGCAAGGGCGGCTTCGGGGCGGTGATGGAGCGGCTTGGACCCGAAGCCATCAACGAGTATGGACTGCGCAACCGCCTGTTTGAGGGCTACATCCGTCCGCAGACAGAGGCCGTCACCGCGCCTCTCCACCGCATGTCGCCCACCGAGCGCGCCTATTTTGTGCGCATGGCCACGTTTGTCTATCGCGAGCAACTCGCCCAAAAAGTGGGTTCGCAGGAGGGCGTCACCGGCTCTGTGGCCGACTTGTGGAACATGCCACTGGCCGCAAAGCAGGATACGGGCAACATATACACCTCGCTGCGCATCACCGGCAAGCGGTGCTCGTCGGAATACAGCGGCTTCGACCTTCTCACGTTTGCCGTTCCCGACTACGGGGCCGACTTCCTTCCCAACTTCCGCCGTGGCGACATGGTGTATATCTACGCCTACAACGGCACCCCCGACGTGAGGCGGAGCATACTCCACAGGGGTACGCTCAGCGAAATAGCCACCGACAGCATCACCGTGATGCTGAGCAACGGCCAGCAAAACCCGGCCTTGTTTGCCGACGGCGACTATGCCGTGGAGCATGGCGGTGGCGACAGTTCGGCCAACTCGCTGCTGCGCAGTCTGCACACGTTTGTCACCGCGCCTAGCGACCGCCGCGACCTGCTGCTCGGCCAGCGCGCCCCCAAGGCCGACACCTCGCTGTCGCTCACTCGAAGCTACCACCCGGCATACGACGACGTGCTGCTCCGCGCCAAGCAAGCGCGCGACTACTACTTGCTGCAAGGGCCTCCCGGCACGGGCAAGACGTCGATGGCGTTGCGCTTTCTCGTTGAGGAGGAGCTTGCCACTGATGGTTCGGCCATACTTATGACGGCCTATACCAACCGTGCCGTCGATGAGATTTGCGCCATGCTCGACGGTGCCGGCATCGGTTTTCTGCGCATCGGCAACGAGAGTTCGTGCGACCCGCGCTTCACGGGCCATCTGCTTGAGTCTGCTCTTGGCGCATCCCCCAAGCTCAGCGACATACAGCGGCGCATCGTGGGCGAGCGCGTCGTGGTGGGCACCACGTCAACCTTGCTCGCCCGTCCGTTTGTGTTCGCCCTCAAAAAGTTCTCGCTCACCATCGTCGATGAGGCTTCGCAGATACTCGAACCGTCAATCATCGGACTGCTCAGCAGCCGCTTCATTCTCGTTGGCGACCACAAGCAGTTGCCTGCGGTGGTGGCGCAGAGCGAGGCGGAGTCGGCTGTGGACGAGCCGGAGCTGCGCGCCATAGGCATAGAGAACTGCCGCCAGTCGCTCTTTGAGCGTCTTTTGCGGTGGGAGGAGCGTTGCGCCAGGACGCAGTTTGTGGGTGTGTTGCGCCGCCAGGGGCGCATGCACCCCGACATCGCCGCCTTCCCCAACGAGATGTTCTACCGCCGCGAGCGGCTCATGCCCGTGCCTTGTCCCCACCAGACGGAGGTGTCGTTGGGCTACGACGCGCCCATTGCCGACAGTCTCGACGAGGTGTTGAGCCAAAGGCGCATGGCGTTCCTGCCTGTTGACGCGCCGCTTGCTGCCGACGACACAGCCAGTCTGAAGTCGAATGTGGCCGAGGCGCGCGTGGTGGCCGACGTGCTGCGCCGCGTCATGTGCTTCTATGGCCGGCGGTTCGACCCTTGCACCACCGTGGGCGTCATTGTTCCCTACCGCAACCAGATAGCCATGATACGCCGTGAGATAGACCGCATTGGACTAAAAGGACTTGAGCAGATGTCGATTGACACCGTTGAGCGGTATCAGGGTAGCCAGCGCGACGTGATAATCTATTCGTTCACGGTTACGAAGCCCTTCCAGCTCGGCTTTCTCACGGCCAACACCTTCATGGAAGACGGCCGCCCCATCGACCGCAAACTGAACGTGGCCATCACCCGCGCACGCCGCCAGATGATCATGACGGGCTGCACGCGCGTGCTTGAAGCCAATCCCCTGTTTGCCGAATTGATAAGGCGGTATGCTGTGGAGCTGTAAGCGACGTGAAAGTGTCGCCTGCAAATATAATGAAAATCTGCATTTTAGTCATAATCAACAGCTTTTTATGTATAAAACAATGACAGCTTTAACCATTCATAAACCATTTCAATGGAAATGCCGTCTGCGAAAATGTCGTAACTTTGCAATGCGAAACGACAACAATAAGACATGACAGAAAAAGTAAGGATAGACAACCTGTCGATAGGCTACCGTGACAAGCACGGACTGAACACTGTGGCCAAGGACATAAACGCCGAGATACGCGGCGGCGAACTCACCTGCCTGCTTGGTGCCAACGGCGTGGGCAAGTCAACTCTGCTGCGCACCCTGTCGGCCTTCCAGCCCAAGATAGGCGGCAGCATATACATAGGTGGCAAGGAGATAGGCGAATACAACGCCAAGGAACTGGCGCGCACCATAGGCGTGGTGCTCACCGAGAAGCCCGACGTGGTCAACATGACCGTGCGTGAGATGGTGCTCATGGGGCGTTCGCCCTACACGGGCTTTTGGGGATCCTATTCAGATGCCGACGGCAAGGTGGCCGACGAGGCCATCAGTATGGTGGGCATAGGCCATATCGCCCAACGCTGGATGAGTGCGCTGAGCGATGGCGAGCGTCAGAAGGTGATGATAGCCAAGGCTCTGGCGCAGCAGACCCCCGTGATATACCTCGACGAGCCTACGGCCTTTCTCGACTTTCCGAGCAAGGTGGAGGTGATGAGGCTGCTCCACCGCATAAGCCGCGAGTCGGGAAAGATAATATTCCTCTCCACCCACGACCTTGAACTCGCCCTGCAACTGGCCGACACCGTGTGGCTTATGGACCGCCAGCGCGGCATAAGCATAGGCTCGCCCGAAGACTTGGCCATCGATGGCACCCTGCCTGCGTTCTACAGTAGGCGTGGCATTGTGTTCGACGAGACATCCGGCGTGTTCAGGGTTGACTGCGAGGCAGTGGCCAGTGTGCTGCTTACAGGCATTGAAGGCACGCGCCGCAACATGGCGGCCAAGGCACTGCGCCGCTATGGCTTTGCCGCCGATGGTGGTGAAGGTGCGTTTTGCACCATCGAGGTAGGCGAGGCGGGCTTCGCCGTGGCTCATGCCGGCGGGCGCACCACTGCCGCCACCGTGGCCGAAATGCTCTCTGTTGTCAACCGCCTGTGGCAGTCGCAAGCTGTTGATGCACATGGTGACTTGGATGCAGCTTGGTTTGGGCGGGCGCAGTGAGACTTTAGCAGCCTATTACATAGCCAACGTGCTCTTGGGTTAAAGCTAACGCTTTTTGGTACGCCGAGGCGGCGTACCTCCTATGTACTTCAATCTGTTACAGGATATTGTTTACTCATTTAACGGAAGATACCGCTTTTTCTATGGCTACCAAAAAAACAAAAGGGCGCAGGCTCGCTATGTGCGAACCTGCGCCCTTTCGGTCTTTATACCACTATGCGGTGTCACTTGCGCATGAGCATCATTATGTCCTTGCCCGATGCGTTCTTCAGCGTCAGAGTGTCGCCCTTCACCGCATACTTGCGTGCGTGGCTCAAAGCCGAGAGCATGGCGTCCTCCACGCTCATGTTGGCGCACATCATGCGTGTGCAACCCATTGCACTGAGGTCGATGGTGCCGTTGTTCTCGCTGAACTTCAGTGCCCCGGTGAGCATGTTGCACCCAGCGTTGCCGTAAACGTTGTTGCTGGTCACGTCGAAGCCCATGTAGGGCGGTGTGTCGGCCTTGCTTGCGTCGATGGCCTTGCCGTCGATGCTCACCACGTTCCACTCTCCGCCGAGCTTCCCGCCAATGAGTTGGTTGCCGTTGGTGGCGCACGAGGCCATCAGTGTGGTGGCCACGGCTGCCGCAAATAGCTTTTTCATTCTCTTTATATTATTGTGTTGTTGTCACTTAGTATCCGTTCGAAATCAGTACGGCAATAGTCTTCATCCGCGCATAGTCGAAGCTCATGTACATGAAGCCGCCGTAGCGATTGGCCGTGCCATACGAGTTCTTCATGATGAAGTATTTCCGTCCTTGGCGGTCGTGGGCTATGCCTACTATGGCCATGCAGTGGTCGTCGGTGGTCTCATATCGCTCAAACGCCCTTTGGCGCGCCTCTTGCGACAGGTCGCTGCCCTGCGGCAGGCGCGCCGTACCGTTGGCAAACGATATGCCTGGTTCGCTCGTGTCGCCCTCCCAGCACACACCACGGTGCAGCCTCACGGCTTGTTCCATGCGCTGCATCAGCGTGTCGATAGGCACGTTGATGCACTCGTCGCGGTCGCCGTTGTCAGGCACCTCGATGGCGAAACGGCTGCCAAAAGGATGATGGGTGAAGCTCGTCAGAGCCACATACTCTCCCGGCGCGCACACGCTGCGCGCAAACTCCAGCGGCGAATACTCGGCATGTAGCATGAACACCCGTTGCGGTTCGGGTCCGAAGGCACTGTCGAGCATCTGGCCGACTCGCCTGCCGCACGCGCCGAGTCCGGCCTTGGTGGCAATAGCCGTGCCTACGCCCACAGCTATCTTGCGGCCAAGCACGGTGGTGTTGACATCCTTTCCGTGCCAATAGGCGTCGTAAGGCACCATGCCGTGGGTCTGCAACAGCCGCAGTGCGCGCATCGCCGTGCCGCGCGTACACATCTTGGCCTTGCCGTGGCTGAGGTAAGCCTCGGTGGCCTCGTCCTCAAGCATCTTGCGCATGGTGTAGTAGGGCGACAGGTTCACCGAGTCGCCCCGTCCAATGTGCTCCGTCTCGATGGCGGCGAGCATGGCATATATCCAGCACGTTTGGCTTCGCCCCTGGTCTTTCACGGGCGTTGACGGGTTTATCACCTCAGTCTCGAAGTGGTCAGCGGTGCCCGTGGTCTGCGCGTCCTTGCGGCACGCCGCAAGCAAGGCGGCAATGCCGAGCGACAGAAATAGTGCTCTCATGAGGTCGGATGATTGTTGCTTGGCGGCTCGCTATGCCCCGGCCTTGGCCTTGAAGGCGAGCGCATACATCCTCATCTGCTTCACCATGGCCAGCAGACCGTTGCTTCGGGTGGGGCTGAGATGCTCCTTCAGTCCGATGCGCTCAATGAAGTAAAGGTCGGCGTCAAGTATCTCGTCGGGCGTGTGTCCGCTAAGCACGCGTATCAGCAGGGCTATTATGCCCTTCACTATCAATGCGTCGCTCTCGGCCGCGAAGTTTATCACGCCGTCGTTGTAGTCGGCTTGCAGCCACACGCGGCTTTGGCAGCCGTCGATTAGGTTGCTCTCCACCTTGTATTTGGCGTCGAGAGGCTTCTCGTCGTTGCCAAGGTCTATGAGCAGTTGGTATTTGTCCATCCAGTCGGTGAGGTCGGAAAACTCCTCGATCACCTCGTCTTGCGCTTCGTTAATGGTCATATTCGTAGTTTAATCTTTTATGTTTGTCACTTCCAGTTTAAACAGTTTGTCGCTCGGCCTCACCTTCGCCGGCACTGGTATCGACACGTGGCTACCCTTGGGGGCCGTGCCTACGGCCTGCAGCTCATATCGAATCTCGGTGGCATCGAGGTATATCACGCCCGTGGTAGGTCCGGTGATGAGCAGTTTGTCGCCCACGCTGAACTCCGCCGCGTCAACCGTGAACTCCGCCACGCCGAGCCGCGAGAAGTACTTCACGCCCTTGCCAATATACACCTTGCGCTCTGTGGCGCACGATCCGTAGTGGCTGTTCCACTCGCCGAGCGTCTGCCCCTGGTAGTAGCCGTCCCAGAAGCCCCGGTTGAACACCGTGGCCAACCGCTCGTCCCACTTGTCCTTCTGCTCCTCGTTGTCGAAGGTGCCGTCGATGACGCTCTGTATGGCCTCCTTGTAGCACTTCACCACCGTGTAGACATACTCCGGGCCGCGGGCGCGCCCCTCAATCTTGAACACGCGCACGCCGCTCTTCATCAGCCGGTCGATGAAGCGCACCGTCTTGAGGTCTTTCGGACTCATCACATACTTGTTGTCTATCTCCAGCTGGTTGCCCGTCTCATTGTCGGTCACGGTGTACGACCTGCGGCATATCTGCACGCACTCGCCCCTGTTGGCCGACCGTCCGGCGTTGGCCAGGCTCAGGTAGCACTTGCCACTGATGGCCATGCACAGTGCGCCGTGGCAGAACATCTCGATGCGCACCAGTTGTCCCGACGGGCCGCAGATGTGCTGCTCCACTATCTGTCGGTGGATGTCGGCCACCTGGTCCATGTTGAGTTCGCGTGCCAGCACCACCACGTCGGCAAACTGCGCATAGAAGCGCAGGGCCTCGATGTTTGATATGTTGAGCTGGGTTGACAGGTGAACTTCCATGCCAATGCTGTTGCAGTAGGTCATCACGGCCACGTCGCTCGCTATCACCGCGCTTATGCCGGCCTCCTTGGCCGCGCTCACAATCTCGTGCATCAGGTCGATGTCCTCGCCATATATAATGGTGTTCACCGTGAGGTAGGTCTTTATGCCGTGGCTGGCGCACTGCGCCGCAATGTCGCGCAGGTCGTCGATGGTGAATGTGCTGGCCGAGTGGGCGCGCATGTTGAGCCTCTCTATGCCGAAGTACACCGAGTCGGCCCCGGCCTGTATGGCAGCTGCCAGGCTCTCGCGCGAGCCTACTGGCGCCATTATCTCAAAGTCTTCTGTGGTTGGTCTTGCCATTGTGGTTTTGTGGGTGGTGCCGGCGGTGGTAGCGCGCGGCTGGTGCGCTCCGCCTTACACCTATATATAATATGCCGCTATTCGGCTGCAAAGTTACGCCAAATAGCGGTAAAGCCCAAAAAAAGAGCTTGATTTAGTGGAGAGTGGAGAATGAAGGGTGGAAAATAATCATTATTTTTGTGGAGGAAAAGAATGTCGTGCCGATTATGGGCATGATAGGCTTGATGGACATATTAGGCTCAATGGGCATGATAGGCTCGATGGGCATGATAGGCTTGATGGGCATATTAGGCTCGATGGGCATGATAGGCCCAATAGGCCCAATAGGCATGATAGGCCCAATAGGCATAATAGGCCCATAAAGACAACAACATAATAATAACCATTAAAAAAACGAAACCCCAATGACTCATCCCGTTGACAATGGCTTTATTCGCCAAGGCAAGGACTACACCACGCTCATCTGCTACCAAAAGGCGGTGGTGATATACGACATCACCTACTATTTCGCCCACAAGTATCTGGAGCGTGGCGACCGCACCATCGACCAGATGGTGCAGGCGGCGCGGTCGGGCAAGCAGAACATTGTTGAGGGAAACATCGACGGCATAACATCCACTGAGATGGAGATAAAGCTCACCAACGTCAACCGTGCCAGTCTGCATGAGCTGCTGGAGGACTACAAGGACTATCTGCGCGTGCATGGTCTGGAGCAATGGCCCATAAATTCGCCCAAGGCGGAGCAGACGCGCCGCTTCTGCCGCACACACAACGCCCCAGGCGACTACACACAAAAGCTGTCGGAACGGTCGGCGGAGACTATCTGCAACATTGCCATCACGCTGATACTCCAAACCGATGTCATGATTAAGGGACTGATAGAGTGGCAAAAGCGACACTTCCGCGACAATGGCGGCATAAAGGAGCAGATGAGCAATGAGAGGCGCAAGCAGAGGGGATATTAAGTGGCGCATTGGGAAAGTGGCGACAACCACACTGGGGAATGACAGCAATTGCATTGGGAACGATTGATAACCGCACTGGAAAATGGCGACAACCACACTGGGAAGCCGTCTCCAATGCAGTGGAATGTCATGCCGAAACGCTCTCAAGGCTCTCTTACTTCAGTTGGTGTAAGAGCTTACCTCAGTTGGTGTAAGAGCTTACCTCAGTTGGTGTAAGAGCTTACAACGGTTGAAGTAAGCAAGCATTGCCGCTCCTTCGCCACAACTTCCCAATATAATCGATACGACATTCTGCGGTTTTCGGCATTGCCAAGTGCTGTGCGCAAATGTGTTTTTCCTCACGCGCACAACAACCGAACACATTTTTTCACCGTCACTAAGTAATGTTCAAAAAATAACTTGAGCAAGTTTGTGAAATGTGTCTATATGTGTTTGTGGGGTTTGACCCACCCTGTCTTTTTGCCGTTTTTGCGACTTCTTTTCAGTCACATAGCCCGCTATGCTCCTTCAAAGAAGCCGGCAAAACCGACTAAAAATACAGGGCAAACTTGCACAACTTATTTTTTGAACATTACTAAACGGCGGTATTACATAACGGACATAAAGAAAGAGTTTTGGCACATTGGCATGGATAAATTGTCTTAAAAAACCGAAATGCATTGCAGAGTTTTCGTCTGAATGGTGATTAATTCTATATCTTTGCATTGACAAGAGCATTCTGTACTCATCACCAAACACAGCATAGAGGGCAACATGGCGACAGGCGCAAGCGACATGGTGCTTGCCATAAGCAGGGCAAGAAATTATTCGCCAAACTCGGTGGAAAAGGATGCCGCCATACTCGACTGTGTGGTGGACAGGATTGTCAATGCTGGCTTTGCCGTGGCCACCATCAGCGAGGAAGTCAGCCAAGACATCCGCCCCCGCTATGGCATCTGCCTGTCGATGGGGCGCAACGCCGCCACGCTCGACATGCTCGACAGTCAGGAGAGCCGTGGTGCGGTGGTGATGAACGCCAGTCGGGGCGTGCGGCTGTGTTGCCAGCGCAGTCGGCTGAACGCCACGCTTGGGCGTGCCGGAGTGCCGTTGCCCCCCAGCGGCATGGGTGCAAGGGGCTGTTGGCTGAAGCGAGGCGACGGCGTGGCCGAGACCAAAGGCGACGTGCGCTTCGTGGCCACGCCGGCAGAGATGGCCGAGGCCATGAGGGAGATGAAGGCCCGCGGCATTGGCGACATAGTGGCGCAAGCCCATGTGGAGGGCGACGTGGTGAAGTTCTACGGTGTCGGCGGCACGGGCTTCTTCCGCACATACTATCCCGGCGACGACGGCCAGACGAAGTTTGGCGACGAGGAGCGCAACGGCATGCCCCACCACTACGCCTTCGACAAGCTGTGGATGCACGCCGTGGCCGAAAAGGCGGCAAGCGCGGTGGGGGTTGACGTGTATGGGGGCGACTGCATAGTGCGCCCCGACGGCACCTTCTGCGTGATAGACTTCAACGACTGGCCGAGCTTCTCGCGCTGCCGCGACGAGGCCGCCGAGGCGATAGCGCGGCTCGCCTTGCGCAAGGCGCAGTGGACGTGACGGCAACACGCGGCTATGTGACAGCCGCTCAAGGCAAAAAGCACATAAAACAAAAGAAAGAACAAAAGCCACATAGCAATGTACGACATAAACGCAAAAGGCTACATATTCGACTATGGCGGAACCCTCGACACGGGTGGATGCCACTGGGGGCGCACCATTTGGCACGCCTACGAGCGCGTGGGAGTGCCTGTCGATGAGCAGACGTTTCGTCATGCCTACGTGTATGCCGAGAGGGAGCTGGGGCGCAACCCCATAATACAGCCCGATTACACCTTCAGACGCACGCTCGACGTGAAACTGCGCATCGAGATGGAGCACGTGGCCTCGCTGGTTGACGGCTTCAAGGCCGACGAGTGGCACGGGGCAGTGCTCGACAGCCTGTATGAGGGCGTGAAGGCCGAGACGGCGCGCAGCCGCAAGGTGCTGCTGCGGCTTAGGCAACGCTATCCGCTGGTGCTCGTGAGCAACTTCTACGGCAATGTCAATACCGTGCTGTGCGAGTTTGCGCTCGACGGCGTGTTCAGCGCCGTGATTGAGTCGGCGGTGGTGGGCGTGCGCAAGCCCGACCCGCGCATATTCACCCTTGGGGTGGAGGCTTTGGGCTTGGAGGCGCACGATGTCGTTGTGGTGGGCGATAGCTACGACAAGGACATCATTCCGGCCAAGCGCGCCGGATGCCGCACCGTGTGGCTGAAGGGCGAAGGCTGGACCGACGACACCCACGACGGCAAGGCCGCCGACCGCACAATAGTCCGCCTGGACGAGCTGCTGGGCGAGTGATGGCCTTTACCGTCACTTTTGGTGAAACCATCACTAAATGAAACAGAAACAACAAGACAATATACATATAACACCATTTATTGTATGAAACAAACAAATGTAAAGCCTGCCGAAGGCAAATTGGGCATTATGATAGTGGGCAATGGAGCCGTTGCCACAACATTCATGACAGGCGTGTTCATGGCTCGCAAAGGACTGGCAAAGCCTGTCGGTTCGATGACACAGTACGACAAGATACGCGTTGGGCGCGGAGCCGACAAGAAATACCTGCACTATAGCGACATCGTTCCGCTGGCAAAGCTCGACGACATAGTCTTTGGCACGTGGGACGTGTATCCGCAAAACGCCTACCAGGCCGCCATGTATGCCGAGGTGCTGCAGGAGAAGGACATCAACCCCGTGAAGGACGAGCTGGAGAAGGTGGTGCCGATGAAGGCCGCCTTCGACAAGAACTACGCCAAGCGGCTCGACGGCGACAACGTGAAGGACTGCAAGACGCGCTGGGACATGGTTGAGGCCCTGCGCGCCGACATAAGCGACTTCAAGCAGAAGAACGGCTGCTCGCGCATTGTGGTGATATGGGCTGCATCGACCGAGATATATGTTCCCGTCGACGAGAACATACACTACACGCTGTCGGCCCTCGAAGCTGCCATGAAGGCCGACGACCGCGAGCACATAGCCCCCTCGATGTGCTACGCCTATGCCGCCTTGGCCGAGGGATGCCCCTTCATAATGGGCGCGCCCAACACCACGGTAGACATTCCGGCCATGTGGGAGCTGGCCGAGAAGACCCACATGCCCATAGCCGGCAAGGACTTCAAGACTGGACAGACGCTCGTGAAGAGCGGCTTCGCCCCAATAATAGGCACGCGCTGCTTGGGACTGAGCGGATGGTTCTCGACCAACATTCTCGGCAACCGCGACGGACTGGTGCTCGACGAGCCGGCCAACTTCCACACCAAGGAGGTGAGCAAGCTGTCGACGCTCGAAACCATACTCAAGCCCGACGACCAGCCCGACCTCTACACCGACTACTACCACAAGGTGCGCATCAACTACTATCCGCCGCGCAACGACAACAAGGAGGGCTGGGACAACATCGACATATTCGGCTGGATGGGCTACCCCATGCAGATAAAGATAAACTTCCTCTGCCGCGACTCCATACTGGCGGCCCCGCTGCTGCTCGACCTCACCCTGCTCAGCGACCTCGCCGCGCGCGCCGGACGCTATGGCACGCAGCGGTTCCTGAGCTTCTTCCTCAAGAGTCCTATGCACGACTACACCAAGGGCGAAGAGGCCGTCAACAACCTGTACCAGCAATACACCATGCTGAAGAACGCCATACGCGAGATGGGCGGATATGAGGCCGACGAGGAGATAGACTAAGCCTCAATCCTGCCGCCACGCAGCATCCTTGGCGATGGCGGCGACACACGCAACGACACGCAGGGGAGGCGCAACAAGCGTTCGCCTCCCCTGTTTTCCACCCGATATACTTTGTCTTTTTATGTATCAAGCAAACAACAGAAACTTCATTCTCACGATGATATTTCTGCTGCTCGCCATCCCCTTGCATGCCCAACTGACGGGCTATGTCATTGACGACGAGACGGGCGACAGCATTCCCTACGCCAGTGTGGTGTATCAAGGGCGCAACGTGGCCGTGGCGTCCAACCTGTCGGGCTACTACAAGATAGCGCGCCACGATGGGTGGAGACTGTCGTTCAGTTCGGTGGGCTACACCACAAAGACCATTGCCATAGCACCCGGCACCCCGGCAAGGCTCAACGTCAGACTGAAGCCCGACAGCCGCAGTCTGAAGGAGGTTACGGTGAAGGCCAAGCGCCAGCGGTACAGCCGCAAGAACAACCCCGCCGTGGAGCTGATGAAGAAGGTGGTGGCCGCCAAGAAGCTAACCGACCTGGCCAACCGTGACTACTACCAATACAACAAATACCAGAAGCTTACACTCGCCATCAACGACATAACGCCCGAAAAGCTCAATTCGCCCAAGCTGAAGGACAAGCAGTGGGTGCGCGACCAGGTGGAGCAGTGCCCATACAACGGCAAGCTGATACTGCCGCTGTCGGTCGACGAGACGCTCACGCAGATGGTCTACCGCAAACAGCCCAAGGCGGAGAAGAGCATAGTGAAGGGACAGAACTCCACGGGAGTGAACGACCTGTTTCAGACGGGCGACATATTGACCACGGCCATGAAGGACGTGTTCACCGACGTCAACATATACGACGACCAGGTGCGCCTGTTGCAGTATCCCTTCACCTCGCCCATAGGCAAGGACGCGGTGGCCTTCTACCGCTTCTACATTCAAGACACGCTCTACGTTGACCACGAGAAGTGCATACACCTGCACTTCCTGCCCAACAACCAGCAGGACTTCGGCTTCCGTGGCGACATATACATACTGGCCGACTCGTCGTATCAGGTGAAGCGGTGTGAGCTTACCATACCCAAGCGCAGCGACGTGAACTTCGTGGAGAACCTGCGCGTGCTGCAGGAGTTCAAGCAGCTGCCCGACAGCACGTGGGTGCTGGTGCAAGACGACATGGTGGCCGAACTGAAGATTGCCTCGTTTCTGCAAAAGGCGATAGTGATACGCAACACCCGACTGTCGGACTATGCCTTCGACGCGCTGCCCAAGCAGCTGTTCAAGGGCAAGGCCAAGGAGGTGAAGGAGGCCAACGCCATGATGCGCGACGAGGCTTTCTGGAACCAATACCGCCAGGTGAGCCTGACCAAGGGCGAGAGCGGCATGGATGCCTTCGTACACAACCTGGAGCAGATAAAGGGCTTCAAGTACATCGTGTTTGGCGCCAAGGCGTTCATCGAGAACTTCGTCGAGACGGGAACGCCGAGCAAGGTTGACATCGGACCGATAAACACCATGATAACGAGCAACTTCGTTGACGGACTGCGGCTGCGTGCCAGTGCGCAGACCACGGCCAACCTCAACAAGCACCTGTTCTTCAGTGGCTACTACGCCCACGGCTTCAGGAGCCGTCGCGAATACTACAAGGGCGAGGTGGTGTGGTCGTTCAACAAGAAGGACTATCTGCCGCGCGAGTTTCCCAAGCGCACGCTCACCTTCACGTCGACCTACGACGTGTGCTCGCCGTCGGACAAGTTCATGGGCACCGACAAGGACAACGTGTTCACCGCGCTCAAGTGGACGAAGGTCGACAAGATGATGTTCTACAACCGCCAGCAGATAACCTTCGAGCGCGAGGAGGACTGGGGTTTCAAGACCACGCTGTCGCTAAAGGCCGAGGAGAACGAGGCCACGGGCAACCTGTGCTTCACCCCGATGTCGATGGCGGCTATGGCCGATGCCGACGGCCAGCCGCCCACCGTGGGCGTGCGCACCACCGAGCTTAGGGCTGAGCTGCGCTTCGCTCCCGGCGAGACATTCATCAACACCAAGCAGCGGCGACTGAAAATCAACCTCGACGCGCCCGTGTTCACCGTGAGCCACGCCGTGGGTCTTAGCGGATTTCTTGGTGGACAATACCGCTACAACTACTCCGAGGCATCGGTGTACAAGCGCTTCTGGATGAAGAGTTGGGGCAAGATTGACTGCAACGTGCGTGCCGGGGCGCAGTGGAACCAAGTGCCGTTTCTGCTGCTGTGCATGCCGGCCACCAATCTGTCGTACATCATACAGGACAACACGTTCCAGCTCATCAACAACATGGAGTTCCTAAACGACCGCTACGCCACGGCCGACGTGAGTTGGGACCTCAACGGCAAACTCTTCAACCGCCTGCCGCTGATAAGGAAGCTGAAGTGGCGCGAGTTTATCGGGGTGAAGTGCCTGTGGGGCACGCTCACCGACAAGAACAACCCCTACTTGCCGCAAAATGCAGGCAACGCCACGCTCATGGCATTTCCCGACGGCTGCCGCACAATGGACTCTAAGACTCCCTATGTGGAGCTGGCCCTGGGCATACACAACATCTTCAAGCTGCTGCACGTGGAGTATACGCGCCGCCTCAACTATCTCGACTATCCCGGTGTGCATAGCAGCGGAGTGCGCTTCATGGTGCGCATGACGTTCTGACGAGGTTCTGATGGTGTTCCAATGGTGTTATGGTGATGCATATTGTCGCAAACTTGCGCAAGTTATTTTTGAACATTGCTTAACTTTGCAATCGTTATGAGAAAACTAAGGACAATAGAGATGCAGCGCCTGTCGGTGGAGGAGTTCAAGGAGGCCGAGAAGCTGCCTCTTGTGGTAGTGCTCGACGACGTGCGGTCGATGTATAATGTGGGCAGCGTGTTCCGCACGGGCGACGCTTTCCGCGTGGAGGCGGTCTACCTGTGCGGCATAAGTGCCGTTCCACCGTGCGCCGAGATCCACAAGACTGCTCTCGGGGCTGAGGACAGCGTTAGTTGGCGCCACTTCGACACCGCCACCGAGGCCGTGGCTAGCTTGAAGGCTGATGGCTACGACGTGATGGCCGTGGAGCAGGTGGAGCACAGCACCAAGCTCCACCACTTTGTTCCACAGCAGGGCCGTCGCTATGCCGTGGTGCTGGGCAACGAGGTGAAGGGCGTACACCAGGAGGTGGTTGACCTGTGCGACGGCTGCCTTGAGATACCTCAGTTTGGCACCAAGCACTCCATGAACGTGTCGGTCACTGCCGGCATCATCATCCACCACTTTGCCGAGGCGTTGCTGCTGGGGTAGGGGAGAAAGCGCATTTGTAATTATGAACTTGTATCAAGTGGACATTGCCACAGACATGGACACCGTTAGCTTATTGGTGAATGCTGCCGATGAAAATGAGGCGATAGCCATTGCTCTGACCATGTTTGGGCAAGGTGAGACAGACTCTTTGGGAACGGTCGTCGTTAATGCGGCTGCTTTCCCTGCTTGGTAAGTGATATTCAAAAAATAACTCGAGCATATTTTATATTATTGGTAGATTTTACCGCGATGGGCTGAAAGCCCTATACTACATAGCCCAGGGCAGCGCCCTGGGTATATACGAACATCACCTGCCGCCCCGTAGGGGCAAAAGTGCATAGACTAAAATGTACAAGGCTATATACTTTTGCCCTTTCAGGGCGCATAGGTACACACACATTCAAAACCCAGGGCGTTGCCCTGGGCTATTGAGTCGTTGGGCTTTCAGCCCGTACATGTACAAATCTGAGCAACTTATTTGTAAACGTTACAATAACTACGAAACGAAATGTCAAAGTCAACTGTAAAGAAGCTGTTGCAGTCAATGGAGAAGAAGGACATCATTGAGATGGTTCTTGAATTGTATTCTGCCCGCAAGGAAGCCAAGGAATATCTGGATTTTTATGCTGAGCCAGATGAGAAGGGCAAGTTGGAAGAGTATAAGGCAATCATCAAGGAAGAGTTCTACCCCAAGAGACGTAGAGATCCGCAGCTTCGTTTTGCCGTATGCAGAAAGGCTGTGTCTGACTTCAAGAAACTCAAGCCGTCGGACGATGCGCTTGCGGAATTGATGGTGTCGTATATGGAGTGGGCAACAGAGTTCACATTTGAACTTGGAGACATGTGGGAGCAGTACTACGACTCTGTTGAAAGCAACTTCGACAAGACCGTCAAGTATATTGCCGTCAACGGACTGTGGGAGAAATATGACAAGCGGCTCCAGCAATGCGTGAAATGGGCAAGCGTTTGTGGCTGGGGCTTTTCGGATGCCATGGCAGATATTTATGAGGAAGGCAAGGCTATTGAGCATGAGCTTGCCACAACATTCTCGACGAAAAAAATGAGCGCGGCGGAAATCAAGCGGATGCTCGGGGAATAGGGCATTGCCTTTTTGATAGTTGTATAAATTGATAAGGTTTCCAATTTGTTGTACCCAAAAGTGGAAGAGTGTCTCTGACTGATTGGCGCAAGCCTATTGAGGGTAAATTCGG
>CAVKUV010000029.1:0-32286 GCA_963659505.1 Lachnospiraceae bacterium
GCTACGCTTCACGTGGGGTTACTGAGATACGGCCTCTTCGAGGCCAAGATGGCAATAGCATTCATCCACGCATTTAACAGAAGAGCCTTACTTATTCCCTTTCATCGCCTATGCCGTTACGGTTAAGCAAAATTAACGCCAGATAGGCCGTGAAGAGTAAATTCAAAAACATGAATGTTCGTTTTTATGAAAGTAATAGGTAAATTTGCATATTGTATACGTACACCGTTCAATACGTTGCCTATAGCGTCACATTGGCGCTTGTAGTGGGCGACGTGTCTCACGTCGCAACTGCCGCATTTACGCTTGGTGTGCGGTGAGACACCGCACCCACTACCCAAGAGGCACAACGATTGGACACATATAGAAAAGTATTACGCACGACCCCTGAAACAAATGACCAAGGCATCATCCATGAATAACGACCCATTGAGCATCCTGTTGTGCGAGCTTCCTGCCAGTCCCACGGCCGACGAATGCCGCGACAGTTTGCGGCTGCTGCCCGAGTGGCGGCGGCAGAAGGCCGAAGCTTTTGTGAGGACTACCGACCAGTTGCAGTGCGCCAAGTCATACGGGCTGCTTTGTCAGCTGCTTGAGGGGCGCGTTGGCCGTCCCGTCGCCCCACGCTTCGGCTACGGCAAATACGGCAAACCCTTTCTGCCCGACTGGCCGCAGCTGCACTTCAACCTGAGCCACTGCTCACGGGCGGTGATGTGTGTGGTTGACGGCGCGCCTGTGGGGTGCGACGTCGAGGAAATACCCGACCGGGTTGACGACGGTGTGCTCGACTACTGCTTCTCGCCCGAAGAGCGCGAGACCATCGTGTCGGCAAGCAGTCCGCAGGTGGAGTTCACACGCTGGTGGACACGCAAGGAAGCCCTGCTCAAGATGCGTGGCGTAGGACTCGTTGACTGGCTGCCCTCGCTTATGTCGTCGCCGCTGGCGCAAGGCGCGCGCTTCACCACCGAGGTGCGCGATGGCTATGTCTACACCATCTGCCGCGCCCCTCGCCATGACGAGAGATGAGATGGTGGCGGCTCACACTGCAAGTCGCCTATTTATAGAACCCACCCTAAAACTATTGTAGAACCAACAAACACGACGTCACAATGAAGAAAACCACAATGTCATTCCAGTTGCGGTTGTATATATACATCTTGGTGATCACCATGTTCGTCTTTGGCAGCATAGTCGCACTGTTCGCCACTTACAACCACAAGCAGGAGGAAGAACAGGCCGCCCTCTACACCTTCGCCTTGCAGAACGCCACAGTGCTCAACCTTGAGGACGAGCTGGAGTGGATGGAGTCGTCGGTGGAGCTAACCATAAGGCAGGTGCTGTCGATACCCCCTGCCGAGCACGACAAGGCACTGGAGTTCATTGGCCAGCTTGTGCAGAACAACTACCTCATATTGGGTGTGGGCTATGTGGCGTGCGACGACGGCGACTTCTCTACCGCCCCGGTTGACTATCTGTATGAAGACAGCCTTGGCGACATCCACTACAACAGGTTGTCGCTCTCGGAGTACAACTACACACAGGCACAGTGGTTTCAGAGCGCCGTTGAGCATGGCAAGGGCGAATGGACCGAGCCATACATGGACAGGTCGGGATGCCACAAGCCGATAGTGTCGTATGCGCTGCCCGTGAGAGATTCGCTCGACCATATCAAGGGCGTGGTGGTGGCCGACGTGTCGCTCGACGTGCTCGCCGACGAGCTGAGCACGGTGAAGCCCTTCAAAAACAGCTATTCGTTCATTCTTAGCAAGAAGGGCACCGTCATAGCCCATCCCGACTCAGCCTTCCGGCTGAAGGAGAACGTAGCCTCACTGGCGCGCTTCGACGACGACTACACCACGGTGGGGCGCAAGATGATGGCCGGCGAAAAAGGCTATCTGCACTGCGAAATCGACGACACCGACGTGCTCGTGTGCTACGACCAGCTGTCGCACGTGGGGTGGTCGGTGGCCAGTGTGTGTCCCTATTCCACCATATTGTCCGAGATAGGTTCGGTGTCGTTTGTGGTCATAGGCATACTCGTGGTGGGCATCATCCTGCTGCTGGTGTCCATCCGCATCCTGCTCTCGCGCATGGTGCGCCCCATCCGCCACATGACCGACTCGGCCTACCGCATAGCCCAGGGCGACTTCAACGCCTCGCTGCCCGAGATGTCGGCCAACGACGACTTCGGCAAGCTGCGCGACGCCTTCGCCCACATGCAGCAGTCGCTCAAGACATACATAAGCGACCTTGAAAGCTCCACCAAGATAAGGGAGCGCATGAACGGCGAGCTTGACGTGGCCAACAGGATACAGATGGAGATACTGCCCACCGACTTCATGCTGGCGCAGGGCTACGAGTCCATCGACATCGACGCATTCCTCTGTCCGGCGCGCAAGGTGGGCGGCGACTTCTACGACTTCTGCATGAAGGACGGCAAGCTATACTTCGCCATAGGCGACGTGTCGGGCAAGGGTGTCGCCGCCGCCATAGTGATGGCCATGACGTGTACGCTGTTTCGCACATTGGTGACGAGGAGCGACTCGCCGCGCGAGATGATGGCCTTGCTCAACGAGACCCTCTCGCGCAACAACCAGACGGAGATGTTCGTCACCATGCTTCTTGGCATACTCGACGTGTCCACGGGCGAGCTTGCCTATTGCAACGCCGGCCACACCGCCCCCTACCTGTTGTCGGCATCCGAGGGCTGCGCCAAGTTGCCGCTTGTGGCCAAGCTGCCGTTGGGACTGTTTCCCGGCGTTGACTATGTCGACCAGGCTTGCGTGCTGCGAAAGGGGCAGACGCTGCTGCTCTACACCGACGGACTGACCGAGGCCGAGAACCCCCGTAAGGAGCAGATGGGAACGCAGCGCGTGGAGCGCATGTTGGCCACGCTTGGCGGCAAGACCTCATGCGAGGTGCTGGCCGAGGTGAGGCACCAGCTCAACCTGTTTGTCGATGGGGCGGAACAGAGCGACGACCTCACGCTCTTCGCCATCGGCTATGGCGTGTGCAAGACGCTTGTCGTCGACAACAACATTGGCCAGTTGGCCAAGCTGCCCGCGTTCATCAACGGGCTGGGCGACGAGCTGCGGCTGCCCAAACCCCAGGTAATGTCGCTGCGGCTTGCCCTGGAGGAGGCTCTCGTCAACGTGATAAACTACGCCTATCCAAAGCACAGCCATGGCAAGATAAGCCTGAAGGCCATCTACGAGCCAGAGCCGTCATGCTTGCGCTTCGAACTTACCGACAGCGGCAAGCCCTTCGATCCAACGGCGGTGCCCGACGCCAACCTGAAGCTCAGCGTCGAAGACCGTCCCGTTGGCGGCTTGGGCATATTCCTGCTGCGCAAGCATATGGACACGGTTGACTACAAGTATGAGAATGGCATGAACAAACTGATAATGACAAAAAAGATATAAGACTATGGAAATAAACAGCAAGAAAGCAGACGGAAAGACAATCATAGAGGTGGGCGGCTACCTCGACGCAATCAGTGCTGAAGAGTTTCAGCAGTATGTTGACAACATGGCCGACGACGACACCGCCCATGTGGTGGTCGATTGCGCCAATCTTGAGTACATAAGCAGTTCGGGACTTCGCGTGTTCATCACCCTGCTGAAGAAAGCCCAGAGAAACGGCGGCAAGGTGGAGGTGCAGAACCTCAACGACACCGTAAGGGAGATATTCGACATGACCGACTTCTCGCCGCTCTTCGGACTGGAGTAAAGTAGTAGAACCCATTCAGAAACTAGGCTGTCCAATTTGATGTCCACTTTGTAGTGGGTGCGGTGTCTCACCGCACATCAATCGTCAATGCGCCAGTTGCGACGTGAGACACGTCGCCCACTACTTGCACACCTTCCCATCATAGGAACAACAAATTGGACACCCCACTCAGAAACCCACCATGACAATGAAAAGCTATCCATTGAGCCAGGCGCAGCTTGGCGTGTTCTTGTACTGCCAAAACGAGCCGCAGTCAACGCAATATAACCTGGCGGCACTCTACGAGCTGCCCCAAACCACCGACATGGAGCGCATGAGAAACGCCCTGAAGCAGATAGCCGAGGCGCGCCCCGTGCTGCACACCCGTCTGCTGCTTGACGACAATGGCACGCCCATGCAGTATGCCGACATGGACATGAAGATTGCCGTGGTCATGGTTGGAGCCACCGACGCCGAGGCCGACCGCTTCGTGGCCAACTACGTGCGTCCATTCAACATTGTGGGCGACGAGCCGCTGTGCCGCTTCGACCTCATCGTAACACCCACGCGCAAGCTCCTGCTGCACGACTTCCACCACCTGATAATGGACGGCACGTCGCTGCTCAACTTCAGGCAGGAGTTGGCCGACGCCTACAATGGCAAGCCTCTGGCGCAGGGCTGCGACCAGATGTACTGTTTTGCGCAGGAGGAAATGGTCCACAGTGGCAGTGACGCATACAAGCAGGCGGCAGAATATTACGCCGCCAAGTTTGGCGGCATCGAGTTCACCGACCTTGCCGGCAACAAGCCGACCAGTTTGGGCAACACCATTGTCGTCAACACAAAACTGCCCAAGGACGAACTGACCGCCTTCAGCAAGAGCCACAAGGTAGAGGCCCACATATTGGTGCAGGCAGCCTTCGCGCTGGTGCTGTCGCGCCTGAGCCGTCAGCAGCAGGTGGCCTACGCGTCGGTGCGCCACGGACGTTTCGACAAGAAGTTGGCCTGTGCATACGGAATGCTGGAGAAGACGGTGCCGGTGATGGCCGAGCCACGCAAGGACATGACGGCGGCCGACTTTGTGAAGGCCGTTGGCGAAGAGTGGGCCACTACAATGCAGATGGCCGACTATTCGTTTGCCCACTTCTGCACCGCCAACGGTATCACCCCGCGCACATGCTTCGCCTATCAAGGTCGTGACATGGTGAAGCCCATCGTCATTGAGGGTCAGCAGGTGGCCATGCGGCAGTTGGCCACCAAGCTGACAAGCATCGACCTGACGCTGCTGCTCTATTCCATGGGCGACAGCATGGAGATAAGAGCCGAGGCGAGCGACTCGCTCTATTGCGCCGACTATGTAGAACGCTTTGTCGGGGCGGTGAAGACAACCGTAGGCCAGTTGGCCGCACACTGGCACGAGCCGCTCGACGCCATATCCATAGTCTCCGACGAGGAGCGGCAAAGCCTTATATCCCTCGGCACGGGCGAGCGACTGGACTACGACCACGCCGATACGCTCGTTGACCTGCTGGCGCACCAGGCGCGAACGACCCCCGACACCGAGGCGGTGGTGTGGAAAGACCACCGCTACACCTACCGCCAACTCGACGAGCTGACCACACGGCTCGCCATCCTGCTAAGGCGCGACTATGGGGTGAGGCCAGAGACTACGGTGGGCGTGATGATCGACCGCAGCGAGTGGATGGCCATCTATCCGCTGGCGGTGATGAAGGCCGGCGGAGCATACATGCCGCTCGACTTCCACTTCCCCGAAGACCGCCTCGGCTATATGGTGGCCGACGCAAAGGTGGGGCTGGTGCTCACGGAAGGCGACCTCATGAAAGAGACCATGCCCAACTTCCAGGGCGACATAATCCGCAAGGAAGAAGTTGAGGCGCGCCTCGGCGACATACACTACCGCCAGGAAGACGGCGACGTGGCACTCTTGCAGCACGACAAGGCACAGCCCGAAAACGCATACGTGGTGCTCTACACCTCAGGCTCGACAGGTCGCCCTAAGGGGTGCGTGCTGGAACACCACAACATCGTGAACTTCTGCCACTGGTACATCCACGACTTCCATGTGACCGCAGCCGACCGAGGGGCGGCCTACGCCAACTTCGGCTTCGACGCACACATGATCGACCTCTACCCGCTGCTCTCCGTTGGCGGCACGGTACACATACTCGCGTCGGACATACGCATGGACCTCGACGCCATGCACGACTACATCGAGGCGCAGGGACTTACCCTAGGCTTCTTCACCACGCAGATAGGCGTGCAGCTGGCCTCGCTGTTCAAATACACCACCATGAGACTCATATCCACCGGTGGCGAGAAACTCATACCGCTGGCAAAGCCCGACTTCGACATGTATAACGTCTACGGACCCACCGAGTGTACCCTCTTCTCGACGTTCTACCAACTGCGGCTTGACAATGAAGATGCGCCCATCGGGCGTCCGCTGGCCAACTACCGTCTGTATGTGATGGACGACACCATGCACCCCGTTCCCCAGGGCATGGCCGGCGAGCTGTGCGTGGCTGGCGAGGGCGTAGGGCGTGGCTATCTGAACAACCCGGAGATGACCGCCGCAAAGTTTGTCGAGGTCGATGGGGCGAGGGCCTACCGCACGGGCGACCTCGTAAGGTGGAACGCCGATGGCGACATAGTCTTCCTGGGCAGGATGGACGGTCAAGTGAAGCTGCGCGGACTGCGCATAGAGATAGGCGAGATAGAGTCGCGCCTGTCGCAATATGAGGGCATAGCCACGTCGGCGGTGGCGGTCAAAGAGGTAAACGGCGTGCAGATGCTCTGCGCCTATTACACCGCCGATGGCGAGATCGGCCACGAGTCGCTGGGCAAGTACCTGGGCGAGTCGCTGGCCGACTTCATGGTGCCAGAGATATATGTGAGAATGGACAAGCTGCCGCTCACGCCCAATGGCAAGGTGAACCGCAAGGAGCTGCCTGTGCCGCAAATGGAGATGGAGGAGATAGTGCCTCCACAGACGGCGACCGAGCAGAAGATATTCGACATTGTGGCCGAACTGCTCGGCAACAACCAGTTTGGCGTTGCCACCAACCTGCGCCACATGGGTGTCACGTCGATTGTGGCGATGCGTCTTGGAGGCAACCTCTCGCGCCGTCTCGGTGTGCAGATAGCCATAAAAGACCTCTTGGCCGAGCCTACCGTGCGTGGCATAGCGGCACGCGTGGAGGCCGCCGCTGGCGAAGACACACAGCAGATGAAATATGACAAGCGGGAATACTATCCGCTGACGGAAAACGTGCGCGGACTGTATCTCGACTGGGAACTGAACAGCGACGCCACGCAATACAACATACCCGTGCTCTACCGCTTTGCCGACAAGGACGCTGCAAGGTTGGCACGGGCGGCTGAGGCGGCGGTTGACGCCCATCCCATGCTGAAGGCCCACTTCGCCATGGTCGATGGCGAGGTTATGATGCAGCGAAGGGACGATGCCAAGATAAGCGTGGCGGTGACTACCGTGGCCGAAGAGCCTGGCAATGACTACTTCCAGGCCAAGGTGCATCCGTTCAACCTGCTTGCCGACGACCTCTTGCGCATGGAGGTGGTTGAATGTCCCTCGGCGGTCTACCTCTTCCTCGATGCCCACCACACGGTGTTCGACGGCATGTCGATCGACGTTCTGTTCGACGACATCTTCGCCGCCTACGACGGCAAGCGGCTTGAGGGCGAGAGCGTGACGGGCTTCGACTATGCCCTGCATGAGCAAGAACTGCTCAAGGGAAAGGCGTATGCCGAGGCCGAGGCTTACTTTGACAGACTGCTTAGTGGGGCTGAGGCCACCGTAATGCCCGACTCCGCCACGCCCGACGGTGTGAGGATGGGCATGGTGTCGATGAAGATACAGGCAAAAAGCATAGAGGAGGCTTGCCGCAAGGCCGACGTCACGGTGAGCGACTACATACAGGCGGCCTTTGCCCTGACGCTGAGCCGACTGACACGGCAGGACAACCCATTGTACCTGACACTGTCGGGAGGCCGCAACGCCTGTCCGGCGCTGATGCAGAGCGTGGGCATGTTTGTGAAGACGCTGCCCGTGACCATCGGAATAGACGGGAAGACGGCAACGGCCGACTATCTGAAGGCCATGCAGCGGCTCTTGGCCGAGGACTATTCCAGAGACTTCTTCCCATACACCCACATCGTGGAGCGCATGAACATCCGCGCCAGCATAATGTGCGTGTTCCAGGGTGGAGTGCTTGACGACAACGCCGACAGCGGCACTTCGCGCATGCTGCTCGACCTCGACATGTCGAGGCTGCCCATCGTCATGACAATATTCCCCGAAGGCGGCGACTACCGCATGAGCATAGAATATGATGGCCGCCGCTACGGCAAGGCCGACATGGAGATGCTGCTGCGCTCGGTGGCCAATGTCACCCAGACGCTGCACCGCTGCGCCACGCTGCACGACGTGTCGCTGGTTGACGACAGGCAGGCCGAAGAACTCTTGGCTCTGTCGGTGGGCGAGCATCTCGACGTTGACCCCAGCACCACTTACCCCTTGCTCTTCATGCGCCAGGCGGCAAAGACCCCCGGCAACATCGCGGTGGTTGACGAGAGCGGCACCTACACCTACGCCCAGCTCAACAATCTGTCGGGCGCGTTTGCCTCGCATCTTGTTGATTTGGGTGTCGGCAAGGGCGACTCGCCATTTGTCTGTGTCATGTTGGGCTACCAGAAGGAGTTTGTCGTGGCGGCCATCGGCATAGAGAAGGCCGGGTGCGCCTACATCCCGCTCGACTACAGCTACCCCATCGAGCGTCTGCTCTATATGCTTGAGGACTCTGAGAGCAAGGTGCTCGTAACCTCGCATGCCGTGTTCGACGAGAAGAACGCCAACGGCGATCTCAGCGGCTTCAGCGGCACGACGCTTTTCATCGACGACTATCTTGCCAATTGCGACGACACAAAGGCCAATGACATCAATCTTGCCACGCCCGACAGCCTGGCCTACATGATATACACATCAGGCTCTACGGGCAAGCCCAAGGGCGTGATGATTCCCCAGCGAGCCAAGGTGCGCTTTGTGCTGTTTGCCGCCCATGAGTGGGGACTCGACGCGACGTGCCGCATCTGCTGCCACGCCAGCTTCTCGTTTGACACGTCGGTGGAGAGCCTTTACCCTGCGCTCACTGTGGGTGGCACGGTATATCCTGTGCCGCAGGAGGCGCGCAAGGACTTCGGCCTGCTCAACGAGTTCATCAGGAAAAACGGCATCATGGGAGGCACGTTCACCACGCAGTTGGGGCAGATGCTGCTTCAGATGTATCCCGACCTGCCACTGAAATATATAGTTGTGGCTGGCGAGAAAATGACCGTGGCCCCCAAGTGCAATTGCCGGCTCATAAACGGATATGGGCCTACGGAGTTCACCGTGCTGTCAACGTTCTTCGACGTGGAGCCGGGGCGCGACTACCGCAACATACCCATTGGGCGTCCGCTCTACGACCAGTATGGCCTCGTGGTAGACACCGAGGATAATCTGTTGCCCCAGGGTGTCGCAGGCGAGTTGTGCGTGAGTGGCGCGCAGATGGCTCGCGGCTATTGGCACCGCGAGGAACTTACTGCGGAGCGCTTCTGCGACATCGTGGTGGGTGGCCGGACGATGAAGGTGTACCACACGGGCGACCTCGCACGCTACAACGCCGACGGGCAGATAGAATATCTCGGACGCATAGACAGTCAGGTGAAGTTGCGCGGCTTCCGCATAGAACTCGGTGAGATAGAGACTCTCATAGGTGGGTTTGAAGATGTGAAGATGACGAGTGTGGTCGTTAGGGAGATAGGCGGCGTGGAGCATCTCTGCGCCTACTTCACCGCCGACAAGGACATAGACATCGACGCGTTGCAGGAATATCTTGCCGGAAAACTTGCCGACTACATGGTGCCTACGGCCTATATGCAGCTCGACGAGATGCCACTGACTCCCAACGGCAAGGTGAACAAGCGCGCATTGCCCGAACCGCAGTTGAAGGAGGCGCGGCAAGACAGTTTCGTGGCTCCCGAAGGCGAACTGGAAACGGCCATCGCCGAGGCGTTCGCCGCTGTGCTGAAGAGAGATAAGGTTGGGGCCAACGACGACTTCTTCAAGAGTGGCGGAACGTCGCTCAGTGCGATAAAGGTGGTGGCCTCGTTGATGACCAAGGGCTACAGAGTGACCTACAAGGACTTGTTCAAATACAAGACACCGCGCGGTCTGGCCATCTTCATCGACGTGACGCGGAATGTCGCTGCCGCGCCTGTAGCATCGGAGACGATTGTGGTGGGCAAGGCCGAAAGGCTGCCCCGGTCGGCCTATGCCGAAGTGCTTGAGGCCAACACCCTCGACGCACTGCGCAGTGGCGATAGGCTGCCGATAGGCAATGTGCTGCTCACTGGAGCGACGGGCTACCTGGGCATACACTTGCTCTACGAGCTGCTGCAAAACGAGGGCGGCACAATATATTGCGTGCTGCGCGGCAAGAAGTCGCTCACGCCCGAACAACGGCTCCGCACGCTCTTCTTCTATTACTTCGACGGTATCGACGAGGAGGTGTTCGACAAGCGCATAAGGGTTGTCGGGGGCGACCTCACCGACGGAAGCTGTCTCGACGGTCTGCCCGACGACGTGGACACGGTGTTCAACTGCGCGGCCAACGTTAAGCACTTCTCTGCCGGCGACGACATCGAGAAGGTGAATGTGGAGAGTGTGCGCCTCATTGTTGACTGGTGTCTTGGTCATGGCGCGCGCCTTGTCCACGTGTCTACCGTCAGCATAGCCGGACAGAGTGTTGACGGAAGGCCCTCGGCTTCCACCCAGCTTGGCGAGCGCATGTTCGACTTCGGACAGGGACTCGACAATCAGTATGTGAGGTCGAAGTATGATGCCGAGAAGATTGTCCTCATGGCAATACGCGACCGTGGGCTTGTGGCCAAGATAATGCGTGTGGGTAACCTTGCGCCGCGCAACAGCGACGGCGAGTTTCAGATAAACTTCAAGAGCAACGCCTTCATGGGGCGCATCGCCGCACTGGCCACATTGGAGTGCGTGAGCTACGGTGCGCTCGACGAGCCTTGCGAGTTCTCGCCCATCGATGCCGTTTGCCAGGCCATACGCTTGCTTGCCCAAACGCCAAAGGCGATGGTGGTGTTCCATCCATACAACAACCACAGCATACCGCTGGGCGACGTGCTGGAGATACTCCACACCGTGGGTGTTGGCATCAGGCCCATGGAGGACGACGAGTTCAATAGGGTGGTGCAGGCGAAGCTGAAGGACGAGAAGGTGGTGGCCAAGCTCCAGCCGCTGTTTGCCTACGACGAGGGCGACACGCAGCACGTGGCGCGCTGGCTCGGATATGACAACAGCTACACCACGCAGGTGCTCCACCGCCTCGGCTTCCGCTGGCCCTACACATCGTGGGACTATGCCGAACGCTTCGTCAAGGCCATACATGGCTTCAACTATATCTAAGTGACGGCTAATCGAAGCCAACCGAAGCGGTTGGATGCTGCATAAACAGAAGAACCGTGCTTTCTTGTCTTTACCAACAATGAAGCACGGTTCTTCAAATTAAAGAGGTATTCAGTTTTGGTAATGTCGGCGGAAAAACGTATATTCGCAATGAAATCCCGTTTGAATACATTAGAAAGGAGAGAAAATGGCGAACTACATACGATTTGACTGGGCAATGAAGCGGTTGCTGCGCAATAAGGCCAACCATGCCGTGCTTGAGGGGCTGATGTGCTCGTTGCTCGGCGAGAGGTTCACGATAAAGAACTTCTTGGAGAGCGAGTCTAACCAAGACGATGAGACAGACAAGTTCAACAGGGTGGACATCCTTGCGGAAAGCGATAAGGGCGAACTCGTGATATTCGAAATACAGAACAGCCGTGAGCTTACCTACTTCCATCGTATGCTGTATGGAGTTTCAAAGGCCGTGACCGACTATATACACATAGGTGATGGATATGGAAAGGTGAGGAAAGTATATTCCGTAAACATAGTGTATTTCAGTATTGGCCAGGGCAAGGACTATGTGTATCATGGCAGGACTGTGTTTCGTGGCATGCACGAGCACGACGACATCCTGCGTCTTTCCAAGCGCCAGCAGGAGCTGTTCTTCGGCCAAGTCGCCGACGGCGATGGCGCGAAAGAGGCCGGTGATTTGTTTCCGGAGTATTTTCTGTTGAAGGTGAACGATTTTGACAAGGTGGCCACTTCCAATCTCGACGAATGGATCTCGTTTCTGAAGACAGGCAACATTGCTGCCGACGCAACGGCCCCTGGACTTTCGGAGGCACGCAAATGCTTGGCCTATGACCTGTTGTCTGAAGAGGACAAGAGGGCCTACAAGCAACACATGGACAATCTTGTGTATCAGAAATACACGTTGGAGACTAGCTTCGACGACGGCGTGCAGAAAGGTGAGGCGCAAAAGGCGGTGGAGATAGCCAAGCGACTGCTGTCGCTCAATGTGCCAATGGACACCATCGTGAGTGCCACAGGACTGACTGTAGACGAAATAGGGATGTTGAAGTAGGGCGTTTCGCATGGGACCCACATTGTGGCAATGCCCTTGCGGCGTTCATTAGTTGTGTATTCCCTTCAGAATGTTCTTCAGCAGGAACGAAGCATTTTGGTTGCGCGCCACTCCCGGCGCAATTTTGTATGTGTAGGTAATCTCGTTGGCCATTTTTATCTCGAAGCAGTAGTTAGCGATGCGGTCGGGATGCTCGTCGGCCATTTTCGAAAGTTCAAGGTCGTGGGTGGCCACAAGTCCCGTGACGGGCAGTTTCGCGATGGCTTCGAGAAACATGCGCGAACCGTTCAGCTTGTCGAGTGAGTTGGTTCCCTTGAGTATCTCGTCGAGTATTATCAGCGTGCGGCGCGACTTCTGGCAACAATCTATCAGTTGGCGCAGCCTAAGCAGTTCGGCGTTGAAGTAGCTTATGCCGTGGGCGAGGTCGTCGCTTGTGCGCATGCTGCTGAACAGGGCGAACACCGACACCCTCAAGTTCTGCGCAAACACGGGCATTCCGGCCATGGCCAATATGTAGTTTACGCCTATCGACCTCAGGAAGGTGCTCTTGCCTGCCATGTTGGCTCCTGTCACTATGTAGCAGTGGCCGTCGGCCATGGCGAAGTCGTTGGCCACGCCCCTTGCCCCAAGGAAGGGGTGGACAATACCCTTGGCCTCAAACACCACATTGTCGCTATCGGCCACCTCGGCGTCGATGGCCTGAGGTTCGTTGTAGCTGAATGTGGCCATCGACACGCGCGCATCCATTTCGCTCACCGCATCGACCCACGTCCCGATGCAATCCATGTACTGCCGCTGCCAGCGCAGAAAACTGCGCACGAGGAAGTAGTCGCTGAGCAGTAGTACGTTGGTCAGAATCATGCCCAACACATTGCCACGGCGGTCGAGCTTGCCCACGATGCCCTCAAGTTCGGCCAGTGAGCGCAACGCCCCGGCATCACCGCCTCCGAGGTCATCTACCAAGCGGCGGTTGTCGTCGGCCTTCAGTCCCGACTCTGCCATGAGTCTCGCCAGACTGGAGTAAGCCTTGAGCTGCGGAAGCAGTCGCCCCACGATGCTCGATATGGCGTGCAGAGGTTTTGAGCATGCCGCAAACACCACTGCAAACTGCAATATGCCCCACCACACAGCCACGCCGCCATCGACCATGCCGCATGCCGCAGCCACCACCACGGCTATGAAGCCAATGATGGCCGCCCATGCGGCGACGAGCAGCACGGGGCTCATGGCCACATTCGACACCTCCACCTTGCCCACTTCGGCCAATGCCTGCGCCACCTTTGCCGTGTCTATGCGGCCGGCGTGGCCTGTGGCGATGAAGCGTGTGCGCCACGCCTCCTGTGCGGCCACTTCCCTTATGGCTTCGCGTTGCAGTCTTATGTGCTCGGCTGTCTGCGCCTTGTGCCCTGCGTCGATGGCGCACGTGGCCAATGTCTTGGCCAGGCGGTCGGCGCCGCCAGTGGTGGCCGTGCGGCAAATGCGGTTGTAGAGCGATTGTGGGCCAAATATGTCCATGTCGTAGGTGTATTCATGGCGAGGGTCAACATATCGCGTGCCGTCGTCGAAGTGTGAGAAGTCGCCGTCGAGATAGCGCAGCTCATTGTCGTAGACGGTGCGCATGGCCGTAAGATTGTCGATGCGGTTGCCTGTGGCCACGTCGATGCGCCGCGCCACGATATATGCCGCCAGAGCCACGGTGGCTGCCGCCAGTGTCCACCGCCCTGCGCCGTCGATGGCGGTGTAGGCCGCCACGAGGGCTATGGCCGCAATGAATGTCGCCAGTTCGGCAGCCACCAGTGTGCGGCTCTTGCGCTTTAGCGTAAGTATGTCTTTGGCAAGTCCGTTGGCTCTGCCAGCGTAGAAGTCCTTTATCTCGCTTCTTGTCATGGTTGCGTTTCTTTGGTGATGCAATGCATTATGCATAGTAGGCCCATTATGCCTATTGTGCCCATTAAGCCCATTAAGCCCATTAAGCCCAATATGCCCAATATGCCTAATATGCCTATTATGCCTAATAGGCTCAATAGGCTCAATAGGCTTATTTCGTGCTGCAAAGTTAATGCAAACGGAGTGAATACCCTGCAATTATGCTTGCCCAAAAGCATCGCATTCGAGGAAAAACGCTAACTTTGTGGCGTGGCCAACTGAAAATAACGCGGCCACACGGAGCAATCCTAAGCAACCTAAAACAACCTTTTGAATGGCAATGGACAAGAAAATACCGACGGAGCTGAACCGCTTCTACCTGAGGGACGTGTCGTTTGTAAACCTTATGACGCGCCGAATATTCAACATACTTATTGTGGCCAACCCCTACGATGCCTTCATGCTCGAGGACGATGGACGAGTAGACGAGAAATTGTTTGACGAGTATATGGACCTTGGCTTGCGCTATCCGCCAACGTTCACCAAGGTGAGTACCATAGAGGAGGCCGAGGAGGTACTCAAGTCTACTGTAATCGACCTCGTGATTTGCATGCCGGGCAACGCCGACAACGATGCTTTCGACGTGGCCAGGGCGGTGAAGCAGTCGTCGCCGGGCATCCCTTGCGTGGTGCTCACGCCATTTTCCCACGGCATAAGGCGGCGCATGGTCAACGAGGACCTCTCCATATTCGACTACGTGTTCTGCTGGTTGGGCAACACCAACCTGATACTGTCGATAATAAAGCTGCTGGAGGACAAGATGAACATCGACCACGACATAAAGGAGGCCGGTGTGCAGACGATAATTCTCGTGGAGGACAGCATACGCTTCTACTCGTCGATACTTCCCAACCTCTACAACTATATATTGCAGCAGAGCATGCGCTTCTCTACCGAGGCTCTGAACCCCCATGCGGCGGCGCAGCGCAAACGCGGACGACCCAAAGTGGTGCTCGCGCGCAACTATGAGGAGGCCATGGCCCTATACAACCGCTATGCCGACAACACGCTGGGCGTAATTAGCGACGCAAGCTTCTACCGCGAGGGGCAAAAAGACCCGCAGGCTGGCTTCCGGTTGTTGCGCGAGATAAGGCGCAGGGACGAGTTCGTGCCGCTGATACTGCAAAGCTCCGAATCGGACAACCGCGCCCTGGCCGAGGCTGAGGGCTTCCACTTCGTTGACAAAGGCTCGAAGAAGATGAGCATCGACCTGCGCAACATCATGGAGGAGCACATGGGCTTCGGCGACTTCATCTTCCGCGACCTTACCACCCATAAGGAGGTGATGCGCATACGCAGCTTGAAGGACTTGCAGGACAACATATTCAAGATACCCAACGACTCAATGCTCTACCACATACGCCGCAACCACATGAGCCGCTGGCTGTGCGCAAGGGCAATATTCCCCGTGTCGGAGTTCTTGAAGCACGTCACATGGGACCGCCTGCAGGACGTTGACGCCCACCGCCAAATAATATTCGACGCCATAGTGCAGTACCGCCGCATGAAGAACGTGGGCATCGTGGCCGTGTTCGACCGGGGCAAGTTTGACGAGTATGGCCATTTCGCACGCATCGGCGACGGTTCGCTGGGCGGCAAGGGGCGTGGACTGGCCTTTCTCGACAACATAATAAAGCGCCACCCCGAACTGCAACGCTTCGGCAATGCCACGGTGTCGATACCCAAGACACTCGTGCTCTGCACCGATGTGTTCGATGAGTTCATGGACAAGAACAACCTCTACCAAATAGCTCTCAGCGACGCTGCCGACCAAGACATACTTGACCATTTCCTAAAGGCGCAGTTGCCCGACACGCTGATTGCCGACTTCTTCACCTTCTTCGACGCCGTGAAGGCTCCCATCGCCATCCGCTCGTCGTCGCTGCTCGAAGACAGCCACTACCAGCCCTTTGCTGGCATATACTCCACCTACATGATACCCTATCTCGACGACAAGTATGAGATGCTGCGCATGCTGGCCTGTGCCATCAAGGGCGTGTATGCGTCGGTCTACTACCGCGACTCGAAGGCTTACATGACGGCCACAAGCAACGTGATTGACCAGGAGAAGATGGCCGTGATATTGCAGGAGGTGGTGGGCAAGCGCTATGACGACCGCTTCTACCCCAACTTCAGCGGCGTGCTGCGGTCGCTCAACTACTATCCCATAGGCGACGAGAAGGCCGAGGAGGGCATAGTGAGCCTCGCCCTCGGACTGGGCAAGTACATCGTCGATGGCGGACAGACGCTGCGCGTTAGTCCGCACCACCCGGCGCAGGTGCTCCAGACGAGCGAGATGGAGACGGCACTGCGCGACACGCAGACACGCTTCTATGCCCTCGACATGAAGCGCGTGGGCGAGGACTTCAAGGTGGACGACGGCTTCAACATTCTCAACCTGCGCGTGAAGGAGGCCGACAAGGACGGGTCGCTCAACTACATTGCATCGACGTTCGACCCTTACGACCAGGTGATACGCGACGGCATATACGAGGGTGGGCGCAAGGTCATCACCTTCAGCGGCGTGCTCCAGCAAGGCGTGTTCCCATTGCCCGAACTTTTGCAGGACTTTGTAAAGCTTGGGGCTGGCGAGATGCGCCGCCCCGTGGAGATTGAGTTTGCCTGCAACCTCAACGACGACCGCACCGGCGAGTTGTATCTGTTGCAGATACGCCCCATCGTTGACAGCAAGCAGAAGCTCGACGTAGACCTCGACACCATTCCTGACGAACAGTGCCTGTTGCGGTCGGACAACTCGCTCGGGCAAGGCACGAGCGAGGATGTGACCGACGTGGTGTATGTGAAGACCGACGACAACTTCACCGCGGCAAACAACCCGGCCATAGCGCGCGACATAGAGCGTATCAACCACAAGATGCTCGACGAGGGGCGTGGCTATGTGCTTGTGGGACCCGGGCGCTGGGGGTCGAGCGACTACTGGTTGGGCATACCCGTGAAGTGGCCCCACATCAGTGCGGCGCGCGTGATAGTTGAGGCCGGACTGAAGAACTACCGCGTTGACCCAAGTCAGGGCACCCACTTCTTCCAGAACCTCACGTCGTTTGGCGTGGGCTATTTCACGCTTAACACATCCACTGGCGACGGCATATTCCGCAAAGACGTGCTCGACGGCATGGAGGCAATCGATGAGACTCAGTATGTGCGCCGCGTGAGGTTTGACAAACCGCTGCGGATAATGATGGATGGAAAGAGGCAGAAGGGCGTGGTGCTGTTCGGCGAAACGACGCCCTTGAATTAACAAAATGTAACTTCGTAAGTAAAAGTTTTATGTATTTTCATTTGGTTGTCACCGCTGTTTTGCCTAATTTTGCCATACATCATTGACACAATGACATCAATTGAACCTTTTAAATAATTACTACTATGAACGTGGAAAGAATCATGCAACAGCTGGAGCAGAAGCATCCCGGCGAGTTGGAATACTTACAGGCAGTGAGAGAAGTGCTGTTGTCGGTTGAGGACGTCTACAACAAGCACCCTGAATTTGAGAAAGCCAAGATAATAGAGCGCATCGTAGAACCGGAACGCGTGGTGACGTTCCGTGTGCCTTGGGTTGACGACAAGGGCGAAGTGCAGGTCAACTTGGGCTACCGCGTGCAGTTCAACAGTGCGATAGGCCCCTACAAGGGCGGCTTGCGCTTCCATCCATCGGTCAATCTCTCCATATTGAAGTTCCTCGGCTTCGAACAGACGTTCAAGAACGCGCTCACCACGCTGCCCATGGGTGGCGGCAAGGGCGGCTCGGACTTCTCCATCCGTGGACGGTCGGACAATGAGGTGATGCGCTTCTGCCAGTCGTTCATGGCCGAACTTTACCGCGTCATAGGTCCGGAGGAGGATATCCCCGCTGGTGACATCGGCGTTGGCGCACGCGAGATTGGCTATCTCTTCGGCATGTACAAGAAGCTTACCCACCGCTGGAACGGCGTGCTTACGGGCAAGGGACTGGAGTGGGGCGGCTCACGGATACGCCCGGAGGCAACGGGCTACGGAGCTTTGTACTTCGTCAACCAAATGCTCCAAACGCGCGACATCGACATAAAGGGCAAGACAGTGGCCATCAGCGGATTTGGAAACGTGGCATGGGGTGCTGCCAAGAAGGCCACCGAGCTTGGCGCAAAGGTGATAACAATATCTGGCCCCGATGGTTACATATACGACCCGGATGGCATATGCGGCGAGAAGATAGACTATATGCTTGAGCTGCGCGCCAGTGGCAACGATGTTTGCCAACCTTATGCCGACGAGTTCCCCGAGGCCAAGTTCTTCGAAGGCAAGAAGCCGTGGGAGGTGAAGTGCGACATAGCGTTGCCTTGCGCAACGCAAAACGAGCTTGACGGACACGACGCCGACCTGCTCTTGGCCAACAAGCCACTGTGTGTGGCCGAGGTTTCCAACATGGGCTGCACCGCCGAGGCCGTCGAGAAGTTCATTGCGGCAAAGCAACTGTTCGCCCCGGGCAAGGCCGTCAACGCTGGCGGAGTGGCCACGTCGGGACTTGAGATGACGCAAAACGCCATCCGACTGACATGGAGCGAGGCAGAGGTTGACGAGAAGCTGCACTACATAATGCACAGCATACACGGGCAGTGTGTGAAATACGGCAAACAGGCCGACGGATACATCGACTATGTGAAGGGAGCCAACATCGCCGGATTTATGAAGGTGGCCAACGCCATGATGGCGCAAGGCATTGTTTGACTTAAAAACAATAGATGAAGTTTAGAGATTTAGCGATAATAACCATAATAACGACATTAAGCTTTGCCTCTTTGGAAGCCCAAACGCTCCAGAGAGGTAAGGCTTCTTTTTATTCTAAAAGAGCCACCGGCTCGCGCACGAGCAGCGGTGAAAGGCTGCACCACGACAGTCTTACGTGTGCCCACCGTACGCATCCTTACGGGTCAAGGCTCAAGGTGACCAACCCCAGCACGGGCAAGTCGGTAATCGTGAGGGTGATAGACCGTGGCCCGTTCAAGCGCGGACGCATCATCGACTTGTCGTGGGCGGCAGCCAAGGAGATTGGCATGCTGTCGCAAGGCATAGCCACGGTGATAGTGGAGCGTGCCGACAATGTGATCATACCTTACAAGCCGGAGCCTGAAGACCATTTCCTTGAGTTCGACTTCGAGAGTTTGGCAGGCACCAGCAATGACGGGCTGCACCCCGAATGGCGCGAGATGAAAAAGGCGATAACTGGCGGCAAGGGCGATAAGCATGGCTCTGACGCAAAGGATGCGCACAACAAGCAAGCCACGGGTGCAAAGGATGCACACAACAAACAAGCGGAAAGCAAGGCTTCGGCGGGGCAGAACAAGCAGGCGCAAGGGCAGAACAAGCAGGCGCAAGGGCAGAACAAGCAGGCGCAAGGGCAGAACAAGCAGGCGCAAGGGCAGAACAAGCAGGCGCAAGGGCAGAACAAGCAGGCGCAAGGGCAGAACAAGCAGGCGCAAGGGCAGAATAAGCAAGCACAAGGGCAGAATAAGCAGTCTGCAAGTGCCGCCATTCAATCGAAGGCTACGGGCAAACTGTCTTCAAACCACAAATAGTGTTTGGCGACGGTGTGCTTACAGCCTTGCGAAAGCAATACTTTTCACTGCCATTCCACATTTATATTGTATTTTAGTTGTATTTTTGCAGTTGTGAAATCTGCAAAAATGCGTTGCTGATGAGGCTTTTGGTAAAACTCCTTTTCCTGTTCTCCGTCGTCTTCTTCGCCGCCTCATGCGAAGAGGAGCAAGGCTTTGGCTTCCTTTCCGAGCAGTCGTTGGCCACTGCGCTGGCCAACAAAGACAGTGCCAACGCATATCTGAAGGCCGCAGTTGAGGCTGGCGACACCACTGGCGAGGAACGCTCCGCCCGGCTTGCGATGCTGCGCGCCATAGTGGACTACCACAACGGGGTGAAGCCCAACGACGTGTCGGTGGCTGCGATGCTTCAGAACAGATATGCCGAAAGGGGCAGTGCGGAGCTGCGCGCCATGGCCACGCTGTGCTCGGCCATAATATATGCCGGGCTTAACGAGAACGACAAGGCCGTGCGCCTGTGCTCGTTGGCCGAGAGGACGGGCGGAGGTGCATTGCCGCCCGGTGTGCTTTACGTGCTCTACAAGCAATGGGGATGGACGCTGCGGTCGGAAAAGCCCTATGCCGAGGCCATCGACAAGTTCAGGAAGGCGGAGCGTTGTGCCGTGAAGATGGGCGACTACGCCAAGGTGGCGCAGTCAACCGACCTGCAAGGATGGGAGTATCTGTATGCCGGCGACAACGCCAAAGCCCTGCAAACATTCGACCACGCGATAGCCATAGCCACCGCCCACACAACGGCAAACATAGGAATGCTGCTGAAGAGCAAGGCCACGGCACTCGAAATGTCGGGTCGTCACAAGGCCGCGCTCGACGTTATCGACCAAGCCATTGCACGCTTGCACAACGGCGACCGCCGCCCGCTAATGGCCATAAAGGGCGTGGTGCTAACCAGTCTTGGACAGTTTGACTCGGCCAGGATGTACATCAACCTTGGCCGCCAGCACGACAACTTCTACCAAAGGGCTTCCTACCTGTACGACATGAGTGCGCTGGAGGAGTCGATGGGTAACTACAAGGCAGCCTTGGCCTACCGGTCGGCCTATGCGGCCACGCTCGACTCGATGTACAACCAGAAGAACGACACCGAACTGGTGAAGGTGCAGCGGCTGTACAACTACTCAGTCATCGCGGCTGAGCGCAACAAGTATGCCGGCGAGAGCCAGCGGCGCGGCATTGCCATCGTGGCGATGGTGATGCTTGGCATTGCCGTGGCCGCTATAGGCACACTGTGCTACCAAAGGTGGCACCGGCGCATGGCTGAGGCGATGCTGACCAAGGAGAAGCTGCAAGCCAGAAGCATAGCGCAGATGAAAGACCGCAACTATGAACTGATGATGACCATCCAGGCCATGCAGGATAAGGAGGCCGACCTGCAAAGCAGTCTGACCGACAAGGAGCAGCAGGTGGCCGACCTGCGCCGCCAGCAGCGCAAACTGAAGGAGACCATCATGCAAACCGACGAGGCCATAAGGAAAATCGAGGCACTGAAGGGCATGAAGGAGCGCAAGAAGATATCGTCGGCCAAGGAGATAGCGCTGTCGCAAACGGAGATGGAGAACATCATAGAGGCGGTAAACCTGTGCTACGACAACTTCACCGACCGCCTTGTGGCGCGCTTTGGCGACCTTTCCACCGAAGACCTGTGCCTGTGCTGTCTGCTGAAGATGTGTACAAGCACCCAAGACCAGTGCATATTGCTCGACACTACCGACTCGACTCTGCGCAAGCGCAAGTACAGACTGAAGAACAAGAAGATGCTCCTGACCGACGAATACAGTTCGCTTGATGACTTCATCAAGGCTTTTTGACGCTCGCCGCCGTCCTTTTCTGACATTCATCAATGTCCTTTATTAGCGTCGAAGTCGGCTTTTTGACGCTCGTCAGCGGCGTTGTCCACAATCGAAAATCCGTAATTTAACTGTATTTTGTTGTCTTATAGTGTGTTGCGAGTGGGTGCCGTTTGTGCTTGTGTCCACCGCATAACCCCATTTCGATTGCCTAAGCCCCACCTATTATCCTTAACTTTGCACCCACAATCAAGCAACACGCAGCGGGGTGCGCACCGCAAGACATGGCAACAGAGGCTTGGCGCACCGGGCCGACGACAACAAAACACAAAACATGAACATCTTTACAAAGCACACTTGCACCATGGCACTGGCGTTGGCCACGTGCGCCTTGGCCAATGCTGAGGGCAAGCAACTGACACTTGACGTGGCCGAGGCCGGAACACTGTCGGCTCTCGTTGGCAGCGAACAGGCCAGCAGCGTTACCTCGCTCACGCTGACGGGCAAGCTGAACAGTACCGACATCAAGTTTCTGCGCCGCTTGGCCGGAGTCGACGAGTATGGCGACAAGGTGGTGGGCAACAGTCTCGCCCACATCGACATGGCCGGAGCCGACATCGTGGCCGGCGGCGAGCCATACTACTACACATACACCACTGTTGACAGCATCGTGGGCGACTTCTTCTTCAGCGGCTGCACACAGCTTGAGTCGTTTCGCATGTCTGCGTCGGCCAAGGGCATAGAGTGGTCGGCCTTTGAGGACTGCACGGGGATAAGCGAGTTTGCCGTTGCCGACAGCGTGCGCTATATCGACAACGACGCGTTCAAGGGCTGCACAAGTATGGCCACGGTGACGCTCGGCAAGAATGTGGCCGACATAGAGGGCTACGCCTTCATAGGCTGCACCGCCCTCACATCCATCACTCTGCCGCAGAGTGTCAGCACCATTGGCGAGTTCGCCTTTTCGGGCTGTACGAGCCTTTCGTCGGTAAACATACCGGCCAAGGTGGAGAACTTGGGCATGTTTGCCTTCTCCGACGACTCGCAACTCACCACGGTTGACATAGCCGATGGCGTGAAGCAGATAGGCAAGGATGCCTTCAGTGGCTGCACCGCCTTGGCCTCGATTGTGCTGCCCAACTCCATTGAGACCATCGACGAGGGAGCCTTCGACGGTTGCGAGTCGCTCGCCTCGATAGTGCTTCCCGCCGGACTGAAGGCCATATCGGAGAGCATGCTTAGCAACTGCACCAGTCTGGAGTGCATCGACCTGCCCAAGAGCGTGACCACCATAGGCGAGAGCGCATTCTGCTACGACGAGGCTCTGCTTGGGATAGACATTCCCGACAGTGTGGTCGAGATAGGCGACGACGCCTTCTTCGACTGCCTTAGCATGACCAAGGCACGCTTGGGCAGTGGTGTGGCCACGCTTGGCGAAGACGTGTTCAAGTTTTGCGACGCACTGAAGACCATAGAGGTGGCCGAGGGCAACGAGAACTACGCATCTGTTGACGGCGTACTGCTCGATGGCGACAAGACAACACTGATATTCCTGCCTCCGGCAAACTGCGAGGAATACGCCGTTCCGGCATCGGTGAGGCGGATAGGCGACGGAGCAGCCATCACCAACAAGACGCTGCGCAAGGTGACTATACACGACGACGTTGAAAGCATTGGCCACGACGCATTCTCGGTGTGCGACAGTCTGCGGTCGGTGGTGATAGGCAGCGGAGTGAAGGAGATAGGCGACGACGCATTCTTCATGGATGAGGCCATCGAAGAGATACACTGCCGCATAGCCGAGCCGCTGGAGATTGGCGACTATGTGTTCTGGGGTCCCGACGTTGAGAAGTGCGTACTGTATGTGCCGGCTGGCTCGAAGCAGGCATATAGCGAGGCCGACGTGTGGAAAGACTTCCTGAACATAGAGGAGGAGACTACAACCGCCGTTCGCCATGCGAAGGCCGCCGACAACAACATTGTCGTGTATGGCATCGACGGCAACCGGGTGTATGAAGGCGCAAAGGACGGCTTCAAGCCCACTGCCAAGGGTACATATATAATAAAGGAAGGGATGAAAACCGTGAAGGTGGCGATGTAGTCGCCATTGCATCAACACAAAGTAACGGCTCTGCGACCACGATGGTTGCAGAGCCGTTACTCAGTTGCGGCTTGTCTGCACGGCAAATTCCTTTGCTTGCGAGGTTATCTCGTTGTTGCCCTGCACCACAGCCACCTTGAACACCGCTTGCCCGTCCTTGAGCCGCTTGTCGGCCAGCACCGTTGCCGTGTAGCGCACGCCCTTGTATGGTTCGATGCTCTCCACGCGCAGGTTGGGCGATACGTGAATGTGCTTGTTGCCGGTGGTCTCCAGTACGGTGGGTTGCACGTCGTAGAGGGTCACGCCCGAGCGGTTCATTATCTCAAACGTGATGCGGCAGGTCTCGCCTCCGCGCAGCACTCCGTCGCCGTCCTTGTCGACAAACGACGCGTTGCGCACCTCGATGAGCGAGTTGTACTTCACGCTGTAGCCCGGCGATGTCTGCGCCAGCTGTTCAACCGATATCGAGCGTGGCTGCACCGTGGTGTACACGCCGCGTGCCTTGTCGGTCGCGTTGCCGCTCGCCCCGTCTTGCGGATATGCGCCCACGGTGGTTGTCGGCTCCATCTCTATGCGGTCGTCGCCGCTGTTTGTCGGGTCGAAGCCCCCGTTGTCGCTTGAGCCATACGAGTCGCTGTAGCCGCGCCCCCGGCTGTCATAGCGCCCATAGTCGGCCATGCGCCTCTCACGGTATTGGCGGTATTCCTCCTGCTGCGCCTTTTGGTTGGCGTCGCCTATTGCCGCTCCGGCAACGGCACCCGTGGCCATGCCCATCAGAGTTCCGATGTCGCTGCCGCGCGGGCCGCCCGATATTCCGCCTATGGCCGAACCGAGTATCGCGCCGAGGCCGGCTCCGGAGTATGCACCGCTGGCGGCATTGTCGCATCCTGTGAGCAGCGTTGCCGCGCAAATCGAGTATAAAACAATCTTCTTCGTCATAATGCAAACCTTGTTTATTGTTTGACTTTTAAGGGGTAGGGTATCCAATTTGTTGTCCCTATTGTGGCGGGTGCGCAAGTAGTGGGCGACGTGTCTCACGTCGCAACTGCCGTCTTGCCGCTTGATGTGCGGTGGGACACCGCACCCCACTATATATGGGCCACATTAAATTGGACGACCTTCTTTTAATGTCTTTGGCAAGATTGGTTTTTATCGACCTTGCCATGTCTGCAAAAATACAAAAACTATTTATTAAGTTGTCCGAACTTCCAATAATTTCAAGGTTGGCCGTTGCTTTTGGAACAATTATTTGGGCAAAATAAACCGTTTGCGCAAGTCGCTGTGCCCGTGTGCCTTTCGTAAGTGTGCCGTTTGCGCATGCTAACTATGCCATTTACGAGTGCTAACTATGCCGTTTACGACCCGTAACTATGCCATTTACGATGGCTAAATGGCATAGTTACGATTTGCAAACGATATGACCGCGAAAATGGTAGGTGCGGTCAGGCTTCCCGAACATGGCGGGCAATGGCAAAAAAAATAAATAAACCAAATAAACGCAAGGCTTTTTTTCGTTGCCACTAATGGTTGAGAAATCAATGGTTTTTAGTAACTTTGCGGCCTAAAAACATCATATAACGTTATATTATGGCTGGAACAAAGAAGATAAAGACCGCATTGATTTCGGTTTTCCACAAGGACGGTTTGGACGAACTGCTCGCAAAACTCAACGCCGAGGGCGTGAAATTCCTGTCGACAGGAGGTACACAGACATTCATTGAGTCGCTTGGCTACGCCTGCCAGAAGGTGGAAGACGTGACCACCTATCCATCGATACTTGGCGGACGCGTGAAGACCCTGCACCCCAAAATATTCGGAGGCATCCTGGCCCGCCGCGACAACGAGGGCGACAAGGAGCAGATGGCACAGTATGAGATACCCGAGATAGACCTCGTGATAGTAGACCTCTACCCCTTCGAGGCCACTGTGGCCAGCGGAGCGTCGGAAGCCGACATCATCGAGAAGATCGACATAGGCGGCATCTCGCTCATCCGCGCCGGTGCAAAGAACTTCAGCGACGTGGTGATTGTGCCGAGCAAGGCCGAGTATGGCGTGCTTCTCGACATACTGAACAAGAAGGGCGCTCAGACCGACATCGAAGACCGCAAGATGTTTGCCACCAAGGCGTTTGGCGTGAGCAGCCACTACGACACCGCCATACACAACTGGTTTGCCAAGTAAACGATAGTCTTGAATAATAAGGTACTGTGTGAGGCTTTGCGCTTTGCGGTTGTTGGCCGGTTTTTGGCCAGCGGCCGCAAAGGGCGAAGCGCACGCGGCATTGTGGATTAAGGAGGGAAAGACAAAATGGGATTTTTTTCGTTTGTTCAGGAGATAGCGATGGACCTTGGCACAGCCAACACCATCATTATCAGCGACGACAAGATTGTTGTTGACGAACCGTCGGTGGTGGCTCTCGACCGCCGCACCGACAAGATGATAGCCGTTGGCGAGAAGGCCAAGCTCATGTATGAGAAGACCAACGACAACATACGCACCATACGTCCGCTGCGCGACGGCGTGATAGCCGACTTCTCGGCTTGCGAGCAGATGATGCGCGGACTGATAAAGATGGTACACACCGGCAGCCGGTTTTTCTCGCCGTCGCTGCGCATGGTGATAGGTGTGCCGTCGGGTTCTACCGAAGTTGAGCTTCGCGCCGTGAGGGACTCTGCCGAGCACGCCGACGGACGCGACGTCTACTTGATATTCGAGCCTATGGCCGCCGCCATAGGCATTGGCATCGACGTTGAGGCCCCCGAGGGCAACATGATTGTTGACATCGGTGGCGGCTCTACCGAGATTGCCGTGATTTCGCTTGGTGGCATCGTGTGCAACAACTCCATCAGGATAGCCGGCGACGACCTTACCGCCGACATCCAGGAGTATATGAGCCGCCAGCACAACGTGAAGGTCAGCGAGCGCATGGCCGAGCGCATCAAGATACATGTGGGTTCGGCTCTTACCGACCTTGGCGGCGACGCGCCCGAAGACTACATCGTGCGTGGCCCCAACCGCATCACCGCACTGCCCATGGAGGTGCCCGTGTGCTACCAGGAGATAGCCCACTGCCTCGACAAGACGGTGGCCAAGATAGAGAACGCCGTGCTCTCGGCACTGGAGAACACTCCGCCCGAGCTGTATGCCGACATCGTGAAGAACGGCATCTACCTGAGCGGTGGCGGAGCATTGCTGCGCGGACTCGACAAGAGGCTCACCGACAAGATAAACATACCGTTCCACATTGCCGACGACCCATTGCACAGCGTGGCCAAGGGCGCGGGCGTGGCTCTGAAGAACGTTGACCGCTTCTCGTTCTTGATGCGATAAGTGGCGGTTTTGGAGGCGAATGCCGCCAAGACAATTTTTATAAGACCGTAAATACAAGCCATAAGGCATGGCAACTTGCAGTCCTCGCGATGCGCCGCAAGGCTCATGTGTCGTGACGAAGGGGAAGTCGCAGGGCCATGCCTTATGGATTTTGACGTTTTTGCAATATGCGCAACTTATTGGAGTTTCTTGCCAAGTACAACAACTGGATGCTCTTCGTCGTGCTCGAAGTGGTGAGCATGGTCTTGCTGTTTCGCTTCAACGGCTATCAGGGCAGCGTGTGGTTCTCGTCGGCCAATGCCGTTGCGGGCAAGGTCTACGAGTGCAGTTCGGCGGTGACATCATTCTTCTCGATGGTCAAGGCCAACGAGGAGCTGACGTTGCGCAACTTCTACCTTGAGCGCCAGGTGAGCCAACTGTCGCGCCTGTATGCCGAGCAGACGGGCGACACCACCGTGAGGCGCAGCACCGAGCTGCAAAACCTGCGCACCTACAACCTCACTCTGGCCAAGGTGGTGAGCAACACGCTCGACCGCCCCGACAACCTCATCACCATCAACAAGGGCAGCGCCGACGGTGTCGAGAAGGACATGGGCGTGGCCGGAGGCAACGGCGTGGTGGGCGTGGTCTACATGGCTTCCGACCACTACTCGGTGGTGATACCCGTGCTCAACAGCGGCTCGCGCATAAGCTGCTCCATACGCAACCGTGGCTATTTCGGCTATCTGCGCTGGTATGGCGGCGACCCCTCGGTGGCTTACGTCGAGGACATACCGCGCCACGCGCGCTTCAAGCGGGGCGACTGGGTGGAGACGAGCGGCTACTCGGCCATATTCCCCCAGGGGGTGCTCGTGGGCAAGATAGAGCAGGTGTACAACTCGCCCGACGGACTGTCGTACAGGCTGAAGCTGCGGCTTAGCACCGACTTCGGCAATCTGCGCGACGTGTATGTGATAACCGACAAGAGCATAGCCGAGCGCGCCCGTCTGATTGAGGCTGCGCGCGACTCCATGCGCACCGATGGGCGCTCGTCGAAATAGAACACCCACGGTGATATTTTAAGACAACCAAGTGAGACTTTAAGACAATCATGTCAACTGATATACTGAAACGTGCGGTGTCGTTAGCCGTGTTGTGCCTTGTGCAGGTGCTGGTGCTCAACCAGATGCACCTGTTCGACTGCGCCACGCCACTCCTCTACGTGTACATGGCCATACTGTTTCCCGTTGGCTATCCGCGTTGGGCGGTGCTGCTGTGGTGCTTCGCTCTTGGCCTTGTCATCGACACGTTCTCCAACACCCCCGGCGTGGCTTCCGCGTCGATGACTTTGGTGGGGGCCATCCAGCCCTACGTGCTGGGCGCGTTCGTGCAGCGCGACGCAGCCCCCGACATGGCCCCGTCGATGCGCTCCATCGGCGTGGGCAAGTACATATCTTATGTGTTCATTCTCGTTGTGGTCTACTGCCTTTGCTTCTTCTCGCTTGAGGCGTTCAGCTTCTTCAACTGGATACACTGGCTTGAGTGCATCGGCGGCAGTGCCGTGTTCACCATGTTGTTCATTTTCACCATAGAGAGTGTGAGGCGCAAGTGAAGGGGTCAGGGTTCGACAACAGGCATATTGTCATTGGCGGCGTGGCGGTGTTCATCGTCACGGTCTACATCGTGCGGCTGTTTGTGCTGCAGATAATGAGCGACGACTACAAGAAAAACGCCGACTCAAACGCTTTCCTCAAGAAGATAGAATACCCCTCGCGCGGAGTAATCTCCGACCGCCACGGCAAGCTGATGGTATACAACCAGCCGGCCTACGACATAATGGTGGTGATGAACGAGGCCGCCGGGCGCATCGACACCGCCGAGCTGTGCTCCACGCTCGGCATAACGCGCGAGGAGTTTGACCACCGCATGGCCACCATAAAGGATAGGACGAAGAACCCCGGCTACTCGCGCTTCACCGAGCAGCTGTTCATGAGCCAGCTGCCCGACAAGGACTTTGGCGTTTTCCAGGAGAAGCTGCTGCGCTTCCCCGGCTTCTACACGCAGAAACGCAGCATCCGACAATACCAATACCCATATGCCGCCCACGTGCTTGGCGACGTGGCCGAGGTGTCGCCGGGCGACATCGAGGAGGACGACTACTACCAGCCGGGCGACTACATAGGCAAGCTCGGCGTGGAGCGCAAGTATGAGAAGCAGCTGCGCGGCGAGAAGGGCATACGCATACTGCTGCGCGACGCCCACGGGCGCATACAGGGCAACTACCAGGGCGGACGCTTCGACCGCCGCCCCGTGCCGGGCAAGAACCTCACGCTGAGCATCGACCTCGACCTCCAAGCCCTGGCCGAGCGGCTGCTTGAGGGCAAGATAGGCAGCATCGTGGCGATAGAACCGTCTACGGGCGAGGTGCTGTGCATGGCGTCGTCGCCCACCTACGACCCGCGCATCATGGTGGGGCGGCAGCGCAGCCGCAACCACTCGCAACTGAGCCGCGACGTGTGGAAGCCGCTGCTCAACCGCAGCATCATGGGACAGTATCCGCCCGGATCGACATTCAAGACCACACAGGCGCTGACATACCTCACCGAGGGCATCATCTATCCCTCGACGGCCTTCCCGTGCCACCATGGCTTCTATTGCCGTGGACTGCACGTGGGATGCCACGGCCATGCCTCGCCCATAAACCTTGTGGAGGCCATAAGCACGTCGTGCAACGGCTACTTCTGCTGGGGACTCTACTACATGATGGGCAACCGCCGCAAGTATAAGACGGTGCAAGACGCCATGAACCGCTGGCGCGACTACATGGTGAGCATGGGCTTCGGCTACAAGCTCGGCATCGACCTGCCCGGCGAGAAGCGCGGACTGATACCCAACGCCGGCTTCTACGACAAGGCTTACAAAGGCTCGTGGAACGGACTCACCGTGATAAGCATCTCGATAGGGCAGGGCGAGGTTACGCTCACGCCGCTGCAGATAGCCAACCTCGGCGCGACAATAGCCAACCGTGGCTACTACTATGCTCCCCACGTGGTGCGCAAGGTGGAGGGCGAGCCGCTCGACACGGCCTACACGCGCCGCCACTACACCATGGCCTCGCACAAGGCTTACGAGACGGTGGTGGCCGGCATGCGCAGCTCGGCGCTGAAAGGCACGTGCCGCCTGCTGGGCCGCTATGGCTTTGAGGCTTGCGGCAAGACGGGAACGGCGCAGAACCGTGGCCACGACCACTCGGTGTTCATGGGCTTCGCCCCGATGAACAACCCCAAGATTGCCGTGGCCGTGTATGTGGAGAACGGCGGCTGGGGCGCCGACTATGGCGTTCCGATAGGAGGATTGATAATGGAACAGTATATCAACGGTAAACTCTCGGCAGAGTCAATGAGGCGCGCCGACGAGTTCCAGCACAGACGTATAGCTTATGGCACAGGCGACAGATAAGCAACCGGGCGTAATCCGATCGCTCGACTGGTGGACAATAGCCATCTACGTGGCGTTGCTCGCATTCGGGTGGATTAGCGTGTGTGGCGCAAGCTACACCTATGGCGACACCGACATACTCAGTCTTGGCACGCGCTCGGGCATGCAGATAGTGTGGATAGGCACATCGCTGTGTCTTGGCTTTGTCATACTGATGCTCGACGACCGCTTTTTCGACATGTTCGCCTACGTGATATACGCGGCGTTGCTGCTCTTGCTGTTTGTCACGATATTCAACCCCCACCAGATAAAGGGGTCGCGGTCGTGGCTCGTGTTGGGTCCGCTGCGCTTGCAGCCGGCCGAGTTCGCCAAGTTTGCAACTGCGCTCGCCCTGGCCAAGTTCATGAGCGTGTATGGCTTCAGCATACACAAGCTGAAGCACTTCGGGGCGGTGCTTGGCATCATCCTGCTGCCCATGATGTTCATCGTGTTGCAGCGCGAGACGGGTTCGGCACTTGTATATCTCGCTTTCTTCCTCGTGTTCTACCGCGAGGGGATGCCCGGCAGTGTGCTGTTTACGGGTGTGGCCGCGGTGGTGTATTTCGTGGTGGGCATACGCTTTGAGAGCGTCATGCTGATGGACACGCCCACGTCGGTGGGCAAGTTTGTGGTGCTGTTGCTGGTGCAGGTGTTCTCGTCGGGCATGGTGTATGTGTATTGCCAGCAGAAGCGGCTTGCGCTCAACATGTTGTTCTCGTGCATTGGCGCCACGGTGTTGGCATTGCTGTTCTCAGAGTTCGTCATACCGTTCGACGTGGTTGTGGTGCAGCTGGTGGTGTGCGCCGCGCTCATAGGTTTCCTGTTGTGGATGGGGCTTGGCACTCGTCTCCGCAACTACTATTACATAGTGCTGTTTGCCCTCGGCTCTATGGCTTTCTTCTATTCGGCCGACTATGTGCTCAACGACGTGATGGAGCCGCACCAGCGCGTGCGCATAAACGTGCTGCTTGGACTTGACGACGACCTTGCCGGTGCTGGCTACAATGTGCACCAGAGCGAGATTGCCATAGGGTCGGGCGGACTTGAGGGCAAGGGCTTCCTGAACGGCACGCAGACGAAGCTCAAGTTTGTGCCGGAGCAAGACACCGACTTCATCTTCTGCACCGTAGGCGAGGAGGAGGGCTTCCTTGGTTCGGCGGGTGTGCTGCTGCTGTTTCTCGCGCTGATATTGCGGCTTATATGCTTGGCCGAGCGCCAACCGTTCCGCTTCGGGCGCGTGTATGGCTATTCGGTGCTGTCGATATTCCTATTCCACGTGTTCATCAATGTTGGCATGGTGCTTGGCCTTACTCCGGTGATAGGCATTCCGCTGCCGTTCTTCAGCTATGGCGGATCGTCGCTGTGGGGCTTCACTATACTACTGTTCATATTCCTGCGCATCGACGCAGGGCGCAATCTCATACGCAATTGACGGTGAAGAGTGCAGTGGCGATGGCCTTCGCTTGAATGTGTAGAATCCATGCACTTTAACGGAAGACTAAAAAAAGTAGTGGTCAATATGCGGTCCAATTTGTTGTTCCTATTGTGGAAGGTGTGTTGGTAGTGGGCGACGTGTCTCACGTCGCAACTGGCGCATTGCCGCTTGGTGTGCGGTGGGACACCGCACCCACTACAAATGGAATTGCTAATTGGACAGCCTAGTTGTTTGAATGGGCATGTAGGCACACATGGATACGAAAAAAAGGCAGTCGCCAAAAAGGAAACTGCCTTTGCAAATGTAGCGGGGGTGGGACCCGAACCCACGACCTCCGGATTATGAATCCGACGCTCTA
>CAVKUV010000030.1:0-31996 GCA_963659505.1 Lachnospiraceae bacterium
ACTTTTGCCCTTACAGGGCGCATAGATGCACACAAACAAAAACCCAGGGCGTTGCCCTGGGCTATGGAGTTGTTGGGCTTTCAGCCCGTACATGTACAAATCTGAGTAAATTATTTTTGCATTACTAAAAACTGAAACAAAACAAAAGAACGGGAAGGACAACCATGAAGAGACTATTCATAGCGGCAGCCGCACTGACGGCTTGCGCGACCCTATGGGCGCAGCCGCGCTACAACATGGACAAACTACAGCGCGAGCGGCTCAACCGTGGCGTTGTAGCCTTGCGACAAGCTGACGGCAGCGTGATTGTGAGCTGGCGCACACTATCGTCCGACAAGAAGGGACAAGCTTTCGACGTCTACCGCAACGGCACCAAACTGACGAATGCGCCACTGACCACCGGTGGGACATTCTTCGTTGACAACAGTCCGCTGAAGGGCGACGCCGAATACGAGGTGCGCGGTGGCGACATCGACGGCAAGTTTGCCCTCAAGGCCAACGCCCCATGCGGCTACCTGGCCATTCCGCTGCAAAAGCCCGAGGGTGGCACCACGCCCGACGGCAGTCCATACACCTATTCGGCCAACGACGCAAGCGTGGGCGACGTTGACGGCGACGGACAATACGAGATTTTCCTGAAGTGGGATCCATCGAACGCACACGACAACTCACACGCCGGATTTACAGGCAATACTCTCATCGACTGCTATCGCCTTGACGGCACCCGGCTATGGCGCATCGACCTCGGCAAAAACATACGCAGCGGCGCGCACTACACGCAGTTCATGGTGTATGACTTCGACGGCGACGGGCGCGCCGAACTAATGATGAAGACCGCCGACGGCACGGTTGACGGCACTGGCCAAGTAATTGGCGACGCAAAGGCCGACTGGCGCGAGGGGGCGGCAGAGGCGCAAGAGTGGTATGCAAGCCACAAGGACGAGGCCGACAAGTCGAGAGCCGACGAAGAGAAGCAACGCGCCGAGTTTGAAAAGGCGTGGCGCGAGGGGCGCCGTCCCGACAGGCAACGCATGCGCGGAGGCCGTCCGCCACAGCGACGCGTGGGATTTCAGGGCAGCAACAAGACGGGGCACATACTTTCGGGCCCTGAATATCTGACCGTGTTTGACGGACTGACCGGGCGCGCGCTCGACACCACCGGCTATCTGCCCGAACGCGGCGACTTGATGGCGTGGGGCGACGACCACGGCAACAGGTCGGAACGCTATTTGGCTGGCGTGGGCTACTTCGACGGACAGCATGCAAGTGCGGTGTTCTGCCGCGGATACTACACCAGAACAGTGATTGCCGCATGGGACTGGGACGGAAAGAAACTGAAGAGCCGCTGGATATTCGACACCAACACGCCCGAATGGAAGTCGTATGCCGGACAGGGCAACCACAACCTGCGCATAGCCGACGTTGACGGCGACGGCTGCGACGAGATAACCTACGGCTCGATGGCCGTTGACCACGACGGGCGCGGACTGTATAATACCGGCATGGGGCACGGCGACGCTCTGCACCTGACTGCATTTGACCCCACGTCAGACAAACTGCAAGTGTGGGACGTGCATGAGAACCGCCGCGACGGCAGCGACTTCCGCGACGCCGCCACCGGCAAGGTGATATTCCAGATAAAGAGCAACACCGACGTGGGGCGCGGCATGGCGGCCGACATCGACCCGACCAACCCCGGCGTGGAGATGTGGAGCACTGAGAGCCACGGCATACGCGACATAAAGGGCAACGTGGTGAAGCCCAAGAACGAGACAAAGGGCGACAACAGCGACCAAGGGGGCGACAACGACGACAACAACACCACAATGAGACTGGGCGGCGGTTGGCTGCCTGTGAACTTCGGCATTTGGTGGGACGGCGACTTGCTGCGCGAGATGCTCGACCGCGAGAGCGTGTCGAAATACGACTGGAACACCGGACGGGCAAACACGATATACAGGTTTGATGGTTGCAGATTCAACAATGGCACAAAATCGAACCCCTGCCTTAGCGCCGACATCATTGGCGATTGGCGCGAGGAGGTGCTCGTGCGCACCGAGGACAGTTCGGAGCTGCGCCTGTACGTTAGCGCGATACCCACCGACTACCGCATCAACTGCCTGATGGAGGACATTCCCTACAGACTGAGTGTGGCCACAGAGAATGTGGCATACAACCAACCGCCAGAGACAGGCTTCTATCTTGGCCCCGACAAGTCGGTGGTCGAGTTTCTGAAATAGCCAGTTCACCGACACAAAGCCACGTCCGCCCACTTGCTTTACGGCAAGTGGGCGGACTGCATTATACCTTTATAGAACACGCCTATATCATAGAAAGCACGGGCTGCAGTAGCCGACATCGGCATTTTTTCATTAACTTTGCATTGCACTCGGCAACCAACTACCAACACTAATGAAAAGATTAGCCATACTTACCGTCATATACACACTGGCACTGCTTGCCGCCAACGCCACTGACATCGACAGAATGTCGCTCATAGGCAAGCGCATATCATCGGCCGACGGACTTTCGAGCAACACCGTCTACGACATCATTCAAGACAAATACGGCTTCATGTGGATGGGAGCCGCCTATGGCCTGTGCCGATACGACGGCTATTCGTTCGTGAACTTCTACTCGCTAAGCAGCGAGAAGACGAAAAAGACGGAGGCCAACGTGGGCAATCTGTATGAAGACCGCGCAAACAGTCTGCTGTGGATACACACGGCAACATTCAACTTCGCCTGTTACGACATGAAGACCGGACGTTTCGTCGACTACACCGGACGAGGCGACGAGGGCAAGGCATTCAGACGAAAACTGATGTCGGGCAACGACATATGGATGTATGACTCAAAGAATGGGTTGCGCTGGGTAAACTACAATAACGGCACGTTCACCTGCACCGACTACACCGCCGAGAACGGCAAACTGCCAAGCAACCACATAACGCGCATGATGGAGGACAGGGCGCACAACATGTGGATTGCCACAGACAAAGGCATTGCCATGGCCGACAGCCACGGCAAGATAAGGATGGTGAAGCGCGGCCATGCATATATGGAGGGCGGCACGCACAATGGCAACGCCGTATGCCTGACCAACAATAACAATGTTGAGGTGTATGCGCCAACAGGCATGCTGCTGAAGAAGATAAACATACCAACGGCTCTCGGACTGCTGAAGACGATAAGAAGCTCGTTTGTGTGGCAAGACAAATGGATGATATTCGGACCAAGCACCTACTGCATCGACCTGAAGACGGGCGTGTGCTCAAAACCAGCCAACATGCAACTGCCCAACGGTCTGCTGCTCGACTCCATCGACGGCTTCTTCTTCGAGTCGAACCCCAACGGTGAGCTTTGGATTTATCCGCCAAAAGGTGAGGCAAGGCACATGAAGCTGATTGACGATGTGCATTTCACCGCCGAACGCCGCCGACTGTACAACGTGGCGAGGGGCGGCGACGGACTGTTCTACATAGCCACATACGGCAACGGACTGTTTGTTTATGACCACGACAACAACAAACTGCGCCACTTCACCGCCAGCGACCAGCAGCCCACAATCGACACCAACGTGCTGAAGGACATTGTGGTGGGGAGCGACGGCACCGTGTGGGTGGCGCAAGAGAATGCCGGCGTGGCGCGCATAACCGTCACTCCGCAGCCTGTGGCCTCGTTCATACAGCCGGCCCCAAGCCACAATGGCGACTGGGCCAACTACGTCAACATGATTGCCAGGGGCAAAAACGGTGGCGTGGTGTTCTCCACAAGAGACAACCGCCTGTATAGCCTGAACACCACGACACGCGAGGTGACGATGGTAGGACAAATGCGTTCGTGCGCATGCTCGGCAATAATCGACAGACAAGGACGCGAGTGGATTGCCACTCGCTACGACGGACTGTATATCGACGGCGAGCACTACGACAAGGGCGACAACAAGCGGCACATCCCAAGCCGCATGCTTAACGCCATGGTTGAGGACGCAATGGGGCGGGTGTGGATTGCCACGACCGAAGAGGGACTGATTGTGGCCGAAAGCCGAGCCGACGGGGGCATTGGCTTCAGAACCATGCTCAACCGCAACTTCAACGAGAGCCGACTGCACGAGCTTGCCATCGACCGAAAAGGACGGCTATGGGTGGCCACAAACAATGGTCTTTATGTGGCCGACACCAGGAAGAAGTCCATCGGCAATGCCGACTTCAAGTGCTTCAACCCGTCGAACAGCGATTTCCCATACAGTGAGGTGCGCAGCGTACTGCCGGCAAGAGACGGTTCGCTATGGACAGGCGGCAAGGGCAGCGGCATCGTGAGATGCACTTTCGACGACAATCTGCACGGCATGAGCTGCAAGGCTCTGACAAAGGAACAGGGCATAGCCAACAACACGGTGAATGCACTGGCCGAAGACAAGTACAACAACATTTGGGCCGCCACGGAAGACGGTCTCTCGGTGGTGTATGGCAAGGAGATGAACGTGAAGACCTACTCGTTTGGCAACACATTCGTGCGCAACACTTACTCGGAGAATGCCGTCCTGCCCCTCACCGACGGGCGACTGCTGTTCGGCACACAGTCGGGCATAGCCGTCGTGACGCCACAGCCACTGTCGAGAAGTGCGGCAAGCCGCCCCGTAAACGTGCTCATCACAGACATCAGCGTCAACGGACAGGCTTCGCCCGAAAGCGAGTCTTACAGTTTCGCCCCGGCAAACACTAACGCCATCACGCTGAAGAGCAACGAGAACACCGTGTCGCTGTCGTTCTCCAACTTTGAGTATGGCGACATCAAATCAGCCCGCTACCAGTTCTACCTTGATGGCTTCGACCGCACATGGCGACCACTGACGAGCCTCAACCATGTGGAATACAGCAACCTCGCTCCCGGCCACTACACATTCCACCTGCGCTCAATTAGCGACAACCGCTGGAGCGACGAGCGCACGTTCGACATCGTGATATGCCAACCTTGGTACAACACCGTTTGGGCATGGCTCATATACGTGGCGATGGCCGCCGCCGCCGTCATCTACTTCTATTCCAACGCACGCGAAAAGCTGCGCCTGCACCAACAAATGCGCATCAACAAGGAGCTTACAGAATTCCGCCTAAACTTCTTCACCAACATCGCCCACGAGTTCCGCACGCCCTTGGCCATAATACAAGGGGCAGTGGACAAGCTGCAAACCGAAAACGGAGGTGCGTCGCGCACAGCCTTGCAGACAGTGCGCCGTGGCACGCGCCGCATGCTGCGGCTCGTAAACCAGCTGATGGAGTTCAGAAAGGTGAACACGGGCAACATGAAGATTGCCGTGGGGCAAGGCGACATAGTAAACTTTGTGCGCGACATATACCAAGACCTGTGGAACCTGGGCAAGGCAAAAGGCTTGGGCATGACGTTCACCCCGTTTGAGCGGCACTATGAGATGCCTTTCGACCGCACAATGGTTGAGACGATTGTCTACAACCTGATAAGCAACGCCGTGAAATACACTCCCGAACGTGGACAAGTGGATGTGACGCTAAGCAAAAGCGGCGAATCGATAATTCTCACTGTGGCCGACAGCGGTGCGGGCATAGGCCAGGAACAGATGCAGAGCCTCTTCCAACCGTTCATGCACGGCAACGTCTCGCAAGGCGGAATGGGCATCGGACTATATACCGCCCACAGAATGGCCGAGCTGCACCACGGTTCGCTGACATACAGCCATGGCGACGCAAGCCACAGTGGAGCCGTGTTCACCCTGACTCTGCCTACCACCATCGAAACCTACGCCAAAGAGGAACTGCAAAAGGCCACTGCACTCGATGCCGACAGTACGGGAAAGACGCAAAAGGCAAATGAAGAAGCCATAAGGGAGATGCACCCGAAGGCTCTGAACGACGTTTCGGTGGCCGTGATAGAGGACGACCCCGACATGGCGACGCAGATTTGCGGCGAACTGGCAGCTTACTTCCATGTGGAAAGCTATGCCACGGGCGAGGCCGGAGTGGCCGGAGTGGCCGAAAAGAAGCCGTCGCTAGTGATATGCGACGTGATGTTGCCTGGAATTAATGGCTACGAGGTGGTGAAAAAGATAAAGAACGAGGCCGCCACGGCCTACATTCCAGTGATAATGCTCACCGCACTCGACGACGACAACCACCAAATGCGGTCATACGATGCCGGTGCCGACGACTATATGGTGAAGCCATGCAACTTCAAGCTACTGCTCGCACGGTCAATCCAGCTCATACGGAAGGCGCAACGGATTGCGGCGGCCATGAAAGACCAACATGAGCCGACCGACAAAGCCGACCGCCCCACCCCACAAGACGCCACACCACGGCTGATAACCACACAGGCCGACAAGCTGTTTCGCGAGAAGATGCAGCACATCATACTGCAACACATAAGCGACTCGTCGTTCACCGTTGACCAACTGGCAGCCATGCTGGGCATGGGGCGCACCAAGTTCTTCAACAAGACGAAGGAGCTAACCGGGATGTCGCCCAACCGCTACCTGCAAAACGAGCGCATGAGGATTGCCGCCGACTTGCTGGCCGACGGCGAACTGACCGTGGCCGAGGTGAGCTACAAGGTGGGCATACAGGATGCGTCATACTTCAACAAATGCTTCAAGCAGAAATATGGCATCGTGCCAAGCAAATACAAAAAGGAATGCTGAAAGTAGGGTGTCCTTTTTCTCTTGACAGACAAAACGACAGAGACGGGGAAGAAGCCTTTATGGTTTCCTCCCCGTCTCTGTCGTTGGATGCCCGCGAATGGGCAGTGCTGCTTACAGTTCTATTGCACGCAAAGAGTATGGCGGCAGGGTTATGACGAGCTTGTCGTCTTGCCTAACCTCATACTTGCCCGTCTCGCTCTTCACCTTGCCCTGTCCAGGTTTGCCGTTGAAGCCATCGTAGGTCAGAGTGCCGTGGAGCGGCAAGTTGCGTGCGCCGATAGTAAGGTTGAGGCTTACGGGCAGTATGTTCACCACCTTCAAGTAGCGTTTGCCCGTCTTGCTGTCTCTCACCACGGTAGCCGCCATGCGGTGTGCGGCCAAAGTGTCGGCCACCGCCAGCGACGACTCAACATACCTGTCGCCCCCGTATGTTGAGAACAAACGCTGCGTCTCATAGCTCGGTGCTGTCTGTATGTTGGCATTGTCGAAGTATATCATGTCGGGACTCCAGTTGCTGTTGCCGTTCTTCGACAATAGCGGCGCATACGAAGTCATTGACACCACGTCGCCATTGCGCTCTATGCCGCAAAGATGGGCTGCCTCGGCCAAAGCACAATCAATGGTGCCTTTGCCTTGGCGTGCCGCATACTCGCCCAAATACACCTTGGGGGCAGTGCGGTCGTAGTTGTCGTAGTAGTGCTGGTTGTTGAGAAACCAGCCCACACTCTCGTAGTAGTGCTCGTCAACCATGTCGAAGACGCTCTGGTTGGCCTTGGCAAACTTCCATCCCTCGATATAGTCGGACGACGGGTCGTGGAATGGGCCCACCGTGCCACACACGACAATGTCGGGATAACGCTCCTTTATGGCCTTGCAAATCATGAGGCAGCGATCCTCAAACGCAGTGGATATGAGGTCTTCGTTGCCTATGCCTATATATTTAAGGTTGAACGGAGCCGGATGTCCGGCATCGGCCCTCATCTTTGCCCACTTGCTCGTTGCGGGGTCGCCATTGGCCCAGTCAATGAGGTCGAGCAACTCCTGTATGTAGGCCGGCATCTCGTCCATTGGCAATCCGCCCTGCTGTCCGCCATAGCCATCCTTGTCGCTTCCTGAGTTTTGGCAAGGCACTCCAGCCGCAAGCACTGGCAGAGGCTCTGCGCCTATGTCCTCGCAAAATTGGAAATACTCGAAGAAACCAAGGCCGCGCGTCTGGTGGTAGTTCCAAATGTTGCGGTCGGGAATGCGGTCTTCAAGCGGTCCTACTGTATGTTGCCAGTGATAGATGTTGCCCAAACCGTCGCCATGGCTCATGCAACCGCCAGGGAAACGCACGAACTTGGGGTGCAAGTCGGCTATGGTCTGCGCGAGGTCGCGGCGCAATCCATTCTTGCGTCCCTTGAAAGTGTTGCGGGGGAAAAGGCTGATCATATCGACGGCCACGCTGTTGCCCTTGTGGGCCACGATGCGCAGTTCGGCCTTCGCTGTGGTCTCGGTTGGCACAAGCTCGGCTGCATATTTCGTCCACACGCCATCCTTGCCCTTGGCCTTCACAGTGGCCGAAGCCAGTACCTTGCCGCCATCGACAAGTGCCACAGTGAACGACTTGCCCTTGCCGCCGATGCAGTTGGCAAAGAGGCTGAAGTCATAGCGTTCGCCCTTGGCCAGGGCAATGCCGTCCCAACCAGAGTTCCACAAGGTGTCGTTGGTGAGCACTGCATAGTTGGGATTGTTTTTACTCAGAGGAGTACTTGACGCAATGGTCACTTTTCCATTCGAAGAGCGCCATGCGGTAGACGCAGTCCAGTCACGGCGGTCGCGGGGCGAATACTCAAAGTCGCGGTTCTGCACCAGCTCGGCATAAAGTCCGCCGTCGGCGGCACGGCTTATGTCCTCGAAGAACACGCCTATGAGTTTGTCACTAATCGCCTTTTCTTTGTCCCCGTCGATGGTGAGTGTTGCCTCCATTGGCTTTCCGTCCAAATAGGCAAAACGCTTGGCATCGTCGGCAAGACTCTCTGCGTTTTGCTTGGCCAGCTCGCTCTGTCTTGCAAAATAAGCCTTTATGTCGGCCAGTTGCTGTCGCGACACTAGCAGAGTATTTCCCACGTATGCCGTTCCGCCAACGCTGGTGGTGTCCTTGGTTGCGCATAGCCGCTCATAGTCGGCGGCAGAAGCCTCGATGTCGGCCGAGAAGTGGCGGAACTGGTCGGTTGTGGTTGTCTGTCTGACTGCACCTTGCTTCGTCTTGAACAATACAGTATACTTCCCGTTGCCGTCGTCGCGTATCACGGGTGCAAAACATCCGTTCGCGCTCATGCGTGGATAGTCTTGCGGACGCCACGTTACGAGGTCGTCAGAATAAGCAACGCCAAAGCAGGGGGCTTTGTCGTTCACTTGGAACACGGCGGCATAACCTCCTGTAGGCAGGGCTGCGACAAAGGGCGAGAACATTCTCTTCTCGCTACCCCACTTGGAGTAGTCTGAAGAAAACAGCTGTCCTATCTCCCGCATACCTTCGTCAGACAGGCTGGCGATGCGCATTCCGCTTTTTTCGCCGGGGCAATAGAGAAACACTTTTTCCGATGTCTGCACATTGGCGGTTGTCGCCTTCGACTGTGCAAACGCCACCGTTGCCATTGCGGGCAATGTGGCAAAGAGCAATGAAATCTTTTTGTTGATAGTCATAGATATGTTATGTAGTAAATAGTCAATATGGAGATAGTGCAAACTACTGTAATGATAGCCGCTTTCAAATTGCCAACAGCAACCTATCTTATGCAAAGATAAGGAAACGCCATTGTTAAGATGTAGGGCATACACTTAATAATAGTTAATAGTCGGAATTGTCGCTCTTTTTCAGTGCTTGCATGGCCAAGTGTGGGAAAAAAGCAGTAAATTGCAACGTTTTTTCCTAAGGACCTACATGCACGCCTTACATTATATATATAGTATAATAGCATTACAACTGAAAGCCGCTCTGCTTGTGGCTGCCGCAATGCCGCTTCAGGCATTGGCACAACCGCTCAGGGCGACACTGTCGCACTATTCCACCGACAACGGACTGCCGAGCAACGCCATTGCCGACATAAAGCAAGATGCCTATGGCTACATCTGGATAGCCACATGGAACGGGGTGTCGCGCTTCGACGGCTTCACATTCCGCAACTATGAGACTGGTATTGGCAGCGGCTTGCCGTTCATGCACAACCGAATAGTGGAAATGGCCATAGACAAAGGGCAAAACGTGTGGCTCAGAATGTATGACGGCCACATCTTCGTAGTGAACAGAGAAACCGACCGCATAGAGAACCCTCTCGAAAATCTCTGCGACAACCGTGACATGACAACAGAAACACCACTGTGCATCACTGACAACGGCAGTGCATTGGCTTTTGTTGGCGGCAAGGGGATGTTGGAAATGAGCGTGGCCAGCGGTGTGTGCAAGGCCAAGCTGTTGCGCGTGGGACTGCACGTGAACTGCATGGGCAAGGACAAGCAAGGCACGGTGTGGATAGGCACGAAGAATGGCTTGGTGAAATACAGGGACGGGAAGTTCATAAAGATAAAAGCCGCAGCCGCAAAAAACATAAAGAGCATTTGCGTGAAAGGCGGACGTGCGTACATAGGCACAGCCGATGGCGACATCCTGGCAATAAAGGGCAACGACATGCAGAAAAAACTGCGCAACGCAGGGAAAAGCGTTGTTTCGCTATTTGCCGACAGCTACAACAACCTATGGTTCTCGACCGACGACAGGGGCGTTTGCCGCTTAGACTTGAAAAGCAGATTGGCGAAAAGCTACCTGCAAGACGTGCTTGTGCCGCAAGACGACGCATTGGGAGCTTTGGTCTGCGAAGTGGCTGGCACTGTGTGGGTGAGACTCAACCGTGGAGGCTTCGGATACTACAACAGAATGTCCGACCGCATTGAGTATTTCTACAACGACCCGTCAACGCCATGGAGCCTGTCGAACACCGTTGGGTGCTACCTCGCCTCGGCCGATGGCATTGTGTGGGAGTCAACAAGTCGCCGTGGATTGGAACGTTTGGACATAATAAACCCTACGATTGAGCGCATAAAGCCATTCGACGCGCAAGAGGAGAAGTATGCCAACAACATACGCGCCATGCACTATGACGAGCGCAACGGACTGCTGCTGATAGGCTGCAAGAACAGCAAGCTACAGATAATCGACAGCAAAGGACACACGACAACACTATGTGTTGACGACAAAGGCGAACCTCTGGGACGCATATATGGAATAAGCCATGACCACAACGGCAACTACTGGATTAGCTGCAAGGGCGATGGACTTGTGCGACTGACGCGCAGCGGCGATGGCTACGCATTCAAGAGGTTTAGGCATGACACGAAAAATGCGCAAAGCATAAGCTCTGACAACGTGTATTGCACGGCAGAGGACAACGACGGCAACATTTGGGTTGCCACATACGACGGAGGCATAAACATTCTGACAAGGAGAGGAAATGGCGAGACGGTGTTCCTAAACACGAACAATGCCCTAAGGCACTATCCACACGGTGCTTACAAGAAAGTGCGCACACTGGCCAAAGACAAGCAAGGCAACATTTGGGTGGGAACGACCGACGGACTGCTCGTGATGAGCTACCGAAACGGCATTGTGCGCACGGAGAAGGCTTCAGGTATGACTGTGGCTTCAACCGGACTGCAAAACTCCGATATCGTTTGTCTGGCATGTGCGCCCAACGGGACAATGTGGATAGGAACCAACGGCGGTGGCCTGAGCCGCTGCACGGGGCGCACCGCCGACGGGAAATGGAAGTTTGAGACACTGGGGGCAAAGGCAGGGATACCGTCGGAAGAAGTGAAGTCAATCACATTCGACGACAACGGCAATGTGTGGTTTTCCACCGACAACACAATATGCTCATACGACATACGCAAAGGCATTGTCAGTGTGTTTGGCGTGCAAGACGGTGTTGACGACACCATGTGCTCAGAGGGGTGCGCATTGACGATGCCAAACGGCATATCTTTGTTTGGCACCATCAACGGATATTATTTGGTTGACCGAAAGCGGCTCGGCGGACAGGCTGGCGACGCGCTCAAGTTGAAAGTCACCGACATGTATGTTGACGGGGACTTGACTGCTGCGTATACAAATGTGGGTGGCGGCATCATTGCCCCTGACAGTCTGAAGATTCAACTGCCACGCCATGGCTCCTCGTTCTCATGTAGGTTTGCCTCACTTAACCTCAAGTGGCAACACCGAATACACTATCAATACCTGCTTGAGGGTTACGACAGAAATTGGCGCAATGCCGACGAGTCGCGCATGGCGGCATACAGCGACTTGCCAACAGGCACCTACACACTGCGCATAAGGGCTTTCTTGCTGGAAAAGCCTGGCAAATACGACACATGCACCGTGGTGGTGAAAGTGCCACCACACTTCCTCCTGTCGGCCAAGGCCGTGTGGATATACATCATACTCATCATTGCGGCGGCCATCTTCATGCTCCATCTAAGACAAGAACGGATGGCAAGGATGGCAAGGATGAGGGTTTTGAAAATCGGTCCACAGGAAATAGCTTTCAAGCAAGCCGACGACTACAACTTTGTGAAGCAGCAGCTCGATTGGCTTGAAGAGCATTACTCCGACTCGTCGCTGAAGATTGAGGATCTTGTGGCTGTGTCGAAGATGAGCAGGACTTCATACTACAACGAACTGAAATCGCTCACAGGGCTGTCGCCAAAGGAACTGGTGTCTGACTTCAGACTGAAGAAGGCACGCATGATGCTCGAAAAGACCGACACGACCATCGCTGAAATAGCTTACAAGACAGGGTTTAATGACCCTGTATATTTCACTCGGCTATTCCGGACGACATTCGGACAAACGCCAACACAATACCGAAAGGAGCACACTGGCGCATAGACAATCCACCAACAGTGAGAAGTGTGATGCAAAAAACAGCTCACCGCGACAGCGGGAACAAAAAACAGCATACAGACAACGGCAAACAGAACCGACATATGGGAAAACCACTTATAGTGTATAAGGCCAGCGCAGGAAGCGGCAAGACATTCACTTTGGCCACAGAATACATAAAGCTGCTTGTGGAAAATCCACAAAGCTACAGAGGCATACTTGCCGTGACCTTCACCAACAAGGCTACGGAAGAGATGAAAAGGCGCATACTGAGCCAATTGTACGGCATTTGGCAACGATTGGACGACTCTGAGAGCTACACCCAAAACGTTTGCCAACAACTGAATGCCACACCCGAGTTTGTAAGCCAAAGGGCTGGCGTGGCCTTGCACCTGCTGCTGCACAACTACAACCACTTCCAAGTGGAAACCATTGACGCTTTCTTCCAGCGGGTATTGCGCAATCTGGCACGCGAACTTGACCTCACTCCCACCCTGCGCATAGAGCTAAAGAGCGACCAAGTGGAAGAGTTCGCCGTAGACAGCTTGGTGGAAGGCCTCGACAAGAAGTCGGAAGAGCTTAGGTGGATTATGCGCTATGTGTATGACAACATTGCCGACGACAAGAGTTGGAACGTGATAACGCAGATAAAGGAGTTTGGACAAACGATATTCAAGGACTACTACCGGGCTGTTGGCGACCAACTCACGGCAAAGCTTGAGGATGGCAAGTTCCTTGAAAACTTTATCACCCGGCTGAAAAGCGACCGAAAGAAAGCCAAAGATGCAATGACTGCGTATGCCGACCGTTTTTTCGAAGCCCTTGACAAAGACGGTTTGTGCGTCGAGGATTTGGCGTATGGCAAAGGTGGAGCGGCCAGCTTCTTCATAAAACTGAAGAACGGTGACTTCACGGAAGACTGTATTGGCAAACGTGTGGTGGCCGCTTCGGAAAATTCGGAAGCTTGGACATCAAAGAAAAGCAAAAGGCGCGACGACATAATGGCTCTGGCCGAACAGTCACTAATGCCACTGCTCAATCAGGCCATTGCCGAGAGGCCACGGCAAAACCGAACATACAAGTCGGCAGAGCAAACTCTCAAGCACCTGTATGAATTGCGTCTGCTTGGAAGCATCGAACGGAAGATAAGGGAGATGAACGAGGATGCAAACCGCTTCATGCTAAGCGACACGCAACATATTCTGCACTCACTGATTGGCGAGAGTGACTCGCCTTTCATATTCGAGAAAATAGGCACTCGCCTGGAGCACATCATGATTGATGAGTTTCAAGACACGGGAACGCTGCAATGGGCAAACTTCAAGATACTGCTGCTCGAGTGCATGAGCAGAAGTGGCGCTGAAAACCTGATTGTGGGCGATGTGAAGCAGAGCATTTATAGATGGAGAGCAGGCGACTGGCGGCTTCTCAACGACATCTCCGCACAGTTTCATCATTCCGAGCAACAGCTCGACGTGCGCAACCTGGGCGTGAATTACCGCTCAAAGCGGCGCATAGTGGAGTTCAACAACGCATTTTTCAGAGTGGCGGCACAGTTGGAAAGCGAAGCCTTGGGCGACAATGACAGCGATGAGGCACAGCAACTGCTGAAGGCATACGACGACGTTAGCCAAGACGTGCCAAAGACACGCGGCGAAGAGGGGTATGTCAACATCTGCCTGTTGCCTTCAGCCGACCATGAGGCGGCAACGCTTGAACGCATTGGCGACATCGTTGAGGAATTGCTAGAGAAAGGCGTGGAAGCCCAGCGCATCGCCATACTCATAAGAACGAACAAACACATACCTGTCATTGCGAAGTACATGGCGAAAAGGTTGCCCAAGATAAAGTTGGTTTCCGACGAGGCTTTTCGACTCGATGCCTCGCTTGCCGTCAACGCCATTGTCTTGGCCATACGACTGCTGTATGGCGAAGGCGACACCATAGCCAAAGCCACACTAGCCAAGATTTACCAGAACTTCATTCTGAAACGCGAACTGTCGGACAATGAGTTGCTTGCCGGTTGCGACGATTTGGACCGGCTTCTGCCACCCGACTTCACAACAAACCGACGCGAACTTGTGCAACTGCCATTATACGACATGGCGGAAAGATTGTACTCGATATTCCGCGTGGGCGACATCGAGGGGCAAAGCGCATATGTCTGCGCCTTTTTCGACAAGCTCGGCAAACTCACAGAAGAGAACTTTGCCGGCATCGACGTGTTTCTTGAGGAGTGGGACAGCCACATCTGTAGCGACACTATACAGTGTGACGAGATCGACGGAATAAGACTGCTGTCGATACACAAGAGCAAAGGACTTGAGTTTGACAGTGTGATAATACCCTTCTGCGACTGGAAATTGGAGCAGAAGGGACAACTGTGGTGCAAACCTGACGAAGAGCCATACAACGAGTTACCGCTCGTGCCAGTGGAATTTAGCGAGAAGGCCTTGAAAGAGACCGTCTATGAGAAAGACTACAGGCAAGAACATTTCCAAAATGTGGTGGACAACCTAAATCTTCTATATGTGGCGTTTACACGAGCTTGCGACAACCTGTATGTAATTGGCACCGACAGAGGCAACTCATATCGCTCCACACTTATCAAAAAGGCCATCCCGCTGATGGCAGACAGCCTGCAAAACGCAATGGTAACGGAAGCCATAGACAAGGAATCGCCCACAACATTCGAATTCGGCGAGCTTTTCGTTGGCAGCAAGAAGACAGGTGGGAAGACTACTGACAACGTGTTTCTCAAACCTACTGGCGGCATCGATTTCGTGTTTGACGCTTTTGATACTAAAGCAGAGTTTAGACAAAGCAACAAGAGCCGCGACTTCATCGAAGGTGAAGAGGATGGCGACCGCCAGAAATACATAAGCACAGGTAATGTGCTGCATAAAGTATTCTCCACAATACGCACAAAGGACGACATACCTGCCGCTCTGAAAGAGATGGAGTTGGAAGGCGTGTTGTACGAAGATGGCCAGTCGCGCGAAGAACTCGTGGCTATGCTTGGCGAAAGACTGAACGACCCACGCGTGGCCGAATGGTTTTCCGACCGTTGGACTCTGTTCAACGAGTGTACAATACTAACGACCGACTATGCAACGGGCAAGGTCGTGGAGCGCCGCCCCGACCGTGTGATGACTGACGGTAGCCAAACCATAGTCGTTGACTTCAAGTTTGGTCGCCCAAGGGATGAATACAAGGCGCAAATAAGAGAATACATGTCGTTGTTGTCAGCCATGGGACACAACAACATTAGCGGTTATCTATGGTTCGTTTACTCAAACAAGATTGAAAAGGCATGAAGACATTTCTTGAAAGCGTAGCTGATGACATACTGAAGAAATATGGATGCGACCTGTCACGCATAGCTGTTGTGTTTCCGAACAAGCGCGCATCGTTGTTTCTCAACTCCATTTTGGCAAGAAAGGCCGGTCGCCCGATATGGTCGCCAGCCTACGTGACCATAAGCGACTTGTACAGGCAACACTCAAAACTGGCCGTGGGCGACCAACTAAAGCTGATATGCGACTTGCACAAGTGCTTCATAGAGTGTACGGGCATAAACGAGACACTGGACCATTTCTACGGATGGGGACAGATACTGCTTGCCGACTTCGACGACATCGACAAGAACATGGCCGACGCAAGCAAAGTGTTTGCAAATCTGCGCGACCTGCATGAACTTGACGACTTGTCGTATCTGACAAAGGAACAGGTGGCGGTGATACGCAAGTTCTTCAGCAACTTCTCCGAGGAGCACAATTCTGAACTGAAAAAGCGGTTTCTTAGTCTGTGGAGCCACTTTTTCGACATATACTCCACATTCAACCAACGCATTGAGGCTGAAGGATTGACCTATGAGGGCGCTCTATACAGAAAGGTGGCCACCGACGACTCATTGCATTTTGAATATGACAAATACTTGTTTGTGGGGTTCAACGTGTTGCAAAAGGTGGAGCAGAAATTGTTCGACAGGCTTATGAAAGAGAACAAGGCCGCCTTCTACTGGGACTTCGACCGCTACTACATAGGCAAGAACGGACACACGGACAATGAAGCAGGACATTATGTGGCTTCATATCTGGATGCATTCCCAAATGAGATAGACAATGGCGACCCCATATATGACAACTTCCGTGGCAAGAAGTCAATAACGTATATCGCATCGCCAACCGAGACGGCACAGGCTCACCACATAAACTCATGGCTAAAGGAGCGGGATAGGATTGCCGCTGGACGAAAAACCGCCATCGTGTTGTGTGACGAGGGACTCCTGAAGACGGTCATACGCAGTATTCCAAACGAGGTGGAAGCCGTAAACATAACAACGGGCTATCCTCTTGCGTTGTCGCCAATAAGCACTTTGGTGTCAGCCATGTTCAACTTGCGAATATCTGGCTACATACCCCACTCCAACAAATACCGTCTCAAAGCCGTACGTTCGGTTATATCGAATCCTTATATCCCATATCTATCAAAACATTACGATGAACTGCTAAAGAAAATACTCAACCCGCCAATGTATTATATCCAGCCAAACCAGCTGTGTATAGACAATGGCATGACCCTGCTGTTCGACTTGATAGACGCCGACGACGGACGCACACAATCGGAGCGCATGACAGATTGGATTGTTGACGTGATAAAGGCGATAGCTGCAGGAGCCAAGGAAGAGAACATCGGCGACCCACTGTTTCAAGAGTCGCTGTTTCGCACATATCTAATAATGAACAGACTTAAATCGCTCATTTCATCGGGCGACTTATGTGTCGACATCATCACTCTACAACGACTCGTAAGCCAAATAATACAGTCTACATCGGTGCCTTTTCATGGCGAACCGGCCGAAGGGCTACAAGTGATGGGAGTCCTTGAAACAAGAAATCTCGACTTCGACCATGTGCTGATGCTGTCATGCAACGACGGGAATATGCCTAAGGGCGTAAATGACACCTCATTCATACCATACAACATACGAAAAGCCTACGGACTGACAACAATCGACAACAAGGTGTCGATATACTCCTACTACTTCCACAGGCTACTACAGCGCGCAAGCGACATCTCAATCATGTACAACAACTCAACGTCAGATGGAAAGACGGGCGAAATGAGTCGCTTCATGCAGCAGATACTTGTGGAAAGCGGTCACGACATAGCCACAAAGAAATTGCTGGCGGGACAGGAATTTACGGCATATCACCCATCGGCGATAGAAAAGGATGAAAAGGTGATGGAGGCGTTGATGAAGCGCTTTGATAAGAGGCGAAACAGCTGCAACGACGGACGACCATTGCTCACACCTACGGCCATCAACAAGTATATCCGTTGCCAATTAATCTTCTTCTATAACTATGTGTGTGGACTGAAAGAGCTTGAAGACTTTGATGAAGACAAGATGCAGAACCGACTCTTCGGCAACATATTCCACAATGCCGCAGAGGTGATATACCACAACTTGGCCGATGCGAACAAGCGCATTGGGAAAGATGCCATCGCAAATGCACTGAAGACGGGGGCATTGGTTGAGCGTGCCGTTGACGACGCATTTGCCAAAGAGTTGTTTAAGGAAAAACAAAGGGCCGACCGTCGCCCCGAATACAACGGACGACAACTTATCAGCCGCGAGGTTGTCATCGCCTACCTGCATCGCCTGCTTGAGATTGACGCACGACTGGCTCCGTTCGACATTTTGGGACTAGAGGTGGCCGTGGCGAAAGACATAACGGTAGAAGCCGGAACATTCAAGTTTGACACCACGCTTGGTGGACGTATTGACCGTCTTGACAAGGTGAACGACGGCATTGAGCGCATAAGGGTAATCGACTACAAGACGGGCAACAAACCAAGCGGATCGCTGAAATCTGTAGAGGCCGTGTTCGACGATGTGGAATTAAAGAACCATAGCGATTATTATCTGCAGGCATTCCTCTACTCTGCCCTTGTAAGCTCGGAAGCCTCAACCAACCCTCGCAACCTTCCTGTCAGCCCGGCTCTGCTATTCATACGCAACGCCAAGGCCAACGACTACGACCCAACCTTGTGTCTCGACAATGCGCCAATCAACGACATAGCAAAAATCAGCGGCGACATGGATAGGCTACTGATGAAAAAAATTGGCGAGATATTTAATCCCGCCATTCCTTTCACGCCGACTGACAACGCCGACATATGTGCATCATGCCCTTACATTGGGCTTTGCCGCCTCTATTCGATGTAGTCTACCTTGACGACAACAACGCGTATGTTTTGGTCGGCCTTGTCCGTCTTCACCTTTGCTATGTGCCAATCACATGGGAAGAATATAAAGAAGCGGTCGGGGCGCGAGTCTACAAACTTAGTGCGGTTGATGTCGTAGTTGTAGTGTATGACATCTGGACGGTATTTCGACGATGGACTGCTGGTGATGTGGTCGATAATGCCAAAGCGTTCCGTCCCTTTCACAACATACTGAAAATCTATGTGGTGGTAGTGGCTCTCGCTTTGGCGTTTTTCCAATACGTCGTTGTATGAATCCTCAACACTTGCGGTGAGCGTAGTGCCGGGAATGGGGTGCTTGCCTTTGCTTATCGCAAGCAAATCGGTTTCGGATAGCCACTTGAAAATTGCTTTCCACTGTTCGGGGTTCTTTTGATATTGCGTATAGAACTCCACGACATTCAGACTTTTGTCAGGTGACGCGGCAGTGAAGCCTTGCCTCCATTCTCCCTTTTTCAGCCACTTTGCCGCCTCCGACTTCAGCTTAGGCGACTGGCAGTCGTTTGTGTAGAATGGTGCCTGCGTCTGTGCAGATGTTGCAATTGGCATAGCGCACAGCGCAAAAGCGCAAAACAAGGAGTGAATGAAGTTGTTTTTCATAATCGCAATGATTTTTGTTTGTTATCGGTTTTTATTCTTTAGAAACCATGTATGCGTAAAGAACACATACATGAGCATGGCAATAAGCGACATTACAATGGCCGCAATCTGCAATTGTCGTTCAGCTCCGCCAAGCAGGCAAAAGCCAAAGGCAAGCCCCAAGCCAACACCAGCTTCCCAGCCCAAAAGGAATGTGCTCTGTGACGTTCCCCTCTGACAATGGCGACTAAGCTTGATGAAGAACAAGAGGAAGCGCGATGCGCATATGCCAACACCCATTCCAATGAGTACGGGCGCATAGTATGTATCGCCATTGGCGACATGGATGTGCATGATCAGCAGTCCTGCGATTGTAAGCAAGCATCCTGACACAACTTCGCTTTTGAGTTCAGCGTCCCTAAAGGCGAAACGCTGAGCCAATAGAGCAAGCAAGAATCCGCCCATGAGCATCCCGAAGAAATTAAGTGGCAGACTCATGCACAAAAGCAATCCAACCGAGGCGGCCATCAGTGCCAAATTGACGAAAAGCACCGTTCCCTTGACAAGAAAGAAACGGTCGAGGCTGAGCACATGTACTTCCTCGTCTGGGGTCTTAAACGGGAACGACACCAATCTCACGAGCAAGGCCGCCAAAACAGCGCAGACGGCAGACACCATGAAAATTGAGTTTGTGCCAAACGTCGCAACAAAGACGATGCCCGCAAGAGGACCAAGCGACAATGCAAAACGGGCAAACCACGCTGCACTGTGGTTGGCCTCGGTACGTGCAAAAGACTCGCAAGTGTCTATTATAAGAGTGCTTGTGAGCACCATTTTCGCCAATCCAAACAGTGCGCCTTGCACAAAGCGCAAGGCTATGACACCACCAATGCCAAGGAGATGCCAATCACGCTCATCGTAGTACAACGCCAATGAGCAAGCCGCCACTCCCAATATCGCCCAGATGCACACTCTATTTCGACGGAAACGCTGAACGAGGTAGGAACAAAAGCCACCCAAGGCAAACATACCCAAAGCAAAAGCTCCAAAGGCAATGCCAATATATAGGGCTTCACCATTATTCCGAAGAGCCATCCATGTGGGAAACACTGGAATAAGGCAGTAGACGGACATCGCGAGCAAAAGGTTTGCTATGGCCATTTGCCAAAAATCCTTGTGCCACAACCTTATATGCACGTTGGTGCTCTGTGTTTTCATTTCTTTATTATGGACGGTTTCACCTCACGTTAATACGATTCGCCCTCATTGGGAAAGTCGCCTGTCTTAACGTCTTCCACGTAATGTCCGATGGCATCGGTCATCACGGTTGCCAAATCGGCATAGCGGCGGATGAAACGCGGACTGAAATCTGTATTCATTCCAAGCATATCTGCCACCACAAGCACTTGTCCGTCCGTGCCATTGCCTGCACCAATGCCAATGGTCGGCACATTTATTTCCTCGGTAACGCGGCGCGCCAACTGTGCAGGCACTTTTTCAAGCACAATGGAAAAACATCCAATGTCTGCCAACGCTTTAGCGTCGGAAAGCAACTTTTGGGCTTCAGCTTCTTCTTTCGCCCTGACGGCATAGGTGCCAAACTTGTTTATGCTTTGCGGCGTGAGACCAAGATGTCCCATAACGGGTATGCCGGCGTCGAGTATGCGCTTTACTGTATCGGCAATTTCAACGCCGCCCTCAAGTTTCAAGGCATCGCATCCGCTCTCCTTCATTATCTTTATGGCGTTTTTCACGCCGTCGGCACATCCCACTTGATAACTTCCAAAGGGCATGTCGCACACCACAAGCGCCCGCTTCACTGCCTTGACCACCGAACGGGCGTGGTATATCATCTGGTCAACGGTTATTGGCAAAGTTGTGGTGTTGCCAGCCATCACGTTTGAGGCAGAGTCGCCAACCAAGATTACATCAATTCCAGCACGGTCAACAATGCCTGCCGTCGTGAAATCGTATGATGTAAGCATGGAAATCTTCTCACCGCGCCGTTTCATCTCAATGAGACGGTGAGTGGTAACCTTACGTGTGTCAGACACCAAATATCCAGTCATTTTTGCTTTTCCTTTCGTTCTTTTACTTATTTTTGGCTGCAAAATTACACTAAAAAGACGTAAGGGGCAAAGGTTTACTTTTTATTCTTATGTTTTCCTTTACAATAGTCGTATAAAAATCATATCTTTGCATATGAAACTGTGTTGAGCGGAATTGGATTAGGCCTTAGCCGCACTAGTTATAACAGCCGCCACACAAGTAAAAACCATCAGTCTATGAATGCACCATCTACGAAAAACAAGCTGTCAATACTTCTGCCTACATTCAATAATGTGTGCATTAAGCTTGTGGAATGTCTAAGAAAGCAATGCGAAAAGATTGGGGAAGAGATTGATGGCGGACTGTGGTTTGAGATTGTTGTGGCCGACGACGGCTCGACAGATTTCGAAGCCGTACAGGCGAACAGGCACATTGACGGAATGCGGCACTGTCGATTTGTGGAGTGCAAGACAAATGTCGGGCGCTCAAAGATAAGGAATTTCCTCGCCAGAGAGGCAAAAGGTGAATGGCTTTTGTTTCTTGACAGTGATGTGGCCATCGACGACGATATGTTCATCTACAGGTATTTGATGTCGGAAGGCGAAACCGTGATTTACGGAGGAGTGCAAATAATGGACAGAGCTGGAACCTTGAGCCAAAACCTACGATATCGGTATGAAAAGGCGGAGGAGCACAAGCACACCGCCATGGAACGTTCAAAAGCAGAACACAAAAGTTTCAGAACGACAAACTTCATGGCAAGGAAAGACATAATGCTCGATAATCCGTTTGACGAAAGCATAACGGCCTATGGCTACGAGGACGTACTGTTTGGGAAGCAGCTATGCGAAAAAGGCGTTGCCGTGGCTCACATCAACAACCCTGTGACACTGATGGATTATGAGGACAACGAGCGGTTTGTCGCAAAAACGGAGGAGTCTTTGCGCACCCTGTTCCAACTCAGGCGAAAGATTTCCGATTATTCAAACTTGCTGGTCTTCATTGGCAAGACCTCGCGCATAGGACTGCCAAGCCTACTGTTTGCATGGCATAAGATGGCAAATAAACTTGAGCGGAGAAACCTCACAGGACGACACCCAAGTCTATTTGTGTTCAAACTATACAAGATAGGATATTACATTTCACTAAAATAACACTAAAACAACTTTATTATGAGACGATTTGCTTTTAAGATGATTTTAAAGAAAGGCTGCGAAAAGGAGTATGAGAAACGCCATGCAGCCATTTGGCCCGAGCTTAAACAGATGATAAAAGACCAAGGCGTAAGCGACTATAGCATTTTCTGGGACAAAGAAACCAATATACTATTCGCAGTGCAGAAGTGTTCAAAAGAGACCAACAGCCAAGACACAGACAACGTAGACCCAATAACACAACGGTGGTGGGACATGATGGCCGACATCATGGAAGTCAACCCCGACAACTCGCCTGTGACCATTCCGCTTGAGGAGCTGTTCCATATGGACTAATACAGGGCGAGTTCTGCTAATTACACCATAACAAAAGAAATGAAGTCGTCTATACTTTTATGAATTTCAAGTTTAGACGACACTTCAATAGTCCACTCATAGAACCAACAATCAAGAAGCGGGAGGTTACCCCATAGGGCAAATCTCCCGCCTCTTACTTGTTGGAAAAGTCATGCTTGCACATTTCCTTTGGCAAGCACAAAATGAAGGGGTCATTGCATATCGTAGACCACTTGCATGAGCCGCTTTCCAAGCTCGTCAGCCGCTTCCATCGTGGAGGCTTCGCTATAGACACGTATTATCGGCTCGGTGTTCGATTTGCGCAGATGCACCCACTTGTCGGGAAAGTCAATCTTCACACCGTCGATGTCGGTTATCCTCTCGTCCTTAAACATTTCCTTCACGCGGTTCAGCACAGCGTCAATGTCGGTAGAGGGGGTCAAGTCGATACGGTTCTTCGCTATGCAATATGACGGGTATGAAGACCTCAGCTCACTCACCTTGCACCCTTTATGGGCAAGATGCGACAAGAAAAGGGCAATGCCCACAAGGGCGTCGCGGCCATAATGGCACTCCGGATATATCACGCCACCATTGCCCTCGCCGCCGATAACGGCATTGACATCGCTTGATTTCATTAGTGTGGTTACATTCACTTCGCCCACCGCCGACGCATAGTATCTTCCTCCATGGCTCTCTGTCACATCGCGCAAGGCACGTGTGGAACTCAAGTTGCTCACGGTGTTGCCAGGGGTGTTGCCCAATACATAGTCGGCCACGCTCACAAGGGTGTATTCCTCGCCAAACATTTGGCCATCCTCGCAGATAAAGGCCAAGCGGTCAACGTCAGGGTCAACGACAATGCCCAAATCGTAGTCGCCGCTCTTCATCTCGCCCATTATTCCACCGAGGTTCTTCTCCAGCGGTTCCGGATTATGGGCAAAATCTCCCGTAGGTTCTCCATTCAAGAATTTATAGCTTACGCCCAGCTCATCAAGCAGTTTTGGAAGGATGATGCCGCCAACACTGTTGATGGAGTCAACACACACCTTGAACTTGCGCTTCCGTATGGCATCCACGTCAACAAGCTTCAAGTCGAGAACCGCCTGTATGTGCTTTTCGTCGAATGTGCTGTCGGCTGTGTAATGTCCCAAATTGTCAACGTCGGCATACTCGAAGTCTTCTTTTTCAGCTATATCGAGTACCATGTTGCCGTCGTCCTTGGTAAGGAACTCCCCTTCATGGTTCAGCAACTTCAAGGCGTTCCATTGTCTTGGGTTGTGGCTTGCCGTTATTATTATTCCGCCGTCGGCTCCCGTAAACTTCACAGCAAGCTCAGTAGTGGGTGTGGTGGCAAGCCCAATGTCAACAACATCATAGCCCATGCCCATGAGTGTTCCACAAACGATGCGGTTGACCATTGAGCCAGACAAACGCGCATCGCGCCCAACAACAATCTTCCCACTGTCAGACTTGCCACTGCGCCGTATGAAAGTGGCATAAGCGGTGGTGAACTTCACTATGTCGAGAGGATTGAGCGTGTCGCCTGTGTGGCCACCGACAGTACCTCTAATGCCGGAAATTGATTTTATCAGAGTCATAAGCGTTACTTTTCCCTTTGATACGTAATTACATAATAGCAAGGATACACATTTTGCGAGGCATTAGTCTGTCCTTGTGTGTGCGGCACGATGAGCTTAACCTTGGCAATCTCGTCGTTGGGGCGGCTTTGGCGGCCAATATTGATGTAAGACAAAGGCACAAGCCATCCAGCAGGAACAGAGGATGAGCTGTAAGTGGAATACATGACACCACTGTCGAACGATGCCGTGTAAGTGCTGCCCGTACGCGTTACGGTCATCTTGTCGTATCCGCTCGACGCATAGTCGTTGCGCGACATGCATATCTTGTCCAATATGTCGTATTCAACATATCTACACAGAATATTCACCGCCTTGTTCTCCTCAAGTGGCGAACCGCATCCGCGACGTACAATCTGCATATACACTCCGCTATTGTTGAGATATACATACTCGTTCTTCTCAACACTGGTTGAATCGCCTTGTTCGTGGAATTGGCTTTCGCTGATTACGATTATCGACGAGTCGTTGATGAATGTGCTAATGGCATTACGCTCTTTCTCCTTCTTGTCGCCATAAGTCTCATAGTCGTCACATGCAGCCAACATAGAGGCGGCAAAAAGCGGCAGAAGAGCGAAAACACTGTTTATTTTCATGTGCTTGATATTGGTAAGTCTTACTCCTTATATGTTGCAAAATTACTAAAAAGTAGTTGTTTGCCTTTTGCATTACGTTACTTTAACGTGTTTTCAAAGTTGACTATTGCCCTTTGAACCGTCTCTATGGCCTCGGCCATGCTGCAATACAATCGTCCGCCAGAAGCGTTGAGATGACCTCCCCCGTTGAAAAACGCCTCTGCCATCTTGTTGCAGGGGAAATCGTCAACACTGCGCAGGCTAACCCAAATGGTATTGTCGCGCTCGGTGTCCTCGCGGAGCGAGATGGAGAGCTTCACGCCTTTGATTTGCAGCGGCATATTGACAAGGCCCTCTGCATCGCCCTTCATGAAACGGAAGCGGCGCAGGTCGCTGCGTGTGAGCGAGAAGAATGCTGCATGCCGGTCAAGGTCAACCGAAAGCTTCTTGTACATGACATACCCCATCAGGCGCAAGCGGTTTTCGCTGTAGTTGTTGTACACATTGCGGTATATCCTATCCTTGTCAATGCCTTTCGTCAACAGTTGGCTTATGATGTAGAATATCTCGGGCCGTGTGCTGTTGTAGGTAAAACCGCCCGTATCGGTCATCATGCCACAATAAATGGCCGTGGCAAACTCACGTCCAAGGGCGGCAAAGCCACCCAACTGCCAAACGATGTCGAACACGAGTTCGCAAGTGGAACTCATTTCGGGATGCGACACGAGCAAAGAACACTCTATGTCGGGTTGCAGATGGTGGTCGATCATCACCTTTGCCGCCGACGAGCCGATGATGCTGTCGCTCATGGAGTCTGTGCGCCCTGCATTGTTGAAGTCGAGGCAGAACAACAGTCCACACTCATTGAGCAAAGCGTCGGCCTGAGCCTTGTGTTTGTCGTATCTTATTATTTTGTTTGCATTTGGCAACCACTGCAAGAAGTCAGGATATTGGTCGGGCACTATCACCACAGGCTCTTTTCCTTGCGACTTCAGATACTCAGCCCAACCCAAGCACGACCCCAAAGCGTCGCCGTCGGGGTTGACGTGGCAGCACAACACTATCTTTTCGTTTTCGGCTATGAGCGACTTCAAGCGTTCAATCTCCGATACAGACAATATTTCCTTAAGCATAATGGGTGCAAAGTTAATATTATTTATCCAAAAAGTGTCGGATTTGGTGACGGTATGGTATGGTAGACAACAGAATATGCAATGTGGCACATTGGCGCAACCAACATGCCACACTGCACAGCTTACTCAAAGATTTCCTCTATGCCGTTGACTTGTTCCATGTCATCATCCGACACCGCACACGGGTTATACCCCTCCGGCAAGTCGAACACCGCATCAGGATCATAGCCCAGCATCTTGTCGGCATACACACGGCGCATATAATAGGCCCACACAGGCAAAGCCATGGTAGCCCCCTGCCCCATGCGCATAGAGTCGAAATGTATGTCGCGGTCGTCACCGCCAACCCACAGGCCACTAACCAGTTCAGGAGTGACACCCATGAACCAAGCGTCACTGTTGTTGTTGGTTGTTCCCGTCTTGCCTCCTATAGCCCCCTTGAAACCATATTTATAGCGCAAACGGCCTGCGGTGCCACCGTCAACGACCCCCATTAGCATATAGAGCATCTTGTTGGCGCTCTCCTCGCTAATCACCTCGTTCATGCGTGGCTGGAAAGTGGCAATCACATTGCCCTCGTTGTCTTCTATCTTGGTGACGAAAAGCGGGGCGCAACGTATTCCATGGTTGGCAAAGGCGGTGTAGGCGCTCACCATTTCGGCCACGGTTATCTCGCAAGGTCCAAGACACAAGGCCATCGACGGGTGTATCTCGGGATTGTTTATGCCAAACTCATGCAGCAGAGCCACAAAAGCCTGTGGACTTAGCTTGCTCATCAGATAGGCCGAAATCCAGTTGTTCGACTGTGCGAGTCCCCATTTCAGCGTCACCATCTCTCCGTAGCGGCTGTGGCTTGCATTGCGTGGAGTCCAACTCTGTCCGGCCACGCTATACGTGTGCTGCACGTTGGGAGCCTTGTCGCATGGGGAAAAACCATTTTCCATGGCCAAGGAATACAGGAATGGCTTTATCGTAGACCCCACCTGCCTGAGACCGTCCATGCACATGTCATAATTGAAATGTATGAAGTTGGGGCCTCCCACATAGGCTTTCACCGCCCCGTCCTTTGGACTCATGCTCATAAAGCCGCACCTAAGGAACGACTTGTAGTAGCGTATGGAGTCGAGCGGTGTCATTGTGGTGTCTATCTCGCCGTGATATGTGAATATCGACATGTCCACAGGTGTGCGGAACGCCTTGTTTATCTCCTTTTCCGTAGCGCCAGCCGCCTTCATTGTCCTGTATCGGTCGCTCTGCTTGACAGAGCGCATTAGGATGCTCTTCACCTGCGATGCCGAAAGTGCGCCTGAGTATGGGGCGTTGCTCTTGTTGCGGTTCTCTTTGTTGAAGGCTGGCTGCAGGAATTTTGCCAGATGCTCCCTCACGGCGGCCTCGGCGTATGCCTGCATGCGCGAGTCGATGGTCGTGAACACCTTCAGACCGTCGGTATAGACGTTATATGGCGTGCCGTCTTTCTTCGTGTTCTTGTTGCACCATCCATACAGTGGGTCTGTCTCCCAAGCTATTGAGTCCTTATAATACTTCACCTTTCCCCATGCCGGATAGTCGGATGCCACAGGTTTCTTGGCCATCAAATATTTGCGCAGGAACTCCCTGAAATACGTGGCAATGCCATCGTTGTGGTCGGCCACATGGAAATCGAGCTTCAATGGCTCGGCAGAATACTTGTCACACTGCTCCTGCGTAAGATACCCAGCCTTCTCCATCTGCGACAATACGACATTTCGGCGCTCGCGGCAGCGTTCGGGATTACGCACAGGGTTGAAGTACGACGGGTTCTTGCACAGACCGATGAGCATGGCCGACTCCGTTACGGTCAAGTCTTTCGGCTCTTTATTAAAATATGTGTTGGCCGCAGTCTTTATTCCAACCGCATTGTGCAGAAAGTCGAAGTAGTTTAGGTAGAGGGCTATAATCTCGTCTTTGGTGTAGTTGCGCTCAAGCTTGACGGCGATAACCCACTCTATCGGCTTTTGCAGAAGGCGCTCGGTCACGCTCGTGGCCGTTTCTGAATACAACTGCTTGGCCAACTGCTGGGTTATGGTCGAGCCTCCGCCTGCGTTCACCTGTCCGAAGATGCCCCTCTTTACGATTGCCCTGCCCAAAGCCACGAAGTCGATGCCCGAATGCTCACGGAAACGCACGTCCTCGGTGGCGATAAGTGCCTGGACGAGCGATGGCGACAGTTGGCTGTAGTCCACGCATATGCGGTTCTCCTTATTGTAGTTCCATGTGCCAAGTATCTTTCCGTCCGACGAATACACTTGCGTGGCAAATCTGTTTATCGGGTTTTGCAAGTCTTCTACGGGTGGCATATATCCTATCCAACCTTTGTATATGGCCGTGAAAGCGAGTGCCGAACCAAGCACAACGACACAAAGCAGCCCCCATAGGAAGCGTACGAATATCTTTCTCATATAGACTGTAGGTCTGGGCGGTAATTTATATAACCACCCTTTGTGTATGTCTTGCAAAAATACGCTTTTTCAATAAGACGTGGAAGAAATAGGACGCTTTTCTACGGAATAATCCAAAATAATGCGTAACTTAGCCGTCGAAAACAGAAAAACAAATGCAGCAACGGATGGAAAAACATGATTTTGTAACCATTGCGGGCATCACGAGAGAGAAAGTCCTACATCTCATCGAGATGGCGCATGAATTTGAACAACATCCCAACAGGGAGCTTCTCAAGGGAAAAGTAGTGGCCACCCTGTTCTTCGAACCCTCCACACGCACACGCCTTAGCTTCGAGACGGCGGCCAACAGGCTTGGCGCCCGCGTCATCGGGTTTGCCGACCCCAAGGTGACCAGCGGAACAAAAGGCGAGACACTGAAGGACACGATACTAATGGTGTCAAACTATGCCGACGTGATTGTCATGCGGCACTACATAGAGGGAGCGGCCCAATATGCCGCCGAGGTGGCCCCCGTGCCTATCGTCAACGCCGGCGACGGTGCGCACCAGCACCCGTCGCAGTGCATGCTCGACCTCTACTCCATATACAAGACGCAAGGCACGCTTGAGAACCTCAACATATATCTTGTCGGCGACTTGAAGTATGGGCGCACCGTACACTCGCTCATCATGGCCATGCGCCACTTCAACCCCACGTTCCACTTCGTTGCGCCAAAGGAACTGGCCATGCCAGCGGAATACAAGCTCTACTGCGACGAGAACGGCATAAAATATGAGGAGCACACCACGTTTGACGAGAACACCATCGCCGACGCCGACATCCTCTACATGACCAGAGTGCAGAAAGAACGCTTCTCCGACCTCATGGAGTATGAGAGGGTGAAGAACATATACATACTCAAAAACGACATGTTGGTCAACGCCAAACCCAACATGAAGATACTGCACCCGTTGCCAAGGGTCAACGAGATTGCATACGACGTTGACGAAAACCCGCACGCCTACTACATCCAGCAGGCCGGCAACGGGCTCTTTGCACGCGAGGCCATATTCTGCGACGTGCTTGGCATTACCCTCGAACAGATTAAGAACGACAGTACAATAATACAGTGAAGGCATGAACAAGAATGAAATGCTGGTGGCCGCCATACAAAACGGAACTGTAATAGACCACATACCGGCCGACAAGACATATCAGGTGGTGAGCCTGCTCAAACTGGAGCGACTGGCCACACAAGTCACCATCGGCTACAACCTGCGCTCAAAGAAGCTTGGGCGGAAGGGCATAATAAAGGTGGAGGACAAGTTCTTCACCGACGAGGAGATATCGCGCCTGTCGGTGCTCGCGCCAAACATCGTCCTCAACATCATCAAGGACTATGAGGTGATCGAGAAGAAGACCGTTACCACACCCGACGAGCTGCGCGGCATCGTGAAGTGCAACAACCCCAAGTGCATAACCAACAACGAACCGATGCCCACCCTGTTTCATGTGATGGACAAGAACAGCGGCATTCTGAAGTGCCACTACTGCGAAAAGGAACAGAACATATCGAAGGTGGAACTCGTTTGACCATAGATAATAACACTCTTAACGAATAAAAACAAACGATGGAAAAAGACCAAGTTATTTTTGATCTTATTGAACAGGAGCACCAGCGCCAGCTCAAGGGCATGGAGCTGATTGCTTCAGAGAATTTTGTGAGCGACGAAGTGATGAACGCCATGGGATCATGGCTCACCAACAAGTATGCCGAGGGCTACCCAGGCAAGCGCTACTATGGCGGTTGCGGTGTGGTTGACAAGGTTGAGCAGCTTGCTATCGACCGCGTCAAGCAGCTGTTTGGCGCCGAATACGCCAACGTGCAGCCCCACTCTGGAGCACAGGCCAACGCTGCCGTGCTGCTCACGGTGCTGAAGCCGGGCGACACTTTCCTCGGTCTGAACCTCGACCACGGCGGCCACCTCTCTCACGGATCGGCCGTCAACACGTCGGGCATACTGTATCACGCCATAGGCTACGACCTCAACAAGGAAACTGGCCGCGTTGACTACGACCAGATGGAGAAGCTGGCCATTGAGAACAAACCCAAACTGATAATCGGCGGTGGCTCTGCCTACAGCCGCGAGTGGGACTACAAGCGCATGCGCGAAATTGCCGACAAGGTGGGCGCACTGCTGATGATCGACATGGCGCACCCCGCCGGTCTCATTGCCGCAGGACTGCTCGACAACCCAGTGAAATATGCCCACATCGTCACTTCAACCACCCACAAGACCCTGCGCGGCCCGCGTGGCGGCATCATCCTGTTGGGCAAGGACTTCGACAATCCTTGGGGACTGACCACAAAGAAGGGCGTTGTGAAGAAGATGAGCGAACTGCTCAACTCCGCCGTGTTCCCAGGCACACAGGGCGGTCCTCTGGAGCACGTCATTGCCGCCAAGGCCGTGGCCTTCAACGAGGCTTTGCAGCCTGAGTTCAAGGAGTGGGCAAAGCAGGTGCAGAAGAACGCCAAGGTACTGGCCGAAGAGCTTATCAAGCGTGGCTTCACCATCGTCAGCGGTGGCACCGACAACCACTCCATGCTCGTTGACTTGCGCTCCAAGTACCCCAACCTCACTGGCAAGGTGGCAGAGAACGCCCTTGTGGCAGCCGACATCACCGTAAACAAGAACATGGTGCCGTTTGACACTCGCAGCGCATTCCAAACCAGCGGCATACGCCTTGGCACTCCGGCAATGACAACGCGCGGCGCAAAGGAAGACATGATGGTGCTCATCGCCAGCTTGATCGAAGAGGTGCTCAACGACCCGGAGAACGAGGAGGTGATAGCAAGAGTACGCTCAAAGGTGAACGAAACGATGAAGAACTATCCTCTCTTCGCTTATTGATAAAGCGACATTCTCACTATCTATAATAAAGGTGGCTTCAATTGTATTTTGAGGCCACCTTTCATTTTTTTAATGTCAAATAAACAACTTGTACAGATTTGCACATGTACGGGCTGAAAGCCCAACAACTCCATAGCCCAGGGCAACGCCCTGGGTTTTTGTTTGCGTGTATCTACTCGCCCTGAAAGGGCAAAAGTATATAGCCTTACGTATTATAGTCTATGTACTTTTGCCCTTTCAGGGCGACGGGTGATGTTCGTATATACCCAGGGCGCCAGCCTGGGCTATGTAGTATAGGGCTTTCAGCCCATCGCTGTAAAACATATCAATCAT
>CAVKUV010000031.1:0-31679 GCA_963659505.1 Lachnospiraceae bacterium
GGGATGCCTGCCGAATATCTTCTTGAACGTCAAGTCAGCCTTGGGGTCCAAATATTTCATGTCGATTCCTATATATAATTATGTCTGTAAAAGTATAGATATTTTTTGAAATTACAAAGAAAGATGACGTAAGTGACGGTTAAAAAAATAACTTGGTACGATTTGAACCACGGTAAAGATGTGTTACGCCAAGCTCAATTAAATCTTCCACAGCAGCTAAAACTAAGGGAAAACCCACTTTTTGTATTGCACAAAGTATACTGAAATGTGCAAAAAATGGCCGTTTTTGCACAAATAATTTGTTTACGTGAATAAAATGTATTTACTTTGCAACCGAATTTTTTTGAGATAGAATCTTTATTAACAATTAAAAATTAGAAATCATGTCAGAAATCGAATCAAAAGTAAAGGCCATTATCGTTGACAAACTTGGCGTAGACGAGGCAGAAGTAAAACCCGAAGCAAGTTTCACCAACGACCTTGGCGCAGATTCTTTGGATACAGTAGAGCTCATCATGGAGTTTGAGAAGAACTTCGGCATCTCCATCCCCGACGACAAGGCTGAGAAAATCAGCACCGTAGGCGACGCTATCGCATACATCGAGGAGAACGCAAAATAATATCCGCACGACGGACATTTGCGTTTGAGCATTTGGCGTTTGGCGTTTGGCGTACTTTCACCGGTAGATTAAATACAGGCGTCGCCAAAGGCCAAGCGCCAAAAATTTAAGGGCGGGTTCTGGAAAAGAAACAAAGAGCAATCCGTTTGAAAAAGAAATAAACAGTGCGTGGAACTCTTAGAACACGCCTTGAGATTTTGACATTACTATGGAATTAAAAAGAGTTGTCGTGACAGGCATGGGTGCCGTCACCCCCGTGGGCAATAACCCCGAAGAGACATGGACAAACCTTGTCAACGGAGTGAGCGGAGCAGCGCCCATCACATCATTTGACGCATCATTGTTCAAGACACACTTCGCCTGCGAGGTGAAGGGCTTGAACATCAACGAATACATCGACCGCAAGGAGGCACGCAAGATGGACCGCTACACACAGCTGGCCCTCATCTCGGCAATGCAGGCCGTTAGCGACTCTGCACTCAACCTCGACACCGAAGACAAAAACCGCATTGGCGTGGTGTTCGGCGTGGGCATAGGCGGCATCAAGACCTTCGAGGACGAGGTGAAGTATTATGGCCAACATGAAGCCGACGGACCCAAGTTCAACCCCTTCTTCATCCCCAAGATGATAGCCGACATAGCAGCCGGACAGATTTCAATACACTTCGGATTCCACGGTCCCAACTATGCCACCACATCGGCTTGCGCGTCATCGACCAATGCCCTTGGCGACGCATTCAACCTGATACGCCTCGGCAAGGCCAACGCCATCGTGGCCGGTGGAGCAGAGGCTGCCATCTGCGCCTGTGGCGTGGGCGGATTCAACGCCATGCACGCCCTCTCCACACGCAACGACGACCCACAGCACGCATCGCGCCCATTCAGCGCAAGCCGCGACGGATTTGTGATGGGCGAGGGTGCCGGCTGCCTCATCCTTGAGGAGCTTGAGCACGCCAAGGCACGTGGAGCCAAGATTTACGCCGAGATGGTGGGCGAGGGCATGAGCGCCGACGCACACCACATAACAGCCTCCCACCCCGAGGGACTCGGCGCATGCCTCGTGATGAAGAACGCCCTCGACGACGCCGGAATGAAACCCGAGGACATCGACTACATCAACGTACACGGCACGTCAACGCCCGTGGGCGACGTGTCGGAGATGAAGGCCATCAAGGATGTGTTTGGCGATGCAGCCTACAAGCTCAACATAAGCTCGACAAAATCAATGACAGGCCACTTGCTCGGCGCAGCCGGAGCGGTGGAGGCCATGGTTTCGGTGCTTGCCGTGAAGAACGACATCGTGCCGCCCACAATCAACCACGAAGAGGGCGACGACGACGAGCAGATAGACTACAACCTGAACTACACGTTCAACAAGGCACAGAAGCGCGAGGTGCGCGCCGCGCTGAGCAACACTTTCGGCTTCGGCGGACACAACGCCTGTGTCATCTTCAAGAAATATGCTGATTGACATATACAACATCATCGACAGAATAAGGCTCCCTTTCCGTAAGGAGAAGGAGCTTTTTTCTGCCCTCTACGACATTCTGGGCTTCTACCCCCGCGACATACAGCACTACAAGCTGGCGCTCATGCACAAGAGCGTGGCGCGACGCAACGCCAAGGGACGCCCTCTGAACAACGAGCGGCTTGAGTTTCTTGGCGACGCCATACTCGACGCCGTGGTGGGCGACATTGTTTACCGCCACTTCGAAGGCAAGCGCGAGGGTTTTCTCACCAACACGCGCAGTAAGCTCGTGCAGCGCGACACCCTCAACAAGCTGGCCCAGGAGATGGGCATCTGCCAACTGGTGCTCTCGTCGGGACAAAACTCCACCCACAACAGCTACATGGGCGGCAACGCCTTCGAGGCACTTGTGGGGGCCATATATCTCGACCGTGGCTACGACGCCTGCATGGAGTTCATGCAGAGGCGCATACTCGGCAGGCTCATCAACATCGACAAGGTGGCCTACAAGGAGGTGAACTTCAAGAGCAAACTGATAGAGTGGAGCCAGAAGAACCGCGTGCGCCTCGACTTCAAGCTCGTCGAGCAGCACAAGGAGAAGGACAGCAGTCCGGTGTTCTGCTACCGCGCGGTGATAGAGGGTCTTGAGGGCTGCACCGGCAAGGGATATTCAAAAAAGGAAAGCCAGCAGCTGGCGTCGAAGTTGACTCTACAGAAACTCCGCCGCGAGCCGCAATTCATCGACGCCGTGTTTGCCGCCAAGGGCAACCGCACCAAGATGGAAGAGGAACCCGTACAGACAGTGCCCGACACCGACGACAGCAGCGACTTCATAATAGCGCAGCCGCACACAGCGAGCGAGCCTAAGCCACTGCCAGCCGAGCCTAAGTCAGCAGAGGAGAGCAAGGAAAGCAAAAAAAGCGAGGCGAAGCCCGACGAGTTTGACCTGTCGGACATCACCGCACAACCAAAGGAACAGTCGCGCGAGGACATCATAGCCGAGGCCGAGGCCATGGCCTTTGCCGACGAATGACGCCCTGACAAGCGCACACACCATACCATCGAGAAACACCGCACAAACACTTGGCAGACCAGCGTTATGCATCCGCATGGTCTGCCTTTTTTTTATTCCGTTGCCAGAAGCATGGCGAAGCTTATGAGGAGGCAGAAGTCCATGAAGAAGAAGCCCATCCATGCCCCAAGGCCATACTACTGCCTTGCGGTAAGCACCGTTAGCTTGCTGCCGCCAATCTTCGAGGCCATCTCCGAGAAGCTGCTGAACCACGAACCGTATATCTGCCTTGTGCGCGCCAAGGAGAACATGTCAACCAGTCCGTCCCTTATTCCGCCTATGCTCTCGCGCGATGCCGGAGTGCTCGATGTTATTATCCTGTCGCCGAAGACATCGCGCATCTCCTGTTTTACCTGTTCGCTGTCGGTGGCGAGGAATATCTTCAGGTCGGGGTGAAGGGCAAGTTCTCTTTTGCCAGCCTCGACGAAAAGGTGCGTCGGACTTTGCCTTATCGATTCCAAGTTGTCGCTCCGGCGTATGTGCATGCCTATGGTGTAGGCCGAAAACAGGGCGCAGTTGGCCTCAACGGCATCCATCACGGGCTTTACAGGACGGAACAGCTGGCTCCAAACCTCCGTAGGTATCTTGGCAAACTCGATGCAAGTGACCATGTAGCATCGCTGTCCCCTACTCCACTCGGCGAAATCCAAGCCGCCGTCGCGCAGCCGCGACACACTGTCCTCATATATCCGCCTGTCGTAGGCGAAGCGTTGCATGAGCTTTGGCATATAGAAATTGCGCTTGCGGGGACGTTCGTTCACCACCTTGTCCCACAGGTTGCCCTCGCGCACGGTGGCATTGCCATTGTCGGCCCAAGGTTCGAATATGTCGCCGAAGTCGGCCTTCATGCCCCATTCCCTAAACCACACCACGCTTAGTCGGCTGCCGTTGGCACGGCAAGTGCAGTAGGCCGAGGCCATGGCATACATTCTGTTGGCCAGTCCGCCAAAGGGGACGAGCGTGAAAACACCTTTCCTTTTCATCTTCTTGATTGTTTGGTTGGAAGTTACGTCGTAACCACAACCGCTATGTTATGCTTCATTCTTACTGTTGTATTGCGCCCTGCCGATGGCTCGTGCTTCGCGGCGCGCCAGGAGGTTCTCTATTGGCTTCAGCGTGAGATAGGCAAAGTAAGCCTCTATCCGCTCGTGCCTTACGCCCATGCGCCGCAGCACCTCCTTGATGTATGGCGTGAACATGATGTCATCGAACAGCCGGGCAAAGACGCTGCCGTCGAGCAGCCGGCGGTTTATCCACTCCACATAGTCCTCCCTGACCACCTCGCGCAGCAAGTCCGTGCGCAGCGGCCGCAGCGCCACTTGCCTCATGCCATTGATTACAATGTGGCCACAGCGGTTCTCGCGCAAGTGCTCATGCTCAAGGTCAAGCCCCTGTTTGGCAAACAGTTCGCGCTGCCACAGTCGGTTTTGCCGCCGCTCCTGTGGCAGGTTGAGCATGGCGAGAGCCACGTCGGCGTCGAGAAACGGCGACCATGTGGGATGGCCCTGCGCCTCAGGCACCCTCACGAGATAGTTGAGCAATATCATCTTTATCCTCACCGTCTCAAGCACCCTCACCCTCATGTCGGCCAGTTCGCCGCGCATCCGCTCGAAGAAAGCCTCAGCCGCCTCGTTGCCGTGCGGCAGTAGCGACTGGTTGCCGTCGGCGGCCAGTCCGTGGGTGTAGCCCAGCTCCAGTATGTCGGCCGGACTCTCAGGCTTATGCGGCGCGATGCTGCCAGCCCATAGGTCGCCCACGATGCCCGACAGCACAGGTTGCGTGGCGAGACTTTGGTCTTGGCCTATCAGGTGGTAGAACTCCATCTGGTACATGCCGTGCGAATGTGTGGCCGCACCGAACATGCGGTCCCATTCGTCGATGTAGTTGTGGAACCGCCCCAGCGACACATACTCCCACCGTATGCCAAGTTTGCGACACAGGGCGGCCGCCTTCACCGCCTCGGGATGGCGCTCCGACGCGGCGTAGCTGAACGCCCTGGCCTTGCTGCGGTCGGCTATGAGCCAGTTGAGCAGCCGCGAGTCGAAGCCTCCGCTGGTGGGCACAATCACCGTGTCGGCCCCGTTGCACCAGCCATTCACTTTTTGGCGCATCATGTCGATGATGTCGGTCTCCGACAGGCGGTGCCTGTCCAGTTCGGCGAGAGCCGTGTCGGCATGGTCTACGATGCGCAACTCGCCATTGTCGAGACCAATCTCGGAGCAGGGGCGCAGAAAGCGCACATGCTTTACGGGAGTCCTGCCGAGCACGGAGTAGCCGAAGTTGAGGTAGTTGAACAGTCCCTCGCCGTCAAACTCCAGGTTGTCGAGGTCTATTACGTCGTTTATGTTGTGGCTTGCCTTTCGGGTCTTCTCGTTGTAGAACACCGGTCGTGAGGCCAGCCAGTCGGTCTTCAGAGTGTTTTCCATATCATTATAGGTGGGAATATAGTTGGTTAAGGGCGCGCCTCACTATCCACAGGTGGCTCTCTATTCGGATGTTGTGCAGCATGAACGGCACGTTGAGCGTCTGCCCCGTGAGCAGTCGCTTGGCAAACTTGAGCAGCCTGACGATGTTGAACCGCCCAACGCCGTTCACCCCGTTCTCGTAGTAGCGGCGGTATCTGCCGTTCCACAGTTCCACGGCGATGCGGTTGGCGGTGGCGGTGTAGTGCGGTTCGTCGAGCATGCGGCACAAGTGCTGCAACTGCGAGGCCGCCTCCGTGCCGCCGTCGATGTCCACCACATTGCCCTTGCGGCATATCGGCACGCACTCCATGTCCACCGCGAGGTCGCGCCGCCCTACGGAGACAATGGCCAGAAGCCCCTTGTTCCACAGTGGGTGCTGACGGTCGGTGGCGAAGAAGAAGTTGCCTGTGCTATACAGTATTGGCTTGCCCCGGTATGTCTCCCACCCCTGCGGCACGTGCGGATGGCCACCTATCACCGCGTCGGCACCCATGTCGACAAGTTCGCGGTAGCGCCAGCGCCATTCGGGCAGGGGTATGTCTATCTGCTCCACGCCGGCATGCACCTGCACAAGCAGCACGTCGCACTCGGCCTTTGCCTTCTTTATCGCCTCGTTGGCCAGCGGATGGTTCACCCAGGCGAAGCCCGCGCCATCGTCGGTGATGGCTCCAAACTCGGCCTCGCCCATCGACAGGAAACCCAACTTGCATCCGTTCACGGTAGCGAAATGCGGCTTGAAAGCCTCATTGACATTCGTTCCGGCACCGATGGTGGGTGCTTTGAAGGCCGCGATGGTGGCTTTTAGGGCATCCGCGCCATAGTCGAATATGTGGTTGTTGGCCAGACTAACAAGGTTGAAGCCGGCTTGCTCCACCAGTTGCGGGGCGTCTTGCGCCTGATTCAGGCACAGTCCTATCTTGACGTTGGGCTTGCCGCAGCCACCCACGGGGGCTTCAAAGTTGCACGACCGCACTTGGCAGTCGTCAAGCAGCCTTGCCAGTCCGCTGGAGAGCGTCAGCTGCTTCACTCCTTCGGGTATATACACATCGCCGGCAAAGGCTATGCGCGCTATGGTGTCGCCGTTTTCTGTTGCTGTTTGTGCGGTTGTCATGGGCAAAATGGTTGTTGTTGGTGGTGGCGAGGATGGTCATCCCCTTATGATGAACACGCTGTAGTCGCGTATGAAGTTGATGGGAAGGAATATGGCGCGGAGCGCGTTTCTTGCACTGGCGGAGTCGAAAATCGAGCGCAAATGCCTCAGGCAGACTACCGCCGCACCCACTATGCCACCGCGCCAAAACAGGTTTCCCGACGCCATCATTGCCACAATCCGCCGGCTGTCGCTTCCGGCGCAATGCGGAAGCACGGTGTCCATCAGTGCGAAATATCGCCTGGCGAGCCGTCGGCGGTCGCCGTCGGCCAGTGCTTGCAGCGACTTGGCATATCCTGCGGCCTTGTTCTCGCTCTTTTGTTCGGCGAACGTGGCGGCGTGGGCGTGCCTCCGCCAATGCACGAGTGTGTCGTCAACATACGCAACCCTGCCCAAGTGGGCGCAGATGGTGGCTATGGAGTAGTCATACATGATGTTGATGTCGCCAAGGCGCGCCACAAGCGGCAGTGCCTCGCGGCGGAACATCATCTCGTGGCCGGGTATGCAGGGCTTGACGGTGATGAACACGGCGTCGGTTGACGGACGGTCCAGGTAGCGAACGCCTGTGGTCTTCTGCGGCGAGTCGGTAAACAGTGCCGAGTTGTGGAACGCCATGCTCACGCCGTCGGCCATGCTGCGCTCCATGATGGCCAGTTTGTCGTCGCGCCAAACGTCGTCCTGATCCGACAGGGCTATCAGTTCGCCCGTGGCGCGCGCCACTGCCGACAGGAAGTTGCGGTTGTATCCCATCCGCTCCTTGTTGGCATATACCTTAACACATTGGTATTTGTGGCTATACTCGGCCAGTATCTGCATGGTGGAGTCGGTGGAGCAGTCGTCCTGAACGACTATCTCGTCGGCTGCGCGCGTCTGCCTGAGCAGCGAGTCGAGCTGCTCGCGCAGGTAGCGCTCGCCGTTGTATGTACACATCACTATGGATATTCTGTCTCTGTTAGCCATGTCGCCGTTTATCATGTCTTGCAAAGTTACGCAATCTTTTCCACACGTCGCTCTTTTCACATCTATATGTATGCGTCCGCCCTTTCCGCTTTTGTCGTTATTTTTATTGCACGCCTACCCCTTTTGCACTACCTTTGCATAACACAAATTAGCACCATGACGAAAAGATACGCACCAATACTGCTGTTTACATACAACCGACCGATGCACCTGCGTAATACGCTGGAGGCTCTGAAGCGCAACGCCGGGGCTGAGGAAAGCGAACTGTATGTGTTCTCCGACGCGGCAAAGACTCCCGACGACCAAGACAATGTGGACGAGGTGAGGCGGATGCTGCACGCCATCGACGGATTTAAGCGTGTGGAGATTACTGAGCGCGAAGAAAACTGGGGACTGGCGCGCAGTATAATCGACGGCGTAAGCCGCATGGTCAAGCAGCACGGACGGGTCATAGTGCTCGAAGATGACCTAGTGACCGCCCCCGACTTCCTGACGTTCATGAACAGCGCCCTCGACATGTATGCCGACGAGCCGCGCGTGGGACACATCCAGGCGTGCGACTTCACCAACGACCCTTCGCTGCCCGACACGTTCCTCATAAAGTGGACCGGCAGTTGGGGCTGGGCCACGTGGGAAAGGGCGTGGGCGCACTTCAACCCCGACGGTAAGGCTCTGCTGAAGAGGCTTGAGGAGCGTGGACTGACCCACCGCTTCGACTTCAACGGTCGCTATGGCTACACGCGCATGCTGCGGCGGCAGATAGAGGGCAAGAACAACTCGTGGGCCATAAGGTGGAACGCGAGCCTCTTTCTCGACGACATGCTGTCGCTCAATGTTGGCCGCTCGCTGGTGCAGAACCGGGGCTTCGACGGCAGTGGCACCAACTGCGGTGGCGGCGGACTGTATGGGTCAAACATGTTTATGGGCCACCTGCCCGTGGTGAAGATACAGCCCATAGAGGAGAACGAGGAGGCGCGCATGGCCTATGTGAGGTACTACGCACGCACAAACTCATTCTTCGCCAAGGCTCTGCGCCGCATCAAGCGCACGCTGAAGGGCGACTTCGGGGCGTGAGCTTGGTCTGGCGGAGTGCAGCCTTGGCGGCAGCCGTGCTCGCGGCTCCGGCAAGAGCCAAAGCGCTGGTCGCTACTCTATGTTTATGAGTGTCTTGCTGGGTATGCGCCCCGAGAGGATGTCCTTCAGCTGGCGCAAGGGGTCTTTCGGCACGTTCAACTGGAACGTGAAGTGCATTCCGTCGGTCAGGATGAGACTTTGGTGCAAGGGCTGCACCTTATACACGAAGTCGATGTTGACGATGAACCGTCGGCCTAAGCGCACAAAGGTGGAAGCGTGCTCCCTCAAGCTGTCCGACAGAAACTGCTGCATGTTGCCGAGACTCGTAAACACAGTCACTCTCTGCTTGTTGGTGAGCACAATGTTGGTGCAGTTGCCATCGCTCTCAATGTAAACGATGTTGGAGCTGCTGATGCGAACCAGCTCGTCGCGCGTGTTGATATACAAGTGTCCTGTAGCCATGATAATGCCGATTTTTTGGTGTAACCTGTGATTTGGCGACACAAAAAAAGCGCAGACCGCACGTTGTCCGATCCACACTCTGAGGCCGTGAGAATTGCCCATACTGCTGAACGAACAACAGTATAGCCCACGCCGATATGCGAATATGGCCTTTCCTCCACACACCTAGTTACCGCGCATGCCACGCACGCTCTTGCGAGCTGCCGGCACGCGACTCGGTATGCAGGGGGAAATGCTTATATAGACACATCCCGTAGGCATCTACCGTTGCTGTGTTCGAGGCAGTATCGATTCAGAAATTTCTCACGTTTCAGAGTGTCTGCTGAACATAGCGTCAAGTAAACGCCTTCATCATGTCGTGCCTCATCTCACCCACCCTATCCTCCTTCATGCGTGGGGCACGCACCCCACAAAAGGCTCGGCGCAGGCTTGAGGCATGGAAGTGTTGGCCTTGGGCGGCTTTTTGATTGCCGCTGGCCTAACTATCCACTCGCAAAGATACTATTATTGCACAATATTGCAAAGAAAAAGTATGACGGATTGTGAAGCCGTCCAAACTTTTCTGACTTCTTTTCCGACAATCGACAAGCTTATGATGCCCTCTGAAATCTCAAAACTGCACGGATTTCGTGCAGTTTTACGGGAAAGTTGCACGAACTTCGTGCAGTTTTTCAAGAAAACTGCACCGTTTTGATGCAAAAACAGTAATTTTACATCAAAAGCAGATGGCATATGGAACAATTGTTTGAGAATTTCAAGCGCAAACTTCGTGACACGCCCACCGATTTGGTGCGCTACAAGTACAACCACATAGCCTGGCAAGGACACGCTTTCGGTCTCGTGGGGCCTCGTGGTGTGGGCAAGTCAACCATGCTCTTGCAGCACATCAAGATGCGGTTGGACATAAAAGACACGCTATATGTGGCGGCTGACAATCTGTACTTCGCATCACACACGCTGGTGGATTTGGCCGACCAATTCTATAAAATGGGCGGCAAGCATCTATTCATCGACGAAATCCACAAGTATGAAGGATGGTCGGTTGAGGTGAAACAAATCTGCGACAGCTATTCCGACTTGCAGCTCATAATATCCGGTTCGTCCATCCTTGACATCACTAAGGGCATGGCCGACCTCAGCCGCCGTGTGCCGATATACGAGATGCAAGGGCTCTCCTTCAGGGAATACCTACATTTGTTTCATGGAGTCAAGATGGAAGCGATTGGCATGAGCGAACTCCTAAGGCATGGATACGACATACCCGGCATAGAGCATCCGCTGCCGTTGTTTCACGACTACCTGCACAGGGGCTACTATCCATTTGGCAATGACGACGCATACGACATGGAATTGATGCAGGTGGTGGCGCAGACCATGGAGAGCGACATCCCCTTGTACATGAACGCCAATGTCTCTGTGGGAAGGAAACTGAAACAGCTGCTCATGGTGGTGGCTGAAAGCGTTCCTTTCAAACCCGTAATGCAAAAGTTGGCCGACGTGACGGGGATAAGCCGCAACTACATACAAGACTATCTGATGTATATGGAACGGGCTGGCATGATAGTCCAACTGCGCGATGCCGTGGGCGGCTTGCGCGGACTGGGAAAGACAAAAAAGCTATATCTTGACAACACAACCTGATATACGCCCTCTCGCCCAAACGGGCAGACATAGGCAATGTGCGCGAAACGTTTTTCATGAACCAGCTACGCGTGATTGGCGACGTTACCTCCTCTCCCGTATCCGACTTCCTTGTTGACGGCATGACCTTCGAGATAGGAGGCCGCAAGAAGGGGCAAAAGCAGATTGCCGAAGTTGACAACGGATACATTGTGAAAGACGACATTGAGTCGGGCTATGCCAATGTGCTACCTCTGTGGGCTTTCGGCTTGCTTTACTAAGTGACATTCTCCCCCCCCACTCTGAAAATGAAAACGGGTGCGGCTGAACACATTGTTCTTCCGCACCCGCTCCGCTATTGTTTTTGTCCTGCTTTTCTTTGTCGTCAGCTCATGCGCCTGTCATTTTTGGCAAGTGCGCAAGACCTATTGCGCTCGACTCTACTTCACTATGATGAGGTAGTAGTTCTTCTTGCCCCTCTGCACGAGCAGATACTTGCCGTCGATGAGGTCGTCGGCGGTGATGGGGCGGTCGAAGGCCGCGAGCTTCTCCTTGTTGAGCGACACACCGCCGCCCTGCACGAGCTTGCGCATCTCGCCCTTGCTGGCAAACACGGCTGCGTCCTGGGTGAACAGTTCAACGGCCGGCTGGCCGAGCTTGTCGCTACCAACCTCGAAGTGGGGCACGCCCTCGAATATGTCGAGCAGGGTCTGCTCGTCGAGGCGCAACAGGCTGTCCTTGGTCGACTTGCCGAAGAGGATGTTGCTGGCCTCGATGGCCGTGTCGAGAGCCTCCTGCGAGTGAACCATCACCGTTACCTCGCAGGCCAGGCGCTTCTGCAATATGCGCTGGCCGGGGTCTTGCTGGTGCTCGGCCACAAGGCCGTCGATGGTTTCCTTGTCGAGACTGGTGAATATCTTGATGTAGCGCTCCGCGTCGTCGTCGCTCACGTTGAGCCAGAACTGGTAGAACTTGTAGGGCGACGTGCGCTTGGGGTCGAGCCAGATGTTGCCCGTCTCGGTCTTGCCAAACTTCTTGCCGTCGGCCTTGGTTATCAGCGGGCAGGTCAGCGCGTAGGTCTCCGACTCACCACCGAGCGTGCGCCTGATCAGTTCGGTGCCGGTGGTCATGTTGCCCCACTGGTCGTTGCCGCCGAGCTGCAGTTTGCAGCCCAGAGTCTTGTAGAGGTGGAGGAAGTCGTAGCCCTGAAGCAGCTGGTAGGTAAACTCGGTGAACGACAGTCCGTCGCGCGCCGTGCCGTTGAGTCGCTGCTGCACGCTCTCCTTGGCCATCATGTAGTTGACGGTGATGTGCTTGCCCACCTCGCGAGCGAAGTCGAGAAAGCTGAAGTCCTTCATCCAGTCGTAGTTGTTCACCATCAGCGCGCCGTTGGGGGCTTGCGTGTCGAAGTCGAGAAACTTGGCCACTTGCGCCTTGATGCACTCCTGGTTGTGGTAGAGCGTCTTGTCGTCGAGCAGGTTGCGCTCCTGGCTCTTGCCCGAGGGGTCGCCAATCATTCCGGTGGCACCGCCCACGAGTATTATCGGTCTGTGGCCGCAGTGCTGCAGGTGGCGCAGCATCATTATGCCGCAGAGGTGGCCTATGTGGAGCGAGTCGGCTGTGGGGTCGGTGCCGAGATAGGCCGTCACCATCTCCTTGTTAAGCAGCTCTTCGGTTCCTGGCATTATCTGCGCAAGCATACCGCGCCAGCGCAGCTCTTCAACAAAGTTCTTCTTCATCGTTTGTTATGGTTGGGTTTTAAGTGTGGGTTTTAAGGTAGATACTAAAAAAAGGGGGAAATGGCTTTGGCTCATGGCACGGGGTCGTATCCGCTTCCGCCCCAGGGGTTGCACCTCAGCAGCCGCCACAGGGCGAGTGCCAGTCCCTTTATGGGGCCGTGCTTTATCAGTGCCTGCCGCGCATATTCCGAGCAAGTGGGCGTAAAGCGGCATGACGGTGGCGTGAGTGGCGATATGGCGCGCTGGTAGAACACTATGGGGAGGCACAGCAGCCACACCACTGCGGCGCGCACGCGCTTGATGAGGATGGCATGGCGGCTCATGGGGTCAGACGGTTTTTGCCAACGCCTCAAGCAGCGTCTTCACGCTCTTCTCCACGCGCGGCGTGGCATAGAGCTTGTCGGCTTGCCAGATGAAGGCCACGGCAAGGGCCTGACCCTCCTTTTGGCCTACGATGCTGGTCAGCTCGTGCTTGTTGAGCCTGTAAGCCTCGCGTATCTGACGCTTCACCCTGTTGCGCTTCACGGCACGCTTGAAGTGCCGCTTCGACACGCTTATCAGCACCTGCACGGGGGCGTCGCCCTCGTTGCGCTCCATCGGCATATACACGGCACGCAAGGGGTAGGCCACTGCCGAATGGCTGCGCCCACCGCCGAAGAGGGTCTCTATCAGCTTCTTGCTGACCATCCTCTCGCACTTACGGAATGTGTTTCTTGCTTGTTGTGGCATCGCTGCCTTGTGGTTGTTTCTCTAAGCCTTGGCTCCCGTGGCTGTGGGGACGGGCGGATTTATTCGTCGTCCTCTTCCTCGTGCATCAGGAGGTAGTGTTGCAGTGCGCCGGTCATCGAGGGGAACTTCTCCGACGGTGCCTCAAGGTCGAGGCGCAGTCCGGCGTCCTTCACTGCCTTGGCCGTAGCGGGTCCGAAGGTGGCTATTACGATGTCCTTCTGCTCGAAGCCGGGGAAGTTCTTCACCAGCGAGTTCACTCCCGCGGGACTGAAGAACACGAGCATGTCGTAGTCGAAGTTGGCCACCTCCTCAGCGGTGAAGTCGTTGCTCACCGTGCGGTACATCACGCACTCGCGGTGGTTGAGCTTCTTCGAGTCGAGCAGCTTGGCCACGTCGTCGTTGTGTACGTCGCTCATCGGCACGAGGTATTTCTCGCCCTTGTGCTTCATCATCAGGGGCAGCAGGTCGTTTATCTTGCCCGTGTTGCCGAAGAACACCTTGCGCTTGCGGTACTGCACGTATTTCTGTATGTATAGTGATATCGTCTCGGTCACGCAGAAGTACTTCAAGTCTTCTGGTATTGGCACCCTCAGCTCCTTGGCCAGCGAGAAGAAGTTGTCGATGGCGTGGCGCGAGGTGAAAACGATGGCCGTGTATTCGGGAATGCTAACCTTCTGCTGACGGAACTCCTTTGAATTAAGACCCTCTATCTTTATGAAAGGACGGAAGACAAGCTCCAGGTCAAACCTTTCAGCAAGGCTGAAATAGGGGGATTTCTCACTCGACGGTTTAGGTTGCGAAACCAAAATCTTCTTTATCATCGTGCCTAATAATTTATTTTCAGATAATTACCCACCAGCATCAGTGCGCCCCAGAGGGCGGCGAGGGGTATCGCTTCGAGGGCGCAAAAGTACAAAAATATTTGCAGAAAAACGCCTATACGCTTGAAAAAGATTGCATAACACTTATAAAACGTAAGCATTTTGAACAATACGAGTATCGTTATGAAGCCCACCGACACGCCCCACATCGACAGACCGAAATACACCTGCAACAACACCACCGGCAGCAGGGCCACGCCCTCGATGGCGGTGATGAAGAGTATGGCGCGGAGCCACGCCTTGTTCTTGCGCTTGCCGAAGAACACGGTGTTGACAATGGCGTAGAGCAACGCCCTGACCACGAAGTAGCCCATCCACATGCCGAAGAAGATGGCTATGAGCTGGTATTGCGACGAGAGGATGAATGTGTCGCCGATGTTCTGCTGGGTGTAGAAGTACTGGAACAGGGCCAACAGCAGCGCGGCCTGCGCCACGAGGAAGAACTGGAAGCGCACCTCTTCGGCTGTGCCGCCGTCGTCGGCCTCGTCGGGGCGCGGGCGGCGGAAGAAGCGTTTGGCCTGGCGGCCAATGAAGCGGTGGGTCCTGGCGAACGACACCATGCTGATGATGAAGCACGCGAAGAGCAGCACCGTTATCACGTTGTCGTTGCGCAGGTTGTAGGGCACGGGGTCGCCGGCTATGCCATAGCGCCCGCTGCTCACCTCCTCGCCCGTCTTCGAGGTCGACGAGAAGAAGTTCTGGCGGTAGTACTGCGGCAGGTCTACGTCGTCAAGCTTCTTGCCCACGCCGTGGCCGGGCAGGTGGAGCGTGTCGGGGCGCGAGCTGTACTTTATCTCCCGTGGGTGGAACACGGCCTGTATGGCCGAGTCCTGTTGGGCTGGGGTGGCGTCCTTGGGCAGCCGGCGCAACACTTGGTAGGGGTGCTGGGGCTTGGCCTCGCGCTCCACGTGCAGTTCTATGGCCTGTTCCTGCTCACTGGCCAGAGAGTCCTCTTGCAGCATACCTTAACTTAATATAATGTGTGGATTATAGAATTGGCTTTGCCAGATTGCCCTTTCCCAAAAAAAAGGATTGCAACCTGGCAAAGCATAAGTCATGATGTGTTGATGTTCCTGCGGCGGAGATTTTCGGAATTACACCTTTATATATAGTGCTCCGTGCGCATGGGCAGTCGGCTCTTAAAGTCCGAAGCCCTCCTTTATCTTGTCAACGAGGTCGAGCTTCTCCCATGTGAACAGCTCCACCTCCATCTCTTTGGTCTCGTGGTAGTGGCTCGTGAAGGTCTTCTTCACCGTTTCGGGCTTGCGCCCCATGTGGCCGTAGGCGGCTGTCTCGAAGAACATGGGCTGGCGCAGCTTCAGCGACTTCTCTATGGCCTTGGGGCGAAGGTCGAACATCTGGGCTATCTTGTCGGCTATCTCGCCGTCGGTCAGGCCCACGCGGCTGCGCCCGTAGGTGTTCACGTATATGTTCATAGGCTTGGCAATGCCTATGGCGTAGCTCACTTGCAGCAGCATCTCGTCGGCCACTCCCGCGGCCACCATGTTCTTGGCTATGTGGCGCGCGGCATAGGCTGCCGAACGGTCCACCTTGCTCGAGTCCTTGCCGCTGAAGGCTCCGCCGCCGTGGGCGCCCTTGCCGCCATAGGTGTCGACGATTATCTTGCGCCCGGTCAGGCCGGTGTCGCCGTGGGGGCCGCCTATCACGAACTTGCCCGTGGGGTTGACGTAGTATTTTATGTCGTCGTTGAACAGGGCGAGCACCTTGGGCGAGTGTATCTGCGCCTTCACCTTGGGTATGAGTATGTTCACCACGTCCTCGCGGATGGTCTGCTGCATGGCCTTGTCGGAGGCGAACTCGTCGTGCTGGGTTGACACCACAATGGTGTCGATGCGCTCGGGCACGCCCTCGTCGCTGTATTGCACCGTCACCTGGCTCTTGGCGTCGGGTCGCAGGTATGTCATCTCCTTGCCCTGCTTCCTTATGTCGGCCAGAGTGCGCATGATGAGGTGGGCGAGGTCGAGCGACACGGGCATGTAGTTCTCGGTCTCGTTGACGGCGTAGCCGAACATCATGCCTTGGTCGCCGGCTCCCTGGTCTTCCTCGGTGCCGTTGTCAACGCCACGGTTGATGTCGGCGCTCTGCTCGTGTATGGCACTGAGTATGCCGCAAGAGTGGCCGTCAAACTGGTATTCGGCCTTGGTGTAGCCTATGCGCTCTATGGTGTTGCGCGCCACGGTCTGCAGGTCGATGTACTGGCTGCTGCTCACTTCGCCCATGAGCACCACCTGGCCAGTGGTGCAGAATGTCTCGATGGCGCAGCGCGCCTTGTCGTCGTAGGCGAGAAACTGGTCGAGTATGGCGTCGGATATCTGGTCGGACACCTTGTCGGGATGCCCTTCTGAAACTGACTCTGATGAAAACAGGTATGACATTGTATATATAATGTATTATGGTTGGGCTGCAAAGTTACATACTTTTTATGTAATGTGGAAAGGCAAAAGCTCCAAACTTGGGATATACGCCCTGGCGCCACGCCTGCAAGCAACGGCAGGCGTGAGTGAAAGTCGGGCCGGACATGGCGGTAAGTCATCCTAAACACGGTGGAAAGTCATGCCAAACACGGCACAAAGTCACCTCACATCGAACGATACGCGTGCTCATATCGTTCGAAATGAACACTCACATCGTTCGAAATGAACACGCGTATCGTTCGATGTGAGGTGACTTTCCCTTGCCTTTGGCATGACTTTGTGCCGTATCGGGCATGACTTACCGCCATATCTGGCACGACTATCGGCTTACCTCGAAATGGTATTTGCCCGAAACGAGATTCATGCTCAACAGCCCCTTTTCCTTGTCGAACATGGCTTGGCTTCGTTTCACGGGCTTGCCGTCCATCTTGACTGCTTTCACCGAGGCGGCTGGTATAGTCAATGTGGCTGAGGTGTTGGCTGGAATGGTGAAGTCATATACAGTCAGTCCATCCTTCTGCGCCCAGCGGCTCTCGATTCGGCCATACATCGAGTCGTAGTGTCCCTGGGCGTAAGTCAATCTGCCCGTGGTGTCAACTTCCGGCTGCAAAAGGAAATGCTTGAAGCCGGGCTGAGTATCATCCCTGCGGATGCCCAGCGAGTAATTGTACATCCAGGCCACTACCGCCCCAAACGAGTAGTGATTGAAAGAATTCATGCTGTTGTTCTTGCCGAAGCCATCCTTGAGCGTAAAGGAGTTGAGGCGTTCCCAAATGGTCGTCGCCCCATTCTTCACAGGATAGAGCCAAGAGGGGAAGGCATCTTGCGAGAGCAGGCGATAAGCCACATCGCCCATGCCTCGGTCCGACAGAGCCTTGCCTATCCATGCCGTTCCGATAAATCCGGTGAGGAGCGAGTAAGAAGGATAGTTGCCATTGCCACGCTCGATAGTCGCCTTCAGGTTCTTGGCCATCAGTCGGGCGCAATCGCCATCCACCACTCCGAATGCCAAGGGCAACACGTAAGAGGTTTGTGTGTCCACCTTCTGTCCCTTTCGCTTCTCGTCGAAAGCCGAGAATATGGTCTTGCCCGTAGACGGCTCCACATAGGTCTTGCTGAAGAAGTCGCGACGCTGCCGGGCCAGTTGGGCGAACCGCGCCGCGTCATCATGCTTGCCCAAGAGCTGGGCCACTTGCGCCATGATGTCGAGGTCGAACACGAAGTAAGCCTCCCATATCAGCGACTTGTCGTTCTTCTCGTCCTCCAGGCTTAGCCAGTCGCCAAGGTCTCCCCACTGACGATATTGCACGATGATGTTGGTCGCTGGGTCGATGCAGTCGTCCAATACATATTTTATATAGCGTTTCATCGCGTCATAGTTCTCTTCCAGCAATGCCTTGTCGCCATACTGCTGATAGCATTCCCATGGCACGGTGATGCCGGCGCTGCCCCAGAGCAAGCCGCCAAAGCCACAGCCCGTAGGCGCAACGTCGGGGAAACGGCCTTTAGCCGACTGCATGTCGCGCACGGAGATGAGGTAACGGCGAAGAAACTGCGAGGCATCGGTGAGGAAGGTGGCAGAGCGGCCAAACACCGAGATGTCGCCCATCCATCCCAACCGCTCGTTGCGCTGTGGACAGTCGGTCGGCACCGACATGAAGTTGGAGCGGGTTGACCATACCGTGTTGAGCCAAAGGCGGTTGATGGCACTGTCCGAGGTCTCGTAGTGCGATTGCAGCCCGTCCATCGAACTGATGGCGATGGCCTTCACGTCGGCCATGGCCAACGGCTTGTCAACGCCCGTAAGCTCGACATAACGGAAACCGTGGTAAGTGAAGCGAGGGGAGAACACCTCCTCATCTGCGCCCTTGGCGATATATACGTCCTGCGACTGCGCCACGCGGAGGTTCTCTGTCATAATCATTCCCACATTGTCCTTGTACTGGGGCAAGTCGGGATACTTGATTTCAGCAAACCTCACCTTCACCTCAGTGCCTGCCTTCAGGCCGTGAAACCGGAGCAATGGCACTCCCGCCATGTTCTGCCCAAGGTCGTAGACATAGACGCCAGGGCGCACTTCCTCCATGCTCTTGGCGGTCAAGGTGTCGATGGGCAGAATGGGGCTTGCCATGTCGGCCAACATCTGGTAGTCATTGGATGTAGGGAACACACTCCCCTCACTCACCTCGACGGCTGGTTTCCAAGCCACGTCGTTGTAGTCGGCACGTGCCCATCCCTCAACGCCTTGCTCATCCTGTGCGTCATACACCTCGCCTTGGAAGAAACTGCCATACCGCACGGGGCCTTCGTCATAGGTCTTCCAAGTATTTGGGTCGGTAGCGATGGTCTGGGTCGTTCCGTCGTCGTAAGTAACGAGCAGCTTGGCGAGCAACGACTGGCGGTCGCCAAAGAAGTTCCAGTTGTCGGTGACGAAGGTTGCCCCTCCGCTCCACCAACCTTCCGACAAGATGGCACCCATGGCATTATTGGTGCCCTGCTGCAAGAGATGGGTCACGTCGAAGGTCTGGTAGGTTTGCGTCTTGTCATACTGGGTTATGCCCGGATTGAAGTAAGCGTCGCCCAAGCGCTGTCCGTTGAGATAAAGGTCGTAGACGCCACGGGCGGAGGCGTAGATGCGGGCCTTGGCTATCTTCTTGTCGTTCAGGGCGAACACGGTGCGAAGCATCGGAGCCGTGTTTTCCTTCAGTTTCTGAAACGAACTGAAACCCGACGTCTTGCTACCGCTGAGCGTAAGGGGCTCTTCGCAAACCGTCTTGATGACGCTCTGCGGATTGCGGAAGTTCTTGAGGGTGACATTCGAGAATGTGGCCTTTTGAAGCTTGTCAAAGCAGTAGCCCACGTCTCCCACCACAGGGTAGGCAATATAGTCGCCACCCCGCTGCCCCGTGGGATTGAGCACAAGACTTGCCACGGGTTTCTTGCTGCCGTCTATCGCGATGTCCGCCTGTCCGGCATTCACGGCGATGTCCACCCTGTGCACATCATACTTGTTGCTCTCGTTGACAATATCTTGGGGTATGCGGAAGGTGGCTATCGGAGAAGAGCCATCCTCACCTATCTTATATCCCTTGCGGTAGACCAGCAGCTGCGCTTCCTCGCCTTTGGCAAGAGGGGCGATGTCGATTAACACTTTTACATACGACTCGTCCCTTTGGTTTTCCACTCCAAGCAAATTCTTGTTCTTATCCATGAGGCGAGGGTCGTTGGCTCCAAACATGAAGCCGGCATGGGTTGTCTTCGACAGTTTGTCGAGCTGCAGGTCGTAGTGAAGACGGAACACGGGCAGGTAGGGTGCATAAAACATCGTTGCGTCATCCTTTCTGCCTATCCACCGGGCATCGTCCATCACCGACTTGACGGCATGGTCGTAGTTCTCCCTCATCGTCAAGCCCGTCTCAAAGAAAGAGGAAGCCGTCATCTTTTCCTTTTTCTGGTTCCACACATTCAGCGTCCACGCATAGCGTGTGGTAGGACTCAGGGCTTCGCCTTGATAGGCTATGTTGAGCGATTGGTCGCTCTTCACGATGCCCGAGTTCCACACCTGTTTGCCTTTCTCGTCTGTCACGCTGATTTCGTATGCCGCCTGCCTCCATCCCTTTAGTTGGTCGTCGGCTGTCATCTGCCAAGAGAACCTTGGGGCTGTCACTTCCACGGCAAGGGGAGCATGCTGGTATTCCACCTTCAGATGGGTCAAGATGGTCTTGGCGTTCAGTGCCATGCTGAGAGCCAAGAGTCCCATGGAAAATAAATATCGTTGTTTCATACTGCTATTATGTGATGTTAAAAATCTAACTTGTGCAGATTTGTACATGTACGGGCTGAAAGCCCAACAACTCCATAGCCCAGGGCAACGCCCTGGGTTTTGTGGGCGTGTATCTATGCGCCCTGCTAAGGGCAAAAGTATAAAGACTTGCGCATTATAGTCTATACACTTTTGCCCTTTCAGGGCGGCGGTTGATGGTCTGATGTACCCAGGGCGTTGCCCTGGGCTATGAAGTATAGGGCTTTCAGCCCATTGCGATAAAATCTACCAATCATATACAATCAGCTCAAGTTGTTTTTTTTGCATTACTGATGCCAAAGTGTTTTTTGCTTATGTGATTAGGGGGCCTAATGTGTAGTGACTCATGTGTAGTGGGTGCGGTGTCTCACCGCACACCAAGCGGCAATGGGGCAGTTGCGACGTGAGACACGTCGCCCACTACGCTGCGCGCTCGCCACAACAGGTGCGACAAATCCACCTATATATAAATGTCAAAAGCCCCGGCTTGTGAGAGTCGGGGCTTTGGTTGTGGTGCTGTTGGGATGTGGCATTCTTGCCACGCCCTCTCGTTGTTGTCACCCTAACGTAGGGTCACTTTCTGCGCCATGGGCTTTACAGAGCGTCTCCGCTATACTTCTTACCGGGAATGACTGACATTTCGGTAGTTTCTCCCTCTTCAAAATTAGGATCTGAGGAGTCGCCGCTGGTACACAACATTCCGTTGTATTCAAGTTCCATAACGCTTACCTGCGGATTTACATATTCCTTCTTCATATCTGTCGTTGATTTTGTTTTTAGGTGGGTTCTGTAAACTATCTGGTAATTTATAGAACCCACCTTTATTGTTACATTACTTTATAAATATCTTCTTGCCGTTCACGATGTTCAGACCCTTAGTCAGACCCTGCTTGCGCCGTCCGTTAAGGTCGTACACAACCGACTTGTCGCTAATTCCGTTGGTCAGTTCCTTCACAGGGATGAAGCCCGTAGTGTCGTCCTCGTCGTCGAAGCAGAGTCCGATTGCCCTCTTTGCCTGCGACGCACTTGTCGGGATGCGGAGGTAAGCCTTGTTTGCCGGAATCTTGTAGCCGTCGGCCGGTGCATAGAAGCCAAGTCCTGTGGTGGCGTCATTGCCCAGCACATAGTAGGAATAAGTCGCGTCTGAAGCCGACAACGTAGTCTCAGCCAGCGTACCCACAAGCATGTTGACATAGGTGTAGTTGGCTGTTGACATAGGCAAGTGGTATGTGCCGGCATCGCCCTTCACGATAAATCCAGTGCCTGCAGGTATGTGGGTGACGCTTGTCAGCAGCACCTTGCCATTGTCGGGGTTGAACCCTACAGCGATATAAGCCTTAATGCCCGTCACTTCCGAGAGGTCGAGGTCCTTGTTGGAGCAAGCGGTGGCGATGCCGGCATCGGAGATGGTTACAGAGAATTGCGCTGCCGTTATGTTGGCGAATGCGTTCCAAGGAGCAGTGTTCTTGCATGTCTCAACCAGCGTTGGCTCGCAATACAGTGTCGCGCCAGACTTTATATTAGTGAATACATTGTCGCCACAGGTTGGCAGTGCGTCGCCCTGTAGAGTAACCTCGCCCAAAAGAGAACAATCCTTAAACGCTTTTTCGCCAATACTTGTTACGGATTTGGGAATGGTGATGGAAGTCAGACTTGGACAATTTTGGAACGCCATTTCGCCAATATTCTGCACGCCATCTTCGATGACTACAGAAGCAAGGTTGGCGCAGTTTTGGAACGAACAATAGTTAAGTTCCTTCACATTACCTGGAATTGTGACGGAAGTCAGACCTGTCCTAAAGAACGCCAAGTCGCCAATGTATGTTACTGAGTTGGGAATAGTGACGGTAGTCAACTTAGTGCAAGCCACAAACGCATAGCTGGCAATTCTCTGCACGCCATTTTCGAAGACTACAGAAGTAAGGTTGGAGCAGCCTTGGAACGCATATTCACCAACCTCCTTCACTTTACCGGGGATGGTGATGGAAGTCAGACTTGAGCAACCATAGAAAGCACTGCCGCTAATGCTTGTTGTTGATTTGGGAAGGGTGATGGAAGCAAGACTTGAACAATTCTTGAATGCTCTATTGTCAATGTCAGTTACAGAGTTGGGAAGGTTGACGGAGACCAAATTTGAACAATTTTGGAACGCACAGTCACCTATCCAAATAATACCTTTGGGAAGGTCTATGCTTGTCAACTTTGTGCATCCCTCGAATAGTCTTGTATCTATCAGATAGGGGGAGATAGCCGAGGTTTCCGATATATCCAAAATGCTCAACGCCCCGTTCTTCGCCATATCAGCCATGAACTCTACGGCTAACAAGTCGAGATTCCCGTAAACCTTCAGTCTGGTAAGGGTGGTCTTGAGGTCGTCAGAAATGTAAGTCTTCATGGATTCTCCGCCGACAAGAGTAACTGTAGGGACTATTGTCGTGAATCCAGACCAAGGAGCTGTCGTCTGACAACTGGATTCCAACGTCAAGTCGCAATCCAGAATTGCGTCTGACGAAATATTCACGAAGGCATCTTCTGCACAGGTTGTCGGCAGAGACTTACCCCGTAGTGATACTTTAGTCAAAGCGGTGCAATCCCCGAATGTTTCCGTGCCAATGGATGTCACCGAGTTGGGAATGGAGATGGAAGCCAGACTTGAACAATTCTGGAACGCATCTTTGCCAATGGATGTTACAGAGTTGGGAATGGAGGCGGAAGCCAGACTTGAACAATTTTGGAACGTACCTTCGCCAATGGATGTCACAGAGTTGGGAATGTAGATGGAAGCCAGGCTTGAACAATTCTGAAACGCACCATCGCCAATGGATGTCACTGAGTTGGGAATGGAGACGGAAGCCAGACTTGAACAATTCTGGAACGCACCGTCGCCAATGGATGTTACGGAGTTGGGAATGGTGATTGATGTCAGGTTTGAACACCTGCATAACGCATTCTTGCCTATGCTTGTTACAGAGTTGGGAATGGTAATGGAAGTCAAGTTTGCGCAACTATAGAACGCATTGTCGCCAATGGATGTTACAGAGTTGGGAATGGTGATGTAAGCCAGGTTCGCGCACTGATAGAATGCACTTTCGCCAATGCTTGTGATGCCTTGTGGAAGGCTTATGCTAATTAGTTTCTTGCAGTTTTTGAAAACTTCGGTACTTATCAAATCGTTACTTTCGGGCGTGGCTTCCGACATGTCCAAAATGCCCAAAGTCCCGTTGTTTGCCATATCCGCCATAAACGATATGTCGGAAGAGTTGATTTCCCCATAAACCTTCAGTCCTGTAACTGAGGCTTTGATGTCGTCTGTAATGTAATTTGACAGACGCTTTCCGCTGGCAAGGGTAACTGTAGTGACTATTGCCCCGAAACCAGACCAAGGAGCGGTTGCATGGCAAGTGGAATTCAACGCCGGGCTACAAAACAGTGTGTCTTTGGATACCGCTATTTCTTTAAAGATATTTTCAGCGCAGGTTGTCGGCAGAGTATTGCCGAGTAGAGTTACTCTATTCAATGCTCTGCATCCCCAAAATGCAGCATCATTAATGTTTGTTACGGAGGCAGGAATGGTGACTGAAGTTAGTTTTGAACAAAAAGAGAACGCACACTGACCAATGCTTTTTACACCATTGGGAATGGTGACAGATGTCAGACCTTTGCACATGGTAAACGCATCGTTGTCAAAGGTTGTTACTGAGTTCGGAATAGTGAGGGAGGTCATGTTTGCGCAGTAGGCTAACGCATAACTGCCAATGCTTGTGATGCCTTGAGGAAGGCTTAAGCTCGTTAACTTAAAGCATCTATAAAACGCTTTGTTTCTGATCAAATTTTCACTTTCGGCAGTGGCTCCCGACATGTCAAGAATGCTCAACGTCCCACTATGGTCCAAATCTGCCATTTCCGACAAGAGCGATATGTCGGAAGAGTTGATTTCCCCGAAGATTTTCAGCGTTGTAAAAGTGGTTTTGTTGTCGTCTGTAATGTAGGCAGACAGATGCTCTCCGCTGTCAAGGACGATTACGGAGGCTTCTATGTTTGTGAAATTCGACCACCATGTAGCCTTTTTGCAAGCGTTGGCTTTCCCTATGAGGCAATACAGCGTTGCGCCTGACGGAATGTTGTCGAAGGCATTGGTGTTACAGGTTGGCGGCGTGTCGCCCTTTAGGGTTACTTCAGCCAAGTTTGAGCAACCAGCGAATGCAGACATGTCGATTGTCTCTACAGATTTGCCAATGATGACGGAAGCCAGAGCGGAACAACCAGAAAACGTATAAACGTTAATTTTCTCAACATCATCGGGAATGTTGACGGATGTTAGGCTTGAACAGTTTTGGAACGCACTCGTGCCAATGCTTTTAACGCCATCGGGGATGGTGATGGAGGTTAGGTTTGAACAACCGGCGAATGCCTGATTGCCGATGCTCGTGATGCCTTTAGGAAGGCTTACGCTCGTAAACTTCTCGCAATTCTGAAACCTATTCTCATATATCAAATCGGAGGTGGCAGAAGTTGCTTCCGACATGTTCAGAACGCTCAAGACACCGTCTTTTCCCATGGTGACCATGGTGTTCACGTCGAGATAGTTGATTGGTCCCGACACTGTCAGGTCGGTGATTGTTGTCTTCTCGTCATCCGTAAGGAAGCTTGACAACGTGCCTGCCTCGGTCAGCGTGACGGTCTTCGACACTCCATCCGCCAATGCGGACACACTCATGAGCATCATGAACGCCGACACAAGAAACAGTTTCATAAAGCAGGAGTAAAATTTTTGCTTCATAATGAAATTCGTTTTAAGTTCTATTATATACAGTTGCAAAGATACGCACCTTTCTCATTGTAGTAGAAAGAAAATAAGCAAAAAAACGTTTATCCGCCTCTTTTTTGTATGGCGTTCTGTTTGATATACTTATTGTGGATGGTGTGCAAGTAGTGGGCGATGTGTCTCACGTCGCAACTGCCGTATTGCCGCTCGGTGTGCGTCGGTGGAACACCGCACCCACAACAAAGGGGACAACAAAAAAAGGCAGATGAGCCGCCGCAAACCCACATTTGGCTATGCGAAAGGCGTAGATTTGGCGACGGCGAAGAAATAAGTTTACCTTTTTAGCACTGTTTAAGCGAAAAAGACTACCTTTGCAAAATGCGGACGTGTGTGGGCAACGGCGTGGATATCAAGCGTTGCCGACACAATGCGCCGCACAACGACGAACAATAGAAGCAAACGTATATGATACAGTCAATGACAGGATACGGCAAGTCTGTCGTAAACTACAAAGGAAAGAAAATCACTGTCGAGGTGAAGTCGCTCAACAGCAAGAGCTTCGACCTGATGGCCAGAGTGGCCCCGGCCTACCGCGAAAAGGAGATGGAGATGAGGCAGATGCTGGCCAAGACGCTCGAAAGGGGCAAGGTTGACTTCAGCGTATGGGTGGAAAAGACCGCCGACGCCGACGCCACGCCCATCAACGCAAGTCTCGTGGAGAACTACCACAAGCAGATAAAGAACATAGCCGACAACCTTGGGCTGGCCGAGCCGCAAGACTGGTTTGCCACGCTGCTGCGCCTGCCCGACGTGATGGTGAAGGCCGAGCACGAGGAACTTGACGACGAGGAGTGGCAGGCGGTGAAGACCGCCGTGGCCGAGGCCATAGAGAGGCTGGTGGAGTTTCGCAAGCAGGAGGGTGCCGCACTGCAAAAGAAGTTTGCCGAGAAAATCGACAACATCGAGAGCCTGCTGGCGCAGATTGAGCCGTTTGAGAAGCAGAGGGTGGAGAAGATACGCAGCCGCATAGTTGACGGACTGGCGAGCATACCCGAAGTGGACTACGACAAGAACCGCCTGGAGCAGGAGCTGATATACTACATAGAGAAGCTCGACATAAGCGAGGAGAAGCAGCGACTGGCCAACCACCTGAAATACTTCCGCGAGACCATGGACGAGGGGCACGGCCAGGGCAAGAAGCTCGGCTTCATAGCCCAGGAGATGGGGCGCGAGATTAACACCACCGGCTCGAAGAGCAACTTGGCCGAGATGCAGAACATCGTGGTGAAGATGAAGGACGAGCTGGAGCAGATAAAGGAACAGGTGCTCAACGCACTCTGATTGCCACATATAATAACAGGATGCTTGATTTGTTGTGGCTCATTGTGTGGTGGGTGCGGTGTCCCACCGCACGCTAAGCGCAATGCGGCAATTGCGACGTGAGACACGTCGCCCACTACTTGTGCGCATTCCACAAGTAGGAACAACAAATTGGACAGTCAAACAAAGGAAAAGAACAACCATGGAAGGAAAGCTGATAATATTCTCCGCCCCCAGCGGAACGGGCAAGAGCACCATCATCAACCAACTGATGGAGCACAAGGACTTGCGCCTGGCGTTCTCCATATCATGCACGAGCCGCCAACCGCGCGGGTCGGAGCGCAACGGAGTGGAATACTTCTTCTTGACGCCCGACGAGTTTCGCGCCAAGATAGAGGCCGGCGAGTTTCTGGAATATGAGGAGGTGTATAAGGACCGCTACTACGGCACGCTGCGCTCGCAAGTTGACAAGCAGCTGGCCGAGGGGCAGAACGTGGTGCTCGACATCGACGTCAACGGCGGATGCCGCGTCAAGGAGGCGTATGCCGACAGGGCACTGAGCGTGTTCATACAGCCCCCGTCGGTTGACGAGCTGCGCCGTAGGCTTGAGAGCCGCGCCACCGACGCGCCCGAGGTGATAGAGCAGCGGCTGGCGCGCGCCGAGTTTGAGCTGGGCATTGCCCCCAAGTTCGACCGCATCGTGGTGAACGACGACCTCGACAAGGCCGTGGCCAACACGCTCGACATAGTAAGAAACTTCATCGGGGGCGAGTAGTGCGCCCGCACACAGCCACACGCCATGCTGCGCACAGGACTGCTCGGGGGGTCGTTCAACCCCATACACAACGGCCACATAGCCATAGCCCGGCGGCTGATAGACTGCGCCAGGCTCGACGAGGTGTGGTTTATGGTGTCGCCGCAGAACCCGCTGAAGCGACAGTGCGACCTGCTCGACGACGACAAGCGGCTTGAACTGGTGCGCCTCGCCCTTGAGGGTGAGCCTCGCATGGTGGCTTGCGGCTACGAGTTCGGGCTGCCGCGCCCGTCGTACACGTGGAACACGCTGCGCCACTTGGCCACCGACTATCCCGACCGCGACTTCACGCTGCTCATTGGCGGCGACAACGCCGAGCATTTTGACTTGTGGCGCAACGCCGCCGACATTGCCCGCAACTACCGCATAGTGGTGTATCCGCGGCCACATGCCGCAGTTGACACCACGCGGCTGCCGCCCAACGCCACGTTGGCCGACACTCCGCTGATGGACATAAGCAGCACTGAGGTGCGCCAAAGGGTGCGCCGAGGCGAGTCAATCGACGGTCTCGTGCCGCCAAAGGTGGCGCAAGCCATAGCCCTGCAGGGGCTGTATCTGCGGTAGCGGTTGAGCAAAGTAGTGGGTGCGGTGTCTCACCTTGCGCCGCTTCTGTGCTTGTTTCCTTGCACTTCCACACGTTTCTATAGAAAAGGTGTCATATAGAAAGGGATGCACTTCAGTGAACCATCGTTGCGCAGGTCCTTGCCATGTATAAGGTATGCCTGCTGTATGCGTGATGAGTATTTCTGCATGAAGTTGTCAATAGAGGCGTGCAGTTTTGACTGCGATGATTTTACCTCTATGACGCTCACTTTGCCACCGTCAGGTATGAGAAAGTCCACTTCATAGTTTTTCTTCCCGTCTTCTGTCGCCCATGTGTGGTAATACAACCTTTTGCCTGCAGCCACAAGCATTTGCGAGACGATGTTCTCATAAACATAGCCAAGGTCGGCTGTCAGCTTGTCGGCCAGCAGTTTCTTGTATATGACATTGCTTGTGAAGTCGGAGTCCCAAAAGGAAAGTGTGACAAACAATCCGGTGTCTCCACAATATAGCTTGAAACAGTCTGGGTTGATGTGCATGGCAAGACCGGCACTTGGGTCGTTGGAATGGTAGGCAATGTTTGTTGTCATAGATTCCCTAAGGATGGAAAGAGGGGTGGTAAGTCTGTTTGCCCGGCCTCCCTCAATCACGCTGCCCACTTGATAACGCGAAGCGTTGGAGTTCAGTTGCGCAGGTATGGCATGAAACAGCATGGATGTCTTTCCTGATGGATCCAACTCGTAGAAATCCATGTCGTAGAGATTGATGATGTCTCTCTTGATTTGGTCTACACGACTTAGGTCAAGTGTGTCAAGGTATGCACTTATCGCTTGTGGCATGCCTCCGACAAGCACGTAGAGACGGAAGTCCATCATCAGTTTTCTGTTGGTGGCATCCCCAAGAGGCATCCATTGATCAAAGACATTCTTGGCGAGAGGTATGGTCGCTGTATCGCCCAAAGCCCAACGGAACTCCTCGTAGTCCATAGGGTACATCGTGATCCTGCGTTCCTCGCTCGGTATGAGTATCTTCGTACCGTCGGTCTTGGGGCGTTTCTTCATCTTTATACCCAACAACGAGCCAGTCTCGATGTAATGGAAGCGTCCGTCCTTCACGAGATGCTTTATTGCCTGTCGTGCCAATGGCCATTTCTGTATTTCGTCGAAGATTATCAGCGATTTGCCAGGAATAAGGCTTACGCCGCAGTTCATTTGAAGACTGGTGAACAGCATGTCTATGTTGGAAATGTCCAAAAACAAGTCCTTGACAACCTTCGGTGCAATGGAAAAATCAATGAGAAGGTAACTCTCATATTCGTTCTTTGCAAACTCCTCCACAAGTGTGGATTTGCCAACGCGTCGTGCGCCCTCTATGAGAAGGGCTGTACTGCCATTGTCTTGCTTCTTCCACTCCAGGAGCCTTTGGTATATTTTGCGCTTGAAGATTCTTTTTTCCATAGCTACATAAAGTACTGATAATGTGGTGTAAAGGTACACGTATTTGTTGGATGCGCAAAGACGTTTCCGTTAAAAGTGTCAGAATCCGCAAACTTTCAAGTGTTAAAAGTGACTGAATCCGCAAACTTTTAAGTGTTAAAAGTGTCAGAATCCGCAAACTTCTGCCATCTCTTAGACATCCGCAATAATATAAAAAGCGCAAAGGCAACGATGGAACAGTCCACCGTTGCCTTTGTGCTTTTTATGTGTATAGGGCGCGTGCCGCGCCGCTTACAGTACTTACTTGACCACCTTTATCGTCTTGCCGTTGCGCATCTTCACGATGTTCAGGCCAGGGGCAAGCGTGCTTACGCGCGTTCCGCCGATGGTGTAGATGGCCTCGCAACCCTCCTCGCCCTCTGCGCCGGTCTTGGCCGACGATATGGCTGTGGCTAAGGCAGAGGAGTCAACCTTGCATTGGGCTGCGTTGAGTATGCTGCCGTCGGAGCCGATGACCAAGGCCACCACGCGCAGGTTGTTGTTGTCCTGTATGATTGGGTCTTTCACGTAGTTTATCACCTTGTCGGTGTTGAAGGTGAACGCCGTCTCGTAGTCCTGGTCTTCCACGAGCGTCTCGGGCAGAGGCTGCTGCTCGTTGGTGAAGTAGGTGGAATAGGCCACCACGTCGGGGAAGTAGACACCGGCCACCGACTCGTTCTCGTAGAACTGGGCGAACTCAGGCTCGGGGAAGTCGCGCTCCACTCCGGCCATCTCGGCATAGTAGTTTGACTGCAACCACGACTTGCCCTCGCCGTGCAGACTGTCGGCAAGCAGCACATACTCAACCTTGCAGCCAACGGTACGCTCGGGGTCTACCGATGCCACTGTGGCCTTGGCGGCTATGGTCTTGGCGTCGTCGTTGAACGCAGCCTCGACGCTTACGCTTATGGGAGAGTACTCCTTGGTTATGGCAAGCCACACCTCGTCGATGCCGAAGCGGCTCGTCTCGTTGCCATAGTATGCGTCGGTCTCGTATATGCGGTCGAGGAAGGCGGCGGGATAGCCCGAAATGTTCGACGGGTAGCGGCTGGCGTCGTTTACCACGCACATCGGGTCGGCGTTGTGGTACGACAGACCGATGAAGCGGTCGGGATAGAGGCGCGTCATCACCTCAAGCCCCACGAGTCCGCGTGGGCAGTAGCCGCACCACGTGCCGGTGTACTCCTCAAGCACGGCGCAATGGCGCGTGTCGCGGCCGTAGAGGCGCAGCGTGCTCTCGCAGGTGGATCCGGCATAAGCCTTGCCGTTGATGCCCGTAAGGGTGAACTTTATTGGGTATTTGCCCTTCTCGCCCAGTGCTGGCATGGGTATGTCGATGAGGCGCTGTGCGCGGTAGAATGGAGGTATGGCGGTGGGCAGGTCGTAGTGTACATCGCCCGTCTTGCCGTCAAGCTCATAGGTGTAGTCAATCGACTTTATGCCCTCGGCGCCATAGTTGCACAGGAGCACGCTCATGTCGGCCGACTTGTTTATCGCGCCATACACGATGTCGTCGTTGCTGGTGATGTCGCCACCCACGGTGTCGGCGTTGCCCAAAAGCAGGCGCATTGCCGTGGAACCATTGCTGCGATAGAACTTCCACTTCATATAGGTTGACGAAGTGTATATGTAGTAGCCGCCTTGATACGACTCGGTGGTGAGGCTCACGGGAGTCTTTGCCGTCGTGGCGCTCTTCACGTCGTCAACCGTGAAGGTGTAGCCCACGTATATCGAGTCGCCCGTCAGGGCGTAGGCTTCGGGCAGCGTGTAGGTGACGGTGTCGGAGTCCAGCTCCACGTCGGCGGTCATCACGTCGGGCGTGAACACCTTCTTGCCGCTTTCGTTCTTCGTGATCTGAAGAGTCTTGCTCATCCATATCTTCAGGTTCGACAAGCCGGCGTGGCTCTTGAACGGCACGGTTATCGCCTTGAGCGTCTTGCCGTTGAGGTCGCTTCCGCTCACCAGCATGGCCACGTTGTATGTCTCCTTCTTCGATGTTCCTATCTCCACGTTGTTGCCGTTGCCCGTGTCGTAGCTGAACACCACGTCGTCGGCGCTTGCCGTTGCCGGGGCAAGCAGCAGTGCGGCGGCAAGGGCGGTGTATGTAAGTCTTGAGTGTTTCATGTTTCGTTTCTGTCTTTTAAGTTTATGTGTTCTGTTTCCACATTGCAATTAGAATGTCCCTTTTGCCGTGGCTAATGTGTAGTGGGTGCGGTGTCCCACCGCACGCCAAGCGGCAATGCGGCAGTTGCGACGTGAGACACGTCGCCCACTACTTGCACGCC
>CAVKUV010000032.1:0-30495 GCA_963659505.1 Lachnospiraceae bacterium
CAAAACCCAGGGCGTTGCCCTGGGCTATGAAGTTGTTGGGCTTTCAGCCCGTACATGTGCAAATCTGAGCAAGTTATTTTTTTAACGTTACTTACGCTTCTTTATTCGAAGTTCCACACAACATCTCGCGTGTGCGCTCTATTATCGCCACAAGCTCATCGACGGTGCTGGCCCTGAGCATGGCTATGCGCGTCTGGCGGAAGTCGGGGATGCCCTTGAACACAGGACTGGAGGCCAAGTGGCGGCGCGTGTGGAGTATGCCCCGATACTCGTCGATGCGCTCCACATTGATGCGCAGCTGCTCCTCAAGCACGTCGATCTTCTCGCTCAGCGACAACTGATGGATGCCGGCGGCGGCAGACAGGGACGCATCGCCAGCGGCGGAAGCCCCCACCCCATGGTCGAGATAGTCGCGTATCTCCTTGAATATCCACGGACGGCCAAACGTGGCGCGCCCCACCATTATGGCATCCACGCCATAGCGGCTGAAGGCCGTGGCGGCCTCCTCGCCCGAAGTGATGTCGCCGTTGCCGATGATGGGTATGGTGATGCGCGGGTTGCGCTTCACCTCGCCTATGAGAGTCCAGTCGGCCTGGCCGGTGTACATCTGCGCCCGTGTTCGCCCATGTATGGTCAAGGCACTGATGCCGCAGTCTTGCAACTGCTCGGCAAGGTCGGTTATGATGAGGTTGTCGCCGCTCCAGCCCAGGCGCGTCTTCACCGTGACGGGCAGACTGACGGCCTTGACCACCTCGTGCGTGATGTCGAGCATGAGCGGAACGTTCTGAAGCATGCCGGCACCAGCCCCCTTGCCGGCCACTTTCTTGACGGGACAGCCGAAGTTGAGGTCGATGAGGTCGGGCTTGGCCTGCTCGACAATCTTGGCGGCCTCGACCATCGAGGCCACGTCGCGCCCATATATCTGTATGCCCACGGGGCGCTCGTCGTCGCTTATGGTGAGCTTGCCCACGGTTGACTTAACCGAGCGCACAAGAGCCTCGGCACTGACAAACTCGGTATATACCATCGACGCACCGAAACGCTTGCAGAGCAAGCGGAAACCAATGTCGGTGACGTCTTCCATCGGGGCGAGAAACACTGGCTTCTCACCCAATTCTATGTTTCCTATCTTCATTCTAAAACTTTCAAAGTATTGCTTATGCGAGCAGATGATACACTCCCCCGGCCATTGGCCTGACCACACCCTTCATCTCAAGCTGAAACATGAGAGCCGTGACGCGGTGGATGGGCAGCGCAGCCTTGACGCTTATGATGTCGGCCTGCAAGTCGTTGGTCTTGCCAAGCAGGGCGACAATGGCCTGCTCGTCGGCGTCAAGCTCGGGAAACAGCGACCGCTCGATGCCCGCCGACTTGGCCTTTTGCAGCCGCGCGTCGTCGTCCCAGCCCATGGCCTTGACGAAGTCGTCGGCGCAGGTTATCAGAGCCGCCGCATTGTCGCGTATCAGATTGTTGCACCCGGCGGAATAAGGCGCGCCCACGGGGCCGGGAAAGGCGAACACGTCGCGGTTGTAGCTGCGCGCGATGCCCGTGGTAATCAGTCCGCCGCCCTTGCTCGCCGACTCCACGATAACGGTGGCGTCGGCCATGCCGGCCACGATGCGGTTGCGCCGCACGAAGTTGGGCTTGTCGGCGTTGGTCATCGACATGAACTCGGTGAGCAGTCCGCCCTGCGAGAGCATGGCCTTGGCCGTGTCGCGGTGGCGTGGCGGATAGAGCTGGTCGAGTCCGTGGGCAAGCACTCCGACGGTCTCGTAGCCACAGCTGAGCGCGTTGCGGTGGGCATGAATGTCGACTCCGTAGGCCAGACCGCTGGCCACGAGCACACGCGGGCACCACTGGCGCAGGTCGGCGATGAACTTGCGCACGATGTCTTGCCCATACACGGTGCAGTGGCGCGTGCCTACGATCGACACCACCTTGGCCTGGTTGAGGTCGGCAGAGCCTTTGTAGTAGAGCACGAGGGGCGCATCGGCACAATCCCTAAGCCGCTGCGGATAGCCGTCGTCGGCAATGGTGAGAATGCTTATGCCGTGCTTCTGGCAGAAGTCAAGCTCCGCCTCGGCGCGGCGCAGCGGCTCGTCCCAGTGGCGCACGGCCTCGACGAAGCGCGGCGAGCAGCCCTCGACGACGTCGGCCACGCAGTTGCGCTGCTCATAGACCGCCGTGGCACTGCCAAACTCGCGGTAGACGGCCAGCGCGGTGGCGAAGTTGAAGCTGTTCATGCGCGTCAACGCCATGGCATAGAGCCGTTCTTGCTGGATGGAAGCCATGGCGGTCATTGCAGATATTGGGCGAATGCGCGGTCGTAGTCGTCGCTGTGGGCAGGCCGCCCGTTAATGAGGCACACCAGTTCGGCGGTGCTCTTCAGGCAAAGCTTGTTGTCGGAGGCGCGGTAGATGTCGTGCTGGAAGATGTAGCGCACGCCCTCCTTGCGCAGTCCGAGGCGCGAGATGAACTCGTCGTCGCACCGCAGCGACGCCTTGTATTGCAGGTTCATGCGCGCCACCACGGCATCGACGCCACGGCTGTGCATCTCGGCGAAGCTCAGTCCGCACTGCTTGAGAAACAAGTGGCGGGTGTGCTCGGCGTAGTGCAGATAGTTGGCGTTGTTGACAATGCCCTCGATGTCGCACTCATAGTCGCGCACCATCATGCGGGCCTCAAATATGTATTTCTCTTCTTTCATAATTCTTCGGTGTGAAAAAAACGTGTCGTTATGGTTGTTGCTGGGCGTTGTCGTCCTCGCGGGCGAAAGCCGTGGGCGTGGCTTTAAGGTACTCGTAGCCTATACGGCAGCGCAGACAGTCCTTGCGGTCGCAATACTCTCGCTTGAGCTGCACCAGAGCCTGACTGTCGCCGGCGGTGCGCACGTCGAGTCCGCACTGTCGCCACATGCGAATGATGTTGTTGTTCTCGGCCTTCAATCCGTCGAGAAACTCAAACGCGCGGTCGCACAGTCGCTCGTCGGAAGTGTGGCGGCCATAGGCGAAGAGCATGGGTATGGCGGTGTTTATCACGAGCAGATCGACCGACTGCGCCGACATGCGCTTGGCACTCTTGCCGCTCTCGGAGCCAAAGGAGTAGTGATTTTCCCAATAAGGCGTCACCTGCGTGCGCATCAGATTGCGCAACCGCTCCACCGTGTCGCACTCAAGCAGCGCGCCAAGCCCCATCTTGCCAGAGTAGTAAAGGTTGGCCATCTGAGCGATGCGTATGTGGGGGAAGTTCTGCGGGCGCAGGCGAAGGAAGCGCCACAGCTTGTGGTCCATGGGCGCAAGGCTGAACTTGTGGGCGAGATACTTGTATTCGGCCGACAGACGGGCGAAATAGCCGTCGGCCAACGCCTCGGCACGGTGGCGCTGGGGGATGGCATCATCAGAGAGGAGTCCGGCCTGACCCATGAAGATGGCCTCTATCTGAAACAGGTTGTCGGCGTGGCGACCCACGAAATTGAGCGGCACGCCCATGGCCCACTGCTCGAATGCGTCGCCGTTTACGCCGAAGCCGTAGTTGCGCGCCAGGGTTATGAAGTAGGCGTCTTCCCACGACCCACTCCTCATGGCTGCGCGCCGCCCTATGGCCTCGGTCTTTTGTCCAAGACGCTCGGCCTGCAGGGCCGACATCCACGAGTGGACCATGAGCGACGACAGCCGCGGCACAATTTGGTGGCAGGGCGGATAGGCGTCGGCTGAGACCAGGGCGCAGTAGTTGTCGGCCACGCCCTGCGGCACGTCGAGCCGCATTTGCGTCACTGTGCGTCCGCTCGCGTCAACCACATCGCGGTCTATCGTCCCGGCTATGTGCAGCACGACGTTGTCGTAGGCCGCGTCGCGGTCGTGGCCGTGGGCATACCAGTCGGACGAGCGGTCGTGAATCTCGACGTTGCCCACCCACAGCGTGCCGCCTATGCGCACCTTGGCGTTGAAGAAGTCGGGCCCGGCGTGGCTGTTGTGCAGCCCCGGGTCGATAACCTCCACGCTGCGCCCGTCGGCTGTGGCCAGCGGCTCAAGCGGAAACAGCCTGTGCTTCCACACGTAGTGCAGTAGTTGTTCCATGGGAAATGCGGTGTCGTTTTGTTATTTCTCGCTTATGGCGGTATCAGAATATCTTGTTTGCAATGTCTTTGATTACACTTATGGTGTCGTCCTTGGCGTTTATCGCCTTTGAGAAGGCGAGCAAACCGCTCACGAAGTCACGGAGGGTCAAGGTCTTCAAGTCGCTTATCCTAAGTTTGGCGTAATTGAGTATTGAAATCAGACAGCAATAATGCCCCTCGCGCCCTATCTCCCTAAGCAAGCGGAACACCTCCTTCTCGTCAAAAGACACGTTCTTGCCATATATGAACAGACTGTTGTCCAAATCGGCAGCTCTGAACTTACCAACGGCATGGGCTACATCCTGCGGAGAAAAGTCTTTGTCCTTGACTTCTATCGAATACACAAGTCTTCGCTTCTTGTCATACACATCAACATCGCCCACCTCCTTGGACGACGCACCGCTCTCGTTCACTTTATGAGGCTCAACCTTGTAGTCCTTGCCTACATACATCTGCTCCAGCTGCGCCACCACCAAGGGACAAACCTCGCCTTCGAAAGACTGTTCCGTGATGGCATACACATAGTCAAGCACCAATTGTGAAAATTCGCTTATGTCAACCAATGCGTCGCCCAGCGAGAACTTGCGCACATAGCCACTGCTTATTTCCTTCATCACGGCGAGAGCCGACTTCAAGTATCGATAAGCCTGCTTGCTACTTGTGATTTCCGACAGAATGGATATAACCTCTGACAACGTGTGGAAGTCGTTGCCCTTCCTAACGGCATTGTCAAGCGAAAGCAGCACGAAACGGGCTGGTTTGTTGAGGTATGGCTCGTTGGAGCCGCCAAGGCATCCGGGAAGTTTCAAAGTTTCGAATGGCACAACCACTTTATGGCAAAGCGAACGAGCGTCATACTTTCCATCCTCGCCATCCCCTTTCTGCAAACTCAATATGTTTATGTCTTCGTTTGTGGCTTTTGCCAACAGTGCGGTGAAGAGAATATACCTGTATGTCTTGTGCGTCCCCTCCAGCACACATTTTATACGTTGCGACAATTCGTCTTCTGCGTATTTTGCCTCAATAAACGCTCTGTCCAAAATAAGCGATGCAGTCTTTAGATTTACGGAAGCCATATCTTGTCAGTTGAAAAGTCCAGAATATATTATTGTTGACTTACCCTGCAAAACGTCTATCACCATCGAGCAGACAGCATTGGCCATATTACAAGGCACGGCATTGCCTATTTGCGTGTATTGGGACGACTGGCTTCCGCAAAACTTATAGTCTAACGGGAACGTCTGCAGCACGCGCGCCTCGTCCACAGTCAAGCGTCGCAAATATGTCGGAATAGTCTCCGTCTTGGCTATGCCGACATCGTTCATTAGGCGGTCATGATAGTCCTCAACCCAAGGACGTGACTTTTGATACAATGCATTGTCGTCTATTATAGGAGTCTTATTACCTCCCATCGATGCCGGTAGCGTCGCACTGTAGCCATCAATGCGTATGGGTCGCCCCATTCCATTGAAAAGCATTCCTGCATAAGGCGACTTGCGCAGCACAGGATTGCTTGCCAAGGTTATCTTGGCGTTGCAAAGGCTCTTGTTGTTGCCCGTACCGGCACGGTCGAGCACGGCCAACGACTCACGCACAGTGCGCGCCTTCTTGGCATAAGGCTTCAGCATGGACTGCAAGTCCAAATTGGCGAAAGTGTTTCCCTTGAAACCTACTATGAATATGCGCTCACGCGCTTGAGGCACATTATAGTCTGACGCATTAAGCACGCACAGCCCAACGGAATAGCCCATCGATTGGAATCTCTTCAGCAGAGTCTGTCGCACTGAAGCCCAACGGCCAAGTACACCCAACGCCTTTACGTTTTCCATGACAAAAGCCTTGGGCATGACCGTCTCGACAACTGACGCATAACTCCACACCAACTTGCTGCGGCTGTCGCTCTCGTCCATTTTGCCGGCAACGGAAAATCCTTGGCATGGAGGTCCGCCAATAACCAAATCAACCTCGCCCCTATAGTCGGCAAGCGACGGGATAAAACTGTTTATGTCGCCTTGGTGGATGTGCTTTCCTATGTTCTCGCTATATGACATACAGGCTTCGGGCATGACATCGTTTGCCCACACTATCTTTGCACCTGCTGAAATCGCACCAATGTCGAGACCTCCAGCCCCCGAAAACAGGGAGATGGTGTTCACACTGTTGGACTTCATTTTCTCTTTCAAAGCTTTCATCAACAAAAACGGAAATGCTTGTTTGTTCTTAGTTTTGTACAAAAATACTTGTTTTTTGCCAATGGCGAGAACGATTGCCACGATAAATTCTTGCATGGCGGATGTTTCATTATAGCATAGCGGCGACTTGCGCACCGCAAACATACTGTTTAGACATCGTAAACAGGCCATTTAGCTGTCGTAAACATGCCATTTAGACATCGTAAACATATCGGTTTCATTCCGTAAGCAATAGCCCTGGATTTTATTACATGCAAGTTTACCATACAGCAGGCCAAGAGCGGAATGTAAGCGAAAACACATTATTTGCTTACAGTTTTATCAGAACTTAAAAAAAGGTGCCGCACAGACGCTTCAAGAACGGGCGAAATGGCCAAGGCAAGGGGCGATTATTGCGGGGAGACATTGCCTATACTCGTTTTTTTCAACTAACTTTGCATAAGCCAAGCTGCACTCGGACAATTAAGAGCAAGCTCTCTTGCCGCTCGTTTGCATTGGCTTTGCATAAGCCAAGCTGCACTCGGACAATTAAGAGCAAGCTCTCTTGCCGCTCGTTTGCATTGGCTTTGCATAAGCCAAGCTGCACTCGGACAATTAAGAGCAAGCTCTCTTGCCGCTCGTTTGCATTGGCTTTGCATAAGCCAAGCTGCACTCGCAGAGCTGGAACGACTCGCCGCGCAGCATGGCACAAACTGGAAACAAACAAAACAAGAATAAATGGAAAGAGTGATACTCACGGGCGACAGGCCCACCGGCAAGCTCCACTTGGGGCATTACATTGGCTCGCTCCGCAGAAGGGTGCAGCTGCAAAACGAGGGTGACTACAAGAAGATGTTCGTGTTCATGGCCGACGTTCAGGCTCTGACCGACAACGCCGACAACCCGGAGAAGATAAGACAGAACCTGATAGAGGTGGCGCTGGACTATCTCGCAGCCGGACTCGACCCGGAGAAATGCACTATATTCGTGCAAAGCCAAATACCGGAACTGGCCGAACTGACCACTTATCTGATGAACCTGATCACGGTGAGCCGCGTGCAGCGCAACCCCACGGTGAAGACGGAGATAAAGATGCGCAACTTCGAGGCAAACATACCACTGGGCTTCTTCTGCTACCCAGTGAGCCAGGCGGCCGACATCACGCTGTTCAAGGCCACCACGGTGCCTGCCGGCGAAGACCAGGAACCTATGCTTGAGGTTACGCGTGAGCTGGTGCGCCGCTTCAACTCGACATACAGCGAGGTGCTCGTGGAACCCGACATCATGCTGCCCGAAAACGCCACGGCAAGGCGTCTGCCCGGCACCGACGGCAAGGAGAAGATGAGCAAGAGCCTGGGCAACTGCATATATCTGAGCGACACGGCTGAGGACGTGTGGCAGAAGGTGCGCTCGATGTATACCGACCCCGACCACCTGAGGGTGGACGACCCAGGCAAGGTGGAGGGCAACGCGGTGTTCACCTATCTCGACGCGTTCTGCACCGACGACGACTTCGCCAACTATTGGCCGGAATATGCCAACCTCGACGAACTGAAAGACCACTACCGCAGGGGCGGACTGGGCGACATGAAGTGCAAGAAGTTCCTCAACACGGTGATAAACAACATGCTTGAGCCGATGAGAGTGCGCCGCCACGAGCTGGAGCAGGACATCCCCGAAATATTCAACATACTGAAGCGAGGCACGGAGAAGGCGCGCGAGACGGCTGCCGTGACGATGGACGAGGTGCGCCACGCCATGCGCATAGACTACTTCAACGACACCGAGCTTATCAAGTCGCAAGCCGAGAAGTACAAGAAATAAAGACAAGAGAGGGAGAGAAACCACTTGGTATGGTTGGGAGGCTTTCATATATAGCCCCAACCATACCAAGTTTTTTATAAAGCCATCTTCGCAAGGCTAAAGCCAGCACGCCACGCAAGCGCGAAGGCAGAGAGGAAAGGAGACATTCAGGATGAAATCGCTAAGAGAACTGTTCAGAATAGGCAAAGGGCCGTCGAGCAGCCACACCATGGGGCCGCAGCGCGCGGCAAGGATATTCCTTGAGCGCAACAAGCAGGCAAGGGCTTTCGAGGTGACGCTCTACGGCAGCTTGGCCGCAACGGGACGCGGCCACATGACCGACGTGGCCATAACCGACGTGCTGAAGGACACGGCACCGGTGGAGATAGTGTGGATGCCGGGCACAAGCCTGCCATTCCACCCCAACGCGATGAAGTTTAAGGCTCTCGACGAGGAGCGGCGCACGGTGGACACGTGGACGGTGTATAGCATCGGGGGCGGCGCACTGTCGGAGGGCAAGGGCGACGACGACATGTTCAACACACCCGAAGTCTACCAAATGAACACCATGACCGAGATAATGGAGTGGTGCTACAACAACGGGCGCAGCTACTGGGAGTATGTGGAACTGAGCGAGGGGCGCGCCCTGTGGGACTATCTCGCCGAGGTGTGGGCGGCCATGAGGCAGTCGGTGGAGCGCGGCATCGACCACGAGGGAAGGCTTCCCGGGCCGCTCAACCTGATGCGCAAGGCTCCCACATACTATGTGAAGGCCACCGGCTACAAGCAGTCATTGCAGTCGCGCGGGCTCGTCTATGCCTATGCGCTGGCCGTGAGCGAGGAGAATGCGTCGGGCGGAACAATCGTCACCGCGCCCACCTGCGGGGCGTGCGGAGTGCTCCCGTCGGTGCTCTACCACATACACAAGAATCACGGATTTAACGACGAGCGCATACTCAACGCCATAGCCACGGCAGGACTCGTGGGCAACATCGTGAAGCACAACGCCTCGATATCGGGTGCCGACGTGGGTTGCCAAGGCGAGGTGGGCGTGGCTTGTGCCATGGCCTCAGCCGCCGTATGCCAGTTGTTTGGCGGTAGCCCGTCGCAGATAGAGTATGCGGCGGAGATGGGACTGGAGCACCACCTCGGCATGACGTGCGACCCCGTGTGCGGACTGGTGCAGATACCGTGCATAGAGCGCAACGCCTTCGCCGCCACGCGCGCCCTCGACGCCAACCTCTACGCGTCGTTCTCCGACGGGAGCCACCGCGTGTCGTTCGACAAGGTGGTGAACGTGATGAAGCAGACCGGCCACGACCTGCCGTCGCTCTACAAGGAGACGAGCCAGGGAGGGCTTGCCAAGGGCTTCGACACCACGCCATCGACAAGCCACATCATAGGCCGTCTGGCGAAATAGACGCAAGGGAAAGGCGGCAGCGACAACGATAAAAAAGGCAAGTCCCCGAACGGAAACAATTTCCATTCGGGGACTTGCCTTTTTTTTCGTTGTGCCCAAAGTGGCAAACAGTAGAGTTCGATAGTTATGACAGCACCAACAGAGGCCGAAGCCACGGCGTTGGCCGCACGTCAATTCTTCACTCTTCGTTCTTCACTCTTCACTCAATCCTACAGCTTCTGCTGCACCTCAATCTCGGTGAAGGTCTCGATGATGTCGCCCTGCTGTATGTCGTTGAAGTTGACAAGGCTGATACCACACTCAAGACCCATGGCAACCTCCTTGACGTCGTCCTTATAACGCTTCAGGGCGTTGATGTCGCCAGTGTGAACGACAATGCCGTCGCGCACGAGGCGAGCCTTGTCGGAGCGGTGAACCTTGCCTTCGGTGACCAAAGCACCGGCAACGGTGCCGACCTTCGATATCTTGTAGACCTCGCGCACCTCGACCTGACCTGTGACAACCTCCTTCTTGATCTTGTCGAGCATGCCCTCCATGGCCGAACGGATGTCGTCGATGGCGTCGTAGATGATGGAGTAGGTGTTGATTTCAACGCCCTCCTGCTCGGCCAACTTGCGCGCAGCCGACGAGGGACGCACCTGGAAGCCAACGATGATGGCATCGGAAGCGTCGGCAAGCGTAACGTCGTTCTCCGAAATCTGTCCGACGGCCTTGTGTATAACGTTCACCTTTATCTTCTCTGTTGACAACTTGATGAACGAGTCGCTCAAAGCCTCGATACTTCCATCGGTGTCGCCCTTGACAATGAGGTTCAGTTCCTTGAACGAACCGAGGGCTATGCGGTGGCTGATGTCGGCCAGTGTGAGTCGCGTCTGCGTGCGCAAGCCCTGCTCGCGCTGCAACTGCTCGCGCTTGTTGGCTATCTCGCGTGCCTCCTGCTCGCTGTCCATCACGTGGAAGGAGTCGCCGGCCGTAGGCGCACCGTTCAATCCGAGGATGATGGCCGGCTCTGCCGGGCCTGCCTTCTCCATGCGCTGGTTGCGCTCGTTGAACATGGCCTTTATGCGTCCGTGGTTGGTTCCGGCTATCACGACGTCGCCTACCTTGAGCGTACCGTTCGACACGAGTACCGTAGACACATATCCACGGCCTTTGTCGAGCGACGACTCGATGATGGAGCCAGTGGCCTTGCGGTTGGGATTGGCCTTCAGTTCGAGCATCTCAGCCTCAAGAAGAACCTTCTCAAGCAGCGCGTCAACGCCCAAGCCCTTCTTCGCCGATATCTCCTGGCACTGGTATTTGCCGCCCCAGTCCTCGACGAGCAGGTTCATGTTGGCCAAGTCCTCGCGTATCTTCTCCGGGTTTGCGCCCGGCTTGTCTATCTTGTTTATGGCAAACACCATCGGCACGTTGGCCGCCTGTGCGTGGGCTATGGCCTCACGCGTGGTGGGCATCACGCTGTCGTCGGCAGCGATGATGATGATGGCGATGTCTGTCACCTGCGCTCCACGGGCACGCATGGCGGTGAAAGCCTCGTGTCCAGGGGTGTCGAGGAAGGTTATGTGGCGTCCATCAGCCAGAGTCACGTTGTAGGCTCCGATGTGCTGCGTGATGCCTCCGGCCTCGCCGGCAATCACGTTAGACTTGCGTATGTAGTCGAGCAACGAGGTCTTACCATGGTCAACATGACCCATGACGGTGACAATCGGCGCGCGCGGCACGAGGTCGTTCTCGTCGTCCTCCTCCTCACTGACAGCCTCGCTAACCTCGGCACTGACATATTCGGTCTTAAAACCGAACTCGTCGGCCACGAGATTGATGGTCTCCGCGTCGAGACGCTGGTTGATCGACACCATTATGCCCACGCTCATGCACGTGCCGATAACCTTGTTGACAGGCACGTTCATCATCGTTGCAAGTTCGCTCACGGTAACAAATTCCGTAAGCTTCAGTGTCTTGCTCTCAGCCAACTCCTCACGGCGCTCCTCGTTGAGACGTTCCTGCACGGCGTCGCGCTTCTCGCGGCGATACTTTGCGCCCTTCTTGTTCTGGCCTTTGCTTGTCAGGCGTGCCAAGGTCTCCTTTACCTGGCGTGCAACATCCTCGTCGCTCACCTCTGCGGGCTTGGGCGCATTGCGGTTCTTGCGGCTGCGCTTGCCTGCGCCCTGCTGCTGACGGTTGTCGCCGGGACGGTTTGCTCCACCAGGATGCGCTCCACCAGCGCCGGCCGACGGCTGATTGCCGCCCTTGCCCTTATTGCCTTTCTTGGCACCGGCTCCGCCCACCTGCTTGGCTGCGGCCTCGATGTCGACGCGCTCATTGCCTATGCGTGCGCGCTTCTTGCGCTCGCCGGCATGTTGTGCGCCATTCTTCTCCTCGCGCTCCTTGCGGCGCTCCTCCTTCGACTTCTTCTTTGGGCGAGTGCTTTGGTTGAGTGCGTCGAGGTCTATCTTGCCGAGCACGTTAACCTTGGGAGCGAGCTTTGCCTCACTCTTCAGCGTGAATATCTTTGGTTCTGCAGGCTTTTCCGCCGCAGGAGCGACTGCGGGCTTCTCCTCTGCCACGGGCTTTTCAGCTGGCTTTGGCTGCTGCACAGCGGCCACAGCCTCTGCCTTGGGCTTCTGTCCTTCGGCTGACTTCACGGCCTCTGCAACGGGTTTTGCGGCCTCTGCGACAGGCTTCGTGGCCTCTACAGGCTTCGTCGACTCCACCTTGGCCGGCTGCTCCGGAGCAGTGGCCACAGGCGCAGGCTTGGGCGCAGGTGCTTCGGCTGGCTTGGGTGCAGGTTCTGCCACGGGTTTAGGCTCTGGCTTGGGTGCCACCTCGGCGGTTTTCACTGCCGGCTTTGCCCCCACGTTGTCAAGGTCAATCTTGCCAATGGGCTTGAACTGCTGCCTTTTCTCCAGCAGCTCCTCGCCTTTGGTGACCTTCTTCTCGACCTTCTTCTCCTTGGCCTTCTTCGCAAACATCTTCTCCGCCTCGTTCTTCACGTCCTTGTCGCCCTTGAACTCGTTGACAAGGGCCTGGTATTGCTCGTCGGAAATCTTGGTGCTCAGGTTGGCGTTGTCCTTTATCTCGCCCAAGCTCTTCTTGTTCTTAAGGAAATCAACCGCAGTTTGAAGTCCTATGTTCAGTTCTGTTAATGCTTTATTTAATCTTATGCCCATAAACTTTTATCCATTCATAATCCACAATGCACAATCATCGTCTGCCTTGCATGTTTGTTTTTATCTCTCCATTCCGCCAACTCATAATATATGCATTATGAATTACGCTTACTCTGTGTCCTATCCCTCAAACTCGGCCTTGAGCACTCTGAGCAGGTTGTCAACCGTCTCCTCCTCAAGGTCGGCCTTCTCGATGAGCATCTCGCGCGGGGCGTTGATTACGGCCTTGGCCGTGTCGAGTCCGATGCCCTTGATGGCGTCGATCACCCACTTGTCGATTTCGTCGGCAAACTCGTCGAGGTAGATGTCCTCGTCGGCCTCGCTCTCGCTCACCACGCGGAACACGTCGATGGTGTATTCGGTGAGCATCGAGGCAAGCTTGATGTTCATGCCGCCGCGTCCGATGGCCAGCGACACCTCCTCAGGCTGCAAGTACACCTCTGCCTTGTGGTTCTCCTCGTCGATGTTTATGCTCGTCACCTTGGCGGGGCTGAGGGCGCGCTGTATGAACAGCTGTATGTTGTTTGAGTAGTTTATGACGTCGATGTTCTCGTTGCCCAACTCGCGCACTATGCCGTGCACGCGGCTGCCCTTAACGCCCACGCAGGCTCCCACGGGGTCGATGCGGTCGTCGTAGCTCTCCACGGCAATCTTCGCCCTCTCGCCCGGCATGCGCGCCACTCGGCGTATGGTTATCAGTCCGTCGTTGATCTCGGGCACCTCGGCCTCAAGCAGCCTTTCAAGGAACATCGGGCTTGTGCGGCTCAGTATGATGCGCGGGTTGTTGTTCTCATTGTCCACGCGGGCCACCACGGCCCTCACCGTCTCGCCCTTGTGATACACGTCGGACGGTATCTGCTCGGCCTTGGGCAGATGCAGCTCGTTGCCCTCGTCGTCGATGAGCAGCACCTCGCGCTTCCACATCTGATAGACCTCGGCGCTCATTATCTGTCCCACCTTGTCCTTATACTTGTTGTACAGCGAGTCGTGCTCCAGCTCGAGTATCTTCGAGGCGAGCGTCTGTCGCAGGTTGAGTATGGCCCTGCGTCCAAACTTGCTGAAGTCAACCTCCTCGCTCACTTCCTCGCCTATCTCGTAGTCGGGTTCTATCTTCTGCGCGTCGGCCAGCGATATCTGCTTGTTGTCGTCCTCCACCGCGCCGTTGTCCACAACCACGCGGTTGCGGTGTATCTCGAAGTCGCCCTTGTCGGGGTTCACGATGACATCGAAGTTCTCGTCGCTGCCAAAAATCTTGGCGATGACGTTGCGGAAGCTTTCCTCAAGCACGCTCACGAGCGTGGTGCGGTCGATGTTCTTGGTTTCCTTGAACTCCTGGAAGGTCGCTATCATGCTGAGACCATTCTCTTCTTTCTTTGCCATATTTCCTCTACTTAAAACTTAAAAGGTATTTGGTATATTTCACTTTGTCGATGCCATAGGTGTAGTCTACGTCGGCCATCACGGGGCGCTTCCGTCCCTCCACCTTCTGCTTTTCCTTGACAGTGAGCACGAAGTTGTCGCCCTCAACGGCCTTGAGCACCCCGTGGGTCTTCTTGCCGTCGGCGGTGAGCACCTCCACCTCCTTGCCCACGTGGTTAACATACTGCTGCCTCACCTTGAACGGCTGGCCTATGCCGGCCGAGCCTACCTCAAGCTCGTATTCGCCAAGCTCGTCGCCGAGGCGTTCCTGCAGCATGCGGCTCAGTGCGGCGCAGTCCTCAATCCACACTCCGTCGGCGTGGTCTATCTCTATCACAATGCGGCCATCGGGGGTGAACATGATGTCCACCAGGAAATAATCGTTGCCCTGCAGCCACTCGTCAACAATCGTCTTGACGACGCTCTTGTCTATCATATTTATATGTGTTATAATAAAACAAAATGAGGGGCTTTCGAGAAGCCCCTCATTCCACTGAACGCTGCAAAATTACGAATAAATAACATAACTCGCAAGTTTTCAGCCTCCGAAATGCCTTTGCCACCGCTTTTTCGCGTCGTTTTCATAAAATCCGTGCGTTCGCATGGGGCCGCCGTCACCTCTTGGCCGCCGGCCTCAGCAGTCGGGCGTAGGCATCCTTGTCGGCCAGCAGCTTCACTGCCTCAGCCAACTGCTTGTCCTTTTCCAGTCCGGCCTCTATCGAGCCTGCTTGGTAGTAGTAGGCCGCCACTATGTCCTGCTCTATCATGGTGCGTATGGTTTCCTTCTCGCGGTCGATGTCGCGCGCCACGTCGTGCTTCAGCTTCGCCTTCAGGGCGTCAAACTCCGCCTTGGCGTCGTCGTAGTAGCCCTCAAACTTCGCCGTCTTCACCAGTTCGTCGAGCATCTTGCCGCTCACGGGATCGTATGTGAAGCCACTCTTCACCGCCCTCTGCTTGAAGTCGTCGAAGTCCGCGTCCGACAGGTGGAAGCTGCGCGGCTGGGCTATCGTGGGATGTGAGGCTATGTAGTCGACCACATAGTCGAACATCACCTCAGTGGTGTCCATCCTGTCCAGGTATACCGCTATGTTGGGCAGCGTGTCGGGCTTCACCTCCACGTCGGGCTTTATTCCTCCGCCGTCGCGCACCTCACGCCCGCTTCTCGTCTTGAAGGCCTTGGTCAGGCTGTCGGGTATGTGTTCGGTGTATCCTCCGCCGCTGTGCTTGTAGTTGATGGCCTGTATGCAGCGTCCGCTCGGTATGTAGTATTTGCTTGTGGTGAGCTTCATGTTGCAGTTGTAGGGCAGGTCCATCGGCACCTGCACCAGCCCCTTGCCGTAGGTGCGCGTGCCGAGCACCACGCCCCTGTCGAGGTCTTGCAGCGATCCGCTCGTTATCTCGCTGGCACTGGCCGTCTCGCCGTTGACCAGCACCACTATGGGCATCACCGTGTCGATTGGCTCCAGCCGTGTCTTGTATGTGCGGTTGGCCTGCTTCAGCTTTCCGCGCGTCTCCACGAGCTTCACTCCCTTTGGCACCCACATGTTTATTATGTCGATGGCCTCCGAGAGCGACCCTCCGCCGTTGCCGCGCAGGTCGAGCACCAGACTCGCCGCCCCCTGCTTGCGCAGGTCTACATAGGCGCGGCGCATGTCCTTGGCGCAGCCTTCGGTGAAGCTGTTGAAGTTGATGTAGCCCGTCTTTCCACCTTCTAGCATACCGTAGTATGGCAGTTCGGGCAGCTTTATGTTGCGCCGCGTCATCTTCACCGTCATCACCTTGCCCGTCGAGGGGCGCTTCACCTTGAGCACGAAACTCGACCCGGCGTCGCCCCTCAGGTGGCTGCTCACGTAGCTCACGTTCTTGTCCTCCATGAGCGTGTCGTCTATACTTATTATTATGTCGCCCTTGCGCAGTCCGGCCTCGGCGGCAGGCATCCCTGCATATGGCTCGTCGATCACCACGCGCTTCAGCCGCTGGTGGTAGCGTATCAGTGCGCCGATGCCGGCATACTTGCCGGTGAGCATCATCTTGAGGTCGCGCGTCTTGTCTTCGGGGTAGTATTCGGTGTAGGGGTCCAGACTGCGCAGCATCGAGTTGATGCCGTTGCCTATCACCTCGCCTGGGTTGAGCGTGTCAACATACATCAGGTCGAGGTTCTTGTATATGTTGTTGAACAGGTCGAGGTTCTTCGCCACCTCGAAATTGTGGTTTTTCGACTTCTGCGCCATCGCAGCAGTCATGGCTGCGCACAACAGCAGCAACACCAATAGTTTTCTTCTCATGTCCTAAGTTTTGCGTGATTTATAAATTCCACGCACAGTTAAGGTGGGTTCTATAAATTAGCTTTGCTGGATTTTGAGACTGTTTTCGAGTGCATATCGTCAGCGAGCAAGGGAGCAATGCAAGCATTGTGACCGAGCGAGATGGCGATATGGACCGAAAAGAGTCCAAAAGACTGCGAAACGTAACCCATATTGTTTTGTTGTTTGTTACGGTGGTAATTTATAGAACCCACCTTAAGTTGTTTTATAGGCGGATGCCGCCTTGTGTGGTTTGCGCGGCCTCTGCATGAAGCCATAGGTTCTTGCCATGCCACACTGCAAAATTACATCTTTGCACCTAAAAAGCCCCTTCCGCCCATGCCTTTTTGCCGTTTTTTCTCGTAAAAACGTTTTTTTTCGCTCAAAAGCTTTGGTGTTTCCGAAAAACGCATTACCTTTGCATCGCAATTCCGAAACAGGGTTGCCAATCAGCTTCAATAGCTCAGTTGGTTAGAGCACCTGACTGTTAATCAGGGGGTCGTTGGTTCAAGCCCATCTTGAAGCGCAAAAGTCCGAGGTCATGCCTCGGACTTTTTTTGTTTGCGCCCCACAAAGAGGATTAGGTCGATTGGACAATTCAAAAAAAACGGGGAAAATTCAAAAAAAGGCTGCAGCGCATTGTCCTCCACTCTCTCGTCCTTCACGTCCCAAGGCAACATTTGGTGCGGCCATGCCGTCAGTCTTCCCCTCGCACGTCCGCAAAGAGAACGGCCAACATCAAAAAAAAGAGGGACGCAAACGCATCCCTCTCCTTTTTCCCATTTCTCTTGCTACGGTTCAAGAACCGCGACACCATTGGTGGCAGCCCGTAATGTCCGTCGCCCCAGTGTCGGCTGTTCCGTGGACTACTCCACCTCTGCCTGCTCGCCAGATTCGTCAACGTCGTCAACAGAGTACTTGCTCGCCTCGCGGAACTTCGCGTCGCTGTAGAGGCCGGCTGCGCGGAAGCGCTTGCCCAAGAACCAGTTCACGCGGACGTTCTTTATGTTATCAGCGGTGAAGTCCTTGGCCGTGTCGGCAGCCACGGTCTGCATGCCCATCTTGAATATGCCCATGTCGCCCAGTCTCACGGCCTTGCCGTCAAGGAGCAGCTCGCGCAGGCAGGTCTCCATCTCTATCAGCACGCCGCGTATGGCGCTCTCGCCAAATGCGCAGTGGTGGTTGGCCATGTGCTTCACAAACTCGTCGAACTCCACAATCTGGTTGACGCTCCTTGCATACCACTTCCCAAAGGTTGCCGAATTGGTGTTTTTGTTTTGATACTTCTTGTAACTAATCATAATTTTGTAACTGTTTATAAATGTCGTTTGGCACTATTGCCGATGCAAATTTACCTTGCCGCAATAGTGCCGTTGCAGTTATGTGCAGTTACGCGCCGTCATGGTTGATTGTGTGTATATGCCGCTTGTTGTGCGCCACCCGTCCGGGCTATGCCAAGGTGTGACAGAAACAAAAAAAGGGCGAGTCGCCCCGCCCAAAATGTATTCACAACGGAATAATCCTTATTGTGATTAGCTAAAAATCTGCTACAAAGATAAAGAGTATCACTCTAAAATCCTAATTTCCCTTAATGTTTTTTGCTAAATTTGCAGAAAATCTTTAACGGACTAACGAAAGATAGAGCATTATGAAAAGAATATTAGGTCTTGACTTGGGAACAAACAGCATTGGCTGGGCACTGGTTGACAGCGACGAGCAGAAAATAATCAAGGCAGGCAGCCGCATCATTCCTATGGATGCCGCCACATTGGGCGACTATGAGAAGGGCAATTTGAAGTCATCGGCTTCGGTTAGAACAGACTTCCGAGGCACGCGCCGATTGTACGAAAGAGCCAAGCTTAGGCGCGAAAGGCTGTTGCGCATACTGCACACCATGGGCTTCCTACCACAATCATTCGAAGCACAAATCGACTTCAACGACCACCCTGGCAAATTCAAAAGCCACGGAGAACCACTTCTACCTTACTGCAAGAGTGCAAACGGCAAAGACTCATTTCTTTTTCAAGCATCGTTCAACGAGATGCTCCATGATTTCAGCGTACGCCAGCCGCAACTCGTCAACGGTGGGAGAAAAGTACCTTACGACTGGACAATCTACTACCTTCGCAAGAAAGCCCTATCCAAGCCCATCACAAAGGAGGAACTGGCATGGATTATCCTTAACTTCAACACAAAGCGTGGCTACTATCAGCTTAGGGGCATGGATGAAGCCAACGACACCCAAAGCACCGAATCTGCCGATGGCAAGGTGAGGGAATACAAAGTGCTTGAGGTGGTCGCAGTTGAATGTCTTGGCACCAACATGAAGAAAAGCGGCTACGACTGGTATCAGATAACCTACGACAATGGCGCAACAAAAAAAGTGTCATCGCCAGTCACTCCGCAGAAAGTCGGCAACAAAGTGGAAGCCGTTGTAACCACAACCCTTGACAAAGACGGCAATGTGAAGACCGACAAGGAGGGCGCACCAAAGATTTCAATCAGCACACCAAGTGAAGACGACTGGACACTGATGAAAACACGCACAGAGAAGGACATAGCGGACAGCCGCCTGACAGTTGGTACATATATATACGAGCACATCTTGTCAGCCCCCGACACCAAGGTTAGGGGCAAACTCATACACACTATAGAGCGGAAATTCTACCGAGAAGAACTGCGGCTTATTCTTGACAAACAAAAGGAGTTTATCCCTGAGCTGAACGATGCCAATCTATACCAAACCTGTGTACATGAACTCTACAGGAACAACGAAGCCCACGCAACGTCACTCATGCAAGGCAACTTCACAAGCCTTTTCGTGGACGACATTATCTTCTACCAGCGCCCACTTAAGAGCAAAAAGAACTTGATTGCCGACTGTCCGTTAGAGTCTTACCACTTCAGAAACGAGGAGGGCAAAGTGCAGTCGCGCCCCATCAAGTGCATACCAAAGTCGCACCCTCTCTTCGAGGAGTTCAGGCTGTGGCAGTTTCTTTCCAACCTGCGCATCTACAAGAGAAATGCGGAGGTCGGCGGAAGAGTTGTCACCGATCTTGATGTCACATCACAGTTTCTTGCTTGCCCCGATGACTTTTGCGACCTTTTCGAGTGGCTTGCCGACAAGAAGGAAATCAAGCAAGACCAGCTGCTCCGATACAAGCCATTCGGCATAGGCAAGTCTGTTGGCGAATACCGTTGGAGCTACGTTGAAGACAAGTCATATCCATGCTGTCCCACACGGTTTGAGATAGGCCAACGGCTTCAAAGCCTCAACCTCCCGTCTTTGGATAACGCTAGCATCACACACCTGTGGCACATCCTTTATTCCGTTGACGACCCCATCATGTGCCAAAAAGCCCTCGTCAAATTCGCCGCCAAGCACCAGTTCCCCACGGCAGAGTTCGTAGGCAAGTTCAATCAATACACGCCTGGCAACAAGGATTATGGTTCTTACTCCGAAAAGGCCATCAAACGCTTGCTTGCACTGATGCGTATGGGTAGGCTATGGAGCGAGAACGACATCGACGACAAGACGCTGTCGCGCATCAACAACATCATAGACGGTGTTACCGACGAGGGCATTTCCAGCCGCACGCGCGAAAAGTTATCTGGTCGTATCAGCATAGGTGAATTCCAGGGGATGCCCTTGTGGGCTGCCAGCTATGCCATATACAATCGCCATTCGGAAGCCTCAGAAACAACCAGATGGGAAAAGCCGGAAGACATCGACCACTATCTGCGCAACAACCTCAAGCAGCACTCCCTACGCAACCCCATTGTCGAGAAAGTCATGTGCGAGACCCTAAGGGTCGTCAGAGACATTTGGACAGAATATGGCCGCATCGACGAGGTCCACGTAGAGATGGGACGCGACTTGAAGAAAGACGCAAAGAGCCGAGAGAAAGAAAGTCGGCAAATGGCGGAAAACGAGCGCACCAACCTCAGAATACGCGCCTTACTACAGGAGTTTGCCAATCCAGACTACCACATCGACAATGTGCGTCCATACTCACCCAGCCAGATGGAGACATTGAAGATATACGAAGGCTGCGTGCTGTCGGACCCCACGGTAGAGGTCTCCGACGACATACAGCGCATAATGAAGGATTTGGGCAACACCAAGACGGTGCATGTCAAGCAGACGGACGTTCTTAAGTACAAGATGTGGCTGGAGCAGAACTACAAGTCGCCCTACACAGGACAGGTCATACCTCTGTCGAAACTGTTCACGTCAGCCTACGAGATTGAACATGTCATTCCGCAGTCGCGCTACTTCGACGACTCATTCTCCAATAAGGTGATTTGCGAGAGCGAGGTCAACAAGGAAAAAGACCGCATGCTCGCCTACGAGTTCATCACGAAGAAAGGCGGAAGCATAATCAAGGGCAACTTCGGCCACGACATCAGAATACTCGACAAGAGGCAGTACGAAGACTTCGTGCAGAAGCACTATGCTGGCAACCGCACGAAGATGAAGAAGCTCCTGCTCGACGACATTCCCGAAGGCTTTGTGCAGCGGCAACTCAACGACAGCCGCTACATGAGCCGCAAGATGCTCGGCATCCTGTCGTGCCTTGTCAGGGAAGAGGGCGAGTTGGAAGCCACGTCCAAGCACGTGATTGCCACCAACGGCTCCATAACAGACCGAATGAAGCGCGAATGGGGCATCAACGACGTGTGGAGCCGCATCGTGGCACCACGCTTTGTGCGCCTCAACGAGAAAAGCGGCACCTCCGCCTACGGCCAATGGGTGAACAAAGACGGCAAGCGATATTTCAAAACCGACATTCCACTTGATCTTTCGGTGGGATTCAGCAAGAAGCGTATCGACCACCGCCACCACGCCATGGATGCAATCGTCATTGCCTGCACCAGCCGCAACATTGTAAACTACCTGAACAACATTGCCGCCCTCTCTTCGAAAGACGAGGAGCGCCACGACCTCAAGCGCACACTCTGCACCAAGGTGAAGACCGACGACCACGGCAACTACACCTGGCGGTTCAACAAGCCTTGGAACAGCTTCACCCAAGACGTGGCCGCAGCACTCGACGACATCATTTTAAGTTTCAAGCAGAACCTGCGTGTCATCACCAAGGCCAACAACCGCTACACACACTATGTTGACGGGCAGAAAGTCACCGACCGTCAAACAAAGGGTGACGGCTGGGCCATACGCAAGTCAATGCACAAGGCAACGGTGTCGGGACTAATAAGTATGCAGCAAACAAAACAAGTGAGACTGGCCGACGCCCTTGACTGTTGGCGGCAAATAGCCGACAAGGAACTTCGCAAAGATGTGGCCACGCTCATTGACAAATACCGCAAGTTCGACAAGAAGCTGTTTGTGAAGTATTTCAAAGACCGTGGCAACAAGCTCAACGGCAAAGACATCTCGAAAGTCACCATTTATTATTATACGGGCGAGAAAAACGGAATGTCGGCCACAAGAGTCGCCTTAGACGAGTCGTTCGACGAAAAGGCGATAAACGCCATATCCGACAGCGGCATCCGCAAGATTTTGCTTGCCCACCTGAAGCAGTACGACGATGCACAAGGCAAGCACCACCCCGAAGCGGCGTTCTCGCCAGAAGGCATCGACACTATGAACAGAGACATCAAGGCCCTGAACGGCGGCAAAGACCATAAGCCCATCCGCAAGGTGAGAAAGACAGAAGTGCTCGGCATGAAATTCGCCGTGGGCGAAGTGGGCAACAAAGGTAAAAAATACGTGGAGGCCGACAAAGGCACCAATCTGTTCTTCGCCATATATGCCGACGAAGAGGGCAACCGCTCGTTCGAGAGCATACCGCTCAACATCGCCATCGAACGGCTGAAAAGCCACATGAACGTGGCCGAAGAAACCAAGGACGATGGCCGGCGGCTTCTTTTCACCCTCTCGCCCAACGACCTCGTACGCCTGCCCGACGCAGACCCTGGTTGCAACATTTACAGGATGGTGTCTTGCACTGGGACTCGTTGTTACTTTGCCCCGGAAACATGGGCATCGCCCATCCACGACAAATACGAACTGGGGCCATTGAACAAGACAGAAATGTCGTTGGAAGGCATCAACATCAAGAAGGAGTGCGAGAAGATTGAGGTGAATCGCCTCGGACGGATTGTAAGAACCTACAAATCCTAAAGCCTATGATAAAGAAAACCTTGTATTTCGGCAATCCCGCCTATCTGTCATTAAGCAACAGTCAGCTTGTTGTCAAACTGCCTGAAGTGGAAAAAAGCGCAGACTTGCCTGACGCTCTCAAGAAGTCAACGGTAAAGACTATCCCCATCGAAGACATTGGGGTTGTCGTTCTCGACCACAAGCAGATAACCATTACACAAGCCCTCATTGCCGCCCTACTCGACAACACAGTGGCTCTCATCACCTGCAACGACAAGCGCATGCCCACAGGCATGCTCTTGCCGCTGCAAGGCAACACAACACAGAACGAGCGGTTCTGAAAACAGATCGAGGCTTCATTGCCGCTGAAGAAGCAGCTGTGGCAACAGACGGTCAAAGCAAAAATCGACAACCAGGCCACACTACTCGAACGGCAGACCGGGCTTACCGCCAGAAGTCTAAGACGCATGGCTGCCGACGTGAAGAGCGGCGATGCCGACAACCACGAAGCCCAAGCCGCCGTTTACTATTGGAGGAAGATATTCCCGTCGATTCCCGACTTCATCCGTGGCAAGGACGAAGACCCTCCAAACAATCTGCTCAATTATGGCTATGCCATACTTCGAGCCGTAGTGGCACGCTCGCTTGTGGTCAGCGGACTGTTGCCTGTCTATGGCATTTTCCACCACAACAAATACAACGACTACTGTCTGGCCGATGACATCATGGAGCCATATCGTCCCTTTGTCGACCAAATGGTTGCCAACATTGTCGCTTCTGGCGAAAACATCGAGAATCTGACTGTTGACTTAAAGCGTAGGCTTCTGCAAATACCCGTCATCGATGTAAGAATAAGCGGCAAGCGCAGTCCTCTCATGGTGGCTGTAGCGCAAACCACAGCCAGTCTCGCCAAGTGCTTTGGCGGCGAACTGCGGAAAATCAGTTACCCAGACTTTGCTTGACCAATGCGTTGTATATGATTGACCGACTAAATGAATATCGGATTATGTGGGTACTTGTGCTATACGACTTGCCTACCGAGACTAAGAAGGAAAGGGTTATGGCTGCCAAGTTTCGCAAGAACATCATGGCAGACGGCTTCACCATGTTCCAGTTTTCAATCTATGTACGCCACTGCGCCAGCATGGACAATGCACAAGTCCACATAAGGAGAATTCAATCTATGCTTCCTGAAAAAGGGCACGTGGGCATTCTCTGCATTACAGACAAACAATTTGCCGACATCAAAATCTTCTATTGCAGAAAAGAGAATAAGCCAAATGCGCCATACCAACAACTTGAATTGTTCTAATAACAGGAATGCAGATTCCTTCTTCATGAAAGAAACTGCATTCCTTTAGCGTCCTTGTTTTCTTTTTCTATTACCTTCGCCATGTATTTGGCTCACAACAAGTTACCGCATTCAAGTTGTTGTTTACAATGCAAAGATACGATTTTTTAGCTAATCACAACTAAAGGAGCGTTATTAATGCCTTTGTGCGCGTTGTTGTTTACAATGCAAAGATACGATTTTTTAGCTAATCACAACCGTGAAATTCCAGTTTTATCACATGCATAGGTTGTTGTTTACAATGCAAAGATACGATTTTTTAGCTAATCACAACGACTTCAATTTCTTTGATTGCTTTCATCCAGTTGTTGTTTACAATGCAAAGATACGATTTTTTAGCTAATCACAACGTTATGTTTTGTCTATATTATGCCTAAAGGTTGTTGTTTACAATGCAAAGATACGATTTTTTAGCTAATCACAACGCACAGTGGGCGAAGACGGCAAAAGACATGTTGTTGTTTACAATGCAAAGATACGATTTTTTAGCTAATCACAACCTAGTGTCATCGGCAAACTCCGTGTCGTTAGTTGTTGTTTACAATGCAAAGATACGATTTTTTAGCTAATCACAACAAGTTTGGAAATAGACTAATATTTAACTTGTTGTTGTTTACAATGCAAAGATACGATTTTTTAGCTAATCACAACACAAGAATATAACGAAGCTCACTTCTATTGTCGATATGCAGTTTAGGAACATATCAAAAAAAGAGGGACGCAAACGCATTCCTCTCCTTTTTCCCATTTCTCTTGCTACGGTTCAAGAACCGCGACACCATTGGTGGCAGCCCGTAATGTCCGTCGCCCCAGTGTCGGCTGTTCCGTGGACTACTCCACCTCTGCCTGCTCGCCAGATTCGTCAACGTCGTCAACAGAGTACTTGCTCGCCTCGCGGAACTTCGCGTCGCTGTAGAGGCCGGCTGCGCGGAAGCGCTTGCCCAAGAACCAGTTCACGCGGACGTTCTTTATGTTATCAGCGGTGAAGTCCTTGGCCGTGTCGGCAGCCACGGTCTGCATGCCCATCTTGAATATGCCCATGTCGCCCAGTCTCACGGCCTTGCCGTCAAGGAGCAGCTCGCGCAGGCAGGTCTCCATCTCTATCAGCACGCCGCGTATGGCGCTCTCGCCAAATGCGCAGTGGTGGTTGGCCATGTGCTTCACAAACTCGTCGAACTCCACAATCTGGTTGACGCTCCTTGCATACCACTTCCCAAAGGTTGCCGAATTGGTGTTTTTGTTTTGATACTTCTTGTAACTAATCATAATTTTGTAACTGTTTATAAATGTCGTTTGGCACTATTGCCGATGCAAATTTACCTTGCCGCAATAGTGCCGTTGCAGTTATGTGCAGTTACGCGCCGTCATGGTTGATTGTGTGTATATGCCGCTTGTTGTGCGCCGACAATACGGCCATCCCAGCAGCGTGTCAGCTCCATGAAACCTTTTGCAAGGAGAATCCTATAATCCATTTATCTCACCATCACCTTTCTCGTCTTGCCGCCCGTCTTCACTATGTTGACGCCCTTCTGCAGACCGCTGGTGCGGCGTCCGTTCATGTCGTAGTACTCTGTCGCGGCATCGTTCAGGCTGTCGATGGCCTCGGCGGTGTCGATGCCCATGGTGCCGTCGTCAACCACAATGTCCAGCACCGAGGCGCGGCTTTCTGCTGCGATGTACACGATGTAGGCGCGGTATGGATTTACCCTCACGCCATTGTCGTCATAGTCTGTCACGCTATAGAACTTGTCATTGGCTATGAAGTAGCCCCAATTGGTGAGCACCTCGCCTGTGAATGTGCCCACAAGGCGGTTACCCGACGCAGCGTTGGCCGGGGCGGAAGTCACGGCGGCGTTGGTGGCCGTTATGCTCACAGATGTTTGGTTGTCGGTCTTCTTGCGGATTACCACCGGCAAGCCGGCCTCTATCGTGCCGCTCTCTATTTGGGTGAGCGTTATGCACTCGTCGCCCACGCTGCGCAGCGAGTAGAACAGGCAGGTATTGTCGTCAGCGGCTGCGTCAATGGCAAACGGCAGGCAGAGCGTGCCCCAATTGGACTTCATGCCGCGGCTATATCGCGCCGTAGCGGCTTGGCACACCTCGCCCTCGTTCAGCGCAAACACCTTGTTGTCGTCTATCGTCAGGTTCTCTATTGTCAGTGGCGATTCTGCCGCACCCAATATGTCGGAGCCGTTGGTGCCCACCTTCTTGGAGAAGTAGCCCGTGACATAGTTGGCGTGGCCAGCATCAAGTTCGCACACGTCATAGACCACGGCGCCCTTCAGTGACTCACACTCAAGGAACATGTCGTCAGACTCATACACGCCGTCCACGGTAAAGTCATCCGACACATAAATGGTCGTCAGCGAGGTGCATCCTTGGAACATTTGTGAGCACTCCTCCAAAGCCTTGGTGTTGAACCCCGACAGGTCGAGCGTCGTCAGTGCGGAGCACCCGTAGAACATGTACGACATGGTCGCCACTGTGGCGGTGTTGAAAGATGAGAGGTCGAGCGTCGCCAGCGACGAGCACTCAGCGAACATACCGCACATATCCCCACAATTGGCAGTATTGAACTTGGACACATCGAGCGTCGCCAGCGACGTGCAGCCATAGAACATATCCTCCATACAGATAGCTGCGGACGTGTTAAAATTGCGAATGTCCAGCTCTGCAAGAGCCGTGCAGCAAGCAAACATGGCCGTCATGTCGGTCACATTGTCTGTGACGAAATGGGAAACATCAAGCTTCGTCAACGACGCGCAGTTATAGAATATGCTCCTCATGTTGGTCACGTTTTCCGTGTCAAAGCCCACGATGTCGAGGTTGTCCAACGATGTGCAGTCCCAAAACATGTCTTGCATGTTGGTCACGCTCCCTGTCTTGAAACCCGACAAGTCGAGACAGACAAGCGAAGAGCAGCCGCGGAACATGGCTTCCATGTTGGTCACGTTTTCTGTGTTGAAGCCCGACAGGTCGAGGCTGGCAAGCGAAGAGCAGCCATAGAACACCGCCTCCATATTGGTCACCTTTTCTGTGTTCAGTCCGGAGATGTCGAGCGAGGCGAGCGACTTGCAGCCATAGAACATCCACTTCATCGACTCCACGGCGGACGACTTGAAGCCCCCAGTTTTCAGTTCGGCCAAAAATTGGCAGTCCTCAAACATACTCGTCATGTCGGTCACCTTGGCGAAATCGAAGCCCAACAGGTTGAGTTCCCTGAGCGACCTGCAATTGCTGAACATCTTCTGCATGGAAGTTACCTTGGAGGTGTTGAACTTCGACAGGTCGATCGATGCAAGGGCCTTGCATCCACCAAACATCTCGGCCATAGAGGTCACGTTCTCGGTGTTGAAACCCGACAGGTCAATCGCCGCGAGATTTGCGCAATTGCTGAACAGCCCCGTCATGGTGGTCACGTTCTTTGTGCTTGAGCTTGGCAGGCTAAGCGTGGTCAAACTCACCAGTCTTGCCAGCATGTAGTCCATGTTTTCCACCTTGCTGAAATCAAAATTCGACAAGTCGAGCACAGTGAGGTATGAACAATAATTGAACATATTGCTCATGTCGGTAACTGCCGACGTGTTGAAGCTTGAGACATCAATGCTTTCCACCGTCCAGCAATCGCAGAACATGCCCGCCATGGTGGTCACGTTCCCAGTGTCGAAGCTCGTAAAGTCGAACTTTTTGATGCCGTTGCAGTTGTAGAACATATTGCTCATATCAGTCACCTTGGCGGTGTTGAAGTGCGACAGGTCAATCTTGGAAAGCTGATTGCATTTGTAGAACATGCTGCCCATATTGGTCACCTCTGAGGTATTGAGGTTCTCAGGCTGCTTTATGTAGTAAAGCTTGTTCATGCCGTAGAACCATTTGTGGCAAGTCGTGGGGGCATAGCTTTTGAAGCTCTCGTCGAACACCACCGTGGTCACCTGGGCGACATCAGCCAGCCATGCAGGGTCGTCGGTGCCGGTGTTAAGACTATAGTCCGCAGAGGTCTGTCCCTTGTTTTCATCGTAATAGAACGTCAGGGTGTTGTCTGCCAGTCGGGCGTAGGCCTGCTCCTCGGCCAAGGCAGACTGCGGAGCCGCCCACAGCAGCACCGCAGTCACGGCCATGGACACCAACCCATGCGCCATGCGCAATAAGCGCGAAGTTTTCTTCATTGTGTGTTTTGATTGTTGTTTATATTATGTTATGTAAGATATCCTATTTGTTGTGACTAATGTGTAGTGGGTGCGGTGTCCCACCGCACGCCAAGCGGCAATGCGGCAGTTGCGACGTGAGACACGTCGCCCACTACTTGCACGCCTACCACAATAGAAACAACAAATATGGCAGTCTGACAAATTACCATCCACCGTTAATTGTTACGAGGCACAATGACGTTGGCATAATACCACGTGGCGGCCTGCGCCATCGCGTCCTTCAGCGCGTCGAGGTAGCGGTCGGCTTCCGCCTGACTGTTGATTGGGAAGTCGCGTTCCGGATACTTGCCGCCTTGGTCGCCGCTGCAAAGGTGGATGACGCAGAAGGTGCGGTCGGTGTCGTGCGTGACGACGAAGCCGCCACGAGCCTTGCATTTCGCCAAGGTCGTCTCGAAGTCGGCCTCGCTGGTTGTCACTATCTGGAGCACTGACCACGGCCACTCGCGCGTCGTGAGGAGTATTTGCCCAGCCTCTTGAGACAACTCGAAGGAGAATACTGTTTCTGATTTGTGCATAATTCTTGTTTATAGACGTTCTTGTTTGTGCTGCAAAGATACGAATTTTCACATTGCCAAGCGGTTGCATTTCAGCAATATCCACGAAAAAGGCATGGCGACCAACGGTCTTCCCGATATTTTTGCTAAATTTGCCACTGTAGACAAAGAATACAATCATTAATTATATACAGACAGGAGAGAAAAGCCATGCAACGACACTACGACAAATACATAAGGTTTGACTGGGCGATGAAGCGCCTGCTCCGCAACAAGACCAACCACGCCGTGCTGGAGGGACTGCTGTACTCGCTACTGGGCAAGAAGATGGTCATAAAGCACTTTCTGGAGAGCGAAGGCAATCAGGAAGAACTGTTTGACAAGTACAACCGCGTCGACATGCTGGCCGAGAACGAGGACGGCGAGTTGATCATCATCGAGATACAGAACAGCCATGAGATAACCTATTTCCACCGCATGCTCTACGGCGTGTCGAAGGCCATCACCGAGTATATCGACAAAGGCGACTCCTACGACCGGGTGCGCAAGGTGTACTCCATCAACATCGTATACTTTGAGCTTGGCCAAGGCAAGGACTACGTCTACCACGGCAAGACTGAGTTCAAGGGGCTGCACGAGCCGCACGACCTTCTGAAGCTGTCGGCTCGCCAAAGCGAGAAGTTCTTGGGTGTCAAGGAGGCTGACGTGGAAAAACGGGAGGACGCCGGCGGACTGTTTCCCGAATATTACATTCTCCGGGTGAACGACTTCGACAAAGTGGCCACCACCCCACTCGACGAGTGGATAGAGTTTCTGAAGACTGGAAAGATAGACGACAACACCAAGGCCGCCGGACTGGCCGAGGCCCGCGAACAACTCCGCGTAGACTCACTTCCCGACAAGACCCGCAAGGCGTACGACCGCTACATGGAGTCGGTGCGCCACATGCGCAGCCTCTTCGACACAAGCCGCGACGACGGCTATTGCGAGGGAAGAGCCGAAGGTATTATCGCAGGCATCATAGAAGGCAGAGCCAAAGGCCGAAAGGAAGGCATCGCTGAAGGCAAAGCCGAAGGTAGAAAGGAAGGCTTGGTTGAAGGACGAAAGGAAGGCATCGCTGAAGGCAAAGCCGAAGGTAGAAAGGAAGGCTTGGTTGAAGGACGAAAGGAAGGCATCGCTGAAGGCAAAGCCGAAGGCAGAAAGGAAGGCTTGGTTGAAGGCAAAGTCGAAGGCCGAAATGAACGCTCCAAGGAAATAGCAAGGCAACTGAAGGCAATGGGGCTTCCCGACAGTCAGATTGCCCAAGCCACAGGGCTGTCGGTGGCCGACATTTCGGAAATCTGATCGGCACATGCGGCAAGTCGCAGTAAGTATGCCGTCTGGGCGTACCTCCTGCAACTTCCACCTGCGACTCCTAAGGGCATGACCTATCTCGTCTGTGCATGAAAGTCGGGGTGAAGACGGTGGAACATTGTGCGCAAAGACTACATTTGTTTGCTTACTTCAGCAGGAGTAAACGCTTACTTCAGCTGAAGTAAGAGCTTACACCAATTGGAGTAAGAGCTTACAACGGTTGAAGTAAGCAAACTCTGCATGCCTAACGTAAGAAACAACCGCAGCATGCCAAGCCGCACAAAGGCAAAAGGAGTAAGGGTGGTTCTATAAATTACCGCGACTAAAAACAGAATATCATGGATTACGTTTTGCTGTCTTTTGGACTCTTTTCGGTCCATATCGCCACCTCGCTCGGTCGCAATGCCCGCATTGCTCCCTTGCTCGCTGACGATATGTACTCAAAAATAGTCTCACCTGACTTCATCACTTTCTTACGCCATTACATAGCGCACATTGAAAATCAACGAGTTAGATGTTTAAATTGGGTGACTCAGGGTGACGCAAACATAAAAATGCCTAC
>CAVKUV010000033.1:0-29894 GCA_963659505.1 Lachnospiraceae bacterium
TGGTTGTTCAAGCCTGACATCCATAACCATCCCCAATTCCGTGACGAGCATTGGCGATTACGCGTTCTATTATTGCTCAAGCCTGACTTCCATAACCATCCCCAATTCAGTGACGAGCATTGGCGAGGGTGCGTTCTCTTGGTGCTCAAGCCTGACATCCATAACCATCCCCAATTCCGTGACGAGCATTGGCGATTACGCGTTCTCTTGTTGCTCAAGCCTGACATCCATAACCATCCCGAATTCCGTGACGAGCATTGGCGATGGGGCGTTCTATGGTTGTTCAAGCCTGACCTCCGTCACCATCCCCAATTCCGTGACGGAAATTGGCTATTGGGCATTCAGAGAATGCACCGCTCTTGTCAAACTAACAAGTCTCTGCACGACTCCGCCAACTTGTGGCTCTGAAGCCTTGACCTACATCAACAAGCAGAATTGTACACTCTATGTTCCCAAGAACTCACTGTCTGCATACCAGGCTGCCGACCAATGGAAAGACTTTTACAACATAGAGGAGGTTGACCCCACAGGCATCAGCTTGCCAAATAGCAATGGCACAGACAAGGTTGACCGTCGTTACGACACCAACGGACACTTGATGTCAGCGCCATTCAAAGGCTTGAACATTCTGAAGATGGGCGACGGCACGACAAAGAAAGTCTGGGTGAAGTAGGCCGTTGCGATACGGCTTTTGCCGTTAGGGCATTGGGCGTTGCGTGCGGCATGAAAAAGCCATTTCACATTGCTGCGACAATAACGAAGGAGTAGTACAAATGCGCTACTCCTTCGTTTTTCTTGTCCTCTGTGCTTATTCTTGTCTTATTGCCACAACGCTTCTTTTTGCCAACCTGCGGGGAAATAGTTGGCCAAGCGAAAGTAGCTGATTACCCTCAAACAACTGACAGCCTTATCATCATCACGGATAATAAGACCACGCTTCTTCAACATTGCAATGATGTCGGGATAATCTAATGGTTGTTTGTCGTATCTCAGTATCTCATACTGTATAAAACGCAAAAGGCCCACCCTGGTTCGCTGTTCTTCGGGAAGCGTGGTGGGAACTGTCGCTGCAAATGTACAATTGTTTCTTGAAACCGCAAAAGATTTTCAGAATTTCATTTTGTTTGATGGTGATTCAGCCCGTTTATACGTTCATATCTATACTGATAATTGAAAACGTCACACCAACAAATCCCCTATGCCTATGTACACATGAGGCGGTAAACGAGTTGAAGCCTATAAAAAAAATAGACAATGCCATTGTCCATGGCTATGTTCAGCCTTTGCAAAGGTTTGCGCCACTTTTTGAGGCGTGGCGATGCGTGAAGCGGCACTTTTATGGTTAACTTTGCAGAAATGCGCACCCAAGGCTGTGCGCACACTGACTGATTTTTTACTGCAAACCATACAATCCTTATGCTAAGACACATTTTATCATTGGCCATGCTCGCCGGCGCGGTGGCGGCAGCCGCGCAGCAAACAGAGACCATATACCTGTCGGGCCACGACGCCGACGACGCCGTGCAGTGGGAGTTCCGCTGCTCAAAGGGCATGAAGAGCGGCCGCTGGAGCAAGATCAAGGTGCCGTCGTGCTGGGAACAGCAGGGCTTCGGCGAATACACCTACGGACGCTACTACAAGAAAAAGGACGGCAAGGTGAGCGACGAGACGGGCCTCTACCGCCGAACGTTCAGCGTGCCGGCGTCGTGGAGCGGCAAGAAGGTGGAGCTGGTGTTTGAGGGCGTGATGACCGACGCCACCGTAACCGTAAACGGGCAACAGGCCGGCGACACCCACCGGGGCGGCTTCACCCCGTTCAGCTACGACATTGGCAGTCTGCTGCAATACGGCAAGAAAAACAAGATAGAGGTGAGCGTGGCCAAGCAGTCGGCCGACAAGTCGGTGAACGCCGCCGAGCGGCGCGCCGACTGGTGGCTCTTCGGCGGCATATACCGCCCCGTAACGCTGCGCGCACTGCCCTCAACCCACATCAGCCGCACCACCATCGACGCCAGGGCCGACGGCAGCCTCAGCGTGGGACTGCACACCGAGGGACTGGCCGACGGCTACACCCTGCAAACCACCGTGGACGGACTGGGAACGCAAACCTCACGGCTGTCGGCCACGCCATTCCAAACCGTGAAGACCGCATGGCAGGGCGCACAGGCGTGGGACACCGAGCACCCGCACATGTACAACGTGACGATGAAGCTCATCGCCCCCAACGGCACCGTAGCCCACACCGTGACCCAGAAGGTGGGCTTCCGCACCATCGAGTTCCGCCGCCGCGACGGCTTCTACCTCAACGGCGTGAAGCTGCGCATAAAGGGCATCAACCGCCACTGCTTCCATCCCGCGACGGGACGCGCCACGAGCCGCCGGCTCGACCTGCAGGACGTGATGCTGATAAAGGGCATGAACGCCAACGCCATACGCTCGCACTACCCACCCGACGCACACTTCCTCGACCTCTGCGACTCGCTCGGCGTGCTCTACTTCGACGAACTGCCCGGATGGCAAAACCACTACAGCACCGCCACAGGCACGAAGATACTGAAGGAGATGATGGCCGCCAACGCCAACCACCCCTGCATATTCGCATGGGGCAACGGCAACGAGGGCGGCTTCAACCTCGCCCTCGACTCGCTGTTTGGCAAGTATGACCCACAGCAGCGCCACGTGGTACACCCCTGGGCCTTATACGACGGCGTTGACGCCCACCACTACCCCGCCTACCAGACGGGCGTGGCGCGCCTGGCCAACGGCTACAACGTGTTCATGCCAACCGAATTTCTGCACAGCCAGTATGACAAGGGCGGCGGAGCGTCGCTCCAGGAATATTGGGAGTCGTGGTCGCGCAATCCGCTCTTCGCCGGAGGCTTCATCTGGGCGTTTGCCGACGAGGGCATTATGCGCACCGACCGTGGCGGAGCCATCGACACCGACGGAGGCAACGCCCCCGACGGCATCGTGGGGCCGCACCGCGAGAAGGAGGGCAGCTGGTTTACCATACGCGACGTGTGGTCGCCCATACAAATCAGTCAGCTGGCCGTGCGCCCCGACTGGGACGGACACATGACGATAGCCAACCACTTCCTCTTCTCCAGCCTAAGCTCCGCCACCATCACATATAAGGTGCTGGCTTGCCCCATGCCGCTTTCGGGCGGCGAGGCCAAGGGAAAGACCATTGCCGAGGGGCGCGTCGGACTGCCCGACGCTGCTCCAGGAGAGAGCGCTGTGGTGCGCCTCGCCCTGCCCGGCGAGGCCAAGGGCGGCGACGTGCTGCAACTTGTGGCCACCAACAGCCAGGGCGACACCATCAACGTGTGGACGTGGCCCATGCGCTATGCCGACGAGTACTTTGCCGCCCACCGCACCGAGGCGGCGAATACTGCCGCCATGCAGTCGGCGAGCGTGGAGGGGACGACGCTAACCAGCGGCAACGGCATAAAGGCCACATTCGACGCCGCCACGGGCATGCTGGCCTCTGTGGCGGCGGGCGGCAAGGAAGTGCCGTTCAACAATGGGCCTCTGCCTGTGGGGATGAAGGCTCGGCTGAAGTCGGTGGCCGCACGGCAGGACGGCACCGACGCACTGCTCACCATGAAATACACCGGAGCCATCGACTCGATAGTGTGGCGCATGACCGCCGACGGTCTGCTCGGCATGGATGCCGTGGTGCTCAACCGCCGCGACGGCGGGGGCTTCGATGGCGAGTTCTTCGACAAGGAGGTGCGCAACCTCGGCTTCTCGTTCTCCTATCCCGAGCAGCTCGCCAAGGGCATGCGCTGGCTTGGGCGCGGTCCCTACCGCGTTTGGCGCAACCGCCAGCAAGGCACCAACTACGGCATCTGGCAAAAGGCATACAACAACACCGTGACGGGCGACTGCGAGAAGCCCCTCGTCTACCCGGAGTTCAAGGGCTACCACGCCAACACCTACTGGGCGGAGATGCAGTCGGACACTGCCCCGTTCACCGTGATGAGCGAGACCGACGGTCTGTATCTGCGCGTGTTCACGCCCGAAGAGCCTACCCACCGCAACAACAACGAGAACACCATGCAGCCATTCCCCGAAGGCGACATCTCGTTTCTGCTTGAGATACCCGGCATGCGTTCCTACAAGCCCATCGAGCAGCTGGGTCCTCAGGCGCAGCCAAGCCACATACGCATAAACAAGGGCGACGACGGACTGCGCATAAAGTTGTGGTTCGACTTCGCCAACAATCACTGAAGCGCCCACGTGGTTCTGAACAAAAGCCCTGCACTGGCCACCAGCGCAGGGCTTTTGTTGTTTAGTGACGGTGGTAATTTATAGAACCCACCATTACTTATTCCATTACTTATTAGTAACTTTGCGCCAAAACAATACAGAAACATGAAGATAGGAATAGTAATTGCAATGGACAAGGAGTTCAGCCGCATGAAGGGGCTGCTCACCAATGCGGAAGAGACCACCGTGGGAGGAAAGACATTCGTAACAGGCACGATAGGAGACAACAGTTTGGTTCTTTTGCAGTGCGGCATAGGCAAGGTGAACGCCGCCATAGGCGCAGTGGAGCTTATCGACCGCTTCGCCCCCGACGCCGTGGTGTCGTCGGGCGTGGCCGGTGGAGCGTCGGTAGAGCTTGAGGTGCAAGAGGTGGTGGCCTCGACGGCCACGTGTTATCACGATGCCTACTGCGGTTCGGAAGTGCAGAAGGGACAGATACTTGGCCTTCCGGCGCGCTTCGACGCCGACGCCCGACTGCTCGACGCGGCCACAAGGCTCGACTGCGGCACACGCATTGTGCCGGGACTGATTGTCACCGGCGACTGGTTTGTTGACAGCCGCGACAAGATGCGCTCCATACTCGGCGACTTCCCCGACGCCATGGCGGTTGACATGGAGTCGGCGGCTATAGCCCACGTGTGCCACCAGCGCGGCGTGCCGTTCATCAGCTTCCGCATAATCAGCGACATTCCGCTCAAAGACAACAAGGCAGCACAGTATTTCGACTTCTGGGACCGCATCGCCGACGGGTCGTTTGGTGTGACGAAGGCTTTCCTTGAGAGTTTGTAGAAGTCACGGCTTGCCAGTACAGCAAGTATTGCAAATGGTTTCTGCCTGCCGCAAGCGCATGCAGGAAAGCATAATCCATCAACAAAAAAAATGACAATGGAAAAGATACCAAGCTTCACCATCAACCACGAGAAGCTGCTGCGCGGAATATACGTGTCGCGCAAGGACAGCGTGGGCAATGACACCGTCACCACATTCGACATTCGCATGAAAGAGCCCAACCGCGAGCCTGCACTGCATCCAGGTGCGCTGCACACCATCGAGCATCTGGCAGCGACCTATCTGCGCAACGACGCGGAATGGAAGGACAAAATCGTATATTGGGGACCCATGGGCTGCCTCACGGGCAACTATCTACTGCTGCGCGGCGACTTCGAGAGCCGCGACATAGTGGAGTTGATGCGCCGCACGTTTGCTTTCGTGGCCAACTTCGATGGCGAAGTGCCGGGAACGGCTCCGCGCGACTGCGGCAACTACCTGCTGCACGACCTGCCCATGGCGCGCTTTGAGGCACGCAAATACCTGACCGAGGTGCTCGACTGCATCACCGAGGCCAACATGAACTATCCGCAGTAAAAAAACACTAAAGGGCAACACCATGGAGCAGAACAAGATAAAGGAAGTACCATATGGAGTGTCGGACTTCGACATCGTGAGGCGCGACAACCTCTACTATGTTGACAAGACGATGTATCTGCCAAAGTTGGAGAGCGAGGCGCGCTACCTCTTCTTCATACGTCCGCGCCGCTTCGGCAAGAGCGTGTTCATCAGCATGCTCCGCGCCTACTACGACATCCGCAAGAAGGACAAGTTTCAGGAGGTGTTCGGCGACCTTTGGATTGGCCAGCACCCCACGCCACTGCAGGGCAAGTTCCAAGTGCTTTATCTTGACTTCTCGCAGGTGGGAGGCAGCATAGAGCAGCTGGAAGACAAGTTCAACCGCTACTGCAAAATCATGCTGGACAGTTTCATCAGCACCTATCGCGAGTATTACTCCGAAGACTTCGTTAGGAAAGTGCAGGATGCGCCGGATGCCACCGACAAACTGATACTCATCAACGACGAGTCGAAGAAGCTGAACCTGGCCACCTACCTCATCATCGACGAGTATGACAACTTCACCAACACCGTGCTCAACGAGCAGGGCGAGGATGTCTATTGGGCCATCACCCACGCCGAGGGCTTCTACCGCGACATATTCAAGAAGTTCAAGGGCACGTTCGACCGCATCTTCATCACCGGCGTAAGCCCCGTCACGCTCGACGACGTCACCAGCGGCTTCAACATCGGCTGGCACATATCCACCAAGGAGGAGTTCAACCAGATGCTGGGCTTCTCGACGGAGGACGTGCGCGACCTCTTCACATACTACAAGGACAACAACCTTATCCGCCCCGACGCCGACATAGAGGCAATTATCAACGAAATGAAGCCCTGGTACGACAACTATTGCTTTGCCAAAGGAGCGTTGGAAACGCAAAGCCGCGTGTTCAACTGCGACATGGTGCTCTACTACCTGCGCAACTACATGAGCCGGGGCGAAGGGCCTGAGGAGATGATAGACCCCAACACAAAGACCGACTACAACAAGATGCGCAAGCTCATACAGCTCGACAAGCTGGACGGCAACCGCAAGGGCGTAATCGAGAGGATTGCGGAGACGGGCGAAATCACCACACGGCTGGAAGAGACTTTCCCCGCCAACCAGATTACCAATCCGGAGATATTCCCCAGTCTGCTGTTCTACTACGGCATGCTCACCATCAAGGGCACACGCGGCGACAAACTGATATTGGGCATCCCCAACAACAACGTGCGCAAGCAGTATTACGGCTACCTGAAGGAGATGTTCGAGGAGAAGGCCACGCTGAGTGTCAACCGACTCACCGACTATTACTACGACATGGCGTATGACGGCAAGTGGAGGGAAGGACTGACATTCCTGGCCGACAGCTATGCCAACGTGTCGTCGGTGCGCGACGGCATCGAGGCGGAGCGCAACCTGCAGGGCTTCTTCATGGCCTACCTCAGTCTGAACAACTATTACTACACCGCCCCCGAACTGGAACTGAGCCACGGCTACTGCGACTTCTTCCTTCTGCCCGACCTCACCCACTACCCCACAAAGCACAGCTACATCCTGGAACTGAAGCTCATGCCGAAGAAGGAGAAGGGCATGTCGAAGGCCACCCACGAGGGGCTAATAGCCAAGCAGTGGGACGACGCCGCAGAACAAATAAAGGCATACGCCGAAGCTCCAAGGGTGGAGGCGTTGCGCCAAGGCACCCAGCTGCACCGCATCATCATGCAGTTTGACGGCTGGAAGCTCCACCGGATGGACGAGGTGTGAATAACAAGTGTGAATAAAAAATCCATATGATGTTTGCCAAGGACAATATTGATTTTCGGCAAACATCATATGGATTTTCCAAAAGGTCATCCTCACACCAAAGGGTGACGCTCCGCTACAGCAATGGCGGCAGCTGGCCCAGCTTTATGCCATTGCTACCTTTTATTAATATATAGCGGCCTTCGGGGCGATTGGCCTCGATGGCCTTCTTCACCTCATCGACATTCTTGAACTTTCGGAAGTCGCAGTCGGTGGCGGCAAACTCATCACCCACGAGCCACACCTCGTCGAGCGGCATGGTCTTGAGCCTGTCGGCCACGCGCTGGTGCTCCTCGTTGCTCACGGCCCCCAGCTCGCGCATGTCGCCGAGAATGGCCATCTTGTGCTGCACATCCATGTCGCGGAAGTTGTCGAGCGCGGCGGCCATGCTGGTGGGGTTGGCGTTGTAGGCGTCAACGATGAGCTTGTTGTGCACCGTGACCTCAAGCTGCGAGCGGCTGTTGCCCGGCTTGTATTCGGCCAAGGCCGCGCACACGTCATAGTCCGCCACACCAAAGTATGTGCCTATGGCAGCTGCGGCAAGCATGTTGTAAATGTTGTAGCTGCCTATGAGCTGCGTCTGCACCTCGCGCCACTGGCCGCCGCCACGCTTCCAGCGGAACTTGAGGAACGGCGCGCACGACACCACCTCGCCCGATATGTCGTGTGTGACACCGTCGCCAACGCCATATTTCACAAGGTCAAACCCGTGGGCCATGCCCATCAGATGTTCGTTCTCGCTATTGACAAACACCACACTGCCCTTCCTGCCGCGCAGGAAGTCGTAAAGCTCGCCCTTGGTCTTCACCACGCCCTCAAACGAACCGAAGCCCTGCAGGTGGGCGCGCCCCACGTTGGTTATCAGTCCATAGCCAGGCTCCACAGTCTCCACCAGCGTCTTGATGTCGCCGGGGTGGCTCGCCCCCATCTCCACCACGGCAATCTCGTGGCTTGAGTTGAGCCGGAGCAGAGTCTTAGGCACGCCGATGTCGTTGTTGAAGTTGCCCTCGGTGTGCATCACGTTATACTTCTTTGCGAGCACCGCCGACACGAGTTCCTTGGTTGTTGTCTTTCCGTTTGTGCCAGTTATGCCTATCACGGGTATGTCGAATTGGCGGCGGTGATGGCGCGCCAGCTGCTTCAGCGTGGCCAGACAGTCGTCAACGAGAATGCAACGAGGGTCGTTGGCATATTCGGCCTCATCGACCACTGCCCACGAGCAGCCTTTCTCCAGTGCGGCTGCGGCAAACTTGTTGCCGTCGAACGAGTCGCCTTTCAGAGCGAAGAACAAAGACCCCTTGGGGCAATCGCGGCTGTCGGTGGTCACAACGGGGTTGGCTTTGAAGATTTTGTATAGTTCTGCTATTTCCATAATCTTATTTTTTGTCTTCCAATGAATGCGCGGAGGCAATCTTGCCCTAGTTTAACACTTCACCATGCCGCAAGAGCGCGTGTCTGCACATTCAACCTAAAATCATTGTTTTTTTGTTATGCAAAGTTAATGCAAACAAGCGTAAAATGGAGAACTCGCGCCCGAAAACAGAAGGCGCACAAGCGAAAACACCGCACAGGGCGACAACGTGCCGTTAATAGTCGTTAATCGGTTGTTCGGTCGTGTTTTTTTTAGTTACTTTGCAGCAAATTAGGTGTATTACATCCGAAAGCGAATGGCAAGAAGCAGAAAAAGAGCCGGCAAGCACCATGGCTTGCAGGTGGTAACCTTATGTATAAGCACCACGATGGTGCTCGTTTTGCTGGGCTTGGTAGTGTTCTCCGTGCTTACGGCGAACAACTTGTCGAACTATGTCAAGGAGAACCTTACCGTGACAGTGCTGCTTGACGACGCCATGGGCGTGAACGACGCGCACCGGCTGTGCAAAGACCTGTACCACAGACCATACACCCGCCACATCGACTACATCAGCAAAGACCAGGCAAAGCGCGAGCAATGCGAGGCGATGGGTTCTGACCCCACGGAGTTCCTGGGTTTCAACCCCTTCTCGGCATCGCTTGAGATACGCTTGAAGTCGGACTACGCCAACGGGCAGTCGCTCGGTTGGATATCGCGCGAGATAGAGAAGCGGCCCGGAGTGACCAGCGTGACCTATCAGGAAGACCTTATGGACAAGGTTAACTCCAACCTAAGGAAGCTCGGCGGAGTGCTGCTCGCGCTCGCCGTACTGCTCACGTGCGTGTCGTTCTCGCTCATAAACAACTCCGTGAGACTAAGCGTCTACTCGCGCCGCTTCATCATACACACCATGAAACTGGTGGGCGCGTCGTGGGGATTCATACGCCGCCCGTTTCTCAGGCGTGCCATCGGCATAGGCATTGTGGCCGCCCTGCTTGCCTGCATTGTGCTTGGCGGCGGTTTCTATGCCCTGTGCAACTATGAGCCGGGCATGCTCTCGATAATCACATGGAAGGAACTGGCCGTGACGGGAGCCGCCGTGTTCCTCTTCGGAATTGTCATAACGGCACTTTGCTCGTTCTTCTCCGTCAACAGGTTTCTGCGCATGACCGCCGGCGAACTGTACAAAATCTAGCCTATAGAGGCATCAAACTAATCCCATCGACAACATATTAACGAATACATATTATAATATGGACAAGAGAAATTTGGCTTTCGGCCGCATGAACTTCATTCTGCTTGCCGTAGGCATGGCAATTGTGGTAATCGGATTTATCCTGATGAGTGGTGCCGGATCAAGCGACACCACCTTCGACCCCGACATCTTCAGCGCAAGGCGCATAAAGGTGGCCCCCGTAGTGTGCCTGTTTGGCTTTGTGAGCATGATCTATGCAGTGATGTATCGCGGCAAGGACGACAGCACTGCCGTGGGCAGCGACAATCAGCCGAAGGAAATTGAGGACAACGAAACGACATTAAAGAGCGACTCAACAATAAACTCGTAAGCAATGAATTGGTTTGAAGCATTGGTGCTGGGCCTGATACAGGGCCTCACAGAATACCTGCCCGTGAGCAGTAGTGGCCATCTCGCCATCGGTTCCCACCTGTTTGGCGTTGACGGAGCCGACAATCTGGCGTTCACCATCGCGGTACACGTGGCCACGGTGCTGAGCACCCTCGTGGTGCTTTGGAAAGAGATCGACTGGATATTCCGTGGACTGTTCAAGTGCGAGCTTAACGCCGAGACGAAGTATGTGCTCAACATCGTGGTGTCGATGATACCAATAGGCATCGTGGGCGTGTTCTTCAAGGACGCCGTCGAGGAGATATTCGGCTCCGGACTGCTCATCGTAGGCTGCATGCTCGTGCTCACGGCCGTGCTGCTCACCTTCTCCTACTATGCCAAGCCGCGCCAGAAGGAGCACATCAGTCTGCGCGACGCATTCATAATAGGCGTGTCGCAAGCCTGCGCAGTGCTTCCCGGCCTGTCGCGCTCCGGCACCACCATCGCCACCGGACTGCTCCTGGGCAACAAGAAGGCCAACATGGCGCAGTTCTCTTTCCTCATGGTAATTCCGCCCATACTTGGCGAGGCCCTGTTGGACACCATGAAGATGGTGAAGGGCGACGACGTGTTTGGCGGCATCGGCACCCTGCCGCTCGTGGTTGGCTTCATCGCCGCCTTCGTGTCGGGCTGCGCCGCCTGCAAGTGGATGATAAACATCGTGAAGAAGGGCAAACTGATATACTTCGCCATATACTGCGCCATAGCCGGAGCGGCCACAGTGGCCTACTCCCTTCTGCAATAAAGAAGGATCAACTATCCCCCAAAACCGAGATGGACTTCATCCAAGGAGAATACATATATCTGGACAAGCCATACCGAATGTCGAGCTTCGGAGCCTTGGCGCGAGTGCGCTACCTCATATCGCAGCGGCTTGGCGTGAAGCGCGTGAAGGTGGGTCATGCCGGCACCCTCGACCCCTTGGCCACTGGGGTGCTCATACTTTGCACCGGGAAGAAGACCAAGGAGATAGGCCAGCTGCAATACCACAGCAAGGAATACACGGCGACGCTGCAGCTCGGCGCCACAACTCCCAGCTTCGACAGGGAGCACACCGTAGACGCCACCTACCCCACAGCCCACATCAGCCGCGAACTGGTGGAGCGCACCCTGCCGCGCTTCGTGGGCGAGATACAGCAAGTGCCGCCAGCCTACTCGGCCTGCAAGATCGACGGCGCGCGCGCCTACAAGCTGAAGCGCAAGGGCAAAGAGGTGGAACTGAAGCCGAAGACTCTGCGCATCGACGAGATAGAGCTTACCCACTTCGACCCTGAGCGCATGCAGATGGGCATACGCGTGGTGTGCGGCAAAGGCACCTACATACGCGCCCTTGCACGCGACATCGGCCAGGCACTGGGCAGCGGGGCTTTCCTCACCCAACTGTGCCGCACAAGGCTCGGCGACGTTGACTTGGCCAAATGCGTCACGCTCGACGACTTCCCCGCATGGCTCGACAGCCAGCCAATTGCAGACCCCGCAATCTGAAAGGCAGACACTACACCCTAATAAGGAGAACAGCATACACGACTTATGAAACTATCACAATTCAAGTTCAGACTTCCGGAGCAGCTCATAGCCCTTGAGCCTCCGTTCCGTGCCTTCCCCAACGAGGACGGCAGCGTAGACAAGATATACCGTCGCGACGAGTGCCGACTCATGGTGGTACACAGCAAGAGCAAGACCATCGAGATGTGCAAGAAAGACGACAAGGGCAACGACATGAAGGACAAGGACGGCAAGCCCGTGTACCTCGGTTTCCGCGACATAGTGAACTATTTCGACGAGGGCGACGCCTTCATCTTCAACGACACCAAGGTGTTTCCGGCGCGCCTCTACGGCACGAAGGAGAAGACCGACGCCAAGATCGAGGTGTTCCTGCTGCGCGAGCTTAACGACGAGCTGCGCCTGTGGGACGTGCTCGTGGAGCCGGCAAGGAAGATACGCATAGGCAACAAGCTCTTCTTCGACCAGGACGGACCCATGGTGGCCGAGGTAATCGACAACACGACAAGCCGCGGGCGCACGCTGCGCTTCCTCTACGACTGTCCGCACGACGAGTTCAAGCGCGAGCTGTTTGCGCTTGGCGAGGCTCCACTGCCGCGCTACATCATCGACAGGCGCCCAGCCACGCTCGACGACATGGACAACTTCCAGACGATATTCGCCAAGAACGAGGGTGCGGTCACCGCCCCATCCACGGGTCTCCACTTCAGCCGCGAACTGATGAAGCTGCTTGAAATACGCGGAATAGTGTTCTCCTACATCACCGTACACTGCGGACTGGGCAACTTCGAGGCCATCGAGGTGGAAGACCTCACCAAGCACAAGATGAGCTCGGAGCAGATGGAGGTGACCGCCGAGGCATGCCGCACCGTCAACGCCGCCAAGACCGCCGGCCACAGGGTGTGCGCCGTGGGCGTGAGCACCGTGAGGGCTACGGAGACTGCCGTGGGCACCGACGGACTGCTGAAGGAATATGAGGGCTGGACCAACAAGTTCATATTCCCGTCGTACGACTTCGGCATGACCAACTGCATGGTGGCCAACTTCTACCACCCCGAGTCGGTGATGCTCATGACCACCGCCGCCTTCGGAGGCTACGACCTCATAATGGAAGCCTACAACCTCGCCGTGGAGAACGAATACAAGTTCGGCTGCTATGGCGACGCGCTGCTCATAATGAACGACTGACACTGACGGCTCCGCAATCGTGCACACTACATATCTCGGACTTGGCTCTAACCTCGGCGACCGCAAGGCCAACATCGCCGAGGCGATAAGGCTAATAGGCGAAATGGTGGGGACGGTGGAGCGCACGTCGTCGCTCATCGACACCGCCCCGTGGGGCTTCGACTCGCCCAACCGCTTCGTCAACGCCGCCGTTAGGTGCCTCACCAGCTTGTCGCCGCGCGCCCTGCTCCAGGCCACACAGGCCATCGAGCGCGCCATGGGGCGCACGGAGAAGTCGCAGGGCGGCGAATACCACGACCGCACCATCGACATCGACATACTCCTATACGACGACATCACCGTCGACGAGGCCGACCTGAAGATACCTCATCCGCTCATGGCCGAGCGCGACTTCGTGATGACGCCGCTCCGGGAGATAATGCAGCCGTGAGAGTGTAGCTATGCCGCGACAACAAAAGCAACAAGAAACGAAAAAGAAACATATAGACAATGGACACAGCAGAACTATTCAGATGGGTGCTTGAGAACCTCAACTATTGGGTGGTGACAGTATTCATGGCCATCGAAAGCTCATTCATCCCGTTCCCCTCAGAGGTGGTTGTGCCGCCCGCGGCGTGGAAATCGATGGTTGACGACAGCATGAACATAGTGCTCGTGGTGGTGTTTGCCACGGTGGGAGCCGACATCGGCGCACTCGTCAACTACTATCTCGCGCGCTGGCTTGGCCGCCCCATCGTCTACCGGTTTGCCGACAGCCGCATCGGCCACATGTGCCTCATCGACCGCGAGAAGGTGGAAAACGCCGAGCAATTCTTCCGCACGCACGGTGCGGCGTCAACATTCTTCGGCCGGCTGATACCCGCCGTGCGCCAGCTGATAAGCATCCCTGCGGGCTTGGCCGGCATGAGGCTCGACCACTTCCTGCTCTACACCACGCTCGGAGCCGCCGCATGGAACTCCGTGCTTGCACTGCTCGGCTACTTGATATACCGCTTCACCGACTTGAAGACCACCAACGACGTCTACGTCCTGGCCACGCAATACAGCCACGAGATAGGCTACGTGCTGCTCGGCTTGGCCGTTGTGGTTGTGGCGGTGCTCGTGTACAAGGGCTGCAAGAAGAAATAGAGGCCGCCCCATTGGGCGTTGGAAATTGCAAGGCGCAACTCTGGCAGACAAGAAGTCTGCAGGGTTGCGCCTTACTGTTTTTGCCGCCATGCGGCTTGTCTATTGTTGGTTGACAGCGCGGGTGTCGCCTCCCGTTCGCAGTTCCATGATGATGTTGTCAACGATGTACAAGTCGCTCATTAGGTATAGCAGCGAACGTTCGTCGTGCAGAAGCTCGTTTGTCTTGCTGTTTTGGAATATGTCGAAAGCCCTTGTCGGCGATATGTCCAGGCGTTTGGAAAGAAGGGCGCATATTCTGCCTATCTTCATCCACAGTTGCGAATCCCTTAGCATGACCGTTCCTCCTTTCTTGCCAAATCGTTTAGCGGCTCGGCTTCCACGAAGCGCAGACTCTTGTCGAGCGTGCCTTGCGAGATGAAGCATATTTGGTTGTTGGGTTGGTGCTCTGCCAAGCGCCTTAGGGCATACTCCATGGAAATGTCACCGTTCAGGTAATCCTCTATTGTTGTGATAACTCTGTCGTCGGCTATGCCGCCTTCCACATAGTCGAATCCTCGCCAAGGATTCTTGCCATTCCTGCTTTTCACGATAAAGTCAAGCCACTCTTCGTCGTATGCGTTGAAAATCTTGCACCTGGCATTATGCTTAACATATTGTTCGTCGAATTCATAGACGTTGAGCCATTGCGGCAGACCCAAGTTGACAACCCTCGTTGCCCAGCTGATGGCTTGCTTGCGAATATCTGTGACATAGAACCCCTTGCCGAAATCGAGATTGTCTCGTCCGACATGGCAAAGTGGAAAATCAACTATATGGGTTGCACCATGGAAAACCTTACGCATCATTCGAAAAAAATGAAGAATTCTAAATCAGTTTGTTGTCGCCTCCAGCCGGTGGAGGGCTTGCAGCAAGTCAGCCACTACATACTCTTTGCTTTGCGTGTGCAGAGCGTCAAGCCTTGTGGTCAAGCCTTGTATCAACCCCACCTTCTTCATTCTGTTGTACATTTCCATGCGGCTGCACCCCTCCGCCTTTGCCGTTATGTCCACGCACATGGCGGCAAAGGCCAATGTCTGTTGTGTCTCTTTTGTATTCATGCAGTTCTTCCTTTATGTCAAAGGCTTGCTTTCCGATTGCCGAGCGTAGCCTATCCTATGCAAGGATAGTGCAAGCGAGGGCAATGAAAGCTTGCTTTCCGATTGCCGAGCGTAGCCTATGCTATGCAAAGATAGTGCTTTCTTTTGTGAAGTAGAATGCACGTGGCGGCAAAAAACTCATGTCTTTTTGCCGCCATGCCACATCCCCTCTGCCCCAATAGCACTCGCAAGGGGCTTGAAAAGCTGCGAGGGCTTTGCAGCGATGGGCGTTTTTTGTATCTTTGCATAACCCATAGCCGCGCTCGGCAATCAGGAAGCAAGCTTTCGTTGCCATCGCTGGCAAAGGCTTTGCAAAGAACAAAGACACACACGCCGAATGTTGAAGAGAGACTACATAATGCGCCTTGTCACGGAGTTTTTCGAGGCACTCGAACTGCTCAAGCGCAAGGACCTGAAAGAGCGCAAAGACGAGCTTGAGCGCATGTATGGCCAGTATGTTGGCCCCTATGCGCTTTACCACACCGCCTCCATCGACGACATAATGCACTCTATGGAGAGCTATGCCGCCGACGAGCGACTGGAGCGCATGGAGATGCTCGCCGAACTGTATTACGCCGAGTCGGCCCTGGTGTCGGCCCCTGAGCGTTCGGCGCTGCTCGAAAAGGCGTTTGCCCTGTTCTCGTTCATCGACCGCCACGACCGCACCTACGACATGGTGAGGCTCGGCAAGATAGCCGACATAAAGAGACGGCTATCGCCCGACAGGCAAGCGCAGACAATCAAGATGCACACACTAACCCCAGTGACGGTGAAAAAATAAATTGGTATGATTTGCGGCTTATATTTTTGAGATGTTTTCGTTTCTCGAAGAGGGAGCATAGCGGGCTATGTGACCGATGAGAGAGACGGAAACAGCCAAAAAGATGAGCCGGAAAGTCTGACGTAACATACGTTTACCATAGTTCAAATCGTACCAAGTTGTTTTTTTACCGTCACCTAAAACCATAACGACATGAAGAAGACATTGGCGGCAATGATGGTGGCCATGCTGCTCCCGGCCACAATCGACGCCCAAAGCGAGACGTTGACCAACGAAGTGATAAACACCATAATGCAGCGCAGGTCGGTGAGGAAGTATCTCGACAAGCCCGTGGAGCACGAGAAGCTGGCCACGGTGGCCAAGTGCGGCATAAACGCGCCCAACGGCATGAACTCGCAGAAGTGGCAGGTGAGGGTGGTTGAAAACCAGGAATGGATAAAGGGCGTCACCGAGGTGTTCAAGAAGTCAAACCCCGACATGGTTGAGCGCGACCCCAACTTCAAGAACATGTTTCGCAATGCGCCCAACATCATAGTAATAGCCACGCCCAAGAAGGGTGGCGGCGACGTTGACGCCGGTCTTATGGGCGAGAACATGATATTGGCGGCGCAGTCGCTCGGTCTCGGCACCTGCTGCCTTGGCGGCCCCGTGCGCTTCCTCGCCACGTCGGAAGAGGCCAAGCCATACATCGCCAAGCTCGACATTCCCGACGACTACAAGATAAACTACATCATAGCCATAGGCTATCCCGACGAGACGCCGGCGGCAAAGCCGCGCGACGAGGGCAAAATCAAGTTTATCAAGTAGCTTTGGTATAACAAGAACATGCAATAGAAAAAGCCCCACATAGTCAATGCTCCGCCATGGCTTTGTGGGGCTTTTCTATTGTTTTATACTCCGACGCAACGTCAGTGTGCAATAAATACTTTTACAATTTTGGGGGCGAAATACTCTCGTTTTTGCCACTGGTCTCCAATGGGGATGCGAAAACGCTAGTTTTTAGCGGTTTTCGCAACCACCTGTAATGCAGCGACATACGTTTTAAGCGTCATTTTCCCATCGCCCAAAACGATACGAAAGGCGACAGAAGCAGCCCCGTTTTACCTCAAAACCCGCATGTTTGCACTTTGCAAATGGGTCGTTTGCGCATCACAACTGCATGAGTTGTCACCCAAAAGTGGTGCATCCGCACCCCAAAACCAATATATCCGCGCCAAAAGCCACGCCATTTGCCTCTTTCAAGTTCTAAAACGAGATTTTCAAAAGTAAAGATAAACTCAAGAAATCGGTGTTTTTCAGCAGGAGTGTGCAATGTTAGTGATAGACTGTCCTATTTGTTGTTCCTACTTGTGGCGGACGTGCAAGTAGTGGGGCGACGTGTCTCACGTCGCAACAGTCGCATTGCCGCTTGGTGTGCGGTGGGACACCGCACCCACTACACATGAGTCACAACAAATTGGGCACCCAACATCAGTGACTGTAAATGAAACGCCGTGGCTGTGTTGCGGTTCGGTGTTTTTTTTGTAAATTTGCAGCCCACATATAATAAGGTATTGAAATGAATATAGAATCCACAATAGCAAGCAGCGTATTGGCCGCCGTGAAGGCACTCTACGGCCAGGATGTGCCAGCGAAGATGGTGCAGCTGCAAAAGACAAAGCGCGAGTTTGAGGGCAACCTCACGCTCGTGGTGTTTCCCTTCCTGAAGACTTCGAAGAAGAAGCCCGAGGACACCGCACAGGAGATAGGCGACTTCCTCGTGGCCAACTGCGACGCAGTGGCCTCGTTCAACGTGGTGAAGGGCTTCCTCAACCTCGTCGTGGCGCAGAAGGCGTGGGCGTCGCTCCTCGCCGACATCGACGCCGACCCGAAGTTTGGCGAGAAGAAGGCCACCGACGCGTCGCCACTGGTGATGATAGAGTACTCCTCGCCCAACACCAACAAGCCCCTGCACCTGGGCCACGTGCGCAACAACCTGCTCGGATGGTCGCTCGCGCAGATAATGGAGGCCAACGGCAACCGCGTGGTGAAGACCAACATCGTGAACGACCGTGGCATACACATATGCAAGTCGATGCTCGCATGGCTAAAGTGGGGCAACGGCGAGACCCCCGAGAGCAGCGGCAAGAAGGGCGACCACCTCATTGGCGACTACTACGTGGCCTTCGACAAGCACTACCGCGAGGAGGTGAAGGAGCTGAAGGCCAAATACGAGGCCGAGGGCAATACCGAGGAGGAGGCCGAGAAGCTGGCCAAGGACAACGCCCCGCTGATAAAGGAGGCCCACGAGATGCTCGTGAAGTGGGAACAGGGCGACACCGAGGTGAGAAACCTGTGGAAGCGCATGAACGAGTGGGTGTATGCCGGCTTCGACGAGACCTACAAGGCTCTTGGCGTGGGCTTCGACAAGATATACTACGAGTCGGACACCTACCTCAAGGGCAAGGCCAAGGTCGAGGAAGGACTGGCCAAGGGACTCTTTGAGCGCCACGCCGACAACAGCGTGTGGGCCGACCTCACCAACGAGGGGCTCGACCAGAAGCTGCTGCTGCGCTCCGACGGCACCAGCGTCTACATGACCCAGGACATCGGCACGGCCGAGATGCGCTTCAAGGACTTCCCCATAGACAAGATGATATACGTGGTGGGCAACGAGCAGAACTACCACTTCCAGGTGCTCTCGATACTGCTCGACCGCCTCGGGTTCAAGTGGGGCAAGGAGCTTGTACACTTCTCCTACGGCATGGTGGAGCTGCCAAACGGCAAGATGAAGAGCCGCGAGGGCACGGTGGTTGACGCCGACGACCTGATAAGCGCCATGGTGGCCGACGCCAAGCGCACGAGCGAGGAGCTTGGCAAGTTTGACGACATGGACGAGAGCGAGCGCAACGAGATAGCCCGCATGGTGGGTCTGGGTGCGCTGAAGTACTTCATTCTGAAGGTTGACGCGCGCAAGAACATGCTGTTCAACCCTGCCGAGAGCATCGACTTCAACGGCAACACGGGACCATTCATACAATATACCCACGCCCGAATAAGGAGCATACTACGCAAGGCCGCAGCCGAGGGCGTGGCCTTGCCCGAAAAGCTCGACGTGGACAAGGCGGAGCTGAACGAGAAGGAGATAGAACTCGTGCAGAAGATGAACGAGTTTGGCGCAGCCGTGGAGCAGGCCGGCAAGGACTACTCGCCAAGCGGCATTGCCAACTACTGCTACGAGCTTACCAAGGAGTTCAACCAGTTCTACCACGACTACAGCATACTGAAGGAAAGCGACGCCGACAAGAAGCTTGTGCGCCTCGTGATAGCGCGCAATGTGGCCAAGACGATAAAGAACGGCATGGCACTGCTCGGCATCGAGGTGCCCGAGAGAATGTAGCGGCAAGCACATTATATGCCCGTCTTTGCGGCGGAACGACCCAACACGAAACGTCCGGCCATGGCATCAGTCATGGTCGGGCGTTTCGCATTAATTTGCATGGAATAGGGACAAAACAAGTGTCTTTTTGCAATGCCGATATGCCATGTATGCCGCATTGTGCCAACATCCGTGCCATTTGGCACACACAAATAGATTAACAATCTATAATTTTTGCGTCGTTTGCAAGGGCTTACACCATTAATCATTATCTTTGCATAAGACTTTAGGGTGTTTTTACACCCAAACGACATAGAATCATACCATACTAATTTAGAATAATAGACATGCAAAAGAAACACGTATTTTTCCTGTCAGCCGCCTCTGTGCTGCTGCTCTCATCGTGCTCGTCAAACCTTGGGGCACTCTCTTCCGACAACTTCAGTGTGGTGCCCAACCCGCTTGAGGCCCACGCCGGACAAGTTCCTGCCACTATAAACGGCAACTTCCCCGAGAAGTATCTCAAGAAGAAGGCCGTGGTGACGGTTACTCCCGAGCTGCGCTACGGCGACGGAAAGGTGGCCCGCGGCGAAAGCACGACATTCCAAGGCGAGAAGGTGGAAGGCAACGACCAGACCATATCCTACCTCACCGGCGGACACTACACCATGAAGAGCAACTTCAAGTATGTGCCCGAGATGCAGAAGAGCGAGCTTTACCTGACCTTCGACGCCAAGGTGGGCAAGAAGCAGAAGAGCGTGCCCGCAGTGAAGGTGGCCGACGGCGTGGTGGCAACATCCGAACTGGCCGGACGCACCGTGAAGAGCGCACAGGCTTGCGTGGCTCCCGACGCCTTCCAGCGCGTCACCGAGCAGAAGCAGGAGGCCAACATCAAGTTCCTCATCCAGCAGGCCAACCTCAGAAAGAGCGAGCTGAAGAACAACTCGGTGAAGGAGTTTGTTGAACTGCTCAAGAAGATCAGCGCCGACAAGGAGGGACTCAACCTCACCAACGTGGAGGTGTCGTCGTATGCATCGCCCGACGGTGGCGAGAAGCTCAACGACAAGCTCGCAAGCCAGCGCAAGAACAACACCGAGAAATACGTGAACCAGCAGCTCAAGCTCACCAAGAACTCTGGCGCCGACGTGGAGACGAAGTACACCGCACAGGACTGGGAGGGCTTCCAGGAGCTGGTGAAGGCTTCCGACATCCAGGACAAGGACGTGATACTGCGCGTGCTCTCAATGTATAAGGACCCCGAAGAGCGCGAGCAGCAGATAAAGAACCTCAGCTCGGCATTCAGGGAGCTGGCCGACGGCATCCTGCCGCAGCTGCGCCGTTCGCGCATGACCATCAACTACGAGGTGATTGGCCGCGACGACGACCAGATAAACGCCCAGCTGAAGGAAGACGCCTCGAAGCTTAGCGTGGAGGAGATGCTCTATGCAGCTACGCTCACCGACAAGGCCGACGAGCAGGAGGCCATCTACAAGAAGACCACCGAGGTGTATCCCACCGACTGCCGCGCATACAACAACATTGCTTCCATCGAGTATGCCAAGGGCAACTACGACACCGCAAAGCAGTATGCACAGAAGGCTCTGGCACTCAACAGCAATAGCGGCGAGGCCAACGCCAACCTCGGACTGCTCGCACTGCAGGCCGGCGACACCAACGCTGCCGAGAACTACATAGCCAAGGCTGGCAACGCCAACGGCGTGGCCGAGGTGCTCGGCAACCTGCACCTCGCACAGGGCAAGTATGCCCAGGCCGCACAAGACTTCTCGAAGGTTAACAGCAACAGCGCCGCCCTCGCCCAGATAATGAACAAGGACTACGCTTCGGCTGCCAAGACGCTTGCCAACATCAAGAGCGGCGACGCCACAACCGACTACCTCAAGGCCGTGCTCGCAGCTCGCCAGGGCAACAACTCCGACGCTGCCACCGCCCTGCGCAGTGCCATAAGCAAGGACTCGTCGCTGGCAAGCTATGCCGCCAACGACCTCGAACTGGCCAAGGTTAGCAAGTAAAACGCTATACAACACACTGTATAACACACTGTGATGACGATGGATGCGGAGTGGAACGAGGCATGTGCGACTGGCGCAAGGGCTGTGGCCAATGGCCGCGACACTGGCGTGGCGCACACGGAATTTGTGATGAAACAGGTTTCGGCTTCCACCCCGCATCTTCGTTTTCGCCACGCTTGCCGCGCGCTTGGCGCGGCGTTGCTGGCTATTCTCGCGCTCGCCTCGTGCGGAACGCGGAGCGGACAGTTCAAGATTGAAGGCCGCTTCCGCAGCTTCAACCACGGCGAGTTCTACATCTACTGCCCTGAGGCAAGCTCCGTAAAGCTCGACACCATCAAGGTGAGCGACGGCAGGTTTGCCTACGCCACGCCACTCGACGGCAAGGCCACGTTCATCATTATGTTCCCAAACTTCTCCGAGCAGCCCGTGTTTGGCGAGTCGGGGGCCAAGGTGAGCATCGAGGGCGACGCGTCGCACCTGAAGGAGATTGAGATTACCGGCACTAAGGACAACGAACAGATGACCAAGTTCCGCCAAAGTGCCAACCGGCTGTCGCCCCCCGACGAGACCGAGGCCGCCGCGAAGTTCATTGCCGAGCATCCCGAGACGCCCGTAAGCCAGTATCTCCTGCAGAAGTATTTCATCCGCTCTGAGCGTCCCGACTACAAGAAGGCGGCGGCTCTCTTGGCCGACATGCTCAAGCACAACCCCGACAACCCACGCCTCGCCACACTGAAGAAGCAGCTCGACGCACTGTCGAACGCGCCCGTTGGCGGCAAGGCGCCCAGCTTCAGTGCCCTCGACATCAACGGCAAGCCGGCTGGCAACGTGCAGTTGAAGGCCAAGGTAAACATCATAAACGCCTGGGCTTCGTGGAGCTACGACAGCCAAAGTCTGCAGCGCATCATCGTAAACCTGAAGAAGAAGCACGGGGCCGACATCGCCGTAGTGGGCGTTTGCCTCGACGGCAACGTGGCCGACTGCCGCCGCTCCATGGAGCGCGACTCGGTGAAGTGGCCTGTGGTGTGCGACGGCAAGATGTGGCAGTCGCCCCTTGTGGCCCGATTGGGCATAGGGCGTGTGCCTTCATCAATCATTTTCGACCGCAACGGCAAGGTCTTGGCGCGCGACTTGAGGCAACAGAACCTTACCGACAAGGTTGAGTCGCTGCTGAAGTAGCCCGTGGGCGCGGCGCGACAACCTTTTTCCCAAAAACTTATTCCGAAGCCATGTTAGTGAAGACATATTGCGCAGCCGTCACCGGACTGGAGGCCACTGTGGTCATGGTTGAGGTCAGCATGACCCGGGGCGTGATGTACCACATCACCGGACTGCCCGACAACGCCGTGCGCGAGAGCCACGACCGCATCGTCTCGGCTCTGCAAAACAACGGCTACCGCTTTCCCATAGCCGACATCACCATCAACATGGCTCCCGCCGACATCCGCAAGGAAGGCTCGGCCTACGACCTTCCGCTGGCCATAGCCATCGTGGCCGCCGACGGAAAGATGGGCACCGACCAGCTCGACCGCTACATGATGATTGGCGAGCTTGGCCTCGACGGGCGGCTTCAGCCCGTGCGCGGGGCGTTGCCCATAGCCATACGTGCGCGAGCCGAGCACTTCAAGGGACTCATCGTGCCGCAGCAGAACGTGCGCGAGGCCGCAGTGGTCAACAATCTCGACGTGTATGGCATGGAGACCATCGTCGACGTCATAAACTTCTTCAACGGCACGCGCCACTACGAGCCTTACAGGATAGACACGCGCAAGGAATTCTACGACCAGCAGAGCAACTTCGACTTCGACTTTTCCGACGTGCGCGGCCAGGAGAGCGTGAAGCGCGCCCTTGAGGTGGCCGCAGCCGGTGGCCACAACCTCATCATGATTGGCCCTCCGGGCAGCGGCAAGTCGATGATGGCCAAGCGTCTGCCGTCCATCCTGCCGCCGCTGTCGCTTGCCGAGAGTCTTGAGACGACCCAGATACACAGTGTGGCGGGCAAGCTAAGCCGCGACACGTCGCTCATCTCGCAACGCCCCTTCCGCGCTCCCCACCACACCATATCGCCCGTTGCCCTCGTCGGCGGCGGCAACAGTCCGCAGCCGGGCGAGATTTCGCTCGCCCACAACGGCGTGCTCTTCTGCGACGAGCTACCAGAGTTCAACCGCAGCGTGCTCGAAGTGATGCGCCAGCCGCTCGAAGACCGCACGATAACCATATCGCGCGCCAAGTATTCGGTGCAGTATCCATGCTCATTCATGTTCGTGGCGAGCATGAACCCCTGCCCCTGCGGCTACTATGGCGACCCCACCCACAAGTGCGTGTGCTCGCCCGGACAGATACAACGCTACATGAACCGCATATCAGGCCCGCTGCTCGACCGCATCGACATACAGTGCGAGATAACGCCGGTGCCGTTCAACGACATATCGAAGGCGCAGCCCGGCGAGCCGAGCGCAAGCATACGCCAACGGGTAATCGAGGCACGCCACAGGCAGGAGCAACGCTACGACGGAGTGAAGGGCGTACACTGCAACGCCCAGATGAGCGAGCGCATGATACACCAATACGCCGAACCGTCGGCCGAGGGACTCGACCTGCTGCGCATGGCCATGGAGCGGCTGTCGCTCTCGGCGCGCGCCTACAGCCGCATACTCAAGGTGGCACGCACCATCGCCGACCTTGAGGGGCGTGAGAGTGTAGAGCCGCAACACCTGGCCGAGGCCATCGGCTACAGGACGCTCGACCGCGGCGACTGGGCGGAGCGCGGACTATGAGCTACTGGCTACGGCATGCAGGGTGCGCAGAAACGTATTGCGCCTCGCCGCAGAAAAACAGAATGAATAACTAACCTATAACATGAAGAACTTATTTGCAACTATTCTCTTTATCTTTTGCCTCGCGGCAAAGGGACAGACCACTTCAAGCCTGTTTGACTTCGGCTGGAAATTCATTGAGAAAGACGTGGCCGGCGCACAGTCGCCCACGCTTAACGACAAGGATTGGCAACGCGTTGACCTGCCCCACGACTGGGACATTCACCACTCGCCATACGCAGAGGCTCCAATGGGCAACGACGGCGGCTACTATCCAGGCGGCATAGGCTGGTACCGCAAGACGTTCAGGACACCCTCGGGCGCGCAGGTGGTCAAGCTGCACTTCGAAGGAGTTTACCAGAAGAGCCGCGTATATGTGAACGGCACGCTTGCCGGCACCCACGGCTATGGCTATACGCCGTTTTCGGTTGACATAACACAATATCTGAACAAGGACAAAAGGCGCGACAATGTGGTTGCCGTGCGCGTTGACAACTCGATGCAGCCCAACTGCCGCTGGTATAGTGGGTCGGGCATATACCGCCACGTGTGGCTCCAAGCATCGGAGGCTCTGCACATAGCTGACAACGGCATCTATGTAACCACGCCAGAGGTGAGCCTCAGCGAGGCTAAGGTGAGTGTCAGTGTGACCGTGGCCAACGCCTCTGCCACGCCGCGCGAGGCTTCCATTGCTGTGGGCGGCGCAACGCGGAAGGTGACGGTGGCGGCCGGCGGCACACAGACCGTGATCCTGGCCTACACGATAGCCAGTCCGCGCCTGTGGTCGCCCGAGTCTCCCGACTTATACAAGGCACACGTCGCCTTGAGCGAGGGCGGAAGGCCGATTGAGAGCCGCGACGTGCGGTTCGGCGTGCGCACGTTTTCGTTTGACGCCGAGCGCGGCTTTGTGCTCAACGGCAAGCAAGTGCTGCTCAACGGGGCTTGCGTACACCACGACGACGGCGTGCTTGGCGCAGCCGCCTACGACCGTGCCGAAATAAGGAAGGTGCGCCAGATGAAGGAAGCCGGCTTCAACCTCATACGCACGTCGCACAACCCCTCAACAAGAGCATTTCTCGACGCTTGCGACAGCATAGGCATGCTTGTGATTGACGAGGCTTTCGACAACTGGTATAAGTCGAAGACGAAATACGACTACTCCACCCTCATCGACTCGTGCTGGCGCGAGGACATTGCGTCGCTCGTGCTCCGCGACCGCAACCACCCCAGCGTAATCTGCTGGAGCATTGGCAACGAGGTGATAGAGCGACGCTCCATCGACGTGGTGACCACGGCGCGCAAGTTCAGGGCCGAAGTGTTGCGCAACGACTCCACGCGCCCCGTGACCGAAGCACTCTGCTCTTGGGACAGGACCGACCAGGAGTGGCCTCTGTTTGACCCTCACGCCGAAGCACTCGATGTCGTCGGCTACAACTACATGATACACCACCACAAGGACGACCACAAGCGCGTGCCGCAACGCGTAATGTGGCAGACCGAGAGCTATCCGCGCGACGCTTTCAAGAACTGGAGCAACGTGGCCGACAATGCCTATATCGTGGGCGACATCGTGTGGACAGGACTCGACTACTTGGGCGAGTCGGGCATCGGACGCTACTATTACAAGGGCGAGAGCGAGGGCGAGCACTACTCGCGCCCCCACTTCCCGTGGCACGGGGCCTACTGCGGCGACGTTGACATCACAGGGTGGCGCAAACCGATATCCCACTACCGCGAGATGTTGTGGAGGCAGGACGGCGCAACCACCGTATATATGGCCGTGAAGGAGCCGAACGGCTACTACGGCGACATCCGCGAGACACTGTGGTCGGTATGGCCTACGTGGGAGTCGTGGAACTGGAAGGGGCATGAGGGCAAGCCCATCGATGTGGAAGTGTACACCAAGGCTCCGGCAGTGCGGCTATACCTTAACGGAAAGGCGGTGGGAGAGAAGGCCGTGAGCCGCGCCACTGAGTTCAAGGCAGTGTTCTCAGTGCCCTACGAGGCCGGGACGCTGAAGGCCGTAGCCCTTGACGCCAACGGCAATGAGACAACAGAGACAATGCTGCAAACAGCCGGAAGTCCGGCCAAGCTGCGCCTTACAGCCGACCGCAAGCATCTTTCTGCCGACGGACAGGACCTTGCGTTCATAATTGTTGAGGTGATTGACGGCGAGGGGCGCGTGGTGCCCGACGCAAGTCTGCCCGTCAACGTGAAGGTGACAGGCCAAGGCTCGCTGCTGGCCGCAGCCTCAGCCGACCTGAAGGACTTGGAGCCAATGGTGTCGCCACGCGTCACCACATGGAAAGGGCGTGCCATGATTGTCGTGCGCAGCACCCAAAAGGCCGGCACCGTAAAGGTCGAGGCTCTGTCTTCGCTTCCGACTGCAACCGTGAACCTATCCACCCGGCGTTAGTAGTGGTGTGTGAAGATTATGCAAAGGCAATCCTTTTTTAAGCGAAAAGGATTACCTTTGCATTCGCCAGGCAAAACCATTCCGCACACAAACCATAACCATGACACAACCACAACCCAAGCCTTCGTCCGGAAGAACAGCACCGTTCGCTGGCATCAAAGTGATTGCCTTCGACGCCGACGACACCCTGTGGGACTGCCAGTCGCACTATGCTCGCGTGGAGCGCGACTACTGCAAATTGCTTGCCCCGTGGGGCAGCGAGAGCGAGATTGAGGCGAGCATATACAACACCGAGAAGGCCAACATGGCTCTGCTGGGCTATGGATGCAAAGCCTTCACGCTGTCGCTCGTGGAGAACGCCGTGGCAGTGAGCCACGGACAGATAAGTGGGACTGACATAGGCAAGATAGTGGTTTGGGGCAAACAACTGCTCAACGCGCCAACTACGCCACTGCCAGGCGTGGAGTCTACGCTGGCCACACTGCGCGACGAGGGGTGCTACCGTCTGGTGGCGTTCACCAAGGGCGAGCTGCTCGACCAACAGGGCAAACTGCGGCGGTCGGGGCTTCAGGGTTACTTCTCCCACGTGGAGATAGTGTCCGACAAGACTCCTGCGTCCTACATCGCACTGTGCGCCAAACTCGGCATAAGTCCCAGGGAACTGCTCATGGTGGGCAACTCGTTCAAGAGCGACATCGCCCCGGCCATCGAGGTGGGCGCAGCGGCAGTACACGTGCCTTACCACGTGACGTGGCAGCTGGAGCACGCCGAGGAGTTTCCACATGAGCGGCTGATGCGCGCCGACAGCTTCGCCGACGTGCTGCGCTGCGTCGAGCGTTGACCACTAAGCCACATTTTGTTTTGCATAATAAACACCGCAACAAACATGACCCACACAAACAAGCATATAGCCCTTGCAAACAAACTAATAGCCACCGCACTGATGCTCGCCGCCACCATGCTGGCGGCTTGCCACAGCGACGACGACGGCAATGATGGCGACGGCCAGCCAACGGCCAGCCGCACGCTACTGATGTATATGCCGTGGTCGGGCGACGACAACGCCCTGACAAGCTACTTCTGGCAGAACATAAGCGACATGAAGACCGCCTACGACAAGTCGGGCGCAGCCGACGAGCGCATAGTGGTGTTCATATGCGCCACGGCCACCGACGGCTACATGTTTGACATCGACGACTACCGGGGCAACAGCAGCTCCGCACTCGCCCAATACCGCCACATCAGCTCGCCCTCAATAACTACCGCCGAAGGCATAGCCTCGCTGATAGGCTACATGAAGGCCTTGGCTCCGGCCAGCAGCTACTCGATGACGATAGGATGCCATGGCATGGGGTGGCTACCCGTAGACGGCAAGACAAAGGGCGTTGGAGCGGCTGCCGCCACAAACTTCATCCCCTACTGGCAAAACGCCACGCTGGGCGCAACGATGACGCGCTTCTTCGGCGGCACGTCCACCAAATACCAGGTGGAGACGACGACACTGGCCGAGGCGATAGCCCTGACAGGCACAAAGATGGGCTTCATTCTGTTTGACGACTGCTACATGTCGTCGATAGAGGCGGCCTACGACCTGCGCCACGCCGCCGACTACATCATAGCATGCCCCACCGAGGTGATGGCCGACGGCATGCCCTATGCCACCATAGGTACCCATCTGCTCGGCACGCCCGACTACGATGCAGTGTGCCAAGGCTTCGTCAGCCACTACTCGTCGAGCGGCTCCCCCTACGGGACCATCGGCGTGACGGCCTGCGCCGAGCTTGACAGTCTGGCCTCCATCATGCGGCGCATTAACACGGCCTACCAGTTCGACGCGGCGCTCATCGACAGTCTACAGCGCATGGACGGCTACACACCCGCGATATTCCACGACTACGGCGACTATGTGGCCCACCTCTGCGCCGACTCCGCCATGCTCGCGCAGTTCAACGAGCAGCTTGCCCGCGCCGTTCCCTACAAGGGCCACACGGCAGAGTTCCCCTCGATGTCGCGCGCCAACGGCGCGCCATACCACAACGGTGTCTACACCTACCCCATACGCGCCTACAGCGGCACCACCACGTCCGACGCGAGCACCAACCCGAAGGTGACAGTGACGCGAGAGTCTACTGCGTGGTATAAGGCGACGCACTAACGACACGCATGGCGCTTTTATGAAGTGTGCCAGAGGATTACATGCCCCCTTTTCGCAAATCTGGCACCGCGCTCTATCTAAGAAACGCAGTTGCCGCTCTTCGGGCTATATACCTCATTGACTACTCTTTTATAGTCACATACTTCTGTAATCGGCTATTCGGCTTATCAGGCACAGTCATTGCAATCTTCGTTCCCAAAATGCCATCCAAGTATTTTGCCTTGACCTTTTTCTTATTAGATGCACCCAAGAAGTCGGCAATCTCTCTCAGAGATTTCGGCTCGGAGCAAAACTCCAATATTCGTTCCTGTAATGTTAGTACGTTTGGTCCGAAAGGACGATGTTCGGAAGTCTGACTGGAACCCGACTGGTACCCAAACCCACTTTGACTGGTACCCGACTGGTACCCATTTCCTGCCTGACTGGAACCCTTAAACACTGTCACAGCAAATGCTGTCAATAGATTCACATTGAATTCAGCCTTCGGATTACCATTCGCCTTCAACTCCTTTTCTGAACATCACCAAATCAAATCCACCAAGTCATACATGACGATATTTGTGTGGATTTTGTCTTTCCTCCTGAAATTTCGCCTAATAAAGAGAACTTTTATTTGGTCATTTCGTCCCTTTTCACTACTTTAGCGGTGTCTATTCCCAACCGGAAGTCCCAATGGGCGGAAGAAGGGTGGACGTATACATAAGTAAAGGCGTAACTGACGCTTGGTTTTGACTTATCTGAATCTCGCAAATTCAAATGTCTGTCAAAAACAAAGCAATGGGGACGCCCTATCGGGTGTATTATATGCAGCCCTCATAGGCTTCGGACGCTTCATACGTTCGTTGTCGGTGAGGATACGCTATATATTTACATCGGCGTGGGGCTTCCGGCATTGTATCAGCGTTGTACATAGTAAGCCGTTATTTCTTAATTGTTACCTACTTGATTATCAGTAGGT
>CAVKUV010000034.1:0-29121 GCA_963659505.1 Lachnospiraceae bacterium
TGAGCCTTAACTGCTCAACAATAAGCGATCAATACTCGTCCTCGTTGAAGAGGAAGTCCTCTTTCGTGGGGTAGTCGGGCCAAATGTCCTCTATGCTTTCATACACGTCGCCCTCATCCTCGATCTCTTGCAGGTTCTCAAGCACTTCCAGCGGCGCACCCGAACGGATGGCATAGTCAATCAGTTCGTCCTTGGTTGCGGGCCATGGCGCGTCTTCGAGCTTTGAAGCTAATTCAAGTGTCCAATACATAGTCGTTTTGTTTTTCTATTGTGGTCGCAAAAGTAATACTTTTATTCTTATTCGCAAGGTTTGCTCCATGTTTTTTCCTGTTGCCCTGCCATAAAATTAAGTTTTTTAGCTAAAACAAACAAGTAGTCGGAGAGCCTGTTCACGTAGCTCGTGATGTCGGGCGACACCGTGTCGGTCTCGGCCAGTGCCGCTATGCGGCGCTCGGCTCTGCGGCACACGGCGCGGCACACGTGGGCGACGGCCGCCTCGCGAATGCCTCCAGGCAGCACGAAACCCAGCTTTTCGGGCAGTTCGGCCAGTATTGCGTCAATCTCGCCCTCAAGTGTCGCGGTCTCGCTTTTGTCGAGCATCCCCGACGGGTAGAGAGGCGTTTGCGACTGGTCGGTGGCCAAATGCGTGCAAACGCAGAACAAGTTGTTCTGCACGTTCTGCACGAAGTCCTTGTCGTGGCCGTCGGGCAGCATGGCCGCGAGCAGTCCCAGCTGCGAACTAAGTTCGTCCACCGTGCCATATGCCTCTATCCTCGTTGAGCTTTTCCTTATCTTCACGCCGCCGACGAGGCTTGTCGTGCCTTTGTCGCCAGTGCGTGTGTACACCTTGGTTATCTTTCTCATGATGCTGTGTTTGGTTATTCCGTCACTAAAGGGGGCTTTTCAGAAGTTCACGATGTGGTTCTCCTTGTAGCGTTTCTTGTCGAAAAACACTATGCCCACGTAATACAGGTCGAAAGTCACGCCCGTGCGGTTGTCGCCTACGGCCTTCCGCCACAGTGCGCGCGCCTTGCCGCAGCGCTTTATGCCCTCTATCACGAGCACCGACCTCTGTCCGGCTTTGGCCACGGCCTGTTCGTATGCCTGCTCTGCACCGTCGCTGGCGGTGATGCGCATCAGGTCGGCCTTTGGCACGTCGTCAAACGAACTGCTTATCCGCGCCGTGGCGCACCCCTTGGCCATGTGTATGGAGCTGGGCGAGAGTCTGCTCTCGCCGTAGTCAACCACGGTGGCGGGCTTCAGACTGGCGGCCAACCTGAAATACAGGCGGCACACCTTGCGCTCCAGTCCGCCCACGTTTGGCGTCTCGCGGTCAAGCTCGGCATATTCGGCATACTGCCTGTGGCAGTTCACCACCTCGCGGATGAAGCGGAAGTCGGACGGCGACTGCACCCCGAAGCCTTGGCAGCGGTGTATGCGGCTCAGCCAGACGATGGCTTTTTTTATTCGTTCCACATTTATATAACGCTACGCGGCGGACTTTTATTGCGCGGCGGAGCAAAATAGATGGCGGAAAACAGTGTGGGCTGGGTGTGGTGGCGTGCTGATGAAACGGGCGCAAATAAAAATGCCACCACTCATCTACGAGCAGCGGCATTCAAGCCTATGTTTAACTAAAAATCCTTTTTCAATCTTTAAATCTTTCTTAGAAAGAGTCCCGATGCTATTGAATAGCATACAGGGCTTCTTTGCTAATACTCGATTTTGAAAGTTTAGGATGTCTCACGACAGCCTATGTTATCCACATTACAAACTTTCTTTCTACCAATAACTAAAAACCTAAAACTATAAATATTACTACTAACCTAAAACAATCTATTAACCTTTTGACGATGCAAAGGTAGTGCGAAATCCAAACGCCGCAATGCTTTTCGCTCTGAAAGTGCGGAAAATGCGCCCATTCTTGACATAAATCAACCGTTGTGTGCGCAAACAGTGCCAAAAACGGCCTGTTTTTGTCGATAGATTGGCTTGTTCGCACCTTGCCGCATTATGACTTGATGAGCGTATTTTTGCGTGCAGAAGTGTCTTTTTGCCGCCGCTAATTTTGGTGAGTCATTCTTTTATGCCTATCTTTGCAGAGTGATAAATGCAAGCGGGATGATGTCAGCGTCCCGTTTCCGCCATTTCCAGAATGGCACAAGCCGAGCATGGCATTTGGTGGATGCAACCTTTGTGCCGATGCGTGCGCCATGGGGCGCAAGGCGTAGAGTAAAAACACAGGCAGGCATTAGATTAAGGTCAGAGGGATTTCTGCATTGGCAAATGCGGAAATTCTTCCTTTTTTTGATGCTTGCGAAACAATATAACAACAATATAAAATAGAAGGATTATGGCTTACATGTCACAAGAAGGCTACGACAAGATGGTGGCCGAACTGAAACGATTGGAGAGCGTGGAGCGTCCAAAGGCATCGGCCGCCATTGCAGAGGCCCGCGACAAGGGAGACCTTAGTGAGAACTCGGAGTATGACGCCGCTAAGGAGGCGCAGGCTCACCTCGAGGACAAGATAAACAAGATGAAGCTGGCCATACAGGAGGCCAAGATAGTTGACACGTCGCGCCTGAGCACCGACACGGTGCAGATACTCTGCAAGGTGGAGATGACCAATCTGGCCAACAAGGCCAAGATGTCTTACACCATAGTGAGCGAGAACGAGGCCAACCTGCGCGAGGGCAAGATATCGATAAAGACCCCTATCGCGCAGGGACTGCTCGGCAAGAAGGTGGGCGACGAGGTGGAGATAACCATCCCGCGCGGCACCATAAGGCTGCGCATCGAGAAGATATCAATAGCCTAAACAGTGGAGGAACAGACCATGGCAAGCATATTCTCGAAGATAGCCGCTGGCGAGATACCCAGCTACAAGTGCGCCGAGAGCGACAAGTTCTATGCGTTTCTCGACATCAATCCCTTGGTAAAGGGCCACACCCTTGTGATACCGCGCAAGGAGGTTGACTACCTGTTCGACATCGACGACGACCTGTTGGCCGAGATGGCGGTGTTCGCCAAGCGCGTGGCCACGGCCATAAAGAGTGCGTTCCCCTGCATAAAGGTGGGCATGGCCGTGCTCGGGCTTGAGGTTCCGCACGCCCACATCCACCTCGTGCCGATGAACTCGGAGAAGGATATGCTCTTCTCCAACCCAAAGCTGAAGTTGAGCGACGAGGAACTGAAGGCTATAGCCGACAAGATTTACGGCGAGTTCAAGAAGTTGCCGCAGTAGTCGCCGTTAACCCATGGCTCTGCCGTGGCCGCCAAGTGCGTGCTGCACGCAGAGATGCATAAATGGCAAAAGCCGCGCCCCAGCGAAAGACAATGCTGGAGCGCGGCTTTTCTTGTTCAGACCGCCCTATTTGTTGTGACGGGTGGTTCTATAAATTACCACCGTATTTTTTTATTCTTTGAGTGGCTTTCGTTTTGCCATCTTGCGGTCTCTTTTCGGTACAATGTGTTTGCTCATTCAGTCGTATAGCCCGCTATACTCCTTCATTCGCAAACACATTGTCCACGAAAATAGCCTCGCAATCTGGCGAAGCTAATTTATAGAACCACCCTGACTTCTGTGTAGTGGGTGCGGTGTCTCACCGCACATCAAGCGACAATGCGGCAGCTGCGACGTGAGACACGTCGCCCACTACTTGCGCACAAGCCGCAATAGGAACAATAAATTGGATAGTCTATTTTTATTCTGCCAAAGGGCAAAAAAACAAGGGGAAAGCCCTGTATTAGAGCTTTCCCCTGTGTCGGGATGACTGGACTCGAACCAGCGACCTCACGCCCCCCAGACGCGTGCGCTAACCAACTGCGCTACATCCCGATTGCAAGACATTTCTGTATTGCGGATGCAAAAGTACATACATTTTGCGAGAACCGCAAATTTTTCGGTCTGTTTTTTCTGCGTTACACTTAGAGTAATCTTACAAATTACCGTCTCACCAACTTTTATCACAAAAATATTCCGTAAGTTTGCAGGCGGGTTCTATAAATTACCTTTGATGGATTTTTGAATTTTAGCCGAGCAGATTTTACTTTCTATCTGAAAGAGCATAGCGGGCTATGCGACTGAAAGATAGTGCAAGCCGAACGCAATGAAGCTTGCTTCAATTGCTGAGGCGCAGCCTATCTTATGCAAGAAGAAAGTAAAATCCGCCGGATAAAATCAAAAAGACACAAAGAGCAACCCATCTAAAAAAATGAAGTTTAACAAGGCGTGGAATTTATAGAACACGCCGGCATACATATATGGAGAGTAACAACAATATCATTTCGCCCATAGCCGAGCTTCAGCGGCAGCGCATGTTGCTTGAGATGGAGTACAACGCCGACAAGGAAGCCTACCGCCGACAGACCGAGGAGATGGGTGTGATGCGCAAGGTGAAGCGTGGCGACGCATGGTTTCCGCTGCGCGTCGGGCGCAGCTACTACAACTCGCTCAACCAGTTGGCCGTGGAGGTGTTTCGCACGGGCGACACCGACATTGAGCACAACTTCGAGTTTGGCCGTCCCGTGGCCTTCTTCAAGGCGAAGGGCGGCGACAGTGCCGACGGCGGCAAGCGCAAAGGCGCGCTGAAGTACTTCAGCTTCACCGGCACAGTGAGCTATGTCGATGGCGACCGCATGGTGGTTACGGTGCCCGACGGCGCCGGCATAATCGACCTCCAAGGAGCCGACGGCGAGGTGGGCGTGCAACTGTTTTTCGACGAGACGAGCTACCGCACCATGTTCAGCGCCCTCGACCGCGCCATAAAGGGCAAGGGACGGCTGGGCTACCTGCGCGACCTGTTCTACTCGCGCCAGCAGGCGGCCAAGCTCACCATCCAGCCCATGCACTTCGCCTATCTGAACGAGGCCCAGGAGTGCGCCGTCAACGAGGTGCTGCGCGCCAAGGACGTGGCCGTGGTACACGGGCCTCCCGGCACGGGGAAGACCACCACGCTCGTCGAGGCCATCTACGAGACTCTGCGCCGGGAGAACCAGGTACTGGTGTGCGCGCAGAGCAACATGGCGGTAGACTGGATTGCCGAGAAGCTCACCGACCGTGGCATCAACGTGCTGCGGCTGGGCAACCCCACCAAGGTGAACGACAAGATGCTGTCGGCCACCTATGAGCGGCGCTTCGAGGCCCACCCCGACTACCCTCAGCTGTGGGCCATACGCAAGGCCATGCGCGAGCTGCGTGGCCGCAGGAAGCGCGGCGGCGAGAACTTCCACCAGAAGATGGAGAGCCTGAAGGCGCGCGCCACCGAACTGGAGGTGCGCATCAACGGCGAACTGTTTGGCGAGGCCAGGGTCATCGCCTCCACACTTGTGGGCAGTGCCAACCGCCTGCTCGACGGCATGAAGTTCGGCACGCTATTCATCGACGAGGCCGCCCAAGCCCTTGAGGCCGCCTGCTGGATACCCATGCGGCGCGTCAGCAGGGTGGTGCTCGCCGGCGACCACTGCCAGTTGCCGCCCACGGTGAAGTGCTACGAGGCGATGAAGATGGGCTTGGGGCGCACGCTGATGGAGCGCATAGTGGAGAACAAGCCCGACGTGGTGACGCTGCTCACCGTGCAATACCGCATGAACGACGCCATAATGCGCTTTTCGAGCGAGTGGTTCTATCATGGCAAGGTGGTGTCGGCCCCCGAGGTGGAGCACCGTGGCATACTCGACTACGACACTCCGATGGAGTGGATTTCGCCCGCGCCCGACGGCGGCGATGGCACCATCGAGCGTGAGGAATACCGCGAGCGGTTTGTCGGCGAGAGCTTCGGGCGCGTCAACGAGGCCGAGGCCGAGCTTACGCTGCTCGCCCTTGAGCAATATTTCGCCAAGATAGGCAAGCAGCGGCTGCTCGACGAGCGCATCGACGTGGGCATAATATCGCCCTACAGGGCGCAGGTGCAGTATCTGCGCCGCCTCGTGCAGAAGCGCGAGAGTCTGAAGCCGTTCAGGCGGAGCATATCGGTGAACACCGTGGATGGTTTTCAGGGACAGGAGCGCGACATCATCCTCATATCGCTCGTGCGGTCGAACGACGAGGGGCAGATAGGTTTTCTGCGCGACCTGCGACGCATGAACGTGGCGATAACGCGCGCCCGCATGAAGCTCATAATTCTTGGTGATGCCGGCACCATGACCTCCCACCCTTTCTACAAGCGGCTGTGGGAGTACGTGAGAAGTTTGAAAAACAATGATTTATAGCCCTCCCATTCATGGCGAATGGCCATGAATGTTGTGGCGAAGACCATGCAAAACTTGCTTACTTCAGCTGAAGTAAGAGCTTACACCAACTGAAGTAAGCTCTTATATCAGTTGGAGTAAGAGCTTACACCAATTGGAGTAAGCGCATATTGTCGCGCCTTCGACACGACTTTCATCACTAAGCAAGACAAAGCCGCCGCGCCATTGAGACAAGGCGCGGCGGCTTTTGTAATAGGCTGTCCTATTTGATGTAACCCATGCGTAGTGGGTGCGGTGTCTCACCGCACACCAAGCGACAATGCGGCAGTTGCGACGTGAGACACGTCGCCCACTACTTGTGCATCCGTCACAATAGAAACTACAAATAGGACACCCTACTTTAGTAACGTTTTACTTCACAAACACTTTCATCGTCTTGCCGTTGCCGAGGCGCACGATGTTCAAGCCCTTTTGAATGCCCGTGGTGCGGCGGCCGTTGATGTCGTAGCATTCGGTGGCCGAATCGTTGAGCGTGTCGGCGATGGTGGTGGCGGCGATGCCGTTGGTGTCGCCGTCGAGGCGCAACTGCGAGGCGCACGAGATGGACGTGGTCTGCAAGTAGGCGCGGAAGGGTTTCACCTTAACGCCATTGTCGTCGCTATAGTCAGACACGCGGTAGAAGTGGTCATTGGCTATGAAGTAGCGGTCGGCAGCGTCTTTGAGCACTTCTCCGCTGAACGTTCCCACGAGGCGGTTGCCGCTCTCGGCGGTCACGGGTGCGGTCACGAGGTCGGCGTCGGTGGCAGTAAAGGTGATTGAAGCTTGGTTGTCGTTCCTCTTCACCAGCACTGGCGTACCGGCAGCAATTGTAGTGTTCTCCAGCTCATTGAGCCTAATAATGTTCTCGCCCACGCTTTGCAGTTCGTAGAACTTGCAATTGTTGCTTTCGGCTGTCGCGTCGATGGCATAAGGCAGACAAAGCGTTCCCCATGTGGATGTCATGCTGCGGCTGTATGATGCCTTGGTGGCCTTGCAGCTTTCGTAGAGCACAAACGGCTTGTCGTCGGAAAGCTGCAGGTCGTCGATGGTGAGTGTCGAACTCTTGGCACTTAGTATCTCGTCGCCGTTGGAGCCAAACTTCTTCAACAGATAGCCAGTGGTATAGTTGGCCATGGAGCCGTCTACCTTGCTTGCATCGTAGCCAGGCAGCGAGGTGCAGCCGTCGAACATTTCGCACTCGCCATCTATAACGAATTTGTCACCAACATATATTTTCTCCAGCGAGGTGTTGCCAGAGAACATATACGAAAATCTTTCCGAAGCACTGGTGTCGAAGCTATAGAGGTCGAGTTCCGTTAGTTTGGGGCAGTCGCCGAACATGTCTTGCATGTCGGTGATTTTCGAAGTGTTGAACGATGACACATTGAGCTTCGTCAGACTGCTCATGCCTGAGAACATGCCAACTGCCTCTGTGACATTCGAAGTGTCGAAATGCGAAAGGTCGAGTTCCGTCAGACTACTGCAACCATCAAACATGCACCACATATTGGTGACGTTGCTGGTGTTGAAGCTCGTCAGATTAAGATCCTTGAGGTTTGTGCATCCGCAGAAAAGGTCGTACATGTCGGTGACTTTCGATGTATTAAAGGTCGAGAGGTCGAGTGCCGTGAGGCTGCTACACCCAGTAAACATGTTACTCATATTTGTGACGTTGTCTGTGATGAACGTCGAGAGGTCAAGTTCCGTCAAGGAGCTACATTCATCGAACATAAGTTTCATATCGGCGACATTGCGGGTGTCGAACTTCGAGAGGTCAAGCTCATTCAAAGCCTTGCAATAGTAGAACATGCCATACATGCTTTCCACCTTTGACGTGTTGAGGTGCGAGAGGTCTATATTCGCAAGCTGCTCGCACTTCCAGAACATGTCTATCATGTCGGTGGTCTCCGAAGTGTTGAGATATTCCATGCCCTCAATGGCGGTGAGTTTTCCCATTCCGCAGAACCAGTTGCAGCAGCTCGTTGGACGGGCATCAGCGAAGGTGGGGGCTATAACCACCTTCTCCACGCTGCTGGCACACGTATTTCTCCATTCAGGACTGGCCGATGTGCCCACCTTATATTTATAGGTAGCGTCAGTGCCGTCCATATTGTTGTCATAGCGGAATGTCATTGTCTTGCTGTCGTCTTGGTATTCCACCCACATTATTGCCTTTTTGGTGAAATATCCGTCGAGTGTGGCCATGTCCTTACCTGTGCTTGTGTCGACGAAATTTGGCAGAGCGTTGCAACCTGCAAACATGTTTTCGCCATTGCAGTCGTCGGCCACGGTGAAGTCTTCGACATAGATGGCGGCCAGCGAAGAACAATATGCAAACATGCGGCTCATATTGGTGACATTGGCAGTATTGAACGAGGTGAGGTCAATCTGTGCGAGTGTGGCGCAGCCATCGAACATACTGCTCATGTCGGTGACATTGGCGGTGTTGAACGAGGTAAGGTCAATCTGTGCGAGTGTGGAGCAGCCGGCAAACATGCGGCTCATGTCGGTGACATTGGCGGTGTTGAGGTTTGTCAGTCCGTCAAAGCCGATGAGCTTGGCCATACCGTCAAACCACCCATGGCAGCTTGTGGGATACACACAAGAGAAGGTTTTGTCGAACACCACCTGTTCCACATCGGCCTTATACGCAAGCCACGCCGGACTGTCAGTAGAGTTTGTGGGCAGGTCGAAGGTGATGACATTGGCCGATGTGCGCTTGGCGTCAAAGTGAAACGCAAGTGTCTTTGTGCTTTCGTCGTAGCCCACCCAGGCCATGGAGCCTTCGTCTACCTTCTCGAAGTAGCCACCATCGGTATTGGCCATTGTCTTGTCGATTTTCGCAAAACTATAGCCTGGCAACAAGGTGCAGCCGTAAAACATATAGTTGCCTTTACAATCGTCAGACAATGCAAAACTGTTGCCCGCAAAGATGGCTAAGAGCGACGAGCAACCGAAAAACATGCTCATCGCATCGGTCACATTGGCGGTATTGAACGAAGAGAGGTTAAGCGTGGTGAGGCTTTGGCATCCATAGAACATAGCGCTTATGTCGGTGACTTTCCCTGTGTTGAAAGAAGTGAGGTTGACCGACGTAAGACCTTCGCAGCTGTCGAACATACAGCTCATGTCGGTGACACTCTGCGTATCGAATGATGAGAGGTCGAGCGTAGTGAGACTACTACATCTGCGGAACATCATGCTCATGTCGGTTACTTCCGATGTGTTGAGGTTCTCCAATCCTTCAATGGCAGTCAGGCTCTTCATTTCGAAGAACCAACACGAACATTTGGTTGGACGTGCTGCAGCGAAGTTTGCGTCGAAAACCGCCTTGGTGACAGTTTTCGCCTTGTCGTCATTGACCCAATTGGGCACTTCATAGTAGTATTTGGTTTCGACGTAGTCGCCAATACTGTAGTCGCCGTCCTGCTTGTTGCCATCGTAGCAGAAGGTCATTGTCAAGCCGTCGTCGCTAAAATGGACGTAGGCTTGGTCGTCGGCCCACAGGCTGGTGGGCATGGCCAGCAGTGCCAACAGCAATGCCAGCAGCGTCGTCCTGAATTTCTTTTTTGAAAGTGTAAATGTTGTTTTCATTGATGTTTTTGTTGATGAGACTTGTAAATATAGACAGTCAAATTTGTTGTTTCTATCGTGGTGGGTACGTTGGGTAGTGGGCGACGTGTCTCACGTCGCGACTGCCGCTTTGTCGCTTGGTGTGCGGTGGGACACCGCACCCACTACACATGAGCCGCAACAAATTTGGCACCCTGCTTGTAAATGTCTGTTGTTCCCTTGTCACAGGTTCTTCCGTTAAGAGAGTATACGATGTCTTCGATGTATTGGCCTCGAAGAGGCCGCATCTCAGTAACCCCACGTGAAGCGATAGCGGAACGTGGGGCTGCTTGTGGATGGTAGGAACATCGGCTTCGAAGATGCCGCACATGAAGTTGTCGGGGCTTCTCTATCGCAGCATACGGTCTTTTCCGTCGATGTGCGGCATCTTCGAAGCCGACATATAGTCCAAAGGCTGCAATCCCCCACGTTCCGCTATTGCTGCACGTGGGGTTACTTAGATTCAGCCTCTTCGAGGCTATACCTTGATTGCACATTCTATGGGATACGTTTTTGTCCACACGCTTTTGCAGGTGCCCCCACTTTTCCTTCTTTTTCGGGCGCAGCGAGGACGCAGCGCCTACTAAGTTTGCCTTGTTGACTTCGGTCGCATTTGTGCGCCCTGAAAGGGCAACTGCCCATAGCCCAGGGCAACGCCCTGGGGGGGGCAAGTGCGGAAGGTAACTTGCGCCCTGAAAGGGCAACTGCGTGAAGCCAACGAATCCACGAGTTTAAACGGAAGGACTTCGTTATTCTGCCAACCAATAGCCGTCTGTGTCTTTTTCCGGCTGGTAATCGTCATCGTCGCTTGGTCTGCCTCTTTTCAAAGAGTCAGAGTTGCAAATGATACTTTCGGTTTCCATGCAGACAATGTCTGTCTGCGGACTGGCGTACGTCTTCTTTTTCATTGTCTTTTCTTGTATGTTTTATTGTGTAGCCGCGCCGTTGTGGTGCGACGCGGCTGTTGAATGTTAGGTTTTACTTCACAAACACCTTCATCGTCTTGCCGTTGCCGAGGCGCACGATGTTCAAGCCTTTTTGTATGCCCGTGGTGCGGCGGCCATTGACGTCGTAGCATTCGGTGGCCGAGTCGTTGAGCGTGTCAGCAATGGCGGTGGCGTCGATGCCGTTGGTGTCGCCGTCGAGGCGCAGCTGCGAGGCGCACGAGACGGATGTGGTCTGCAGGTAGGCGCGGAAGGGCTTCACCTTAACGCCATTGCCGTCGCTATAGTCTGACACACGGTAGAAGTGGTCATTGGCTATGAAGTAGCGGTCGGCAGCGTCTTTGAGCACTTCTCCGCTGAACGTTCCCACGAGGCGGTTGCCGCTCTCGGCGGTCACGGGTGCGGTCACGAGGTCGGCATCGGTGGCAGCAAAGGTGATTGAAGCTTGGTTGTCGTTCTTCTTCACCAGCACAGGTGTGCCGGCAGCGATTGTACTGCCCTCCAGCTCTTTGAGCCAAATGACGTTCTCGCCCACGCTTTGCAGTTCGTAGAACTTGCAATTGTTGCTCTCGGCTGTCGCGTCGATGGCATAGGGCAGGCAAAGCGTTCCCCATGTGGAGGTCATGCTGCGGCTATATGATGCCTTGGTGGCTTTGCAGCCTTCGTAGAGCACAAACGGCTTGTCGTCGGAGAGTTGCAGGTCGTCGATAGTAAGTGTCGAACTCTTGGCACTCAGTATCTCGTTACCGTTGGAGCCGAATTTTTTCAGCAGATAGCCCGTTGTGTAGTTGGCCATGGAGCCGTCAACCTTGCTTGCGTCGTAGCCGGGCAGCGAGGTGCAGCCGTCGAACATGTCTGTGCTTTCGCCTGTTACTGTGAAATTGTCGCTAACATAGATTTTATCCAACAACCAACTGCGAGCAAACATGTTCTTGAATTTTGTCGACGCACTGGTGTCGAAACTGTGCAGGTCAAGCTCTTTCAGACTCTTGCACTCGAAGAAAAGATATTCCATATTCGTAACTTTCGAGGTGTTGAAATTCGAAAGGTCGATTTTGCCAAGATTCAAACATTCGTAAAGCATGCAACTCATGTCAGTAACCTTCTCGGTGCTGAAGTTTGAGAGGTCGAGTTCCTGTAGTTTTTCGGCCCGATAAAACATGTATTTCATGTCGGTAACGTTCTCCGTTCTGAAAGTCGAGAGGTCAAGTGTCTGGAGACCGATACATTCATAAAACATGTAACTCATATTAGTAACTTTCTCGGTGTTGAAGTTCGAGAGGTCGAGTGTAGACAAAGACATACACCCCCTGAACATACCTTGCATATCGTTTACGTTGCGTGTGTCGAAATGCGAAATGTCCAATGACTGCAGCGATTTGCAATAGCCGAACATTTCATTCATGTCTGTTACCTTTGAGGTGTTGAAATGTGAAAGGTCTATTTCCGTGAGTTTACTGCAATACCAAAACATGCCACAAAAATCGGTAGTCTCCGACGTGTTAAGATTCTCCAGACCTTCTATGTCGGTGAGATTATCCATGTAAAAGAACCAGCTATTGCATGTTGTCGGACGGGCTTCTGCAAACGTGGGGTCTATCACCACCTTCTCCACACTCCTTGAATAGTTGGAAGTATACCATTTCGGCATATCTGATGAGCTACTAACCTTAAATTTACAGGTAGCATCCGTATCATCTATTTTATTGTCGTAGCGGAACGTTAACGTCTTATTATCTTCTTGGTATTCTACCCACATGATGGCTTTCTTGGTGAAATATCCTCTTAAAGTAGCCATCTCCTTGCCTGTTTTGGTGTCGTCGTAGTTAGGGAGTTTTGTACAGCTCTTGAACATATCGTCGCCTTTGCAATCGTCAGCCACGGTGAACTTGTCACCAACATAGATGGTAGTCAGCGATGAGCAGTCAGCAAACATACGGCTCATGTCAACGACATTGGCTGTGTTGAACGGACTGAGATCAATAGAGGCAATGGAGGAGCAGCCATCGAACATTGAACTCATGTCGGTTACATTCAATGTATTGAGATATGACAAACCATCAAAACTGGTTAGATTAACCATTCCCTTAAACCAATTACTACAACTTGAGGGGGATACATAATTGAAGGCTTTGTCTATTACCACATGTTCCACATCGTCTTTGTGCGTAAGCCAATCTGGACTGTCGGTAGTGCTGGTGGGGACATCGTATGTGTCGCCGCTGGCAGAATTCCGTTGCGCGTCATAGTGGAATGAGAGAGTTTGGGTAGTCTCGTCGTAGCCAACCCACTTTGTGGCTCCTTTTTCAATTTTCAAGAAGTAGCCATTATCGGCATTCGCCATCTCATAGTCCGTTTTATTCTCGTCATAACCCTGTAGTGAGGTGCAGCCTTCAAACACACCATAGCCATAGCATTTATCAGATATCACAAAGCCATCGCTTACAAAGATTGAAGCGAGAGAAGAACATCCATTGAACATATAATTAATTTCATACAACTTCGGGGTGTAGAACGATGTAAGGTCGAGTGTAGTGAGGCTTGTACATTCTTTAAACATTCCATACATACAGTCAACTTTCGATGTATTGAACGAAGAGAAGTTTATCGACGTAAGAGCTGTGCAATAGTCGAACATTTCACTCATGTCATCGACATTATGCGTGTCGAATGATGAGAGGTCGAGGGATGTGAGACTTGTACAACCAGCGAACATGGCATACATATTGGTGACTTCCGACGTGTTGAGGTAATTCATGCCCTCGATATCCTTTAGAGATGTCATGCACCAGAACCAACATGAACACGTGGCGGGACGTGCGTCTGCGAAACTCGCATCGAAAACCACCTTGGTGACAGTTTGTATCTTGCTGTCTTGCATCCATTGTGGTACTTCTAAATTATCGCTAACAGCAATGTAGTCGCCAATACTGTAGTCGCCGTCCAGCTTGTCCTCGTCATATCGGAAGGTCATGATCGTGCCGTCGTCGCTAAAATGGACGTAGGCTTGGTCGTCGGCCCATAGGCTCGTGGGCATGGCCAGCAGTGCCAACAGCAATGCCAGCAGCGTCGTCCTGAATTTCTTTTTTGAAAGTGTAAATGTTGTTTTCATTGATGTTTTTGTTGATGAGACTTGTAAATATAGACAGTCAAATTTGTTGTTTCTATCGTGGTGGGTACGTTGGGTAGTGGGCGACGTGTCTCACGTCGCGACTGCCGCTTTGTCGCTTGGTGTGCGGTGGGACACCGCACCCACTACACATGAGCCGCAACAAATTTGGCACCCTGCTTGTAAATGTCTGTTGTTCCCTTGTCACAGGTTCTTCCGTTAAGAGAGTATACGATGTCTTCGATGTATTGGCCTCGAAGAGGCCGCATCTCAGTAACCCCACGTGAAGCGATAGCGGAACGTGGGGCTGCTTGTGGATGGTAGGAACATCGGCTTCGAAGATGCCGCACATGAAGTTGTCGGGGCTTCTCTATCGCAGCATACGGTCTTTTCCGTCGATGTGCGGCATCTTCGAAGCCGACATATAGTCCAAAGGCTGCAATCCCCCACGTTCCGCTATTGCTGCACGTGGGGTTACTTAGATTCAGCCTCTTCGAGGCTATACCTTGATTGCACATTTTATGGGATACGTTTTTGTCCACGCACTTTTCCTTCTTTTTCGGGCGCAGCGAGGACGCAGTGCCTACTAAGTTTGCCTTGTTGGCTCCAACCGCATTTGCAAAATGCTCCCTAAAAGCTCTTCATGCAGCCAAGCACCTCAAACACGCAGCGTATCTTGTCCTTGGGCAGGGTCTGAATGCCATATTCGGGCGACTTGTTGGTGGGTATCAGCGAGTAGCAGTCGGGCTGGTCGGACGGGCCAAGACGCTTCACCGTGCGCATGTCGTTGGTGGTGACGATGGCGTAAATCTCGCCAAGCGGCAGAAACGAGAAGTCCTCGATGCGCCTCAGGGCAATCATGTCGCCGCTGTTTATCTCCGGCTCCATGGAGTGGCCGGTGATGTTGCACCAGCAGGTGGCCTTGTCGTAGGGCTTGAAGTTGATGTGATATTCGGGAACGTTGGTCTGGTCGTTGAGCATAAGGTCGAAGCCGCCTATGAAGTCCATATTATAATAAGGTACTCCGTGACCCTCGTAGCTCTTGGTCGGGCCTTCGCCTTGCAGCATGGGTCCTTCGCCCGTGAGCAGCCACACCCGGTTCACCTCAGGAAAGGCTGATAAAATCTTACCCTCAATCGATGCCGATATACCACGCGTGCGCCCTTTCAGAATGTCATAGACGGCTTGTTTAGTCTTCACCCCTATTCTCGTTGCAAACGCCGATGGCGACATATAATAGTGGTCAATCAGCATTTGCAGTCTGCTACTTGTGTCCATAATCTGTATAAATCCAAGAAAACAATATTAAAAAACAAGCAATATTCTTGCTTGATTAAGATTTAATCATTATCTTTGCAAGCGTAAATGAAAATCGCGCAAGCAAGCCCCGTCCCCCACGTGCGACTGCGAACAGATTGAGAGTCAAAGACGCAGCCATGGGTTTAGACGCTGCAAAGATAAGAAAAATATAAGTGCAACGGCGTGCAAACGGACAAAAAGCGGCAGAATGACTTGCGGTAATGCGTTATTAACAAACAACATTAACAACTGGAGGTAACGAAAATGCAGAGAAACACAAACGGAGACTTCCGCATACGCACCTATGGGCGCACGGAACTGGCACAGGTTTACAACCCCGAACTTACGTCGGGCGGAGCGTGGAAGCGGCTGCGCTCGTGGATAGCATACTATCCGGGACTGAAGCAGCGACTTGACGAACTTGGCGGCGGACAACGCCGACGCACCTACACCCCGGCGCAGGTGGCGGCCATAATAGAGGCTCTTGGCGAGCCATGATGCGAAATAAAGCCATTGCGACGTGAACGTCGCCCACTACGCAGCATAGCATTACGGCAAACCGCACGAACCGCACAGTAAGTATTATTTTATTTATACAGGAAACAATAATATGGAAAAATGCACGTTATACAATATGTGTTGAAGCGTTACTATGCAATATCTACGGCCTTGCTGGCCTTTGCCGTGCAAGCCAGGGCGCAATACGACCCCTCGTTCTCCCACTATTGGGCGATGGAGCCGTCGTACAACCCTGCGTCGGTGGGCAAGGAGGCCAAGATAAACGTGGCCGGAGCCTATGCCATGACGCTCACAGGCTTCGAGAACAACCCTCGCACGATGTACTTCGGGGGCGACTTGCCCTTCGTGTTCTTGAAGAACTACCACGGCGTGGGCGCACAGTTCGTCAACGACGAGATAGGACTCTTCTCCCACAAGAAGTTCGCCCTGCAATATGCCTACAAGCACAAGCTCTTTGGCGGCATGGCGAGCGTGGGCTTGCAACTGGGCTTCCTCAGCGAAGCCTTCGACGGATCGAAGGTTGACACCGAGACCCCCAGCGACCCGGCGTTCCCCACGTCGAGCGTGACCGGCACGGGCTTGGACCTCGGCGCCGGTCTGTACTACACCCACCACAGCTGGTATGTGGGAGTGTCGGCGCAGCACCTCAACGCCCCCACCGTGGAACTGGGCGACAAGCAGAACTTCAAGATAGACGCCACATATTATTTGACGGGAGGATACAATATTAAGTTGAGAAACCCGTTTCTTACAGTACACCCCACCATGCTGGCCCGCACCGACGGCACGGCATACAGGGTGGACGTGTCGGCACGGCTGAAGTATGTCAACGACAAGAAGATGATGTATGTGGGCGTGGGCTACAGTCCCACCAACTCGGCAACGGTGATGGTCGGCGGCAACTTCCATGGCATAAGCCTGGGCTACAGCTATGAGATATACACCTCGGCCATAAGCATGGGCAACGGAAGCCACGAACTGTTCATCGGCTACCAGACCGACGTGAACCTGGCAAAAAAAGGAAGAAACAAACATAAGAGCGTGAGAATACTCTGAACCCGCGGCCACGCATGGCCACAGGGCGACGAAGACACTCACGCCAAAGCGCAACATGAAGAAAACAAAGATTGCATCAACAGCCTGCCTGCTGTCGCTCACGCTGCTTCTCGCGGCGTGCTTCGGCGGCAAAGCCTCAATGTCGTCGGGCGGCGAGGTGACAGGCACGGGCGGAAAGACATTCGCCGAGCCTACGCCCTACGGCATGACGCTCATAAAGCGCGGACACCTGCGCATGGGCATAGAGAAACAAGACTCGCTATGGGGCAAGCAAACGCCCGTGAAGGACATATCGGTTGAGGGCTTCTGGATGGACGAGACGGAGATAACCAACTCGCAATACAGACAGTTCGTCAACTATGTGCGCGACTCCATCATACGCGAAAGGCTCGCCGACCCGGCCTACGGCGGCGACGAGACCTACAAGATTGAGGAGGACAAGAACGGCGACCCCGTAACTCCACACCTCAACTGGAAGAAGCCGCTGCCGCGCAAGCCCAACGAAGACGAGCAGCGCGCCATAGAGAGCGTGTACACCACCAACCCCGTGACGGGCGAGAAGATGCTCGACGCGCGGCAGATGAACTACCGCTACGAGATTTACGACTATGCCGAGGCCGCCTTGCGCAAATACCGCACCAACCCCGAGGAGCGCAACCTGAACACCGACGTCACGCCCGACCCCAACCAGCAGGTGTGGATATCGAAGGACACCGCCTATATAGACGATGAGGGACGCATAGTGCGCCAGACCATCAACCGCCAGCGCACAGGTCCGTGGGACTTCCTCAACACATACATCGTAAACATATATCCCGACACGACCTGCTGGGTGAACGACTTCCCCAACTCCGACAACGAGCGCTACATGAGGCTCTACTTCAGCAACCCGGCATACAACGACTATCCGGTGGTGGGAGTGACGTGGGAACAGGCCAACGCCTTCTGCGCATGGCGCACCAACTTCCTGCTGCGCGGACTGGGCGGAGCGGCGCGCTTCGTGCAACGCTACCGCCTGCCCACCGAGGCCGAATGGGAGTATGCGGCAAGGGGCAAGAACCAGAACGAGTTCCCCTGGGAACAGGCCGACGCCGTGAGCGGCAACGGATGCTTCTTCGCCAACTTCAAGCCCGACAACGGCAACTACACCAAGGACGGCAACCTGATAACGAGCAAGACAGGCATTTACCAGGCCAACAGCAACGGACTGTATGACATGGCCGGCAACGTGGCCGAGTGGACAAGCACGGTGTACACCGAGGCGGGCGTCGACGCAATGAACGACATAAACCCCGAACTAAAGTACAACGCGGCCAAGGAAGACCCCTACCGGCTGAAGAAGAAGAGCGTGAGGGGCGGATCGTGGAAAGACCCCGAGTCGTACATCAAGTCGGCATGGCGGTCGTACGAATACCAAAACCAGCCGCGCTCCTACATCGGCTTCAGGTGCGTGCGCAGTCTGGCCAACACAACAAGTGACAAATTCAAGAAATCGAAGAAGAAATGACAGAGTACAGCAAATACAATGTGATATACCGTCTGCAAAAGTGGCTCGACAGCGTGCCTGGGCAGACTTTCCTCAACTACGCATACAGCTGGGGCGCATCTATCGTGATTTTCGGAACGCTGTGCAAGCTCACCCACTTGCCGGGAGCCAACTTCTGGCTCTATCTCGGCATGGGCACCGAGGTGGTCATATTCTTCATATCGGCGTTCGACCGTCCGTTTGACAAGACTGCCGACGGCAAGGACTTGCCCACGCACGTGGCCGAAGAGGACATTGAGACCGCTGCCGAGGGCGAAAGTGAGGCTGTGGCCGTGACTCCCACTGTGCAGAACGCTGGCGTTGCCGGCGGTGGCACTATTATAATAGGTGGCGGCGCACCGCAGGGCGCGGGCGCGCAAGGTGGCGAACAGATGGCCGCCGCCGAGGGCGAGGCTCCCGTACAGGCTGACTCTGCGGCGCAAGTGGCCATGCCCGGCATGTCTACGGCGTGGATTCAGCAGCAGCAAGAAGTGTCGCCCGAGATGGAGGAGGCCACAAGCAACTATGTGGACGAACTGAAGCGGCTCACCGAGATGCTCTCGAAGGTGTCGGACCAGAGCCAGAGGCTCACGCGCGACTCGGAGGAGATGGAGAACCTAAACCGCACCCTCACCGGAATATGCAAGGTCTACGAGATGCAGCTCAAGGGCGCAAGCGCGCAGATAGGCACCATCGACCAGATAAACGAACAGTCGAGGCGCATGGCAGAGCAGATCGCCGAGCTTAACAAGATATACGCCCGCATGATCGAGGCCATGACCGTAAACATGCGAACAGCCGCGCCGCTGGGCGGTGAGCAGGCTTAGGATGGGGGCTTTATCGCACCATTCTTAGCAGAAACATAAAGTCAACAATCCAAAGACTCTGAAATGGCAATAAAGAAAAGACCGGTGTCGCCTCGCCAGAAGATGATAAACCTCATGTATGTCGTCTTGATGGCCATGCTTGCGCTTAACGTGTCGACGGAAGTGCTCAACGGCTTCTCCATTGTGGAGGAGAGCCTCAACCGCACCACCGAAAACTCGGCGAAGGAGAACCAGGTCATATACGATGACTTCACAAAGCAGCTGAAGTCGAACCCCGCAAAGGTGAAGGCGTGGTTTGACAAGGCGCAGCAGGTGAAGCGCATGAGCGACTCGCTATACACATTCGCCGACCAACTGAAGACGGCGATAGTGAAGGAGGCCGACGGGGCCGACGGCGACGTGAAGAACATCAAGTCGAAGGAGAACCTCGAAGCTGCCAGTCAGGTGATGCTCGCGCCGGGACGCGGCAAGGGCAAGCAGCTGTTTGACGCCATCAACTCGTTTCGCCAGCGCATACTGGCCATGGTGTCCGACCCCACGCAAAAGGCCATCATAAGCAGCAACCTGTCGACCCAGCTGCCCAAGGACGCAAAGACGATGGGCAAGAACTGGCAGGAGTATATGTTTGAGAACATGCCCGTGGCCGCTGCGGTGACGCTGCTGTCGAAGTTGCAGAGCGACGTGCGCTATGCCGAAGGCGAGGTGCTACACACGCTTGTGGCCAACATCGACATGAAGGACATACGCGTGAACTCGCTCAACGCCTTCGTCATACCCAACTCGCAGACCATAGTGCGCGGCGACAAATTCTCGGCGCGCATCGTCATGGCGGCCATCGACACCACGCAGGTGCCCGACATATACATAGGCAACCGTAAGGTGAGTCTGCACAATGGACTCTATGAGACCGTATGCGGACGCACGGGCGACTTCACCCTCGGCGGCTACATCGAGATGCTCAACGGAAGCGGCGAGCGCATACGCCGCGACTTCTCGCAGAAGTACACGGTGGTTGACCCCAGCGCGACTGTCTCGGCCGACCTCATGAACATGCTCTATGCCGGATATAGCAACCCCATAAGCGTGAGCGTGCCAGGAGTGCCGCTCAACAAGGTGCAGGCATCCATGACCGGAGGCACGCTGCAGCCCGTTGGTCCGGGCCGCTACGTGGCAAGGCCGGCGGCTGTGGGTCAGGACGTGACCATAACCGTGACATCGGTCAACACGGGAAAACCGCAGCAGATGGGACAGTTTAAGTTCCGCGTGCGCAAGTTGCCCGACCCGACGCCATACATAGCCATGAAGGACGAGCAGGGCAACCCCACAAGGTATAAGGGTGGCGCACTGGCCAAGGCAAGCCTGATGGCGGCCAACGGCATAGGGGCGGCCATCGACGACGGCATACTCGACATAGGCTTCCGCGTGCAGGGCTTCGAGACGGTGTTCTTCGACAACATGGGCAACGCAGTGCCTATGGTGAGCGACGGCGACGCCTTCTCCGCACGCCAGAAGGAGACGCTGAGGAAACTGTCGCGCAACAAGCGCTTCTACATATCGCGCATAACGGCAGTGGGTCCCGACGGCATTCAGCGCAAGCTCTCCTCGTCGATGGAGGTGATTGTGAAGTAGGTTTCCCGATGGTTTCAAGGCCGCCCGGCGGCTGGCATGAAACGCCGTGAACAACAACAAAGACAAACATACATATTATATATATGAAAAGACTTTTTTCAGTATTCATCATAGTGCTTGTGGCCATTACCGCCACAGCGCAGCCAAAGGCACGCCGCAACACCACAGCGCGCAACGGACAACAGACCAACACGGCGGCATCGTCGCAGATGACGCAGCGCGCCAAACTGATGTTCCCTACGGCCATGGACATGCCTGAGGATGTGGTGTGGAGGCGCGACATCTACCGCGAGGTTGACCTCATGCTGTCGGCCAACGCCGGACTGTATTATCCCGTGGAACCTGTGGGCAAGGAGATGAACCTGTTTACCTACATCTTCAAGTTGGCCTTGAACAACTACATCCCCGTATATGAATACAGGCTCGACGGCAACGAGGTGTTCAACGACTCGTCGAAGGTGAAGATAAAGACCATTCTCGACAACTTCCACATCTTCTATGAGACGCAAAACGGCAAACTGCGCGTTGACAACAGCGACATACCGTCGGCTGAGGTGAAGATGTACTACCTGAAAGAGAGTGCCTACTACAACCAGGCCAACTCCACGTTCAGCCGCAAGGTGCTCGCCCTGTGTCCTGTGATGATGCGCGACGACGACTTCGGCGGAGCGGCTTCCAAGTATCCTCTGTTTTGGGTGAAGTATAGCGACCTTGAGCCGTTCCTCAGCCGCCAGACCGTGATGACGAGCGACCTAAACAACGCCGCCACAATGAGTCTTGACGACTACTTCACACTGAACAAGTACTCGGGCAAGATATACAAGACCAACAATATGCTTGGCCGCACGCTCGCCCAATACTGCCCCACCGACTCGGCCATGGCCAAGGAGCAGAAGCGCATAGAGAACGAGCTGGCATCATTCGAGAAGAACATATTCGGCGACCAGGCGCGCAAGGACTCGCTCGACAGCATATCAAAGCTCGACCCCAAGGCGGCAAAGGCCGCAGCCAAGGCCACACGCAAGGCAAGTCGCCGCAGCGGTGCCACCACTACCACCAAAGTGAGCAAGAAGAAGAGCAGCGGAGGAAGCAAGTCGTCTGGTTCGTCGGCGGCAAGGGTTACGGTGCGCCGCGAACGCCACTAACAGGGCGTTCTGCGCATGGAGCGTGCGTAACAGGCGTGCGTCCTCTCTGCGCCCGTACGAACCAAGCTCACAGCCACGCATTTAACGAAAAAGCCAAACACAAAGCCAAACACACTAAAAAGATTAGATATGAAGAAGATTTTTACAGCTATTGCATTTGCGGTCGCAATGTTTGCCGCAGTTCCATCACAGGCGCAGATTAAGTTCGGTCTCAAGGGTGGATACAACGTAACCCACATGAGCATCAGCTCGGATGTGGTGAAGAAGTCTAACCAAACTGGCTTTTTCGTTGGTCCCACAGTGAAAGTGACCCTGCCCATCGTCGGCCTTGGTCTGGATGCCGCTGTACTCTACGACCAGCGTGAGGCTCAGTTGGGCGACACAAGCAACGGAGTGAATACTGGCGGAGGCATGTATGGCACAGACGCCACCATCTCGGAGAAGCACATCAACATCCCCATCAACGTGCGCTATGGCGTTGGCCTCGGCAGCTTGGCAAGCATATACTTTGCAGCTGGTCCGCAGTTTGGCTTCAACGTAGGCGGCGAGAACTACAACATGTGGGAACTGGGCAACTACGAACTGAAGAAGTCTAACTTCAGCATCAACCTCGGTGTTGGCGTGTCGCTCATCAACCACATCGAAATAGGCTGCACCCACAACATCGTTTGTGGCCGGACAGGCGAGATCACGTTTAAGGACGCAGCCGGAATAGTGAAAGAAACGGCCTCAAACCGCACCAACGCTTGGCAGGTGTATGCCGCTTATTACTTCTAAACCGCAGCATCAACATCAGGGAATACTCATAAATACGGCATTTGCGGCCTTCATGGCCGCAGGTGAAATATACAAAGGCGAGCCATCAAGGGTTCGCCTTTGTCATTGCATAATTTACATGAACATTGCCGAATTCTGCCGAAAAGTTTTTTTTTGGGGGGGCGAGGTAACTTGTATTCCGTTCATTTTTAGTAATTTTGCGTCCGATAATCGGTACTCCCGATCATTGGTATTGACAGAACCCTATTCTTTAGGGAACTGCTACTGCCCACTAAAAGGATAACAAACCAACACGAGATGGATAAAACTTTACGTTTATTGAGTATGGCGCACAGGCTGGTGCTTGTGGCCGCAATTGCGGTGTTGCTGTCGGTAGTTCCGACTTCCGCCTTAGCCGAGAAACAGGCTTATGCCCGTTTTGCCGACAACACACTGACGTTCTACTATGATGAGAACATGGGGCAAGTGGATACCGACTACAGTCTTAACACCGGCAGCGAAGACCCGGCATGGTTGTCTGTGGGCACTCAGGTGTATAAGGTAGTGTTCGACAAGAGTTTCCATAGCTATTCCCCTACGACCTGTTACAAGTGGTTCTGCGGAATGTCCCAGCTTGCCAGTGTTGAAGGAACAGACTACCTTGCTGGCGATAAGACAACGAATACGAACAGCATGTTCAGCGGATGTTCGTCACTCAAGAGCCTTGCCCTGCCTCGATTCTATACCGCATACGCCACGGATATGTCAGCCATGTTCCACAACTGCTCTTCGCTGACGGAACTTAGCACCCCCTATTTGTTAACTATCGAAGCCGAGAATATGGCCGATATGTTCTCTGGCTGCTCATCGCTCACGGAGCTTGACCTTTTCAATTTCACCAATGCCAATGTCAAGAACGTAAAATCCATGTTCAATGGCTGTACGGCACTTGAAAAGGTCGATCTCTCCCATTTTGCCACCGACTATGTCACCGACATGGAGAGCATGTTTGCTGGCTGTTCGAAGCTTACCACGCTCGATCTTTCCATGTTCAACACATCTAATGTGGCTAACATGAAGTCGATGTTCGATGGCTGTACTTCGCTGACTGGCATCGCCGTTTCCCAGAATTTCACCACTACATCCGTCGCCAATTCGGAAAACATGTTCAATGGTTGCTCTTCGCTCAGTGGTGCTGTAAGCTATGACGAAAGCAAGACCGATGCAACACAAGCCAACTGGGAGTCGGGTTATCTTACGCTGTGGGTAGGCCCGTATGTCAGGTATGAAGACGAAACCCTTACCTTCTATTACGGTAGCGACAAGCACGGTGGTGATTATGGTTTGGAGATGATGGATGGTTGGACAGAATGGCAAGGGACAGTTTACCCAACTACAGTGGTGTTTGACAAGAGCTTCAGCAATGTGTACCCTACAACTACAGAATCCTGGTTCTATGGGATGTACGAACTTACGAGCATAGAGGGTATTGAGAACCTTAATACATCTAAGGTTACCAGTATGAATTATATGTTCAGTGGCTGTGAGAGCCTTGCCTCGATAGATCTGTCTCACTTCAATACCGAAAAGGTGACGGATATGTGGGGTATGTTCTATAACTGCAGCTGCCTTACCTCGCTTGACTTCTCAAGTTTCGATACCGGCAATGTTACAGACATGGCAATCATGTTTAAGGGATGCAATGAACTAATGTCGATTGACCTCTCGCATTTCAATACAGAGAATGTGACAGATATGTCAGACATGTTCAAATATTGTTCGGCACTGACAACCATCGACCTTTCAAGTTTTAAAACTCCGGCTCTGAAGGATTGTACCCAAATGTTTCAAATGTGTACCTCGCTTAATACGATTTATGTCTCGGACAACTTCACTACCGACAACGTAACGCAATCAGGGTCTATGTTTGATGACTGCAAATCGCTCAAGGGTGCCGTAGCCTATGACGCCAGTACTACCGATGCCACCTATGCCAACTATACTACTGGCTATTATACCAAGAAGGTGGGAGCCAACGGCTCAGACATCATTGGCGCTACAGGCTCGCCCCTCACCATAGAGACCTTGGCGATAGACGACAACAAGGCGTTCGCACTGAACGAAGGCGAAGAGTGCCAGGCCGCCACGGCGCAGTACAGTCGCGGCATGACCTCCAACTGGGGAACACTCTGCTTGCCGTTTGCCATCGACGCTACCGCCGAAGGCAACACATGTCAGTTCTATACGCTGCAGAGCGTGGACGACGAGAGCATAACCCTCGCCCAGATAGAGAGCGGCACCATAGAGGCCGGAACGCCAGTGGTGATACGCAGAAAAACCGACGACCAAGCTGCCATAAGCATAACGGCCACCGATGCCGCTGTGGTTTCAGCCCCCGTCAACACCACATCGGGCAACCGCCTTATAGGAACCTTCGCTGGGGAAGTGCTCACCGAAGATGGCTACTTCATAGCCAATGACAAGTTCTACAGCGTGGCCGACTATAGCAATAAGGGCGTGAAGGTAAACCCCTTCCGCGCCTACATACAGACCGGTGACACCGGAGTCCGCGCTTCCGCACTGCGCATAGTGGCTGATGGAGAGTCTGCTGGCATTGACGCCACCAACGTCGTGGACAGCCTGAACGCCGCCACCGAATATTATGACATGGGCGGTCGCCGCATCAACGGTCTTCAGAAAGGCATCAACATAGTGAAGACTGGCAACAAGACAATGAAAGTAATAGTAAGATAAACATTTTATAGACATGAAAAAGAAAGAATACACAACGCCGCATACCCACGTCATACTCGTGGCACCACAGCAAATGATTTGCGCTTCGCTTTCTGCGGGTAGCCGCGACGACGAAGAGCAGCCCGACCTGGACGAATACGGATACTATCTGGCGGAATAAGCACTGCACGTGGCAAAGTCTTTCCCGAGGCTTGCGGTAAAAACTATGCAGGGTCGGCACTCCCAAGGTGGAGTCGCCGGCCCTGCTACTTGTATGCCCGAAAGCACGCCCATTGTCTGTCACGGCGGCATGCGGCAATGGGCGGCGTGGCGCGCACCGTGGTTTTGCCGTTGCGCTAGAATAGAGGGCGGCACTTGCAATATGCGTTTTACAAAACGCGAAACACACATTACAGATTATTAAAATAATCACAAAAACAGTGTCATCCTGTATTGAAAAGGTTTTTTATTTCTTGGCAGTGCCAATTTGTTGCCGTAACTTTGTGCTCGGAAAAAGGCAAGGAAAGCATTTTCTAATTAACATCAAAACATATAATTATTATGGTAAACTACAAAACACTGGGTCTCGTTAACACACGCGAGATGTTCAAGAGAGCCATCGACGGCGGCTATGCCATTCCAGCTTTCAACTTCAACAACATGGAGCAGCTGCAGGCTATCATCAAGGCTTCGTCGGAGTTGAAGTCGCCCGTAATCCTTCAGGTGTCGAAGGGTGCGCGCAACTACGCCAACCAGACCCTGCTGCGCTATATGGCCGAGGGTGCCGTGGAGTATGCCAAGGAACTGGGATGCAACCACCCGGAGATTGTGCTGCACCTCGACCACGGCGACAGCTTCGAGCTGTGCAAGAGCTGTGTTGACATGGGCTTCTCTTCAGTGATGATCGACGGCTCTTCACTGCCCTACGACGAGAACGTGGCGCTGACGAAGAAGGTCGTTGAATATGCCCACCAGTATGATGTCACCGTTGAGGGCGAGCTTGGAGTGCTTGCTGGCGTTGAGGACGAGGTGGCTTCAGAGGTGTCGCACTACACCAAGCCCGAAGAGGTTATCGACTTCACCACAAAGACTGGCGTTGACTCGCTGGCCATATCCATCGGAACAAGCCACGGAGCATACAAGTTCAAGCCCGAGCAGTGCACACGCGACCCGAAGACAGGCCGCCTCGTGCCTCCTCCATTGGCCTTCGACGTGCTCGACGAGATAATGAAGAAGCTCCCTGGCTTCCCCATCGTGCTCCACGGTTCGTCTTCGGTTCCCCAGGAGTATGTTGACATGATCAACCAGTATGGCGGCAAGCTGCCCGACGCAGTGGGCATCCCCGAGGAGCAGCTCCGCTTGGCAGCCAAGAGCGCCGTGTGCAAGATAAACATCGACTCAGACTCTCGCCTCGCCTTCACCGCAGCAGTGCGCAAGACATTGGCTGAGAAGCCCGCCGAGTTCGACCCCCGCAAGTACTGCGGTCCCGCACGCGACCTCATGGAGGATATGTACAAGCACAAGATCATCGACGTGCTTGGTTCCGACAACAAGCTCGGACAGCTCGACTAATATCGCATTAATTCAATACAACGAACAATCCGCAGCCGTGGCAAACATGGTCTGCGGATTGTTTTTTATGGGGACTGTAAGTGCCACCGCAAAGTTTTTAACACACGTAAACGGTAAACTTGGGAAAATAGTGCTATTTTTGCAGTTCAAACGTCTCTTTTGCGCGTTCGTGCCTGTTGGCTGACGCACCCATTGGGAGGCGCATGACCTAAGGAATAAACACTTAAAACGCTATTATATAAACAATGAGAAAAATGAGAAAAATCATGCAGTCGCTGCTCCTTGCCGTCGCTGTGCTGTCGCTGAGCAGCTTCAAGGTGGCCGAGTACGACTCCATCAAGGTGGCAGCACCGTTTCCTATGCCGGCCATAGCCATCTACAACTTCCCACACAACGACTTCTGCATAGCCGACTATGGAGCCAAGAAGAGTGGCGCCGACACCGAGGCCAACTGCATAGCCGCCAATACCAAGGCGTTTGCCCAAGCCATGAAGGCGTGCAACGAGGCCGGTGGTGGCCGCGTGGTGGTGCCAGAGGGAGTGTGGCCATCGGGACCGATACACATGATGAGCAACTGCGACTTGCACCTGACCGAAGGGTCTAAGGTGGTGTTCTCGTCAAATCCCGCCGACTATCTGCCAGCCGTGGAGGTGAGCTGGGAGGGCATGGAGTGCATGAACTACTCGCCGCTCGTGTATGCCTACAAGTGCATCAACGTGGCCATAACGGGCAACGGCACACTCACGCCCGACATGAAGGTGTGGAAGACATGGTTCTCGCGCCCCAAGGCCCACATGAACGCCTTGGCCCAACTCTACGACTGGGCCACCTTCGGCAAACCGGTGGCCGACAGACAGATGGCCGTAGGCGACAACCACCTGCGCCCCCATCTGATACACTTCAACCAGTGCCGCAACGTGCTGCTCGACGGCTTCAAGATAAGGCAGTCGCCATTCTGGACGATACACATATACCGCTGCGACGGCGGTGTGGCGCGTGGCCTTGACGTTTACGCCCACGGCCACAACAACGATGGTATCGACCTTGAGATGACGCGCAACTTCCTTGTCGAGGACTGCACGTTCGACCAGGGTGACGACGGTGTGGTGATAAAGTCGGGGCGCAACCACGACGCATGGCGCATAGGCCAGCCAACGGAGAACGTGGTGGTGCGCAACTGCCGCATGCGCAACGCACACGGACTGCTCGTGGTGGGCAGCGAGATTTCTGGCGGCATACGCAACGTGTATATGCACGACTGCTCGATGGACGACCACGTGAAGACGCTATTCTACCTGAAAACCAACCGCCGCAGGGGAGCCTTCATCAACAACATCTACATGGAGCGCGTCAGCGCCAACAGCATGGAGCGCGCCTTCGCCATCGACACCGACGTGCTCTACCAGTGGAAAGACCTCGTACCTACCTACAAGGACACCGTCACGCAGATACGCGACATATACATGAAGGACGTGAAGTGTCATGTGGCCGACGGTGTGTATCAGATAAACGGCGACAAGGACCTGCCTGTGGAGAACGTGAGCATCGAGAACTTGCGCGTTGACACTGTGCGCAAGTACACAGTAAAGTCAACGGGTGTAATAGGACTGAAGGTGAAAAACGTCGCTTGGGGCAAGTTCCTTGGCGAGAAGAAGACCGCCAGAAAGTAGTCTGCCCATGCATCGGTTGGCAAAGCCATTGCCCTGCCTGTGGGGCGACAAGCCGACGCCGCAAAGTGTATATTGGTGATGAGATGTGTGGACGGCTTATGCCATGCGCCAAAAATGGCATTAAGCGTTCATGCAATAAGCGGCGTGGCGCACAGGTTGCGGCGTTCTGTCAAAAGGCAGGACGCCGCTTTTGTTTCTTACTTCGTGGTTTGGCTATGCACCACATGGAGGTTACAACAAAAAAGAACATTAATGATGGACTCTATAAGTTATCAAAACGCAACCCATATTGTTTTGTTATTTGTTGCGGTGGTAATTTATAGAACCCACCTAATGTCAACACTTTCTTTGGACAAACGGAATAAAAGCGTATCTTTGCATAAGTCAGGCTGCACTCGGTCAATCAAGAGCAAGCTCTCTTGACGCTCGTTTGCACTGACTTTGCATAAGTCAGGCTGCACTCGGTCAATCAAGAGCAAGCTCTCCTGACGCTC
>CAVKUV010000035.1:0-29071 GCA_963659505.1 Lachnospiraceae bacterium
ATATGGCGGGTTCTATAAATTGCCTTTGATGGATTTTTGAATTTTAGCCGAGCAGATTTCACTTTCTTTCTGAAAGAGCATAGCGGGCTATGCGACTGAAGAAGAAAGTGAAATATGCCGGATAAAATCAAAAAGACACAAAGAGCAACCCGTCTAAAATGAATTTTAACAATGCGTGGAATTTATAGAACACGCCATATAAAAAATACGGTGGTATTTTATAGAACCACCCTAAAGTCGTCTGAACTTTTATGAAATACGGCATTAAAGAAGAGGATTGGAAGAAGATATTCTCCATTTTCTCCCGTTTCCCTCATATTGAGCGTGCCATCCTTTTCGGTTCAAGGGCAAAAGGCACCAACAAGCCATTTTCCGATGTGGACATTGCATTGGTGGGCGATGCCTTGTCCATTGCCGACCTGCTCCGTCTCAAGAATGATATAGACGACCTGCTTCTGCCCTACGAATTTGATTTCTGCATCTACAACGACTTGAGTAACGCCGACTTCATAAGCCATATAGACAGAAGAGGAATAACTGTATTTCCAAGCGAAACAACCATCGACATGCAGTGTGGCTAATTACCACTTGCCACCGTCACTATATTCCATTTTGTTGATTTTCGTTTTAGGAATTATTCTTCTCGTTCCACACTTCTTCAGCCAGATAGAGGTCGCTGCGGCAGTGCAGGTCGGCAACGCCGTCGTTCATTAATTGCAGAAGGTCGGAGTTGTAGAACATTTCCATAGCCTCGTCAAAGGAAATGTGGTGCATCTGGCTAATGGCTTTGATGATGCGTGCATATTTTGCATCAAGGACAGTGAAGTAGCCTTCGTCGTGTGCGTTCATAATTCAATGCTGCTTTTAAAGGTCAAACATTCATCCAATATATCTTGTGTACGGAAGCACAACTGATCGTTAGGCTTTTCGAAGAGCAAACGCCGGAGAGCCTCATCTTTCGTAATGTCGCCGGCAAAATACAAATCAATAGTGCGGAACACTTTGTCGTCGGCAATGCCGCCACGTATGATGCGTGATAAACCTCCATATTAACTTAACACTCCTTTCTCCTTCATAAAACCGATAAGGTCTTCCATTAAGTATTCCTTGCCGAAGGTGTGCAGCACGTCGTAGCACGGGATGATGTACTCTGACAATATGCCCGACGACTTCAGTCGTTGGTATACTTCCTTTGCGGGCAATCCCAATCGGCGTGAGAGATTGCCGATGCAATAGGTTGAGAAATCTATAATGTCGCCATTCATCTCTTTCTTAGTTTACTTGGGTGGAAATATCTGGAGATTGTGCTATGACATTTTCAAGATTGTCCAACTCTTTCTGTGTCTTATTAAAAGACATCATATGCAGTATCCTCATCTGATCTGGATTGAAAACTGTTGTCTGTTCCATAGTCTTTTCACTTTAGGCGTGAAATATTGTTACGAAAATACATCTTTTCTCCGAAACCGCCAAACTTATTGGCGTTTTTAGTGACGCTAACCACAGCCACACAGCGTAGGCAGATTTGCCCAACCCGATAATATTGTGTATTTTTGCATGACGCAAGGGGAGGCAGGCAGCCAGTGTGCCCCAATGATTATGCACACAAGCCAACGCGCGAGCTGCTTCCCCACAAACCCAAACACGCACAACCATGACACCAACTGAAACGAGAAACGAACGGCTGGCCGCACGCCTGACGCGCAACTTGGCGCGGCGAGGCATGAAGGCCATATACTGCCCCACGGCGGCAGAGGCCACAGAGGCCGTGGCCGCCATGATACCCGACGGAGCAACGGTGAGCTGGGGAGGGTCGGCCACCATTCGCGACATGGGACTGACCGCCGCACTGCATGCCAAAGGCACGCTCAACATACTCGACCGCGACAAGGCGACAACCACCCAAGAGAAGATAGACATATACCACAAGGCACTGTGGGCCGACTACTACCTGTCGAGCGCAAACGCAATGAGCGAAGACGGAGTGATAGTGAACATCGACGGCAACGGCAACCGCGTGGCCGCCATAACCTACGGCCCTGAGCACGTGGTGCTGGTGGTGGGACTGAACAAGGTGGCGCAGAGCGTGGAGGCGGCCATAGCGAGGGCGCGCTCGACGGCGTCGCCCATCAACGCGGCGCGCTTCAGCATCGACACGCCATGCCAGACCGACGGCGTGTGCCACAACTGCACGTCGCCCGACAGCATCTGCAACTACATACACCTGCTGCGCCACTCACCGCGCGGTCGCCACACGGTGGTGCTGGTGGGCGAGCCTCTGGGCTACTGACACCATGACACTCGGAGGACGGCATAGGCATACCCCCCCCCCGAAAACACCCATACACAAAAAAGATATCATCACCACCTAAAGAAAATATGATTGTTTGCATAGCGGAAAAGCCCAGCGTGGCCAAGGACATAGCCCGGATACTGGGAGCCAACAGCTCGCACGAGGGCTACATGGAGGGCAACGGCTACCAAGTGACATGGACGTTTGGCCACCTATGCACCCTGAAGGAACCCGACGACTACACGCCAATGTGGAAGCGGTGGACCCTTGGCGCACTGCCAATGATACCACAGCGCTTCGGCATTAAGCTCATCAACGACACGCGCATAGCCAAGCAGTTTGCCATAATAGAGCGGCTCATGCAGGCCGCCGACGGTATAGTGAACTGCGGCGATGCCGGGCAGGAGGGCGAGCTGATACAGCGCTGGGTCATGCAGAAGGCCAACGCCACCTGCCCCGTGAGGCGACTGTGGATATCGTCGATGACCGACGAGGCCATACAGGAGGGCTTCCGCACGCTCAAGGACCAGGCCGACTACCAGCCGCTGTATCTTGCCGGACTGAGCCGCGCCATCGGCGACTGGCTGCTGGGCATGAACGCCACCCGGCTCTACACGCTGAAGTATGGGCAAAACAGGCAGGTGCTCAGCATCGGGCGCGTGCAGACACCCACACTGGCACTGATAGTGAACCGCCAAAAGGAGATTGAGGACTTCAAGCCCGAAGCCTACTGGATACTATCGACCACCTACCGCGACACGGTGTTCAACGCCACCAAGGGCAAGTTCACGTCGAAGGACGAGGGCGAGCAGTTTCTCAACACCATCACCGGCAAGCCATTCGGCATAACGTCGGTGCAGAAGAAAAACGGCACCGAAGCCCCGCCCCACCTCTACGACCTCACGTCGCTGCAAGTGGACTGCAACCGCAAGTTCTCGATGAGCGCCGAGATGACCCTCAACATCATCCAGGGTCTGTATGAGAAGAAGCTCACCACCTATCCGCGCGTTGACACCCAGTTTCTTAGCGACGACATCTACCCCAAGTGTCCGGCCACGCTGGCCGGGCTGCGCGGCTACGAACAGCTGACGCAGCCCCTGGCGGGCAAGAAGCTGCCAAAGTCGAAGAAGGTGTTCGACACGTCGAAGGTAACCGACCACCACGCCATCATACCCACAGGCCAGCCGGCCATGAACCTTACCGACATGGAGCGCAACGTCTACGACCTGATAGCGCGGCGGTTCATCAGCGTGTTCTACCCCGACTGCAAGTTTGCCACCACCACAGTGCTTGGCAAGGTTGACGACATCGAGTTTAAGGCCACGGGCAAGACAATACTCTCGCCCGGATGGCGCACCGTATATGCCAAGGACACACCCACGCAAACCGACGACGAGGGCAAGAAGGACGACGAGGAGCGCACCCTGCCGCCATTCGTCGAGGGCGAGAGCGGCCCCCACACGCCAAGCCTCACCGAGAAGTGGACCACTCCGCCAAAGTTCTACACCGAGGCCACGCTGCTGAGGGCGATGGAGACGGCCGGCAAGTTTGTTGACAACGAGGAGCTGCGCGCCGCCCTGAAGGAGAACGGCATTGGCCGTCCGTCGTCGCGCGCCAGCATCATCGAAACCCTGTTTAAGCGCCACTACATAAAGCGCGAGCGGAAGAACCTGATAGCCACGCCCACGGGCGTGGAGCTGATAGGCACCATAAAGGAGGAACTGCTGAAGAGCTGCGAGCTTACGGGCATCTGGGAGAAGAAGCTGCGCGACATTGAGCACAAGAAATACGACGCGGCCACATTCATCGACGAACTGAAAGTGCAGATTAACGACATCGTGTGCGACGTGCTGGCCGACAACAGCAACCGCCACGTGACGATAACCACCGAGGAGGACATGAAGAAGAAGATGGCCCCCAAGGCGGCGCAGGCCCCAAAGCCCAAGGCCCCACGCAAGCCGAAGGAGCCAAAGGCAGCACCGAAGGAGCTGAAGCCAAGCGACAGTCTGATAGGCACGGTGTGTCCCGTGTGTGGCAAAGGCACGGTGATAAAGGGCAAGGCGGCCTATGGATGCTCGCGGTGGCGCGAGGGCTGCACGTTCCGTCTGCCGTTTGCCGAGTGAAAATAGGCAGGGGCGACACCTATATTTATTATAACCTCCACCTATACTAAACCGCATGTTTTGGCGTTATTTACATAATAATGCTTTTATCCCGAACTGCAATGCAAAAGACATACGCGCTCATGGTGATGTTGGCCATGGCGGCCATGCTGTGTGGCTGCGGAGCCGACGCCTACATGAAGAAGGGCGACAAATACTACGCCCTGGGCGAATACTACGACGCCGCCACGCAATACAAGCGGGCCTATTCGGCCACCGCCCCCAAGGAGCGCGCCACGCGCGGACAAAGGGCCAAGAAGATGGCCGAGTGCTACCGCCGCATAAACTACACCCAAAGGGCGATAGCGGCCTACAACAATGTGGTGCGCTACAAGCAGGACGACACCCAGACCCACCTCTACCTGGCGCAGCAGCTGCTGAAGAACGGCAACTACAAGTTGGCCGCAAAGGAGTTTCAGGCCGTGCTCGACTCCACGCCCGACAACAAGTTGGCCGCCGTGGGACTGCGCTCGGCCAAAATGGCGCCGCAGCTGAAGGAGGCCGGCAGCCAATACACGGTGAAGCGCGAGAACTTCTTCAACTCGCGGCGGTCGGAATACTCGCCCATGCTTGCCGGCGACGAGTATGAGCAGCTCTACTTCACATCAACGCGCAACGACGCCCACGGCGACGAGGTGAGCGGCATCACGGGCGTGAAGAATGGCGACATATTCATCTCGACCAAGGACGAGAACGGCAAGTGGGTGAAGCCACAGGCCATCGACACCGAACTGAACACCGACTACGACGAGGGGGCGTGCGCCTTCACGCCCGACAGCCGCACTATGTATCTCACCCAGTGTCTCACCGACCCGTCGTATCCGCGCTTCGCCACGATAGCCAAGTCGGCGCGGTCGGACGCCAACTGGGGCAAGGCCGCCACGGTGAAGCTCACGGGCGACACGCTGTCGAGCTATGCCCACCCGGCGGTGTCGCCCGACGGCATGTGGCTCTACTTCGTGTCTGACATGCCGGGCGGCATGGGCGGCTACGACATCTGGCGTGCGCGCCTCTACAACGGCGGCGACATTGGCGCGGTGGAGAACGTTGGCGCGCCGATAAACACCGAGGGCGACGAGATGTTTCCCACATTCCGCCCCAATGGCGACCTCTACTTCTCGTCGGACGGCCATCCGGGCATGGGCGGTCTCGACATATTCATAGCCAAGCCCGACACCGCGAGCGGCACGTGGAAGATAGAGCATCCCGGCTATCCGCTCAACTCGCAGGGCGACGACTTCGGCATGACGTTCGACGGACTGCACAACCGTGGCTTCTTCTCGTCGAACCGTGGCGACGGAAAGGGCTGGGACCACATCTACAGTTTTGAGAACCCCGAGATTGTGCAGACCGTGAAGGGCTGGGTGTATGAGCAGGAGGGCTACGAGCTTACGCAGGCTCTCGTCTACATGGTGGGCAACGACGGCACCAACATGAAACTCAGCGTGAAGGGCGACGGCTCGTTCACGCAGGAGATAAAGCCTGGCGTTGACTACGTCTTCCTCGGCACGTGCAAGGGTTTTCTCAACCACAAGGAGCAGCTGAAGGTGGAACCCGTAAGCGAATCGACCGAATACACGCTGCAATTCCCCTTGGCCTCGATCACCGCCCCAGTGCTCATCGACAACATATTCTACGACTTCGACAAGGCCACGCTGCGCCCGGAGTCGACAAAGGCTCTCGACGAACTGATAAAACTGCTCAACGAAAACCCCAACGTGACCATCGAGCTTAGCGCGCACTGCGACTACCGTGGCCCGTCGGCCTACAACAAGGTGCTGTCGCAGAAGAGGGCCGAGAGCGTGGTTGACTACCTCATTGCCCACGGCATAGCCAAGGACAGGCTGAGTCCGGTGGGCTATGGCAAGGAGAAGCCAAAGACCATACGCAAGAAGCTCACCGAGACCTACACATTCCTCAAGGAGGGCGACGCGCTAACCGAAGACTTCATCAAGAAGCTGAAGCCCGAGGAGCAGGAGGTGTGCAACCAACTGAACCGCCGCACCGAGTTCATCGTGCTGCGCACCACCTATGGCATGTTTGACACGCAGGGCAAACTGGCCAATCCGCCAAAGCAGAAACAGACTGAGGCGTCGGGCGCAACCGAGGAGTGGCAACCCTGACAGAGCCGCCATTGTGGCAATATTCCAAACAACAAGATGAATCTTCCTGAAAACTTCACGCAATACACCAAGTCGCTGATGGGCGACGACCTGTTTGCCCGCTTTGCCGCCGCGCTCGACGAGGAGCCGCCGGTGAGCGTGCGCGTCAACACGCTAAAGACCAGCCATACGCCCGCCTGTGGCAAGCCGATAGGCTGGTGTGCCGACGGATACTATCTGAAGGAGCGTCCGCCATTCACGTTCGACCCCTTGCTGCATGGTGGTTGCTACTATGTGCAAGAGGCGTCGTCGATGTTCATACACCATGTGTTGAAGGAGCACGTGGCCAACCCCGTGCGCATGCTCGACCTCTGCGCCGCGCCCGGTGGCAAGACCACGGCGGCCATGGCCGCACTGCCCGTGGGCAGCACCATGTTCTGCAACGAGCCGATAGGGCTTAGGGCGCAGGTGCTGGCCGAGAACATACAGAAGTGGGGCTGTCCCGATGTGGTGGTCACCAACAGTTATCCCGCCGACTACGCCCGTTCGGGACTTGCGTTCGATGTCGTTCTGTGCGACGTGCCGTGCTCTGGCGAGGGCATGTTTCGCAAGGACAGTGGCGCGGTGGCCGAATGGAGCGTGCAAAACGTGGAGAAGTGCCGCCAGCTGCAGCGCACCATCGTGGCCGACGCATGGCGTTGCCTCGTTCCGGGAGGTCTGCTCATTTACTCCACCTGCACATTCAATGCCCACGAGAACGAGGAGAACGTGCAGTGGATTTGCTCGGAGCTGGGGGCTGAGGTGCTGCCCGTGGGTGTGGCCGACGACTGGGGCGTTACGGGTTCGCTGCTTCCGGGCTTCGACGCGCCCGTGTTTCGCTTCATCCCCGGAGTGTTGTGCGGCGAGGGACTCTTCATGGCGGTGCTGCGCAAGACCGACGACACGCCATGCGGCCAGCGCAAGCCAAAGCGCAAGGCGGCAAAGGCGGCCATGGCCAGTGGCGTGAAGACCGCCGCCGGATGGATCGGCGACCCCAGCCGATATGGCATAGTGGCCGACGGCGACACAATAGTGGCCATACCAAAGCCGATGGAAGAGGCGTGGCAGGCGGCCAAGGCGGTGCTGAGGCCGATACATGCCGGAGTGACGATAGGCACGGTGAAGGGGCGCGACATTGTGCCGGCGCAGTCGCTCGCCCTGTCGTCGGCCTTGGCCAAGGGGGCATTTCCCACAATGGAACTCGACTATGCCGAGGCCATAAGCTACCTGCGCCGCGAGGCATTGACGCCCCACGACGCTGTTCCGCGCGGCATAGTGCTGGCCACATACAAGGGCGTTGGACTGGGCTTCTTGAAGAACCTTGGCAACCGAACCAACAACATGTATCCGCAGGAGTGGCGCATAAGGAGCAGCCATGCCCCGGAGCCCTACTCGCTGTTAGATTCCTAATCCATGCATACTTGTAGTGGGCGACGTGTCTCACGTCGCAACTAGTGCGTTGTCGCTTGGTGTGCGGTGGGACACCGCACCCACTATACATTGGCACTTCTACTGTGCTTGATGTGACAGACTGGACGTATTATTACCAAAGTAACCAACAAAGACGATGAAACAATATCTCGATTTGCTCGACCGCATACTTACGGAGGGCGCAAAAAAGACCGACCGCACAGGCACAGGCACGCTCAGCGTGTTTGGCAACCAGATGCGGTTTGACATGAAAGACGGTTTTCCGCTGCTTACCACAAAGAAGCTCCACCTGAAGTCTATCATCTATGAGCTGCTCTGGTTTCTGCGCGGCGACACCAACATTGGCTTCCTAAAGCAGCATGGGGTGAGCATCTGGGACGAGTGGGCCGACGAGAACGGCGAACTCGGACCCGTGTATGGCCACCAGTGGCGGTCGTGGCCCGACTACAACGGTGGCACCATCGACCAGATAAGGAACGTGGTGGAGCAGATAAAGCACACGCCCGACTCGCGCCGCATGATTGTCAGCGCATGGAACGTGGCCGAGGTTGACCAGATGGCTCTGCCGCCATGCCACACCATGTTTCAGTTTTACGTGGCCGACGGACGGCTGAGTCTGCAACTGTACCAGCGTTCTGCCGACACATTCCTCGGCGTGCCGTTCAACATCGCCTCCTACGCTCTGCTACTGCAGATGGTGGCGCAGGTGACGGGACTTGAGCCGGGCGACTTCGTACACACAACGGGCGACACCCATCTCTACCTGAACCACCTGGACCAGGCGAAGCTGCAACTCACGCGCACGCCAAGGCCGCTGCCCACAATGAAGATAAACCCCGACGTGAAGGACATATTCGACTTCCGCTATGAGGACTTCGAACTTGTGGGCTACGACCCATGGCCTCACATAAAGGCGGCTGTGGCCGTGTAGCAGTGGGCGACGAGTTCTCACACACACTACCGCATCGTCGCTTGGTGTGCGGTGGGACACCGCACCCACTACACGCATGAGCCACATCAAATAATTTGAGGCAACAAAACAGAATAGCATAAACGAGAAAACTCACCAACAAACCGACACACAATGAGCATAAACATAATAGCAGCAGTGGCGAGAAACCGCGCGATAGGCAACGGCAACAAACTGCTTTACTGGCTTCCCAACGACCTGAAGCGGTTTAAGTCGCTCACCACAGGCCACACCATAATAATGGGTCACAACACATTCCGGTCGCTGCCCAAGGGGGCTTTGCCCAACAGGCGCAACATAGTGCTGAGCCGCACGGTGAATGAGCTGCCCGGATGCGAGTGCTTCGCTTCGCTCGACGACGCTCTCGCCGCATGCAAGGGCGACGACGAGGTGTATATAATAGGTGGGGAAAAGGTGTACACGCAAGCCATCGATATGGCCGACAGGCTGTGCCTGACCGAGGTCGACGACACTCCGCCGCAAGCCGATGCCTTCTTTCCCGACTATGCCGGCTGGAAAGAGGCGGCGCGCGAAACCCACGACACCGACGAGAAGCATGCCTACAAGTATGCCTTCGTTGACTATACAAGAGGCGAGTAGGGGCTTTTTATGCACCCATCTCACCGTCTGCAAGCCACTTTGTGGCGGCGATGGCTTGCCTGTCAATATATTTTTTGTAACTTTGGGGGCGGATTAGGCGCAAGCCCTCTCCAAAGACATCGTTGGAAAAGCATTCGCTATTATTTCGCGTTCAGCCAAAAGCCTCGGAAACTTATTGGAAATAACGTAGCAGAAATAATCGTGCGATAAGGCATCCGGTATGGAGTGCCTTAGTCAATCATATATTAGCAATGCATCACGCAATAGGCGTGGTGTATTCTTATTTGGTTGACTGAGGTTTCCATTCCGAGGCTGCCTCATAGCTGAACGCAATAAGGAGCATCACGCCCTTTTTGCGTCTTGGCGTGATTGATAGTTGTATGCACATACTTGTATCATGTAGCTAACAATCACCCTATTATGGCCAACAACAAACTCAATGCCGCCAAGGCGGCAAAGAAAGATGAGTTCTACACCCAACTTTCCGACATCGAGCGCGAGTTGCAGCACTATTGGCCGCACTTCCGCGACAAGGTGGTGCTCTGCAACTGCGACGACCCCTACGAAAGCAACTTCTTCAAATATTTCGCCCTGCGCTTCAACCAACTCGGACTGAAGAAGCTCGTATGCACCTGCTACAACGGTTCGCCCGTTACTGGCAATGAGCTGCTGTTTCACTTCGACGGCTTCGACGACGACCCAAAGAAGATAGCCTACAAGGTGGAAATAACTGAGGTGAACGACGAGAACGGTGACGGAGCCATCGACTTGTCCGACGTACAGTATCTCTTGAAGAACGACAAGAACGTTTTGTCTATATTGAAGACTGGTGACTTCCGGTCTTCAGAGTGTATCGAGCTTCTCAAGGAGGCCGACATCGTAGTGACCAATCCTCCCTTCTCCTTGTTCCGCGAATATATCGGGCAGTTGATGGAGTATGGGAAGAAGTTCATTATTGTAGGGCATCAAAACGCCATTACCTATAAAGAGGTTTTCCCACTATTAAGAAACAATGAGGTGTGGCTTGGATATGGCTTTAAAGGTGCGGCTGCACATTTCTATTCGCCTTATGACGATATTGCATCCGCAGGTGACCATAAGGAGAACATGATACGTGTGTCAGGAGTAAATTGGTTTACAAACTTGGAAATACCAAAGCGCAATGAAGAGCTGGATTTAGTGTGCCGCTATTCAGAAGAAGAGTATCCTCATTATGAGAATTATGATGCCATTGAGGTCGGAAAGACGGTTGATATTCCATGTGATTATGCAGGAGTGATGGGAGTTCCCATTACTTTCTTGGACAAGTATTGCCCGAGTCAATTTGAGATAATAGGCCAAAGTTTGGATTTGGCTGAAATGACTATCATCAAGAAAGAATTAGGAAAACTGAATGGAGGACCTCGTTTCTATGTTCGTGAAAATGGGAAACTTTGCCGCAAATATGAAAGAATAGTTATCCGCAACAAACACCCACAAACATTATGATGACAATAAAGCAAATGGAAGTGACCGTTGGCGACATAACCAAGGGCTACATCAACAACGATGAGCAGGGCGTGAGAGGCTTTGGCGGTCTGCTGGACATTCGCCCTCCTTATCAGCGCGAGTTCATCTACAACGAGCGGGAGCAATGCGCGGTAATCAACACGGTGCTCCACGGCTATCCGCTCAACGTGATGTATTGGGTGAAGCGCAGCAACGATGCGGAGTGTCCCTATGAGGTGATGGACGGGCAGCAGCGCACACTGTCGCTTTGCCAGTATGTGGCCAACGTGTTTGCGATAGACTTCAAGAACTTTGCCAACCAGCCTGCCGACATTCGCCAGCAGATACTCGACTACAAGCTCACCGTATACGTCTGCGAGGGCGAGGAGTCGGAAAAGCTGGAGTGGTTTAAGACCATCAACATCGCCGGCAAACCACTGAACGATCAGGAAATAAGGAACGCCGTGTATGCCGGGCCTTTCGTTAGCGACGCAAAGAAGCACTTCACCAGGACCAAATGCGGAGCCTATCGCCTGGGCAAGGACTTGGTGATAGGGTCGCCCATTCGCCAGGACTTCCTGAAGAAAGCCTTGGAGTGGATGGCCGACCACGAGACGCGCGGCGGAAAGCCGCAATCGGCCGTGGGCTACATGTCGGCTCACCAGCACGACCACACGGCCATGCCACTGTGGACTTACTTCCAAAACGTGTTGAACTGGGCCATCAGCACCTTCAACATGAAGAAGTTCAAGAGCATAATGAAGGGCTTGGACTGGGCGAAGCTATACGACCTATACCACGAGCAGAACCTCGACCTAAAGGCCATTGAGGAGAGGATAAGCGAACTGATGGCCGATGCCAATGACGAGATTCAGAAGCCGCAAGGCATCATCCCCTATGTGTTGACGGGCGACGAGCGCCAGCTCGACCTGCGCACCTTCTCCGACAAGGTGAAGCTCGCCGTTTGGCAGAGGCAAAACCACAAGTGCGCCATCTGCGGCAAGGAGATGGACATAGCGTTTATGGAGGGCGACCACATCACGCCGTGGCGCGAGGGCGGACGCACCACCATCGACAACTGCCAGATGCTATGCCGCGAGTGCAACAGGCGGAAGGGAGGGAAGTAAGAGCGCATGACATGCCCTTGCGACAAGTAGTTTTGTGCGGGCGCAGCGAGGACGCAGCGCCTACTAAGTTAGCCTCATGCGCTTCATTTGGATGAATGGCAGAGTTTGCCTCATGCTTTTTTCGTGGTTGAATGGTACGGCGAGGCGCCGTACCTCCTATGTGATTCGTTTGCGTCGAATCCACCTTTAGGAGGTACGGCGCCTCGCCGTACCCAAAAGCGTAAGCTTTAACCCAAGCACACTGTGGCGATGTAGTAGGCGCTGCGTCTCGCTGCGCCCGCACAAAGTCTTGCAATGAAGCAAAGTCTTGCAATGAAGCATTGCCGCGACGTGCAGGCAAAGCACCGTCATAGCCTGGCCAGAGCGTCGCGGCACTGCTCCATGAGCCACTTGGGCGTGCTTGTGGCCCCACATATGCCCACGGTGCTGATGCCGTCGAGCCACGAGGGGTCAATCTCGTCGGGACCCTCAATCAGGTGACTGTTGGGGTTGACGCGCAGACACTCGTTGAACAACACCTTGCCGTTGCTGCTCTTGCGCCCGCACACAAAGAGAATCATGTCGTGGCGCGTGGCAAACGAGCTTACGTTGGGCATGCGGTTGGCCACCTGGCGGCAGATGGTGTCGAAGCTGCGGAACGTGGCTGTGGCCGATATGTGGCTCTGTATGTAGTCGATGATGCGGTGGAACTCGTCGAGCGACTTGGTGGTCTGCGAATACAGGTAGATGTCGCGCGAGAAGTCGAGCCGCTTCACGTCGTCAAACTTCTCTATCACTATGGCCTTGCTCTGTGTCTGCCCAACGAGGCCGAGCACCTCGGCGTGGCCGTTCTTGCCGAATATCACTATCTGGCCTTCGGGGTTGGAGTCGAATTGCTTCTTTATGCGCCGCTGCAGTTGCAGCACCACGGGGCAGGTGGCGTCGATTATTTCTATGTTGTTGCGCCGCGCCAGGGCGTAGGTCTCCGGTGGCTCGCCGTGGGCGCGCAGCAGCACCTTAACGTCGTGCAGCCGCTCAAGGTCGTCGTGGTTGATGGTGACCAGTCCCATGTGGCGCAGCCGCTCACACTCCATGCCGTTGTGTACTATGTCGCCCAGACAATACAGGGCGTTGCCGGCCGCAAGCTCCTCCTCGGCCTTGCTTATGGCTGTGGTCACTCCGAAGCAGAAGCCGCTTCCGCTGTCAATCTCTATCTGTCGCATGATGTCTTTCGTTCTGCGTCAATGATGTCATTCTTTCTGCGTCGATGATGTCAACGTCCAATGTTCTTGTATGTGTCGAGCAGATGGCGTGCGGCGGCAAACGAGCTTACGCTTCCGGCGAGCACGTCGCGCTCGGCGTCGCCCAGCATGCGACTTATCTCCGGGTTGTTGTAGAAGTCGTTGCGCAGGCTCTCGTTTATCGTCTCATACATCCAGTACTTGTTTTGCTCGTTGCGGCGGTAGTCGAAGTATCCGTTCAGCTTCACGAAGTTGACATACTCGTAGACCATGTCCCATATCTCCTTTATGCCAGTGCCATAGAAGCCACTGTAGCACAATACCTTCGGCATCCACCCACTGTCGGTCTGCGGAAAGAAGTGGAGCGCGTTGCGGAAGTTGGTGGCCGCCATGTGGCACTTGTCAACGTTCTCGCCGTCGCACTTGTTTATCACTATGCCGTCGCTTATCTCCATGATGCCGCGCTTTATGCCTTGCAGCTCGTCGCCGGTGCCGGCCAGCTGGATGAGCAGGAAGAAGTCGACCATGGAGTGGCATGCCGTCTCGCTCTGTCCCACGCCTACGGTCTCAACGAATATCTTGTCGAAACCGGCCGCCTCGCAGAGCACTATCGTCTCACGCGTCTTGCGCGCCACGCCGCCAAGCGAACCCGCCGTTGGGCTGGGGCGGATGAACGAGCTGGGGTGTTGAGCCAGCTTCTCCATTCGCGTCTTGTCGCCAAGAATGCTGCCCTTGCTGCGCTCCGAACTGGGGTCGATGGCGAGCACGGCCAGTTTGCCGCCAAACCTGTCGAGCAGATGCACGCCAAACTGGTCGATCGACGTCGACTTGCCGGCGCCCGGCACGCCGCTTATGCCCACCCTGATGGAGTTGCCGCTGTGGGGCAGGCACTTCTCTATCACCTCCTGCGCCTTTTGGCGGTGGTCGGGGTTGACGCTCTCAACCAGCGTCACGGCCTGGCTCAGCACCGTTATGTTGCCTTTCACTATGCCTTCCACCATCTCGCCCACCGACATCTCGCGGCGGCGGTAGCGTCCGCGCTTCAGGTATGGGTTGACTATCGATGGCTGGGCCACGCCGCCGTTGACGGTCAGCCCCTTGTATTCGGCGTTGTTCTCTGGATGTTCCATTGCTTAATGTTTGTTTCCGTTTATGCTTATCACCACCTTTGGCTTGTCGGGGTCGTTGGTTATCATCAGCACCCTTGGCTTGGTGCGCGCCTTGGCCAGCTCTTCCCGATAGGCGGTTATCTTCAGTTCGGTGCTCTCGCCGGGCTTTATCACCTGCTTGCCGAGCGTCATGCGCAGTCCCGAGGTGAACATCTGCAGCGACGATATCTTCAGGTCGGTGCGCCCGTTGTTGGTAATCTTCACCTCGGCCTTCTTCTTGGCCTTGCCCTCGAAGTCGATGTCTATCGACTCTGTAGACAGTTCCATCTTGGGTGCCAGCTTCTTGTTGTCGCCCGTCTGTCCGTCGAAGCTTGGCAGCAGCACCGCCGACACTTGCACCTCGTTGTCGTCGCTCACCTTCTCGCCCAGTTTGCCGCCTATGTATACCGATGTCTGCGTCAGTCCGTAGTCGTGCAGCTTGGCCGAGTTCAGGCTTATGGTAATCTTTCCCGACTGTCCGGGGCGCAGCCGTTCGGGCGTGGCCACCGCCGAGAGATATGGCGGCAGGTGCATCACGTTGGGCTGCAGCATGGTGGTTCCGGTGTTGCGCACGTGCAGCTCCTGCACCTGCATGTCGCCCTTGTTCACGTCGTCAAACTCGATGTTGTCCTTGTCGGCGCGCAAGTCGCCAAAGGCAAACGGATAGGTGCCGGAGTAGTCTTCGGCATCAGCCACCACCACGCCCTTCATCGTGAGGTAGACGGGCTTCTTCGAGCCGTTGCTCACTATGCGCGCCGTCTTGGTGAAGTGGCCCATCTGCCGCGCGTCGTATGTCAGTCGGAGGGTGAACTTCTCGCCAGCCGCAATCTCACCCTTGGGATATTGCGCGTCGAGGCATCCGCAGCTCACCTGCACATCCTCTATCTTGAGCTTGCGCATGCCCTTGTTGCGCAGCTCGAACTCGGCTGTCACAGGTGCGCAGAAAGCCGTCTTGCCACAGTCCACCGTACCCTTGTGTACCGTAAGCCTCTGCGCCTCCACGGGCAGCATGGCCAGTGGCGCGAGCAGTGCCATTATCGTTTTCTTGTCCATAGTCGTTGTTGTCTTGTGTTACATTGGTGGTTATAAGTATTGCCACCGTGTTTGTTTTGTTATTCGGAGACTTGCCGTCGCCCGGAAATTCCGTTTTGTTCCAGTGTTATGATCGGCCTTGGCTATTGCCGCTTGCCCACCTCCAGCGTTATGCTCTTGGCCGTGGCCCTGTATTCGGGCGCATAGGCGCAGCCCACGGTGCAGGTGCCCGTCTCGTAGCGTCCCTCGCGGTCGATGTAGTATTCCGTTTCAACCACGTGCTTGCCCTTGGCCAGCATGTCGAAGTAGTAGTATGTGGCGTTGTCCTTGGGCGTGCGGTATGCCCCGTTGGCATATCCGCTGAGCTGACCCACCGGCTCCATGCACGCCGCGCGCCTGTCGGCCACCTGCACGAAGTCGAAGTCGCGCTTGGCATCGATGGTTATGCGCACCTTTATGCGGTCGCCCACGGCCAGCGTGCCACTTGGCGCGATGACTTCGCGCTTCACGCTGATGCCGCTTCCCGACTGCTCAATGGCGCCTGTAGGCTGCATATATTGTGCATAGACTGCGCCCCACGACGTGCCGCCCGATGTCTTGGAGAACGACAGGCGGTTGCCCACGGGGTTGGCGATGGCCGTCTTCACATAGCCCATGCCAGCCGTGGGCGCGTCGGTGTCGATGGGTGTGCCGTCGATGGCCATTGCCGTCTGCGCTCCCGTGTCGAGAACCTTGCCGTTGCCGGCCAAGAGGGCATATATGGCGTTGACGCTGTTTATGGGCGTGTCCCACATCTGCGTGCGCTTCTCGTGCAGCAGCCAGCGGCGCATCTCGCCAATGGTGGCCGTGTCGCCGGGTGTCACCGCCAGCAACGCCTCTATCGCCGCCACCTCGGTGGGTATCTTGTAGTCGCACCACGAGTAAGCGGCGCGCTGCGTGTCGTAGTAGCGTCCGGCCTCGTCGGTGCATACACTGTATTCCTTCAGGCTCTTCGCGTATTCGGCAGCTTTGTCCTTGTTGCCGCGCTTGGCGAGTATTATGGCGGCGAGCGCCTTCTCCTGTATGCTCTGGCTCTTGTTGTCGGCAGTCATCAGTGCCACAAGATAGTCAGCGGCCGACCTCACCTCGGCCGTCATCTTGCCTCCTACCATCGCCCTGAGATACAGATACTGCAAGGAGCTGAAGCCGGGAAAGTGCTGCTTGTGGCCCTTGCGCTCCTCGCTCCTCATGCGGGCTACCATGGCCACCGTTTCCCTGTCGGCATAGGCCATGGCTTTGTCGATCATCGAGGCGGTGAGCTGCTGCGTGCCGGCCATGGCGTTAAGCCGCACGAGCATCTCGGCAATGGCCACCGTCATGCTCTGGCTGCCGCCCATGCCGCGCCACCAGCTCCACGAGCCGTCGGCGTTTTGCAGCGCGGCCAACTTCTCAGCAGCGGCGTTGCAGCGGTTCTCCATCAGTGATGTGTCGAAAAATTCGCCCAGCCTCGTCTTCTGTTCGGCCTCCTTGTCGGCCTCGGCCAGCCAAGGAGTCTCGTCGAGCACAATGTCCTTCAGCTCCTGGTTGTTGGCCAAGCCGCTTGCCAGCGACGTGGCGTTGCCACGCTCACGCCGCCACGACTCAAACACTCCGCTTATGCGTGGCGACGAGTTCATTAGAGCCGTGCCAAGGGTGTTGGCATACAGGGCAGCACACTGGTCGATGGCGTTCTCGCTTGTCGCCACGCCCAGTGACGGCAGAGCCTGCAAGGCCAGCCACGCGGGGTTGTTGGTGTACTCTATTGTCAGTTTGCGCTGTCTCGACCCAGTGGGGAACAACTGTGCCATATTGATGGTCTTAGTGCCTTGCGAGTGCTGCACAAAAGGCACCGTGGTTGTCACGTGCTCGCGGTTGGGAAGCACCGGCAGATAGTGCTGCTCACCGTCGCTGAAGCCACTGCCACTGGCCGTTATGCGGCAAACGAGCAGTGACTGGCTCTCGTCGGGGGTGAAGCTGAACGCCACCGCCGCCGTCTTGTCTGCATCGGCTGAGAATGCGGCGTTCTGCGAATATACGGTTTTCTCGGTAGTGGGGTCGATTAGTTCCATGCGTGCCGTGCCGCTTATGGGCGTGGCCGACGCATTGTATATCTTGGCGGCTATGGTGGCGGCGTCGCCAATGCGCACAAAGCGCGGCACATTGGGCTGCACCATCAGTTGCTTGCGTGCCACGGCCTCGGCGCCAATCTGTCCGTGGCGCATGTCGGCGGTGTGGGCCAAGCCCATGAAGCGCCATGTGGTGAGACTCTCCGGCAGCGTGAAGCGCATGGTCACCTCGCCGTTTTTGTCGGTCTGCAGCGTGGGCTGGAAAAAGGCCGTCTCATTCATGTTCTCGCGCACCTGCACCGTAGCCTCGCCATCGCCACTGGCCATGCCATTGTCCGACTTGTCGGCCTCGTCGGCGGTGGTTGTGGCGGTTGATGACTCAGCCTTGGCCTCAACGGCCATGTTCATAGTGGCGGCGTTGTATGCCTTTGCAGCCAGCATCATCGGCTTGGCCGACCGGCTTGCCGACTGCTTATGCAAACCAAATAGCATGCCTCTGCCTGCATAGTAGACCATGGAGTTGGGAAACACCGAAGTGTCGAAGTGGCTGAGGCTCAGTTGGCGCACCGTCAGGTAGTTGGTGGCGGCGATGCCACTGCCCGTTATCTGGTGATTGGTGGCCGATTGCCACTGCACGCTTGGCAAGCTGAGGCGGTTCAGAGGGTCGAACGTCCAGTCGTGCCGTTTTATTTGGTCGAGCGACTTGTCGTAGAGCGTGGCCAGTAGCTGTGCCTTGGCGGGTTTGCCGTCGGCGGTCTTTATCCTTAGTGTCCACTCCTCGCGCTGTCCTGGCGTTAGTCTGTCGCGGAATGACGACCATTCCATGCGCAGCGTCTTGTCGGTCTGTGGCCGCCTTATCTGTGAGGTGTGGCTGTGCATCTGACCGTTCTTCACCCAAGCGTAGGCCAACAGTATGCCGTCGCCATAGTCAGAGGAGTATTTCAGTTTGCGGTTCTCCAGTTGACCGCACTTGTCAACCGTGCCGCTCTCAAGCGTCTTGTCGCCCGAGGTGAGCATATATATAATGTGCAGACTGTCGGCCGATGCTCCTGCCTGCACTGTAACGGGAGTGCCGTCGGTGGCGAAGCGGTCGGAGGAGACGTAGAACCAGTCGTCGGTGGCTGTGCATGGCGTGGTGTCGTCGAGCGAGAACACGGTGAAGTTGCGCTCCAGCGTGTCGCCCTCGCACACGGCAAACAAGCTGTGCTTGCCCGACTTTAGCTTCTCCGGCATCGCAAAAGGCTCGTCGGTGCGCGCAGCTGACATGGCCGCAGCGTCGTCTATGCGGAAGCTCACCGCCGCGCTTACGGGCAGTCCGGCGGCGTTGCGCAGGTGGAAGGTCATGCTCTTCAGACTGTCGGCCAGCACCTTGTCGTCAATGTCGGCGCTGAGCACTGCGGGGCGCGTGCCAAGCGGCAGTGTGAGTGAGCCACTGTGGGTCTCGCCCGACGCGTCGGTCACGTCGGCCAGTACGCTGAAGTTGTAGAATGCCCTCCTGCCCAGTGACTCGTCGGGCAGCGTCATGGGCATCACCACCGTGAACGAGCCGTCGTCGGTTGTTGTGGTCTCGCCCTCGTATAGAGTCTCGTCACCACTGCCCATGCTGCCCCACGCTCCGGCGCAGTAGCGCATGCAGCCAAGCCACCAGTAGGGCAGCTTGCGCCTAACGGTATATTTCACCTTGGCTCCCTGCACGGGCGCTCCGGCATAGCTTGCGGCCTTGGCCTTGACGGTGAGCGTGTCGCCGTTTTGGTAACGCTCGTTCACCTTGGGAAACTCCACTTGGAATGTAGGCCGCTTGTATTCCTCAACGCTGAACGTAGCGGAGGTGCCGTTGGCCACCACTTGGAAATGCCCCGTGAGTGCGCTCTGTGGCAGGGTGAAGTCGGCTGAGCACGTGCCGAAAGCGTCGGTGCAGAGCTGCTTCTCGGCCAGTGTCTTGCCGTTGGTGTCTATCAGCTTTGCCTTCACCGCTTGTTCGGCCACGGCGTTGTTGTCGTTGCCCCCACTGTTGCGGTAGATCATGGCGGCCATGTGCACCGTTTGTCCGGGGCGGTATATGGCCTTGTCGGTGAACACCACGGTGCGGGTCTTGTCGCCGCTGTCGTTATTGTAGTTGTATCGCCCGTAGGTGTTGAACACGGGCGCAGCCTTGTCGGTGGCGGTGTAGGCGAACACTTCGTAGGGCCGCTCGTTGGGCTTGTATGTGTATGTGGCCTCGCCCTTGGTGTCGCATGTCAGCGTCACCTGTCTTGGCGGTTTGCCGTAGCCCTGGCTTTGGCTTAGGCGTAGCGCCGCGCCGCCTATGGGCTGGCCTGTGGTGATGTCAACCACCGAGTAGCGCATCTTGTTGCCCGGCATGGGCAACGCCACGGCATACACGTCGCTCACGAAGTATAGTTTGCGCTGCGTCTCAGTCGATGGCGACGTCTCCATTTCTATGAGATACACGCCCGGCGGCAGTCCGCCTATGGCCATCGAGTCGCTGAATGTCTGGTAGTCGGCCTTGCCGAGGAAGGTGCGCGTCTGCGTCATTTCGGGCAGAGGGGTCATGCCGCTCTTTATCTTCTGCAGGTCGCTGCGGTTGTATGGGCGGAGCGTAGTTGCCCCGTCGAGCGTGGTGCGCCCTATCCGCATGGTTATCGACTTGAGGTTGCGCACGTCGCTTAGTGCGATGGTCTGGCGCTGACGGGCGGCCACGCGCCTATTGGGCAGCGTGAAGTTGTATTGCGGTGTGGTGAGCGAGCGTTCGGCGTTGCGCAGTTCATTGGAGCTTATCCATCCGCCCCAACGGTCGAGGGCGTTGCGTATGTAGCCTATCTGGTCTTCGGCGGTAACGCCACGGCACTGCCTCATGTGGCGGTATCGCTCCACGGCCACCTCACCGGCCACGTCAAGGTCGCCGAAGAGTGTGGTCAGCGAGTCGAGACGGTGCAGCTGCTCCGACTTGCGGTAGTCTTCATCCCCTGTGGGGGCGAGTGTCTTCACGTATTCGAGTGCCGCGAGACAGGCGGCGCGGCGGTTGCCTTTCTTGTAGTAGTGGTCGGCCAGGGTCTTGTAGTTGGCCGTCTCGTAGCCCACCACGCTCAGCATGTCGTCGTCGAACATGCGGTCGCTGTCGCTTCCCTTCACCACAAAAGGCACATAGGCCGAGGTCTTTGTGGCGGCAAGCCTCTGCGCGTTGGCCATGGCCTTGGCGCGGTAGCTTTCGGCCTTGGCCTTGCCGTCAGCTTCGAGCGGAGCGTCGTCGCCCAACTGCCGGGCGTTGTCGTTGTATATGCGGTAGAGCACAACGTCGTAGACGGCTTTGAGCACTGCGTCGCCGGTCTTCCGCTCCCGCAGCACAAGCCTCTCCACGGCTGGGCGCAGAGAGTCGGGCGATATGCTGGTGGCAGTCTGGGCTGTCAGCAGACCGGCCTTCAGCAGCTGACCGTAGTCCTTTTCTTTCTCGGCTTTGGTCTCTATCTGCCGCAGCACGCCGATTTTGGTTTGTGGCAAGTCCTTGCCGTCGGCGTCGTCCACTTGTTTCCACAGCGAGGCGTAGCTCTGCCCCAATGCCGAGGCCACAGGCATCGACAGGGCAACCATCAGAAGCAATACCGTTTTCCGCATATACTTGGGTGTTTATGTGTGGTTACATAAATTGGCTCTGCCAATCCACGATGCCCACAGCTTGTTATGGCGACTATTTGCAGAGCCGCCTTTATGTATATGCAAAAATAGACATAAAAAACGAGACGGCGAACTATGCGGCAATGAAAAGCGAAGAGGGGCGTGGGTGGTGATTGCACTAAGACGACAAAAACCATGCAAGCGTTGTCGGCTAACTGGCATGGCTTGCCCTGTCATTGACAGATTAGCCCTGTCCTTCACCAAGTCCTTTTGCGCAAAGGACTGCTATAATCTTTTGCGTGGTGCGACGTATCGGGACTCCATAAATCCACAAGTTGCATAGTAAAATTGCCACAAGTTGCATAATAAAATCTCCACAAGTTGCATGGTAAAACTGCCATAAGTTGCATGGTAAAACTACTACAAGTTGCATAATGAATGTTGAAAGCCATTAGGTTTCAATGCTTTTTTATAACTTTGCAACCATAACCACAAAGAGCATGAAAAGATACAGACCACGCATAGCCGACAGAATGCTAAGCCGCAGACTTAGGGGAACAGGTGCAGTGTTGATACAAGGCCCAAAATGGTGCGGCAAGACAACGACAGCCGAGCAACAGGCCAAAAGTGTCGTGTATATGGACGACCCTGAATATATGGAGCAAAATGTCGAGTTGGCAAGTCTGTCGCCAAAGAAACTTCTTGCCGGCGACACACCGCGCCTGATAGACGAATGGCAACTTGCTCCACAACTGTGGGACGCCGCACGTTTTGAGGTTGACCACAGAGACGAGGAGGGACAGTTCATATTCACAGGTTCTGCCGTTCCTGCCGACACAAGCAAAATCCACCATTCAGGCACAGGCAGGTTCGCATGGCTCACAATGAGGACGATGAGCCTCTACGAGTCGGGTGACTCCACAGGCGAAGTCAGTTTGAAGGAATTGTTCGGCAAGACTGGCCTGGACGTGTTTGGAACCAACAGCCTAAACATCGACTCGATAGCGTGGCTCATTTGTCGTGGAGGTTGGCCAAGAGCAACAACGATAGACAAGGAGGTGGCATTGGACATGGCATACAGATACTACGAAGCCGTGGTCAACAACGACATATCACGCATCGACAACGTAAAGCGCGACGCGGAACGTACAAAAAGAATTCTCCGGTCAATCGCAAGAAATCAATGCTCACAGACATCTGTCAACACCATTTGCGCGGACATTGAACACAACGACACCATTGCCGCCAACCGCATGACAATAGCTTCGTACATTGAGGCTCTGAAGAAGATATTCGTGCTGGAAGACTCGCTTGCCTGGAACCCCAATTTGCGAAGCAAAACGGCAATAAGGAGTTCGGAGACGAGATATTTCTCCGACCCGTCAATAGGTGTCGCCGCATTGGGCATAGGACCCAACGACCTTATAAACGACCTCAGCACGATGGGGCTTTTCTTTGAGTCGATGTGCGTAAGAGACTTGAGGGTGTATGCCGACGCGCTCGACGGCTCAATATACCACTACCGCGACGGCAACGGATTGGAATGCGACGCGGTGTTGCATCTAAGGAATGGCAACTATGGGTTGATTGAAATAAAACTCGGCGGAGAGAAAAACATTGAGGAAGGGGCGAAAAACCTAAAGTTCCTTGCCTCGAAAATAGACACTACAAAGATGAAAGAGCCGTCGTTCCTCATGATACTCACCGGCACGACAAAATATGCCATACGGCGTGAGGATGGCGTGTATGTAGTCCCTATCGGATGCCTTAAAGACTAAGTGGCGGTGAAAAATAACTCCACCTGTACGGCCAACCGTACAGGTGGAAATAATTTATAGAACCGTGCTTTGGGATTGGCTTACAGGTTGAACTTGTAGCCTACAGTAATTTGGAACACGCTGTTCTTTCCGTTCTTTGCGTTTTCGGCTTTGACATATTTGCTCTTGGCAACGTCGGTGACGCCGATGTTGTAGCGTGCGTCAACCACGATGTTGCTGAACTCATACGACACACCCACGGGAATGGAGAAGTCAAACGAGTTGTAGGCACTCTTCACGTCATTCGTTTCGTGTTTTTCGTTTGTTCCTGTTGTTCCGTTGTATACATCCGTGATGTCCAACTTGCTCTTGGCTGAAACCAGGAAGCCCGGCTGTATACCGGCCTTCACGGCAAAGCCCTTGAAGAGGTAGTAGTTGGCAAGTATCGGAATGTTGATGTAGTCGAGGTTGAGCTTGCTGTCGTCTGCGAAGTTTGCGCCTAGGGGAAGCGAGGAAATCTGTCCGCCGGCCATTGACTCTGAGTTGCCTCTTTGCACGCCCTGCTGCGAATAGAGGATACCTGCGGAAACGGCAAACTTGTCGCTAACTTGATAGCCGGCTTCCACACCAGCTACAAATCCTGCTTTGTAAGCTGTGCCGTTCGACGATTTTTTACCAAGGAGATCAAAGTCATCGCCTTCATAGTGGCCACCTGTCACGCTTGTTCCGTTGAAACCCACCTTGGGTGTCAGTGAGAATGTTCCTGCCTCTGGCTGTGCAAAGGCACTTGCTGCTGCCATGAGTGCGATGGCGAGCGTTGCTTTCTTTTTCATGTCTAATGATGTTTGTTATAGTGAATGTAAGTCTGTCGTTGTTGTGAATGTAAAGAAGTCTTGGTTGTTGCGTATAATCAAACCCTGCTTGTCGTCTACCCCGTCAATGCCCACAGTGTGGGTGGCAATGGATGAAAACAAAAAAAAGGACGTGCCACAAATACAGTTCGTGTCACGTCCCTATAGCCTTGCGGAAAGAGGGGGATTCGAACCCCCGTGACACTTTTGGCGTCTACACGCTTTCCAGGCGTGCCTCTTAAACCACTCGAGCATCTTTCCTTTAACGGAGTGCAAAATTATTGTTTTTTCGCTGAAAACCGCAATGTCGGGTTTCTTTTTTATATGTTGTTAACAAATTCCGAACACGCGCTCGACGTTGGCGTTGGTTTGTCGCGCCACCTCATCCTCATCCACGCCATAACACTCGGCCATCTTCTTCAGCACGAAAGCCACGAAGGCACTCTCGTTGCGCTGTCCGCGCATTGGCGTGGGAGCCATGTAGGGCGAGTCGGTCTCGAGCACCACGCGCGACAGCGGCACGCCGGGCAACACCTCGGGCAGATGCGACTTCTTGAAGGTGAGCACGCCGCCGATGCCAAGCACAAACCTGTCGAAGCGCAGCAGTTCGGCGGCCTCGTTGGCGTTGCCCGTGAAGCAGTGGAACACGCCGCCCACCAGTTCGCGCTCATAGCGTTGCAGTATCCTCACCATGTCCTGCAGGCCCTTGCGGCAGTGTATCATCAGCGGCAGCCGCTGCTCCACCGCCCATTCCACTTGCCGCTCGAACGCCTCAAGCTGCTCGCTCTCAAACTCGCGGCTCCAGTAGTAGTCTAGCCCCACCTCGCCAATGGCGATGAAGCGCGGCGACATCAGCTTGTGCATCTCGTCGAGCACGGTGCGGAAGTCGGCCTTCACCTCTTCGGGGTGAAGGCCTATCATGGGGTAGGCGAAGCCAGGGTAGCGGTCGCACGTGGCGAGCACCGAGCTTACCGACGGCAGGTCGATGGCCGGGATGAACACCTTGGCCACCCCTGCCTCTTTGGCGCGCATGATTGTGGCGTCGCGGTCGGCGTCGTATTCAGCCCCGTCGAGATGGGCGTGTGTGTCGATGAATGTTGTCATGAATGTTGCTGTGGTTAGTTCTCGCGGTTCATCATGTCGAGCACAAAGCGCCTTAGGTGCTGCTTCCTCTCGTCTGCCACGCCCACCTTGTCGAGCAGCTTCTCGCATTCGCGGAAGTGGTGGTTTATCTTCTCCTCGCAGAGGGCGCGTATGCCTATCGCGTCATACAGTCTTGTTACGGCCTCCACCTTCTCCTTGCGGTCGAAGTCCTTGGCGTTTATCCAGCTCATCAGCTCCTCCTTCTGTTCGGCGTTGGCTCGCTGGTAGGCGTTGATGAGCATATACGTCTTCTTGTTCGACACGATGTCGCCGCCTATGGCCTTGCCAAACACCTTGGGGTCGCCATACACGTCGAGCAGGTCGTCTTGCAACTGGAAGGCCAGTCCCAGTTGTTCGCCGAAGGCATACAGGCTGTCGGCGTCGGCCGAGGGCGCGTCGGCCAGTATGGCACCTATCTTCACCGCGCAGGCCAGCAGCACGCTGGTCTTCAGTCGTATCATCTCGATGTATTCGTCTTCGGTCACGTCGGTGCGCTGCTCGAAGTCCATGTCATATTGTTGTCCCTCGCCAATCTCAAGAGCCGTCTCGGTGAACAGGCCGAGCACCTCCTGCAGTTTGTCAGCGGGGCATTGCGCCATGCGCTGGTAGGCGAGCACGAGCATCGAGTCGCCCGACAGTATGGCCGTGTTGGCGTCCCACTTGCGGTGAACCGTGGGCTTGCCCCGTCGCACGTCGGCGTTGTCCATCAGGTCGTCGTGCAGCAGTGTGTAGTTGTGGTATGTCTCAAGTGCGCATGCCGGCATGAGTATGTCGGTTGGGTTGTCCTTAAAAAGGTTGTAGGCCAGCAGCATAAGCACTGGGCGTATGCGCTTGCCGCCCATCGAGAGCACATACTTCACCGGTTCGTATAGCGACTCGGGCTTGCGGGTGTATGGTATGTTGTCGATGAAGCGGTTTATCTCGTTCAGAATTTCATTTCCTGTCATCATGGTGTTTGTCATTATATGTGTGTGGAAGGTTTTTGTGGTTACGTTGTGTATATACTATATGAGGTGTATGTGTGCTTCGCCAGTGTTGCGTGGCTGTGGCTTTACAGTTTGAACACTATAGGTATGCACACCATCGTTCGGCACGGCTTGTCGTTCTGCACTCCGGGCTTCCATTTTGGCATCATCCGCACCACCCTTAGTGCTTCGCTGTCGCACGCCGGGTGAAGCTTCTTCACCAGTTTGATGCTCGATATCGACCCGTCGCGGTTTATGATGAACTGCACCACCACCTTGCCCTGCACCTTTTGCTGTTGTGCCGCCGAGGGGTAGCGCAGGTTCTTCGTGAGCCACTTCATCATCTCCACCGCGCCGCCGGGAAACTGCGGCAGGTCCTCCACCACGTGGAAGTTCAGCGGATTGTCGTTGGCGTCGGTTGCCACGGGCGACATTGCGCCCGTCTGGCTGTCGGTCTCGCCGCCCTTGTCGTCGCCTCCCTTTGCCTGTCCGTCGTCTGCACCCTCCTTGTCGCCGGTGTCGGCCACGGGCGGCACGTCTTCGGCCACGCTGTTGTCGTCAACCACCTTTATCCTTGCCGCCTCGTCGGCCTTGTGGCGCTTGGCCATCAGCGGTATCATGTCCTTCTGCGTGGTCGATGGCGTGAGGTCGATGTCGTTGGGCAGGTCGTCAACGAAGCTGTCGTCATCGTCGGCGCGCTTGTCGCCATCGGTATATTCGAGGGCGACAAACAGTGTGGCCAGCACCAATATCAAGCCCAAAAGAAACCGCGTGGTCCTTTTGCCTTCAAGATCTGCTGCCTTTGTTTTCCTTGCCTCCATGCCCAGTTATAATATTAACCGCATTTCTTCGTTATATATTACGAACATATATTACGAACAGACGGGTTTGATGCTACAAAAGTAGCGCAGATATTTGAAAAAAAACGTAACTTTGCGGATAAATTAGCAGAAAAGAGATGAAAAAAGCAGTCTTTGCCACGCTCGTGTGCCTTGCCCCGATGGCTTCGCACGCACAGGAAAGCCAAACGGTATACAACTTTCTGAGGCTTCCCGTGAGCGCCCATGCGGCTGCGTTGGGAGGCGACAACATATCGATTGTCGAGGACGACCCCTCGATGCTGTTCCACAACCCGGCGTTGCTCACGTCGGTGAGCGACAAGTCGATAAACCTCAACTACATGACCTACATGGAGGGGGCCAACACCGCCAGCGCGTCGTTTGTGAAGACGCTTGGCGACAAGGCCACTTGGGCCGTCGGCGCACAGTATATGGACTATGGGTCGATGAAGGAGACCACCGCCGACAACACCATCGTTGGCACCTTCTCGGCCAAGGATGTGGTCGTGTGCGGCTCGTTTGCTTATATCCTCGGCAAGCGGTGGGCCGGCGGCGTGTCGGCCAAGTTCGTGTCGTCGTCGATAGCCGGCTACAACTCGCTCGCCGTGGGCGTCGACCTCGGACTCAACTACTACGACGAGGACAAGGGACTGTCGGTGTCGGCCATGGCGCGCAACCTCGGCGGACAGGTGTCGGCCTACGACGACGACTTCGAGAGCATGCCCTTCGACCTGCAGTTGGGTGCGAGCAAGAAGCTTGGCAACGCCCCGTTGCGCTTCTCGGCCACGCTCACCAAGCTCAACGACTGGAGCGGCAGTTTCAAGAGCCACCTCGTGGTTGGCGCCGACCTGCTGCTCTCCGATGCCTTCTACATAGCTGGAGGCTACAACTTCGGGCGTGCCGACGAGATGAGCATTGCCGACGACACCAACAGCAGCAGCCATGGGGCGGGTCTATCGCTCGGCGCGGGTTTGCAGTTGGAGCGATTCAAGCTTCAGGCGGCCTATGCCAAGTATCACGTGTCGTCAACGTCGCTGCTCGTCAGCGTCACCTATTCGCTTTGACAACAATGTTTTGTTGTGACTAATGTGTAGTGGGTGCGGTGTCCCACCGCACGCCGAGCGGCTGGTGCGGCAGTTGCGACGTGAGACACGTCGCCCACTACTTGCACACCCTCCACAATAGAAACAACAACTAAGACAGTCTACAAAAAACTACCATATACATTATATATATTATGAAGAAGATTACCGTGGCCATCGACGGCTTTTCGTCGTGTGGCAAGAGCACGATGGCCAAGGATTTGGCCCGCGAGTTGGGCTATGTGTATGTTGACACTGGAGCCATGTACCGCAGTGTGGCGTTGTTTGCCATGCGCCATGGACTTTTCAACGCCGACGGCACCGTCAAGTCGGCCGAGCTGCAGGGCATGATGGGCGACATCGCCATAACGTTCAGTCCCAATGCGGCCACAGGCCGCCCCGACGCTTGCCTCAACGGCGAGAACGTTGAGCGGCAGATACGCACCATGGAGGTGTCGGCCCACGTGAGCCAGATAGCCGCACTGCCGTTTGTGCGCAGTGCGCTCGTGGCCCAGCAGCAGGCCATGGGGCGCGACGGCGGTGTGGTGATGGATGGGCGCGACATCGGCACCACGGTGTTCCCCCATGCCGAACTGAAGATATTCGTCACCGCCAGTGCCGAGGTGCGCGCACGCCGCCGCTTCGACGAGCTTGAGGCCAAGGGCGAGCGCGCCGACTTCGACGAGATACTGAAGAATGTTGAGCAGCGCGACTACATCGACTCCCACCGCGAGGTGTCGCCGCTGCGCAAGGCCGACGACGCCATCGAGCTTGACAACAGTCACATGACCATCGACGAGCAGCGCCAGTGGCTTATGGACAGGGTGGGCGAGAGGCTCGGGGCATAGACGATTGTCGGGATTTGCTCAGATTTGTACAGTACGGGCTGAAAGCCCAATGGCTCCATAGCCCAGGGCAACGCCCTGGGTTTTTGTTTGCGTGTATCTATGCGCCCTGAAAGGGCAAAAGTATATAGCCTTTGCATTATAGTCTATGCACTTTTGCCCTTTCAGGGCGACGGTGGATGTTCGTATATACCCAGGGCGCCAGCCTGGGCTATGTAGTATAGGACTTTCAGCCCATCGCTGTGAAACCTACCAAGCATATAAAATATGCTCAACTTATT
>CAVKUV010000036.1:0-28993 GCA_963659505.1 Lachnospiraceae bacterium
TCTCCACCACTTCGCCCTCATAGTCGTAGGCGTTGTGCTTGACATACACCACCGGTTTGCCGACGTTGCCCACGCGGTGGCCCAGAAGGTATATGGCCACCATCGGGGCTGCATAGCCCTCGTTGTCTCCCTCCTTGGCGATGTTCTCAGCCGTGAGGTATTGCGCGCCCAGATACTGGCGGAAGCGGAGGGTTTCCGTCTCCAGCCATGTCTTCTGCAGCTCTATGAGCGTTAGCTTCTCATTGCCTTCGCCGTCCCTTACCGTGGCAGCGAAGTCTATGCGGAACATCGACAGGGTGTCGCGCGTCGTGTTGGTGTGCTCATGGCGGCGTATTTCCACACTCAGCACCTCCTCCTTGAGCAGTGCCGAGAGTATGGTCTTGGCTATGCGCTCGTCTTCCATCAGGAATTTGAACACCGAGTCGTATATGGGGTTGGCCACACTGATTATCATAGTCTTATCTCCTGTCTTTTTTACTTTCAAGTGTAAAAGTACGCCTTTATTTGCTCTTCTCCAAATCTTTCAGTGGATTTGGTAGTTCCTACTGCCAAACATGGTGTTATTCAAACAACCTTGCCCACTCCATGAAGCGTGCCACGCCGTCGTCGCCATGGCGCGCAAGGCTCTTGGCGGCCTGTTCAACGGTGCGCACACGGTCGGGGTGCGACTTCGAGAAAAACTTGTCGGCATAGCAAATCAGCTTCTCCTCAAGCGTCTCGGGCAGGAAGTCGTGGTGGGGCAGTGGAAGCTGTTGCTCCTCAATCTGCCGTAGCGTGATGCCCGCTCCAGTGTGGCGCTCGCACACACGGGCCACTTCGGGCAGTCCCTCGGCCCGCATCAGTCGCGCCCCGTCGTAGCCGTGCAGTATGTAGGGGTCGCTTCCATGGCAGTGTATGCCTGGCGCGTCGGTCATGAATATGCCTATGTCGTGCAGCATGGCACCCAGTTCCACAAAGTCGCGGTCAATGCTGAGTTCCTTGTGGCGGTCGCATGCGGCCAGTGCATAGTCGGCCACGTCGCGGCTATGGCGCAGTAGAAGCCGGCGCAGCTCGTCGTCGTCGGGATAGAACTTGTTGATTATTTCAATGTACTTTTCCATTGGATGTTTCAAAAAAAAGTTGCGCGGCAAGCCTTTTTGTGTGACCTGCCGCGCTTATACCTTTATTATATAAATGCTGATTTCATTCGAAGAGCTTGATTTATCCTCTCTCTATCCAGCCGAGTATGTCGCCGCGGCGCACGTGAGCACCCTGTTTGGCGTTGACCTCAACGAGCTTGCCGCCGAGGTCGGATGGCACGGGAACAATCTCGCCCCACTTGGCCTGGATGTAACAGAATATGTCGCCCTCGTTGTACTTTTGGCCGATGAAAGGCTCAAGACACTTGGCGCACTCGCCGTCGCCGGCAAACTCGTAGTAGAGCTGTCCGGCCAGCGGAGCCACGATGGCGTCGGCACGCGCGTGCTTGATGGCGGCCAACTGTTCGGGTGTGAGGTTCTCGCCGAGGCGTGAGTCCTTGGCCTTCTGAAGGTCGGCAAGGAAGTTCTTCTTGGCCTGTCCGCTCTTGTAGTTGCGGTACTGTTCGGGGTGCATGGCCAGCTCAAACAGTTCTTCGTCGTCCTGGCCGAAGTCCCAGCCATTCTTCTCCATCTCGGCCTTGAAGCCGTCGAGCGCGTTGGGCAGCATGGTGTGCGGGTCGTCGGTGGTGAACTGTCGTCCCTGTTTCTCGGCCAGCGCCACGATTTCGGGGTCGAGCGTGCCGGGCAGTTTGCCGCTCTTGCCGAGAAGCATGCCCCACATCGAGTCGTCCATCATCACGAAGCGTCCCTTGCCCTGCGTCATGGTGAGCAGGTTCATCAGCGCGATGTTCTTCACATATTGCGAGAAAGGCGTAACCAGTGGTGGGTAGCCCACGCGCGGCCACACATAGGCCACCTCGTCGAATAGCATCACGAGCATGTCGTCCATGCTCAGCTCAGGCTCGCCCTTGCCCTTCCTTATGCCATTTATAACGTTGCGCATGCCGCCCATGTCGGCCATCATGCTGCCCATCATGCCTCCGGGCAGTCCGCAGCCCAGCAGCAGCGACGACATGAGTTTGTTGCCGGGGTTGATGAAGTAGCCCAGCCACTCGTCGATGAACTCCTGTGTGAGCGACCTTGCGCGCATGTATGCGTTCATGTTTATCTCCGGCACATCGAAGCCCTCGTGCTTGAGCATGCTCAGCACCGAGATGATGTCGGGGTGAACCTTGCCCCAGCTAAGCGGTTCGATGGCGGTGTCGATTATGTCGGCGCCGTTGTTGCACACCTCAAGTATCGAAGCCATCGACAGTCCGGGGCCTGAGTGGCCGTGGTATTCAATGATGATGTCGGGGTGCTTGGTCTTGATGTCCTTGGTCAGTGCGCCGAGTAGGGCCGGCTGTCCTACTCCGGCCATGTCCTTGAGGCATATCTCCGGTGCTCCGGCCTCGATGAGCTGGTCGGCTATCGCGCTGTAGTACTCCACCGTGTGAACGGGCGATGTGGTTATGCAGAGCGTGGCCTGTGGTGTCATGCCGGCCTCGGCCGCCCAGTGTATGCTGGGTATGATGTTGCGCACGTCGTTGAGTCCGCAGAATATTCGGGTGATGTCAACCCCCTGTGCGTGTTTCACCTTGTACATGAGCTGGCGCACATCGTCGGGCACGGGATACATGCGCAGGGCGTTGAGTCCACGGTCGAGCATGTGGGTCTTTATGCCCACCTCGTTGAATGGCTTGCAGAAGGCGCGCACCGCGTCGTTGGGGTTCTCGCCGGCCAGGAGGTTCACCTGCTCAAAGGCTCCGCCGTTGGTTTCCACGCGGTCGAAGCATCCCATCTCGATTATGGCCGGGGCAATGCGCTCTAGCTGGTCTTTGCGAGGCTGGAACTTGCCCGACGACTGCCACATGTCCCTATAGACAAGGCTGAACTTAATTTTCTTCTTCATAGTGGTTGTGTATTTAAGAAAAGCAATGGCACAGGCGTTTCCCCGGTGCCTCTTGCCTGTTTTATACGTAGTGCAAAGTTAGGAAAAAATGGCATAAGGCGTAGCCAATAGCCGACTTTTTGCCCGATAAGCTTACAAAAGAAGACCGTGGCGACGGCCTTTGCCACGTCGGGTTGGCAAAAGAGAGGGACTCAACGCCCGTTGGCTTGTTTGTCGAGAATGTCTTTGGGCCTTATGTAATAGAACGACGACCCGTAGCCGAACCAATAGCCCAAGGCACCCGTCATGTTGGATTGCAGGTTTTTGGCAACGGGGAAAAGGGGGTTGCGCGACAGGGTGATCATGTCCTCGAAGTCTCTCCAAAAGCGGAATGCAGCACTGTCGATGGCGGCGAACTTGACAAGCACGATGTCGTTTTGCGAGAAAAATGGCGTGAAGTCCTTTTTCCGGTTTGTGCGTCCATTGTTTATCGCCATCCTGCCGCCGTCGCCAATGGTATGGGCATCGTACAGACCGTTGTAGGCCGACTCGTATTCACCGTCATGTCCCACCACCTTGGTGAACAGCTTGCACCTTTCGCGGTTGCGCGTGTAGCCATACAGTTGGCAGAGCGTGTCGCTTCCGGCCACGCGCTCCACCGAAAAAGAGTCGATGGTGATGGGGTGGGGTATGGTGGTCACGGCCTCGGCACGCTCTCCGTTGGAGGTGACGACGGTCAGGGTGTAGGTCTTGCCCGCCTCGCCGCGCATCTCGCCAGTAGTATATATATAAGGTGGAAAGCGGTTGCTGTCGGGCATGCCTGTGAGAATTACCGTGCGCTCGCCGTCGCACACGGAAACCATTGCCCACCGGTCGAAATACTTGTCGAGCGAATCGACACTTATGCCATTGGAATTGAGTGCCAGCGTGCGCGTCACCTTCACCTCGGGGAAATGCCCGCAGTCGATCCAACCCTCCACGACGAAGCCTTCGGCTCCTGTGGTCTCTTCGAAGGTGGAGCACGAGAGGCACACTGCGGCTGCAAAGATTAACGAAAGATATGTGCGGAAAAGAGATTTCGTAGATGCTGGCATGGTGGTTGGGATTAAGGAAATAGAAGAAGGATGCAATCAGAAACAGTAGTAATAGCTGACCGAAGGCAGCAGTGGAGCCACAAACGACATGGCACTATAGCCCAGTTTGCGCTCGTCGCGCCCCACCTTCAGACGGTAGAGCAGCACATTCTCGTGCATCGTAACGTTGTAGACTGAGAAGTTCAGTCCGCTCTTGCGCCCGTTTTTCAGGCGGAAGGCGTAGTTGGCCGACAGGTCAAGCCTCATGTACATGGGCAGTCGGGCGGCGTTGTGCTCTCCGAAGTCGGCCATGATATGGTCGATGAGCAGATAGAAACGCTCCACCTTGGTGTATGGCGTGCCGGAGGCGGCCACGAAGGTAGCGCCTATGCTCCAGCGGTGGCCCAGCTTACAGGTGGCCACGGCGTTTAGCTCGTGCAACCGTTCGTGTATGGCAGGATAGTGGTCGGGCAGTTGCGTGCCGGGATAGCGGCGTATGGAGCGGCCAAACGAGTAGCCTATCCACCCCGTGACGCGCCCTTTGCGCCGCTCAAGCATGAGGTTGAGTCCGTAGTTGTAGCCGTTGCCGTGCAGCAGAGAACCGTCGAGCGAGTAGCTGGAATACACGAAGTCGAGCACGTTGCCATTGTATTCCACCTGGTGGAACAGCCGTTTGTAGTACATCTCGCACGCCATGCGCCATACCCTATTGCTCGTGAAGGTCTCCAGCGAAGCCGAGACGTTGTAGGAATACTGCGGACGCAGGTTGCCTCCGACCGACATCCAGAACTCGGTGGGCATGCCCATGTTTGAGAAGCCAGTCTGCACAAGATACTGGTGCTTTGTCCCGGCGTTGAGCGACAGTGTAGCCAAGGGCGAGATACGCCAGTTGAGCGTCGCTCCGGGGTCGGCGTTGAGGTATCTGTCGCCGCCAAAAGCATAGGCAGATATGCGTGCTCCGCACATGAGGTCAACGCTCTCGGCCAACCTGAACCGCCACGAGGCATACAGCGAAGCCTCCACGGTGCGTTGCCGCTCCACGGCCTCGTTGCCGTTGTTAGTGGCGTTGTCGGCATTCTGCGGTTGCAGCGAGTGGTGTGCCAGTTCGATGCCGGTGTCAAGCCGTCCGATGGACAGCGTGGCCTTGTAGCCAATGTCGGCGACGCTTGACCGCAGCCGCACGTCGGCGTTGGTCTGTTCCAGCGAGTTGCGGTTGCCATAGCTTGTGAAGTATAGGCTTTGGTTGAGGCTGCCGCCGTTGAACAGGTGTTTCCAGTGGAGCGCCGCCATCATGTTGCCCCATCGCAGGTGCGAGTCAATCATGTAGTCGTCGTCTTCCAGTCCGAGGTTGTCGTGGCCGCAATAAGCGTCGAGGCGCAAGGTGTTGCTACTGTCGGGACGGAAGAGCAGGCTGAGGTTGTAGTCGCCAAAGGAGTAGCGCATCTGGCTGCCGTCCATGTTCAGCCAGCGGCCATAAAGCAGGTTGATGTAAGCCTCGCGTGCCGACACGGTAATCGAGGCTTTGCGCCCAAGCGGCAACCGTAGGGTGCCTTGCGACGACAATGGACCTATGGAGATGTCGCCACCCGTGCGCCTGACTATGCTGTCGGCGGCGTGCATTACGACCATGCCTCCAAGCCGGTTGGGCGTGGCGGGCGACACGAGCGACTTGCGCAAGGTCATGCTGGAGAAGTGTGTGGCGTTGAAGGCTGAGAAGAAGCCGAGCATGTGGGCCACGTTGTAGAGTGGAACACCGTCGATGGCCACCATGTTGTGCGAGGTTTCGCACCCTTGTATGTGCAGTCCGGCGTCGTATTCGGAGTTGGTCTGAACGCCGGGCAGCAGTTGGGCGTAGTGCATGGGGTCGGCGTTGCCGAGTATGTGGGGCATAAGTCCCATCATGTCCATGCTCAGCACGCTTGCGCCGTCTGCCTGGCCTAAATACGACCGTACGCGCCGTCCCTGCACGTTCACGTTGCCCAATGTGCGTGCGAGCGTGTCGCCCACGCAGGACGGCACGCTCGCTGCGCCCGCATCGCCGCAATGGCACATGGCAATCGTGGCGCATGTTAAGGCCACGGCCCGGAGAGTGATATGCTTAGTTGACAATCGCAATATATGTTGTTATTTGCCAAACAAGCGGACGAAATCGTCAACGAGATTTTGGGCTTTGTCGATTACAGTGGAGAATGTCTTCTCGTCGAAATATTCCTCAAACGAGTAGGAGCTGCCGTCGCCAAACACTATTGCAGGCTTGCAACTCCATGTTGACGTGCCCCTGTAGTCTTGCCTCTCGAATGGTTGCAGGCGCAGGAATGCGCTTTGCGTAGAGCTGTTGTCGAAATACAGCTTCACGCTGAACAGACTGTTTGCTGTGTTCAGGTAGCCCTTGTATTTCTCACTGTTGGTCTTGTTGGCATCAGCGTTCTCTATGTTGCGCACTAACGACTGTCCGTCGTCGATTTTTCCCTCAACGCGCGCCTTGCCTCCAAGCACCTTCACCGTGATGCTGGCGGTCTTCAGCACAGGGTTGTCGCTGTCGGTTATGTCGCCTGCGGCTTGTGCCGTGAGGCTCAGCAGCTCCTCGCCGCCTTTGGTCACCGTCAGCGACTGCACCGATGCCGACTTGCCGGCACTGTATATCATCTTCTCAAGCGCAAACTTATAGTCGTTTATTGTGGTTGTGGCGCTCACTTCCGCTCCGTCGCGGTATGGGTCAACGTCGCCCGACGCAATGTTCAGCGTGGTGTGTATGTCGGTTGAGGCCACTGTCGTGCCGTTTTGTGCCACCGTCACCTTTATGTATTCAGGTATGCTGTATGTCCTCTGCTCGGAGTATACTGACTCGGTGTATTTGTGGCTTACATAGTCGTAATACCAGCTGTACTGATGGTAGTCGAACGAGTCGTGGTGAACCTTGGTCTCTTTGCCACTGTGCTCCACCTTAATCACGCACTCGCGGCCACTATAGTCGGTGAACTTGAATTGCAGGTAGTCCACTCTCTCGTTGGCGAGCTTCCATTTCTTGCCTATCAGCTCAAACGACCCTGTGAAGTTCGATGCAGCAAACAGATAACTGTAAAGCGTGTCGCCTTTCGCCGACTCCAGGCAATTGTCCACGCAGTTTTTTGCCCAGTTGCTTATGACGTCGTCGTTGGTGTCGTCGAGGGCCTTAGTCATGTCCTTGATGTTGCTGAACGGGTCGGCCTCCACCTTGCCCACAAGTTCGCGGGCAATCTTTTCCAGCTTCACCTTTTGCTCGTTTGGCGTGAGCGCTTCCGTCTGTGTGCCTCCTCCGTTGTCTCCGCCACTGCTGCATGAAACTGTGCCTACTGCCACCATCGCCGCAAAGAGCAGCGTTGAGAAAATCTGTTTCTTTTTCATTTTCCAAATGCTTTAATGATTATGATTTTATTTTCCTATAAAGGGCAACCGCCCATGTATATTCATTAGCTCAGTAAAATACGCGTCCTCAATTCATCCATTAGGCGAAGCGCACTATATTCATCTGTTTGCAAATATACTCTTTTTTGTCGAAAGATGTTGTTGTGTCATCGTGTTTTTTTGAATTCATACGTTAAATGTGTTACTCGCTTGGTGCGCGGTGGAACACCGCACCCTCACATATTAGTCACAACAAATAGAACACATTGCTTCGAAGGTGTCACGGTTTAATAGTTTATACAAACATAAATCGGCAGATTTTTGTTAATGACGTTAAATTTAACGGAAATGATTAACTTTTCGGGAACAACGTTTTTGTTTTTGGCTTAACTTTGCCGCCATGAAGAAGTCAACTATATGGGCTGTGGCCATTGTGATGGGACTGTCGTTCCTCGGCTTGCTCTTTCTGCAACTGTCGTACATCGAAGAGATGGCGAAGATGAAGAAGGAGCAGTTTGACGAGTCGGTCAACCGAAGTCTGTATCAGGCGTCGCGCAACCTCGAACTCAACGAGACGCTGCGCTATCTTGAAAAGGACGTCAACGAGACCGAGCGGCGCGCGTTCCGGCAGGACTCGGTGATGACGCGGTCGGGAAAGCTCAACGACGTGGTGCAGCACTCCCACCAATATGCGGTTACGGGCAAGGACGGCACCGTCTACTCCTCGTTTCAGTTGAAGACTATCACCACCAAGCCGTCAACCATACCCAAGGCCATGATACTGCGCTCCGACAAGAACTCCATCAGCGAGGCGTCGAAGTCGCTCCAGGAGATTGTGCGCAACCGCTACGTCTACCAGAAGGCTCTGCTCGACGAGGTGGTCTACAACATATTGTACACCGCGAGCGACAAACCGCTGAAGGAGCGCATCAACTTCAAGTTGCTCGACCAGGACCTGCGCGCCGAACTGCTGAACAATGGCGTGAGCATACCCTATCATTTCACGGTGTCGACCGCCGACGGCCGCGAGGTGTACCGCTGCCCCGACTACACCGACGAGGGCGAGTCGTACACCTACTCGCAAGTGTTGTTCCGCAACGACCCGTCGTCGAAGATGGGCGTGGTGAAGATACACTTCCCCGACATCAACAACTACATCTTCTCAAGCATACGGTTCATGATTCCGTCGGTGGTGTTCACCATAGTGCTGCTCATGACGTTCATATTCACCATCGTCGTCATATTCAGGCAGAAACGCTACACCGAGATAAAGAACGACTTCGTCAACAACATGACCCACGAGCTGAAGACTCCCATAGCCAGCATATCGCTTGCCGCGCAGATGCTCAGCGACGAGAGCGTGACGAAGAGTCCGCAGATGATGAAGCACCTTGGCGGAGTGATCAACGACGAGTCGAAGAGGCTGCGCTTCCTTGTGGAGAAGGTGCTGCAGATGTCGATGTTCGACAAGAAGAAGGCGGTGTTCAAGAAGAAGGAAATCGACGCCAACGAGCTTGTGGAGAACATAGCCCACTCGTTCACGCTGCGCGTGGAGCACACCGGCGGCAAGATTTACACCGACATCGAGGCGGTTGACTCCACCATATACGTTGACGAGGTGCATTTCCAAAACGCCATCTTCAACTTGATGGACAACGCCGTGAAGTACAGAAACCCCGACAAGCCGCTCGACATATACATGAAGACGTGGAACGACGGCGGACGGCTCATGCTGTCAATCCGCGACACGGGCATGGGAATAAAGAAGGAGAACCTCAAGAAGATATTCGAGAAGTTCTACCGCGTGCATACTGGCAACCTGCACGACGCCAAGGGCTTTGGTCTTGGACTGGCCTACGTGAAGAAGATAATAGACCTGCACAAGGGCGAGATAAAGGTGGAAAGCTCCTATGGCAAGGGAACAACGTTCACCGTGTCGCTGCCGGCGGTGGTGGACTAAGCAACTTATATAAACAAAGTGAAATAATAGTATTAACCAAATAAACAATTGACGATTATGGAAGAGAACCTGAAGATTCTTCTCTGCGAAGACGACGAGAACCTGGGCATGTTGTTGCGCGAATACCTCGCCGCAAAGGGATACGACGCCGAGCTTTGCCCCGATGGCGAGGCTGGCTACAAGGCTTTCCTGAAGAGCAAGTTCGACATATGTGTGCTCGACGTGATGATGCCCAAGAAGGACGGATTCACGCTCGCGCAAGAGATACGCGCGGCCAACGCCGAAATACCAATAATATTCCTCACGGCCAAGACGCTGAAGGAAGACATCCTTGAGGGCTTCAAGATTGGTGCCGACGACTACATCACAAAGCCCTTCTCGATGGAGGAGCTGGTGTTTCGCATAGAGGCCATTCTGCGCCGTGTGCGTGGCAAGAAGACCAAGGAGAGCACCATGTACCACATTGGCCGCTTCACGTTTGACACGCAGAAGCAGCTGCTCACCATCGGCGACAAGCAGACCAAGCTCACCACCAAGGAGAACGAGTTGCTGGCCTTGTTGTGCAGCCACGCCAACGAAATACTACAGCGCGACTTCGCCTTGAAGACTATCTGGATTGACGACAACTACTTCAACGCCCGTTCGATGGATGTCTACATCACCAAGCTGCGCAAGCACCTGAAGGACGACGACCAGATTGAAATAATCAACATCCACGGCAAGGGCTACAAGCTGATTACTCCCGAAGAGGATTAATTCATAGGCCGTCCTTTGTGACAACTATTACCTTGTATAGTTGTATCGGCGTATGCTGCGCCCTGAAAGGGCAGCTGCATGAAGGCACACTTGATTTGGAGAAGTGTAACATTGTTTGCTTCATGTAGCTGCCCTTTACTTTTCCTTGTTGTTCGTATTGCTCCCTTTGTTAGCAATATTTTCCATTTTCATCAAAAAAAACAAATCTGTTTTCGAAGTTTTAGGAAAAAACCGTATCTTTGCGCCCAGTATATATACAATTGTAAAAAAAGAACATACGCAAAAAACAATCATAGTGTTAGGAACGGGGCAAGGTGGCGGCCATGCAATAGGGTAACAACGTCAGTGCTTCACCACAACCACTCCCTATACATTATATAATTATGTGGAATGTGATAGACAACATAAGTTTGATTAAATATAAAAAGTAATGAAAAGACAATTAACTAGTGTTTTGCTCTTCTCGGCCCTCTTAGTGGGTGGAGGAAGCACTCTTGTGTCTTGTACTGACCATGAGAGCGATGCTGCGTACAACGCGCAAGGTTCAATTGCTGACGAGCTGAACAGGCAGGCCACTGACCTGCAGAGCCAGATCGACCAGCTGAAGACTCTTCTTAATGGCGCAGACGGACTGTCAACTCAGGTGAATTCCTTGAAGGATTCACTGGAAACCAAGGAGCATGAACTGCAGGACTTGATTGAGCAAAAGAACAACGCTACAACTGAAGCCCTTCAGCAACAGATTACCAACGAGATTAACAACGTCAACACCACGATTGATGGTCTGAGAGGCGACATTGCAACCACCAATGCCGACATCGAGGCTCTGAGGATTAGTATCACAGCCGCAGAGAGCGCCATCGAAGAGGCCAAGACTGCTGCCGTAAACGAGTCGAAGACTTACACCGACGAGCAGATTGCCGCTGCCGCCGCTGCTGCCCAGCAGGCCATTGAGCAGGCCATCGCAGGCTTGCAGGAGCAACTCCAGAATTGCCACACACAGTGCCAGGCTTACACTGACTCTCAGATAGCAACCGTAAATGAAACAATCAGCGGTCTGCAGACTCTGTTGGCTACACACACAAGCCAGATAACCGAGCTGTACCAAAAATATGCCGAACTTGACGCCAAGCTCAAGAACGACTCTATCTTGATTAAGCAGGTGCAGGATGGCGTGACGGAACTTAACACGGCCGTCAACAACCTTTCGACAAAGCTCGACAGCAAGGTTGACACCGCCGACTTCAACGCTGTAAAGGCACAGGTTGAGGCCAACACCGACAGCATCAAAGCCAACAAGGCCGCCATCGACAGCATCAACGCACAGATTGTAAACTTCGTGACCAAGTCGGAGCTTAACGATAAGGCACAAGAGCTTTATAACGCCATCAATGCTGCTGAAACAAGGTTGAGCGACAAGATTACGGCAGAGATAAACAACTTGCAGACACAGTTGAACAAGCTGTACAACGCCATGGTCAAAATGATCACAGGCATTGAGCTTCAGGCTACCGAAAGCCCCATTAGCGGCTACGAGAACCTGTCGTGCCTGGGTCTTGAGTCGCACATCCTTGGCACATACTACGGCTATGCAAAGGACGGCGAGGTGAAGTTCCTCAACGGCGAGACCGTAATCGGCGGCAACAACGAGCTGCTCATCGACTCTGAGTCGGGCGAGAACGCCGGTGTCGTTTACGCCACCATCAACCCCTCTAACAAGGACTTCTCCGGCATCACTCTGAAGGTTGTTGACAGCCAAGGCAACGAGGCTCCCTTCACCGCCACTGTCGAGAAGAGCAGCCGCGTGCTGAAGTATGGCGTTACACGTGCCGGAAAGAGCAACCTCTATGCAGTGAAGATCAACCTCGACAAGAGCAAGCTCAACGCCGCCAAGACTTGGACGAGCGACGACGCAGCCGCACTGAAGGATGCCGCCAAGAACGTGCTCGAAAAGCTGCGCAAGCCAGGCTCAACACGCTTGAACCTCAAGCAGATTGGCAGCTCTATTGAGCAGGTGTTCAACAACCGTCTCACCGCCTACGCTCTCCAGGCTGAGCAGGACGGCATTGACGATGCCGAGACCCGTGTCATCACTTCAAGAATGAGCTTGGCCGCCACAGCCATCAAGCCTCTGTCTTATAACTTCCTCAAGGGCAACGAAAAGGTTGAAAACCTGACCCTGCCGAGAATACCGACTTTGGAGTCGAAGCTCAACTTCGAGGACTTCAAGATCAACTGGACTCCCATCGAGGGCTTGGAGGACATAACGACTTCCGTAACCTTGGAGAACATGCCCGACATCGAGTCTATCAAAATCAACGGCACCGTTCCTGTACCTGATGTACATACGGATGTCTTGATTATCGGCAAGGACGAAGTGACAGGTCATGTTAATGAAGACAACACCATTACCTTCGACTTGTCAAGCCTTGGAGCTGACGCACATGTAACCATTGACGACATCGACGTTAGTGGCCTTGGCATCACATACAACAAGAAGGACCAGACCTACGATGTTACCATCCCGATGGACGACTTCAACAAGATTGTTGACAACATCAACAGCCAGGTTGGCAACATGATAACCAAGGTGGACAGCATCGTTGACAAGGTGAAGGGCTTCTGCGAGACCATCGACGGCAAGTACATCACTCGCATCAACAATTTCATACAGCGCATCGAGAACCGTCTCCGCACGGCCAACTCTCTGCTCCAGCCCGCCCTGTTCTACACAACAAGCACAGGCGCATGGAGCCAGCTGTCGCGTGAGGGCATTGCTCCTACCTATATCAAGCTCGACGGAGGCAAGGCTTCCACCATCTTCATCGCTTCGTCTTACAACGGCGAAATCCTCTGCCCAGCATACAAGCGTTGCATCAGCGTTACCAGCAAGCCCGAGGGCGCTACTGTTGGCGGCACGAACCTCGGCCAGGTGGTTGGCAGCGAGACACGCAAGATTGGTTTCGAGGCCAACAAGCCCGGTGTTTACGAACTCACCTACGAGGCTGTAGACTACTCTGGCGTTAAGGTGTCGAAGAAGTTCTATGTTAAAGTCGTGGAATAATTAAATAAGACTTTTGTGAGTGGCAACCCCGCGTTGCCACTCCATGAAATTCTTAAAACGTTTTAAATAGGTTATAATATGAAATTCAAGAGTATATTACTGTCAAGTATATTGGCATTGGGTTGCACAGCCGTTTCAGCCCAGGACAAGACTGTAGAGGTCTTCAATCCGCATTGGTACGGCCAGGTTCAGATTGGTGGACAGTACACATTGGGCGAGATTGGTTTCGGCAAGTTGCTTTCGCCTAACGCCCAGATTGGCGTTGGCTACAACTTCAACAAGGTAGTGGGCGCACGCCTCTCGGTTAACGCTTGGCAGAGCCGCGCCGGACAGAATGTTGACGGCATGGAACAGCAGCGTTGGAAGTGGAACTATGTGGCTCCTATGGTTGACGCTACATTCAACCTCACCAACCTCTTCTGCGAGTACAACCCCAAGCGCCTCGTCACTGTGGGCGTGTTTGGTGGCGTAGGTGCCAACATCGCATGGAACAACAAGGAGGCTGCCACAGCCAACAACAACATGGCCGCCCACTATGCCAACCTTGCAAACTACACCAAGCAGCAGCCTCTGGGCTACCTCTGGAAGGATGAGAAGGGCGAAGGCACAAAGGCTCGCTTCGTTGCTCGCATCGGTGCAAACGTTGACTTCCGCATCAGCGACAAGGTGACCGTTGGCGCAGAGCTTTCGGTGAACACACTGAGCGACAAGTACAACTCTAAGAAGGCAGGCAACCCCGACTGGTACTTCAACGGCCTTGTTGGCGTGAAGTTTGCCTTGGGCAAGACCCACACCACAAAGACCATCCCCGCTCCGCAGCCTGTTGAGAGAGTGGTTGAGCGCATCGTAGAGAAGCCCGTTCCCGTTCCAGCTCCCAAAGAGGAGATAAAGAAGGTAGAGGAGAAGCAGGACTTCCGTTGCGACATCTTCTTCCCCATCGGCAGCAAGACCATCGCTTCGTCGCAGTCATCTAAGATCAACGACATCGTGAACTACATGAAGCAGAATCCCGATGCCAAGATCACTCTTACCGGCTATGCTGACAAGGGTACTGGTAGCGATGCCATCAACGACAAGATTGCCGCCAACCGCGCTCAGACTGTCTACAACGCTCTTGCCGCCAAAGGCATCTCCAAGAGCCGCATGACTACCGACTCTAAGGGTTCGCGCGTTCAGCCGTTCGCCGAGAACGACATGAACCGTGTGACAATCTGCATCGCCAAGTAATGGTGGACTTGCAGACTGTGAAGCGCAAGATCAAATAACATAACCGAATTTCATACTTATCTTCATCACATTGTGGATAATGCATGGAATTCGGTTTTTTCATTTTAAGGCATAACATGAACAAAACGATTCTTTCAATAGCATTAGCTTGTTTTTCAGGACTTACCGCCCATGCCCAATATGGCGGCAATGGGTATTACCGCATACAGAACGTGGTGACCGAGAGGTATATGTCGCTCAGCGACAACCATAGTCAGGGTGTTGACATTACTTCGACTACGGTGGATGCCGGAGCACTCGTTACAAAGAGAAACATCGACGAGGTGGTAGCCGACCCCGGTACCATTTTCTACATACAGAACGTGTCGGGCACCGAGTACAACATCAGTGCGCAGGGAGCCAACCTCCACGACATGATCAACTACTACATCAAGCTCACCGCCCTCACCGACGGCAGCTACCGTGCGTGGCAGATAGACCATTCGCAGCCGCTGTTCCTTAGCGACCGCAACAACTATCCGGAAGACGACCAGAGCTATGTCGACACGAAGACCTCCACGACGCAGCGTTGGTACATCAAGCCGGTGAACACCACCGACACCTACCTGGGCGTGAAGCCTATGTTTGAGCAAGGCGGCAAGTACTACGCCACGTTCTTCGCCGACTTCGCGTTCAGCTTCGCCTCATCAGGCATGCGCGCCCTCTACATCAACAAGATACAGAGCAACGGCACGGCAACCTACAAGGAAATCGACGGTGTTGTGCCAGCCAAGACTCCCGTAATCATCGAGTGCTCGTCGGAGTCGCCAGCCGACAACAAGCTGCAGATTGAGACCACCTCGCCAGCCGCCATCACCGACAACCTGCTCACGGGCGTTTACTTCGGCATGGGCGTGAGGTCGTCCGACCACTTCAACTGCACTCCATTTGACGCCAGCACCATGCGCGTGCTTGGTCTTGCGGCTGACGGCAGTCTTGCCATAAACAACGCCGACACCTACATGGCCGACATCATGACCAAGGTAGGGTCGAACTACGACTACACCTATCCCGTGGTCAAGGCCATTCCCCACAACACTGCATACCTAAAGGTTGACGCCGCAACGCCCACCGAGCTGAAGCTCTTTGCCGACGGCGACCCTGCGGGCATTGTTGATGTCAATGGCAACGACAACACTTCAGCCGGCACGATATACAACCTCAGCGGCATGGTGGTGCGCCAGTCGGCCACCTCTACCACAGGTCTGCCCAGCGGCGTGTATGTGTTCAATGGAAAGAAAGTGGTGGTGAAGTAAGACTTTGATGTGAGACAGTCTCTGCTGTAGTGGGTGCGGTGTCTCACCGCACGCCAATCGCTCTGCAAAGGCAAATTAGTAGGCGCTGCGTCCTCGCTGCGCCCGTGCAAAGAAAGCGAAGTATAGCTAACGATGCATGGGGCGCAGCGAGGACGCAGCGCCTACTAAGTTTGCAGCATGTGTTCCACTTGGTTGAATGGTACGGCGAGGCACCGTACCTCCTAATGGAAGTGTCGTCCCTTCGGTGCGGACATCACTTTCAGGCCACGGACGGCATAGGAGGTACGGCGCCTCGCCGTACCAATCGCTCGCCAGAGCGAAAGAAATATCATTGGGCAATCGCTCTTCAGAGCGAAAACGAAGCGATGTATGCCGAAGCCAACGAGGCTATGTAGTAGGCGCTGCGTCCTCGCTGCGCCCGTGCAAAGAAGTAGGGTGTCCAATTTGTTGTACCCAAAAGTGGAAGAGTGTCTCTGATTGATTGGCGCAAGCCTATTGAGGGTAATTTCGGCGTATGCTGCGCCCTGAAAGGGCAGCTGCACATAGCCCAGGGCAACGCCCTGGGTAGTAGACAGAAAGGTAACTTGCGCCCTGAAAGGGCAACTACATGAAGCAAGTAATGCCCCATTCTTCCAAATCAAGTGCGCCTTCATGCAGCTGCCCTTTCAGGGCGCAAGTTAGAATGAGAACTTTTGAAACCCAGGGTGTTGCCCTGGGCTATGTGTAGCTGCCCTTTCAGGGCGCGGCATGCGCCGAAGCGGTTGTATAAGGAGAACTGACCACAAAAAAGAGGAATATCAAATGGGGCAGCCTAGCAAAGAAGTGAATATTGAAGTGTTGTGAGAGTGAGAGTGAGAGTGGGAGTGGGGCGCAGCGAGGACGCAGCGCCTACTAAGTTTGCCTCATGCGCTACATGTTGGTTGAATGGTACGGCGAGGCGCCGTACCTCCTAGTGGTGGCCTCTGCTGTAGTGGGCGACGTGTCTCACGTCGTAATTGTCGCAACTGCCGCATTGCCGCTTGGTGTGCGGTGGGACACCGCACCCACTACACAGCGAGGCATAACAAATTGGGCAGCCTATATACACTGCGCCAATTCATCAGAATATCCGGTGGGTGAGCCTTAGCTCCAGCACGGGATAAGCCTTGAAGGTTTTGAAGAAGCGGACGTAGCGTCCCACCTTGCCGCCGATGTTCTCAACATCCTTGGCCAAGTCAACGGTCTCGTGGGTGATTATCCTTGGCGTTCCGCCCCAGAACATTGCGCCGCAGTCGAACGAAATCCAGTTGCGGTCGCTCCGCTTCGACAGTCTTCCGCCATAGCCGAAGCCGAGGTAGGGGCGGAAGTTGTTGGTCTTTATCCTGCACGAGACCATGTTGTCGGCATCGGGCTTCATCTGATATGGCGTGCCGTCCTTGTAGTCGCCTATGTGAACGCCCATCTTGCCATAGTGCTTAAACTTGTTGTAGAGTTCCTCGCTTGCCACCAGTTCCTGGTCGCCCACCTTTATGTAAGGCACAAGGTCGGCTGGGTCGCCTTCGAGAAAGCGCAGGTAAGACTCATAGGAAGCCTGGACGCGGTCGTACAGCTTGTTGTAGATTGACACGCACACCAGCGACGTGGCGTCGTAGGCGGCGTTCTCGGCCGTGGCCACCGTTGACGGGCCCCAATAGAAACCCGTGGTTACGTGCCAGTGCTTGTTGCGGAAGGGGAACACGTCAACCAAGAACTTGAAGTTCTTCATTGTGGGTTTGCCGATCATGTCGACGTTGCGGTCCACATCGAAGGCGAACATCTCGTTCAGCGTTTTCGACAGTTTGTTGAACTTCTCGTCCTGCACCGTTGGGTCGGTGTCGTCGCCCACCTGAACGCCGAAGTGCATCGTCTGCTCATAGTGGGGGAAGAAAGAGAAGCCGGCGCGCACCTGCACCCTGTTGCCGATGGGCATGGCCAAGTCGACGCCCACGCCAGTTGTGCCAAGCGTGATCGACCCGTCGAGGTGGTTTAGTATGTTTTTGTCGGTTGTGCTTTGCTCTGTCGTCGCCTCTTGGGCTAACGAGGAGGATGCGGCCAAGAGGGCGGCGGCGACAAACCCTAATCGTGTAATCATAAAATGCGTGTTGTCTGAAAAGTATAGTTAATCTACAAACCTTTGCAAAGTTATAACATTTTCCTTGAATTTCCTTGTGAAATGAAAGCTTTTGCACCGTTGTAGCAGTATTTTAGCTTGTTGCGATGGGCGCAGGGGCTTCTTGTTGAGGGCGCAGCGAGACGCAGCGCCTACTAAGTTAGCCTTGTTGGCTTCATGTGGTTGAATGGTACGGCGAGGGCGCAGCGCCTACTATTGGCAGTGTGGGTATTGTCAATAGTCGCCCTTTTTGAACGTTACAGAAAACAGCACCTCGCCCTTGTTGCTGCCAGAGCAGTAGGTGTACTGGAAGTTGTAGCCGGCATCCTTGTAGGTCTTCACCGAGGTGGAGTTCTTCAGTCCGTTCAGCAGTGCTTCGCGAGGGTTAAGCTTCTCCACCGTCTCCTTGTTGTCGGCAGCCCCGGTGAGCGTGTAGAAGTAGCACATGGTGTGGGTGGAGCGCTCAAACACCGCACTGTCGATGGTTACGTTCTCGCCTATCTGTGCCGGGCATTTCTTCTCGGTGTATATCTTGGCCTCGCGTGCGCATCGGTCTTCAAGCGACTCTTGGCAAGCCGTGAGTGCCAATGCGGCTACCGATGCCGCCAAAAAAATCTTTTTCATATATATATTATAATGTGTCGTTATTCGATGGGGTGTCCAATTTGTTGTGCCTATTGTGGTGGGTGCGGTGGGTAGTGGGCGACGTGTCTCACGTCGCAACTGCCGCACCACCCGCTTGGTGTGCGGTGGGACACCGCACCCACTACAAGGCGGACAACAAATTGGACAGCCTTGTTATTCGATGGGCAAAATTACTGCTTTTTTGCCAATCGGCGGCATGGCGAGGCAGGAAAGGCACACAGACAGTGGCCGTTAAGTGAGCTATTCGTTCAAGTCGCGCTTGCTGCCGCCAAGGCTTTGGTCGGCCACGCTCTTCTGCCCCTTGGCTATGTAGCCTTTGCTTGCGTCTATGGCGATAAGCACCCCGTCGCCGAAGCCCTTGCGCGCCTTTGGCGGATTGACGCTTGCCACCTTGTCGTCAAACTCGCCAAGGTATTCCAGTTGTCCGCTTGCGGCATCCATCCACCACGCCCGCTTCCGCTTGCCCGAAATCTTGCGCAGGTCAATCTTCATCGTCACGCCGCTGTAGTTGTACACCAATAGATAGTCGTCGCCCCTTGTGGCGATGAGCCGTTCATACCGCTTGCCGTTCTTTCCGGCTACGACGCTTTGGTCGGGCACGCGGTCGAAGTAGGGCAGGGCGAGCATAAGGTTCTTCAGGTGCTTCATCTGGTTGAAGCCGGGGTCGTCGAGAGCCTGAAACCACGTCTTCTCCGCCCCGTTGCGCCCATAGCCCGTGGCCACGCCCGGCTTGAGCATCTGCATTATGGCGTTGTGGCCGTAGGTGTGGCCGCACGATCCGGCAAACACGCTCCAGTAGGCATAGCGGCGCACGTCGCAGTCCTGCCACCGCCCCTCGCCAGGGTCGTGCAGCCCCTTGGGAATGTCCTCGTAGCTTGGCTCGGCGTCGAGCACGGGCTTCATGGGCTTGTAGGCCCACGTGGAGTCGACATACATCCAGTTGTCCTCCTCGGTGCCGTCGGGTATGGGGTAGTCCTTGTTGCCCATGCGCTGGCCATACTTGCGGTGGCCGCTCTGGAAGGTGTGGAAGTCTATCCACCCGGCCTTGCTCCACCACTTGGCCGACGTGTAGCGTCCGCGTGGGTGGTAGGTCATCAGGTGGTTATGGTCGATGCCCTTGATGGCCGTGGCCATCGCCTCCCACACTTCGGGGTGAATGTCGCCCTGAATGTCGCCGCCCATTATCCAGATGATGTTGGGCGACCGCTTGTAGCGGTTGGCCAGAAACTCGCCGTAGGCCCTTGCCTGCTCCTCGTTGATGTTGCCGCCCTTCACTTGCGAGCCCCATATGGCCACCATGCCTATGTATATGCCGTTGGCCTCGGCTGTCTTTATGATGTAGTCCATGTGGTCCCAGTAGCTGTATGTGCCCTCGGGGTCGGCCTTCGACAAGTCCCAGCCATAGGGCAGCGACTGCTGGCCATATATATTAAATGTGGGGGTGGCGTTCATCACCTGCACGAGAACGGTGTTGAATCCGGCCTCGCGGCACTTTTGCAGATAGTAGGGGGCCTCGTCGCGGTTGAGCCGTTCGGGCAGCAGCCAGCCCGTGTCGCCCAGCAGGAAGAAGGGCTTGCCGTTGGCCAGTTGCAGGTATCTGTGGTTGGCCGACACTTGCAGTTTGCCGTTGGCCCACGGCTTCTCTATGTTGGCGGCGTTGGCTGCGGCGCAGAAGCCACATGCCAGTGCCAGAGATACAATCACGTTTCTCATCGTCTTGTTGGTTAGTTTGCTGAATAGCCACAAAGTTACGTCTTTTTGAGTGAAGAGAGATGTGTTTTTTTATATGGTGTCCATTTTGTTGTGACTAATGTGTAGTGGGTGCGGTGTCTCACCGCACAGTCGTAGCGGAAACTGTCGCGACGTGAGACACGTCGCCCACTACATTGCACCCATTCCGCCTAACCGTATAAGTGGTTTTTCACCGCCCAACGGCAGTGGATAGTCATGCCCAACGGCGTGGTAAGTCATGCCAAATGCCGTGGAAAGTCATGCCAAACATGCCACAAAGTCACCTCACATCGAACGATACGCGTGCTCATATCGTTCGATACGAGCATGCGCATCGTTCGATACGAGCACGCGTATCGTTCGATATGAGCCAACTTACCATGGCATTTAGCATGACTTACCCCCATGTTTAGCATGACTTACCCCCATGTTTAGCATGACTTACCACCATATCCAGCATGACTTTCAGCCATATCCAGCACAAAAAACACCATCCTCAGCCCGACAAACCACCATCCATAGCCCCGCAAACACCCGTCGCGGCCTCACTAAGCCGCCCAATCCTTTCGCTTAGTCGGATTTTTGCGCTACCTTTGCCGTAGCTATCCAATGGACATAAAGGAACTTAAACAATTGTACGCCAAGCTTCCGCAGGTGGGAGCGTTGGCCAAGACACTGGGCGATTCTGCTGTGAAGTCGGTTTCGCTCGACGGCCTTGTGGCCTCGTCAGCGCCAATGCTGTTTGGCGCGCTCACCGAAAAGTGCGGGCTTACCGCCCTCTTCATACTCCAGGACGCCGACGAGGCCGGCTACTTCTACCACGACCTCACCCAGATACTCGGCGACGCCAACGTGCTATTCTTCCCCTCGTCATACCGCCGCGCGGTGAAGTACGCCCAGCGCGACTCCGCCAACGAGATATTGCGCACCGAGGCGTTGAGCCGCCTCAACACGTGCGCCGCCGGCAATGGCGTTGGGGCGGATGGCGCGCGCGGCCACCTCTATGTAGTCACCTATCCCGAGGCCGTGGCCGAGCTTGTCGTTTCGCGCCGCCGGCTCGACAGCCGCACGCTGCAGCTGCGCCGTGGGCAGACCGCCGACGTGACCGAGGTGTGCAAGACCCTGCGCGGCTTTGGCTTCAGCGAGGTTGACTACGTCTATGAGCCGGGGCAGTTTGCCCTGCGCGGCAGCATACTCGACGTATACTCCTATAGCTGCGAGCTGCCGTTCCGCATCGACTTCTTCGGCGACGACATCGACTCCATACGCACATTCGAGGTGAGCACGCAGCTGTCGAGCGACAAGCGCGACAGCGTAGAGATAGTGCCCGAGCTGGCCGAACAGGCCGACGAGCAGGTGCCGCTGCTCGCCTTCCTGCCCGGCGACACCGTGCTCGTGGCCAAAGACATGGGCTACGTGCAAGACGCAGTGGCGCGCACCTACGACGAGGGCTTCTCGAAGCAGGCCGTGGCCGAGCGCATGGAGGGAGCCACCGAGGTGGAGCGCCAGGCCATAGTGGAGCGCATGAACAGCGAGACGCAGCTCTGCACGGGCAGCGCGTTTGCCGCCGAGGCCGCCCGCTTCCGCCTCGTCGAGATAGGCAACCGCCGCGTGCGCACCCCCGACGCGGCCATCCACTTCAGCACCACCGCCCAGCCGCTGTTCCACAAGAACTTCGACCTGCTGCGCCGGTCGCTCGACGACTACCAGCTGCAGGGCTACCGCCTATTCATCCTGGCCGACAGCCAGAAGCAAAACGAGCGTCTGGCCGAGATACTGGGCTGCGGCAAGTCGGCCGCGCAGCAGTCGGCCGCCACGGCCCTGCCCATAGAGTTCACCCCGGTGCAGAACACTCTGCACGAGGGCTTCGCCGACGCCAACCTGCGCGTGTGCTTCTTCACCGACCACCAGATATTCGACCGCTTCCACAAGTACAACCTGCGCTCCGACGAGGCGCGCAGCGGCAAGGTGGCCCTCACGCTCAAGGAGATAAGGCAGTTTGAGGTGGGCGACTACGTGGTACACGTTGACCACGGCATAGGCCGCTTCGGCGGACTCGTGCGCATGCCGCAGGGCGACGGCTACCAGGAGATGATAAAGATACAGTATCAGCGCGGCGACTCCATCTACGTGTCGATACACTCGCTCTACAAGGTGTCGAAGTATAAGGGGCAGGACAACGGCGAGGCGCCGCGCCTGAGCCAGCTCGGCACGGGGCAGTGGGAGCGGCTCAAGGAGCGCACCAAGAAGAAGATAAAGGACATAGCCCGCGACCTGATACGCCTGTATGCGCGCCGCCGCCACGAAAAGGGCTACGCCTTCAGCCACGACTCGTTCATGCAGCACGAGCTGGAGGCCAGTTTCCTCTATGAGGACACGCCCGACCAGCTAAAGGCCACCAACGAGGTGAAGGCCGACATGGAGCGCGCCCGCCCCATGGACCGCCTCGTGTGTGGCGACGTGGGCTTCGGCAAGACCGAGGTGGCCGTGCGCGCGGCCTTCAAGGCGGCGTGCGACTCAAAGCAGGTGGCCGTGCTCGTGCCAACCACGGTGCTCGCCTACCAGCACTACCGCACCTTCTGCAAGCGGCTCGACGGCTTCCCCGTGAGGGTCGATTACCTCACGAGGGCGCGCAGCGCCAAGCAGACGCGCCAGGTGCTGGCCGACTTGGCCGACGGCAAGGTGGACATCGTCGTCGGTACGCACAAGCTCATTGGCAAGTCGGTGAAGTTTAAAGACCTCGGTCTGCTCATCATCGACGAGGAGCAGAAGTTTGGCGTGGCCACAAAGGAGAAGCTGCGGCAGCTGAAGGTGAACGTCGACACGCTCACCATGTCGGCCACGCCCATTCCGCGCACGCTCCAGTTCTCGCTCGTGGGCGCACGCGACATGAGCACCATACAGACCCCGCCGCCCAACCGCTATCCCATACAGACCGAGATACACACGTTCAGCCCCGAGATAATAGCCGACGCCATCAACTTCGAGATGAGCCGCAACGGGCAGGTGTATTTCGTAAACAACCGCATAAGCGACCTTGAGCACATAGCCACCATAATAAGGAAGTACATACCCGACGCGCGCATAGCCATAGGCCACGGACAGATGAAGCCCGACGACCTGGAGCGCATCATCATCGACTTCGCCAACCACGACTACGACGTGCTGCTATCAACCACAATCGTGGAGAACGGCATCGACATACCCAACGCCAACACCATAATAATAAACTCGGCGCAGAACTTCGGACTGAGCGACCTGCACCAGATGCGAGGCCGCGTGGGGCGCGGCAACCGCAAGGCGTTCTGCTATCTGCTCGCCCCGCCACTGGCCGACCTCAACCCCGAGTCGCGCCGCAGGCTTGAGGCTCTTGAGAACTTCTCCGACTTGGGCTCGGGCATCAACATCGCCATGCAGGACCTCGACATACGCGGAGCCGGCAACCTGCTCGGCGCCGAGCAGAGCGGCTTCATCGCCGACCTCGGCTACGAGACCTACCAGAAGATACTCAACCAAGCCGTGACCGAACTGAAGAACGACGAGTTTGCCGAACTGTATTCCGACGAGGAGCAGACGGCTGAGCTGAAGGGCGGCGACTTCGTTGACGACTGCGCCATAGAGAGCGACCTGGAGATGTATTTCCCCGACTCCTACGTGCCGGGCGACAGCGAGCGCATGCTGCTCTACCGCGAACTCGACAACCTGACCACCGACGCCGACCTTGAGCAGTATCGCCAGCGGCTCATCGACCGCTTTGGCCCTGTGCCCCGTGAGGGCGAGGAACTGATGCTCGTGGTGCCGCTGAGGCGCATGGGCAAGGCGCTCGGCTGCGAGAAGCTGATGCTCAAGCAGGGGCGCATGACAATAGTGTTTCCGTCGAACCCGCAGAGTCCCTACTACCGCAGCCACGCCTTCGACGCCATGTTGTCGTATGTGGCCGCCAATGCGCGCCGCTGCAACCTGCGCGAGCAGAATGGCCGCCGCTCGATGGTGGTGGCGCAGGTGGCCACGGTGGAGCAGGCCGTCGATGTTATGAAGGCCATAGGTAAGTTTGATGCCGACAAAATGGCGTAGCCATGCGTCAAAAAGTCACTCGCCAAAGCGTTGGTACGCTTGTTGTTACATAGGGTTATGGAAGCCGAAACCAACACAGGCGGAACAGAAAACCGGCCTGTGGGCGGAGGCTCACGAGAGAGACAAGAAAACAACAACAAACTAATGATTGGGAGATACTGATTATGACATCCGTTAGAAGAAACACAGCATGGTTGCCCGACGTGTTCGGCGACTTCTTTGACACAGACAACTATATGCCGAGGGCAAACGCCACGGCTCCGGCCATCAACGTTAAGGAGTCGGACCACGGATATACCGTGGAGATGGCTGCCCCGGGAATGAGGAAGGACGACTTCACCGTACACATCAACGACGACGGCAACCTCACCGTGAAGCTGGAGAAGAAGGACGCCCCCAGTGGCGAGGCCGACAACGCGCGCTACTTGCGCCGTGAGTTCTCCTACAGCAAGTTTGAGCAGACGCTCATTCTGCCCGACGACGTTGACCGCAACAAGATTTCGGCGCGCGTGGAGAACGGTGTGCTCACCGTTGAGCTGCCCAAGCTGGAGCCGGCAACGGCCAAGGTGGCGCGCCAGATCACCGTGGAATAAGCTCCGTTGGCTAAGCCCCATTCCAAGGCCATTTTAGGCATAACTACATATTTTTCATACATCTAAGTTTTAGGGTTAATAGCGACGCCCCCATTGGCAGAAGTGCCGATGGGGGCGTTCTTGCGTTTTCTGCCGTACAGTTCGTTTGTTTTTCTTACCTTTGCACCATGATAATCCTTGCAACCCTATTGGCTTACTTCGCCGTGCTGCTTCTTGTCAGCCGTTTGGCTGGCGGCAGGGGCGGCTCCAACTCCACGTTCTTCACCGCCGGGCGCCACTCGCCGTGGCTCATGGTGGCCTTTGGCATGGTGGGGGCCTCCATTTCGGGTGTCACGTTTGTTTCGGTTCCGGGCATGGCCCTGCGCTCCGGCATGACCTACCTGCAGATGTGCCTTGGCTTCATCCCCGGCTACTTCATCGTGGCCTTTCTGCTTCTGCCCCTCTACTATAGGCTTGGGCTTACGTCAATCTACGCCTACCTGGGCGAGAGGCTCGGCCCCGTGTCCTACAAGACGGGGGCTTGGTTCTTCCTCCTGTCGAAGATGTCGGGCGCGGCGGTGGCCTTCTATGTGGTGTGCGCCCTGCTCCAGCGGTTTGTGTTCGACGCTTGGGGCGTGCCGTTTGCCGCAACGGCCACGCTCATGGTGCTGCTGATATGGCTGTACACGCGCCGTGGCGGCATAAAGACGCTCGTCTGGACCGACAGTCTTCAGACCGTGTGCCTCTTTGCCGCCCTTCTGCTCATCATGCTCCACGTGGTTGAGGCTCTCGGCATGGGCATTGGCGGAGCGGTCAGGGCCGTATGCGACAGTCAGATGAGCCGCGTGTTTGTGCTCGACGACTGGGTTTCGCGGCAGAACTTCTGGAAGCAGTTTCTCAGTGGCGTGTTTGTGGTGGTGGTGATGACCGGTCTCGACCAAGACAAGATGCAGAAGAACCTCACCTGCCGCACGCTCCGCGACGCTCAGAAGGACATGTGCTCATATGGCTTCGCCTTTCTTCCGGCCAATTTCCTCTTCCTCTCGCTTGGCGTAATGCTGGCCTTGCTGGCCGCCAAGCAGGGTGTGGCGCTGCCTGCGCAGGGCGACGAACTGCTCCCAATGTTTGCCGCCACGGGCAAGCTCGGCACTGCGGCCATGGCTCTGTTCACCCTCGGCATCGTGGCCGCGTCGTTCAGCTCGGCCGACTCTGCGCTCACGTCGCTCACCACGTGCTTTTGCGTCGATGTGTGTGGCCGTCCTGCCGACGAGCGTCTGCGCCACAGGGTGCATTTCTTCATGGGAGTGGTGTTTGTGGTGTTCATGCTGGTGTTCCGCATGGTCAATTCCACGAGTGTCATCGATGCCATCTACATACTCGTGTCGTACACCTACGGCCCTCTGCTTGGCCTTTTCGCCTTCGGCCTGTTCACCCGGCGCGGCGTCAACGACCGCCTTGTGCCGTTCGTCGCCGTGGCCTCGCCGCTGGTCTGCCTTGCGATAGACACGTTGGCGAGCCGCTTCCTTGGCTATAAGTTTGGCTATGAGCTGCTGCTGCTCAACGGTGCGCTCACCTTTGGCGGACTGTGGGCCGTGCCTGGTGGAAGGCGCAAGTGAGGCTTGGGGCATAACAAACAAAGCACGAAAGCGTCGCCACAAAGCCGACCAATGTTGGTCGTTGCGCTTTGTGGCGACGCTTTCGTGCTATTATATATAAAGGTATAGGTCTCTTCTTTGCCTAAAGGCGTGTTCTATAAATTCCACGCATTGTTAAACTTCTTTTTAGACGGGTTGCTCTTTGTGTCTTTTTGATTTTATCCGGCAGATTTCACCTCCTTCTTCAGTCGCATAGCCCGCTATGCTCTTTCAGAAAGGAAGCGAAATCTGCTCGGCTAAAATTCAAAAATCCATCAAAGGTAATTTATAGAACCCGCCTTAAAGCGTGGCGAGGAAGCGTTCGGCCTCGATGGCGGCTTGGCATCCCGAGCCGGCTGCGGTGATGGCCTGGCGGTAGTTGGGGTCGGCAACGTCGCCGGCGACAAACACTCCAGGTATCTTCGTGCGTGGCGTTCCGTCGGTCTTCTTCAGGTAGCCCTGCTCGTCGGTGTCGAGCCACTGCTTGAACACGTCGCTGTTTGGCTTGTGGCCGATGGCGAGGAAGAAGCCATCGATGGCCATGTCAATGCGCTCCTCGTCGGGTTCGCCCTTGCGCTTCAGCAGATGCACGCCCTCAACGCCGTTGTCGCCGTAGAGTCCGATGGCGTTGTGCTCAAACAGTATCTCGATGTTTTCGGTCTGCCTCACCCTCTGCTGCATCACGTCGGATGCCCTCAGGTAGGGCTTGCGCACAATCAGATACACCTTCTTGGCCAGTCCGGCCAGATAGAGCGCGTCTTCGCAGGCCGTGTCGCCGCCGCCCACTACGGCCACGGTCTTCTTGCGGTAGAAGAAGCCGTCGCAAGTGGCGCACGCCGACACTCCTTGGCCATTGTATTTGCGCTCGTCGTCGAGGCCCAGATACTTGGCCGAGGCTCCCGTGGCGATGATTACCGTGTCGGCCTCAATGGTGTGGCCGTCGTCGGTGGTCAGCTTGTAGGGCGCGGCCGACAGGTCGGCTTCCACTATCTCGCCGTCTCTTATGTCGGCGCCGAAGCGTTCGGCCTGTTCCCTAATGTCCATCATCATCTGGTTGCCGTCAACCCCCTGCGGATAGCCGGGGAAGTTCTCCACCGTGGTTGTCTGCGTGAGCTGTCCGCCGGGTTGCAGTCCGCTATACTCTATGGGCTTCAGGTTGGCCCTTGCCGCATAGATGGCCGCCGTGTAGCCGGCGGGTCCGCTGCCCACGATGAGGCATTTGGTGCGTTCGATAGTCTGTTCCATGTCAAAAAGCCATTTGTTTACCTCTTTATAAAACTGCCCTTACTTCAACAGTTCCTCTATCTTCTCGGCTATGTTCTCTATCTTCTCGGTAGGCTCGAAGCGCGCCACGACCATGCCCAGCTTGTTGGTGAGGAATTTGGTGAAGTTCCACTTTATGTCGGCGCTGTCCTTGTAGTTGGGGTCTTCCTTGCTGAGCATCTCGTCGAGCAGCGGTGTCAAGGGGTGGCTGTCGTCCCATCCTGCAAATCCGCGCTGCTCCTTGAGGAACTTGTAGAGCGGGTCGGCATCGTCGCCGTTCACCTTAACCTTCTTGAAGCGCGGAAACTCCGTGCCGTAGGTGAGCTTGCAGAACTGGTGGATCGACTCGTCGGTGCCGGGAGCCTGCTGTCCAAACTGGTTGCAGGGGAAGTCCAATATCTCGAAACCTTGGCTGTGGTATTTCTCATACAACTTTTCCAACTCCTCGTATTGTGGGGTGAAGCCGCACTTTGTCGCTGTGTTTACTATGAGCAGCACTTCGTTTGCATACTCTTTCAGTGCAACTTCCTTGCCTTTTCTGTCTTTGACAGAGAAATCAAAAACCGTTTTCATTTCTTTGTTCTGTGTGAATATTTCCTTTAGAATTGTCTTGGTATGCAAATTTACTCATTTTATTATTTTAGGCAATAAAGTCGTCTTAAACTTTTATGAAATTCAATTGTTGTCCTCATCGGAATAGTTCAGGAGCTTCAGTGTCTAACGTGCCATTTTTTTGCCGATGTGCCGAAAATGTGGAGTTCTACACATTTTTGATACTTGTTTTGTGTGATTTTACACATTTTCCGCACTTGCGGCAAATCTGTCGGTGCTATTTCAGTGTATGCGTTGGGGTGGCAGTCGGTCTGTCGGGCAGGTGGAAAAGTGGGCAAACCTGGGCTTGGGGCAAAAAATTAAGGCTGTCTCACGACAGCCTTAACCAATGTTTTCTAACTAACTTATTATCAACTATTCATTACTCATTCATAATTCACGCTGCAAAGTTACGCCCTTTTGCGCTTGCTTGCAGTGCTTTGGCTTAAAAAAGCAACGTAAACGTTTGCGAATTTTGCGGATAATCAGTACTTTTGCAATTAACTAAGTGACGGAAACAGTGTCTTCTGAAAGGCAAATGGCCTTCCGAGAGGCCAGTTTGGCGAGAGCTTGCATCTTCGCCGCCGCCAAGTTAGTAATGTTCAAAAAATAAGTTGCGCAAGTTTGCCCTGTATTTTTAGTCGGTT